>JAVKJV010000002.1:115331-145335 GCA_031458775.1 Candidatus Fervidifonticultor quartus | reverse complement strand
TTGGCGCGCAGTTCCGCGCGCAGCCGGCGCGGGCCGCACGGTCGCAGGGCGAGCCGATCCTGCACCCAACTGCGCGCGAACCGGGCATCGTCGAGCCATCCGTCACGCCGCAGCTCAGCGCACACGGTGAGCACGACATCGGGCGGGATGTGCCGGCGCCGGAGCGCCTGCTCCAGCTCGGCGCGGCTTCGCAGCCGGCGTTTAAGGAGCTGCCACGCGATCGCCCTGGCTTCGTGCCGACGGGCGGCCTGCTCAACTTCGTACAGCACCGCCCGCTCAAGGACCGCGCCAGCCTTAAGCCGCAACGTCCGGGCGGTCTCGGCCGCCACCCGGAGCGTGCCACGACCCTCGATCTCCAACCGGCAGACGCGAGGATCGCGCGGGAGGAGCGTGACGCGAAGAACGCGCGCGCCTGACTGTTCCCCCACGGCCTGACGCGCTATCCACGCGCCCGCACCGGCTGCCGCGCGGCCGGCTCGGGCGTCGGGACTGGCGCCGGAGCGTCGGCCGGCGTCTCTTTGTGCCGGACAATGCCGCGCGCCTCGCGGACCTTGCGGTCGATCTCCCGGGCGACCTCAGGGTTGTTGTCCAGAAACTCCCGCGCGTTATCGCGGCCCTGCCCCAGTCGCAGATCGCCGTACGTGAACCATGTGCCTGACCGTGACACGACACCCATCGCTGTCGCGACGTCGAGCACGTTGCCATTCTTCGAGATCCCCTGCCCATAGATGATCTCGAACTCGGCATCGCGAAACGGCGGCGCCATCTTGTTCTTCACGACCTTCACGCGCGCGCGCATCCCCCTGACCTCGTCGCCGCTCTTGATGTTCTCGGTCTTGCGGATCTCCATGCGGACCGACGCGTAGAACTTCAGCGCGCGTCCGCCGGTGGTCGTCTCCGGATTGCCGAACATCACGCCGATTTTCTCCCGGATCTGGTTGATGAACACGACGATCGTGCGAGACCGGCTGATCGTGCCGACCAGCTTGCGCAGGGCTTGGGACATCAGGCGAGCCTGCAACCCCATCTGTGGCTCTCCCATCTCGCCTTCGAGCTCGGCCCTCGGAACCAGTGCCGCCACGGAGTCCACGACGACCACGTCGACGGCGCCGCTGCGCACGAGCGTCTCGGCGATCTCAAGCGCCTGCTCGCCGGAGTCGGGTTGAGATAACAGCAGGTTGTCAACGTCCACCCCACAGGCCCGTGCGTACGCCGGGTCGAGCGCGTGCTCGGCATCGATGAACGCCGCCACCCCACCTTCCCGCTGCGCCTCGGCGGCAATGTGGTACGCCAGCGTGGTCTTGCCGGAGGCTTCGGGCCCGTAGATCTCGATGACACGGCCTCGTGGCACGCCGCCGATACCCAGCGCAATGTCGAGCCCCAGGGCACCGGTCGAGATCGCCTCGGCCTGCAGCTTCGCCGAGGCCTCGCCAAGCTTCATGATGGAGCCCTTGCCGAACTGCTTCTCGATCTGGGAAACGGCCAGGTCCAGCGCACGCTGACGCTCACTCATGTCCGACCTCCTGGGGAGCGATGGCCGGATAGTACCAAACAAATGTTCGCATGTCAACCCTACAAACTGCCGGCAACACCGCCGATATACTAGGCTTAGGGGCTAGACGCTTGGGGAATTCAAGGCGTGGCCCAGGCGCACCTGCTCGCGTGGGGCATAGATCGGTCCTTCGGGCGTCAGGCGGCTCTCCATGACTGTGACTGACTCCACGGGCATCTCGCCGATCTCCCGGTCCTGAAATCGGCGCAGGGCCCGGACGAGTTCGCCCCAGTGACGTTCGTCGCGCACCCGCCCGAGGGTGAGGTGGGCGCGAAAGGGCCGGCGGTCTGGGCCGAAGTGCTCACGCGCCAGGGCCTCGCTGACGCGCGCCGCGAGCGTCTCCAGCGACTCGGCGCCGGCCGACGTCCCGATCCAGATCACCTGAGGACGCTCGAGGGTCGGAAACGCGCCAAGCCCGGCGAGCGTCACGGCAAACGGCGCGATCTCGGCCGCGGCCTCGCGCGTCGCCACAACGGCGAGGGCGACCTGTGCGGTGGACAGCTCGCCGAGGAAGCGCAACGTGAAGTGCAGATGGTGCGGCTTCACCCACCGGAGGCGCACGCCCGCCGCCCGCAGGTCGTCTTGGAGAGCAGCCGCGCGCCGTCGGATCTCATCGCTGAGTTCGACCGAGATGAACGTGCGATGCAAGGTCATGCGCGCAGCAACGTCAGCCTGACGAGGTTGAGCGCGGATTGTGTCGCCAGGTGCCGGATGCCCTGCCGCCCGGGCTGCTCACCAAACCGGAGTTCCTCGGTACGCGCGCCGGCCGCCGTCACGATCGAGACGTAGACCAAGCCAATCGGTTTGGTCTCGGTGGCACCCGTTGGGCCGGCGATGCCGGTGATGCCCAATCCCACATCGCTCCCGGCCCTGGAGCGCGCGCCGCGCGCCATCGCTTCGGCGACCGGCGCGCTCACGGCGCCGTGCGCGTCGAGCAGCGCACGAGCCACGCCGAGATCACGCACCTTGGCGGCGTTGCTGTAGACCACGTAGCCCGCGAGCAGGAAGGCAGAACTGCCCGGGACCTCGGTCAGCCGGGCGGCGACCATGCCGCCGGTGCAGGATTCGGCAGTGGCCAACGTGCGGCCCCGGTCAATCAGCACCCGCGCCGTAACCTCGTGCAGGGACTCGTCGTCCACCCCGAAGACGGCGTCCTTGAGGCGCTCGCGAATTCTGGCCTCTGCCTCCGCGATCATCGCGTCCGCTTGATCGGGCTGCGCCTTGGCGGTAATCCGCAAGTGGACCTCACCAAGCTTGGCGTACGGTGCCACGGTCGGGTTGTGGGTACGGATGAGGTCCCGGACGCGCTCCTCGACCATGGACTCGCCGAGCCCGGCGACGCGAAGGGTCCGCGACTTGATGACCACGCCGCCGCTGTGCTCCCGCAGCCACGGGATCAGCCCGTCGTGCACCAGCCCCTCCATCTCCCTTGGCACGCCGGGAAACAGAAAGACGGTGCGTTCGCCCACCGCCAGTCTGAGCCCGGGCGCCGTGCCCCGGTGGTTCGGAATCACGTGCGCGCCTGCGGGAATCCGCGCCTGCCGGTACACCGACTCCGGCGCGGGACGGCGCCGAATCTCGAAGAACGCTTTGATCGCGTCCGCGACCCCCTGGTCGAAAACCATCGGCACGCCCGCAGCCTGCGCCACGGCCTCGGCCGTCAGGTCATCCTCGGTCGGACCGAGCCCGCCCGTCATCAGCACCAGATCAGCGCGGCTCAACGCCTGTGTAACCGCGGCGCGGACGCGGTCGAGGTTGTCGCCCACGGTCTGCTTGAACAGCACGTCGATCCCGTACGACGCCAGCAGGCGGGCCAAATACGCGGCATTGGTATCGGTGATCTGTCCGAGTAGCAGTTCAGTGCCAACGGAGATGATCTCGGCGCGCATGAACAGCCGGGCCGTCAGCGGGACCCGCTGCTGGAGAAGGTGCGGTCGACCACCTCGCCCGCGAGCCCGAGGGGCTTCAACACCGTGCCGTTGGCCACCAGCGTGACCGCGCCTGCGTTGCCGGCGCGCACCCGAATGGTGGTCTTGCCCGTCCAGCGCCGGGAGTCACCCGCGGCCACAAACCCTTCGAACACGGCCGTCTCGTCCACGACGACGAGCAGCCATGAACGCCCGGTGGCTTCGAGTGCTACGGTCACCCCGCCGGCGGCCGCGACCGCGTCAGCGGCCCCAGGCGTCGCTTCGGGAGCCGGCGCCGGGGTAAGGGCCTCGGCCGGCGTGACCGGGGCCTGTGGGCCAGCAACCGGGGCATCCTGAGGCCCTGTGGCGGCGGCCTGGGTGCCCGTTGGTGCGGCCTCCGGGGTCGGGCTGGGAGCCGGCTCGCTGAACTGCCGGAGTTGCTGCGCAAAGATGACCGCCAGGGCCCCAATAGCGGCGATCCCGATCACCGCCGCAGTCATCGCGATGCGCCGGGCGCGCGATGGCGGCACCGCAGGCCTCACGGCGCCGTCGAGCCGTTTCCAGCTCTCGACCGAGGGCTCGGCGCTGGAACCCATCGTCACGGACAACTGCGCGACAAGGGGTCCGGGATCCAGGCCCAACTCCTCGGCTGCGGTCTGCAGGAACCCGCGCGCGAACGGGTACGGCGGCAGGTCCTGGAACCGTCCTTCTTCGAGCGCGGCCAGGTATCGGGCGCGCACTTTGGTCCGCGCCTGGAGCTCGGTCAAGGACAGGCCTCGCTCGACGCGAGCCTGGCGCAGCGCGGCACCGATGTCGGGGCGCGGGCGATCTGATCTCACGGGCTGCACCACGCGCTCGATGTTCCCCACGTCCTCCGCCTTTCCCTCCGGCCTGAGATCGTCTTTCCGAACCTTCGGCGACCGCGGTCTGGGCCGCGTGCCGGCGTGGCGCACGACCAGCTCCACGGCGCGCGAGACGCCGTCCGTCGTGGCGACCACCGCCACTAGCCCTCTTCCTTGCTGTAGGGGATCCCGTCCGCAGCCGGCGGAACCGCCCGTCGCACGACCCCGGCCAGCACGAGGATCGTCGCGATATGCGGCAGCACGGTGATGAACTGATACGGAATCGCGGTGTGCACCACGCGCAGGCTCAGCGCGTCGAAGTAGCCGAACAGCGCGGACGCTCCGAGCGCGCCGACCGGCCACCAGTTCCCGAAGATCATGGCGGCGAGCGCGATAAACCCGCGCCCCTGGGTCATCCCTTCGAGATACCCTCGGCCTTGCTCGATCGACAGGTAGCCGCCGGCGAGCCCGGCCAGGGCGCCGCTGATGAGCACGCCGGCGTAGCGATAACGCGACACATTGATGCCGAGGGTGTCGGCCGCGCGCGGATGCTCGCCGACCGAGCGCAAGCGCAGTCCGAAGACCGTCCGCAGCAGCACCCATTGCCCGGTCACAACCAGCAGCAGTGCAACCGGGATGACCGGCGAGATGCCGGTGGCGACCGGCGCCAGCGCCGGAATCTCCCGAAGCCCCGGAATGCTCCACGGCGTAAACCCGCGGATGCCCGGCGACTGCGTGGCCACGCCGAAGAACAGAATGTTGAGGAAGCGCGCCAGACCGGTGGCGAGCAGGTTCAGCGCCACCCCGCTGATCAGCTGGTTGACCTGAAACGTCACCGACATCACCGCGTGAATCAGCGAGAAGAGGACACCCGCACCCATCGCGGCCAGCATCCCCGCCAGCGGCGCGATGGCCGACTCCGCAGCGGCCTCGGCCCCGGGAGTCTGCAAGGCCCGGCTGACGACATGCGTGACCGCGGCGCCGAAGAACGTACCCATGATCATGGTGCCTTCGAGACCGATGTTGAAGACGCCGCCGCGTTCGGTGTACACGGCGCCGAGCGCCGTCAACAGGATCGGCACGGTGAGCCGAACCGCCGAGGCCAGCAGGGCGACGCTCAACAAGGAGACGAGCAGGTCCATGGGTCAGGAGCCCCCCGCGGTCTCGCGCATGGCCGGGCCGGCAACGGCGCGCTCGGCCTCCCGCTTGCGCTGGGCACGCACGTAGCGCGTCAGCAGCTCGTACGCCACGACGATCGCGAGGATGATGAGGGCCTGCATGATCGTGATGACCTCGCGCGGCACACCCGAGAAGACCTGTACCCCCTGCGCGCCGCGGTCCAGGAATCCGAGGAGCAGCGCGGCCGGGACGATCCCGAGCGGGTTGTTGCGTGCGAGCAGCGCCACCGAGATCCCGAGGAATCCCAGCCCCTTCGGGAAGTCGATGTCAAAGTAGCCGAAGAATCCCAGGATGTCGGAGAGCCCGACCATGCCCGCGAGCCCGCCGCTGGTCATGAACATCACGAATCGCACACGGTCGAGACTGATTCCGGCGGCCTCGGCCGCATCGGGGTTCAGCGCCGTGGCCCGGACCTCGTAGCCGAAGCGCGTTCGGGAGAGCCAGACGGCGATCACCACGCACAGGACCAGGCCCAATACGAGGAACCCATTGAGGGCGGAGTGCTCGGGAATGGCGAGACCAAGGCGGTTCAACAACGGACCCAGCAGCGGCACGCGTGCCTCGTCCGCGAACAGCGGCGTGCGGACCCTCGGGGTCCCGACCTGGGTCGGATCGCGGTAGACGTCGGCGAGCAGGTACAACACCACGGCGCTTGCGATGTAGTTCATCATAATCGTGGTGATGACTTCATGCGCGCCGCGCCGCAGCTTGAGGGCGATCGGGACAAACGCCCAGAGCGCACCGGCGACGACTGCGGCAAACACGGCGAGCGGCAAGTGCGCCGCCGCGGGCAGCCCGCGGAGGCCGAACGCGACCAGGGACGCGGCGAACGCGCCGACGTAGTACTGCCCTTCCACCCCGATATTCCACACGTTCGCCCGGAACGACAGGGCCACGGCCAACCCGGCGAAGATGAGCGGGGTGGTCTTGAAGAGGATCGCTGCCACGCTGTCGATACGGGTGAAGCTGAACCGGACCATCGTGACGTATACGTCGATCGGATTCTTGCCGATCGCCAGGATGATGCCGGAGGCCACGAGCGCGGCGAAGCCGATGGCCAGCGCCGGTGCCGCGACCTGCAGCACCACGAGCCGCACGCGCGCGCTCATACGCCGGTCGCCTCTGCGGTGCTCATGCTCGCGCCTCGGCGGCGCGCGTACCGGTCATGTGGAGACCGATCTCGCGCGGGGTCGCCGCGCCGCGGGGGAACTCGGCCACGATCTGCCCGGCGGACATGACGCCGATCCGGTCGGCCAGCGACAGGACTTCGTCGAGCATCGCCGAGACCAGCACGACGGCCATGCCGGCCGCGCGTGCGTCGAGGATCTGACGGCGCACGAACTCGGTCGCTCCGATGTCCAGCCCCCGGGTCGGCTGCGACGCGATGAGCACCGCCGGCTCGAACCCGAACTCCCGGGCGACAACGACCTTCTGCTGGTTGCCGCCGGACAGCGCCAGCACCGGCGTCGCAAGCGACGGCGTGCGCACGTCGAAGCGCCTGACGCGCTCCTCGGCAAACTCGGTGATGCGGCGCCGGTCGAGCAGGGCGCCTCGCCCGAAGACGGCGCGGGCATGGTGTCCCAGGATGAGGTTCTCCCAGACGTCCATCGGCAGCACGAGCCCGCCCTTGTGCCGATCCTCGGGGATGTGGGCCACGCCAAGCAGACGGATCTCGCGCACCCCGGCCCGCGTCACGTCTTGATCACCGACGAACAGGCGGCCGGAGACGAACGGCCGCAGACCTACAATCCCCTCGACGAGCTCGGACTGGCCGTTGCCCTCGACACCCGCGATGCCGTAGATCTCACCGCTCCGCACGGCGAGGGACACCCCGCGGACGGCAGGTCGTCCCCGCGCGCCGACGACGACCGCGTCCTCGAGACGCAGCCGCACCGCGCCAGGCTCCATCGGCACCACCGCAAGATCCATCAGCACCGGTCGGCCGACCATCATCTCGGCGATCTGCGACTTGGTCGCGCGACGCGCCGCCAGCGTCCCCACCACGCGGCCAGCCCGCAACACGGTGATGCGGTCGGCGATCGCCAGCACCTCTTCGAGGATGTGGCTGATGAACACGATGGTCTTGCCTTCGGCGCGCAGCCGCCGCAGGTTGACGAACAGGTCGTCGACCTCCTGCGGGGTCAGCACGGCGGTGGGCTCGTCGAGGATGAGCACTTCCGCGCCCCGGTAGAGCACTTTAATGATCTCGACGCGCTGCTGCTCGCCGACCGAAAGGGCACCGACCTCGGCCCTGGGGTCCACGGCAAAGCCGTATTGGTCGGCCAGGGCCGCCACCCGGGCGTGCGCCTCGCCCAACCGGAGCCGGCCGGCCTGAGCGGGCTCGGCCCCGAGGATGACGTTCTCGGCGACGGTGAAGCGCGGGATGAGCATGAAGTGCTGGTGTACCATGCCGATCCCGAGCTCGATCGCGCGGTGGGGGGTGTCCAGCGTGACCGGCCGGCCGCGGACCGCGATCGTGCCCTCATCGGGTCGGTACAGCCCGTACAGGATCTTCATCAGCGTCGACTTGCCCGCGCCGTTCTCCCCCACGATCGCATGGATCTCGCCCGGCGCGACAGCCAGCGAGATCGCGTCATTGGCCACCACGCCCGGGAAGCGCTTGGTGATCCCGGACAGTTCGACGACTGGGGTCATCTGGCGATCCCCGGGGCGGCGCGCGTCTCGCGCCGCCCCGGGGCCAGTGTGTTACGGCTTGAGGGTCTTGACGAACGCGTCGAGTTGCTTGCGGTCCGATGGCACGTTGATCTTGCCGGCGATGATGTCGCGCTTGAGGCGCTCCAGCCTCGGGATGATGTCCTTCATCTGCTCGCGGTTGTACTGGTTGACGGCGTAGCCCACGCCGCCCTCCTTGAGCCCGAAGCCACGCACGCCGGCTTTGTACCGGTTGTTGACCAGGTCCTTGATGGTCTCGTAGACCGCCACATCGACCCGCTTCATCATGCTGGTCAGGATCTGGGCGCGCTGGTCGGCCTTCGCCGTGAGCGACTGGTCGGCGTCGACGCCGATCGCCCACTTCTTCTTGGCGACCGCCGCCTCGAAGACGCCGATCCCGGTACCGCCGGACGCGTGGTAGATGATGTCCGCGCCGCGGTCGTACTGCGCGGTCGCGAGCTCTTTGCCCTTGACAGGATCGCGGAACGCCTCGCCGGTGGTCCCGGCATAGTCCGAGAAGACGGTGATTGACGGCTTCACATACTTCGCACCGGCGATGTACCCGGCCTCGAACTTCTCAATCAGCGGGATCTTCATGCCGCCGACGAAGCCGATCTTGCCCGACTTCGACTTCAGGGCTGCGGCCGCGCCGACGAGGAACGACCCCTCGTGCTCGTTGAAGAGCAGGCTCGCGACGTTCGGCTCCTTGTCGATGAATCCGTCCACGATCCCGAACCGGACGCCGCGAAACTGCTTGGCGACCCGCGTGATACTGTCGGTGAACAGGAACCCGATCCCGAAGATCAGATCATACTTCTCACCCGCGAGCAGGCGGAGCAGTTCCTCGCGGTTCTCGCCGCCCGCCGTCGGCTCCAGATCCTTCACCTCGATCTTGGCTGCAAACTCCTTCTGCGCCCGCGACAGTCCCGCGTAGGCCATATCGTTGAACGATAGGTCGCCCCGGCCGCCCACATCGTACACCATCCCGATGCGCATCTTGCCCGTGGCCGCGCCGCTCGCTGCCGGCGCCAATCCCGGAAGGAACATCCCCAGCGACCACACCAACATCAGCACCGCCGCGCGGGTCGCGACGTGCCTCATGCTCCCACCCCTCTCTGTGCATTCATCGTGGCTGGACACCGGGGTACTTCTGGCCGCCTCCGCCCGAGTCCTCCGGCGGCCGCGCCGTGCCGCCGCGGGCACCGCCCGGCCCGGTCACGGACAGCGCCTACGAGGCGTTCTTGCGACGGAACAGCTGCTCGAGCTGATCGAGCCCGATGAGTACTTCACGCGGGTTGCTGCCTTGCACCGGGCCCACGATCCCGCGCGCCTCGAGCTCGTCGATCAACCGCGCGGCGGTGACGTACCCGATGCGCATCTTGCGCTGCAACAACGACACCGAACCGTAGCCCGACCGCACCACCAGCCGCGCGGCCTCGATGAGTCGTTCGCCGTCGGCGTGCTCTTCGGTCGGCGTGGACTGCTGCGCCTCCACGAGCTGGCGGTCGTACACCGGCGACCCCTGCAGGCGCCACCACTCCACCACCGCACGGATCTCATCGTCCGCGATGTACGCACCCTGCGCCCGAATCGCCCGCGAGGCACCGATGGGCAGAAACAGCATGTCGCCGCGGCCCAGCAACTTCTCGGCGCCGGTTGTATCGAGGATGGTACGGCTATCCACCTGGCTCGAGACCGCGAACGCGAGGCGGGACGGGATGTTCGCCTTGATGAGCCCGGTGATGACGTCGACGGACGGCCGCTGCGTCGCCACGAGCAGGTGGATACCGGTGGCGCGCGTCATCTGGGCCAGTCGGCAGATGATGTCCTCGAAGTCGGCCGGCGCAACCATCATGAGGTCGGCCAGTTCGTCGATGATGATCACGATGTAGTAGAGCGGCTCGACGTCGGTGAGCTGATTGTAGCTCTGGATATTGCGGGCGCCGGCCTTCGCGAAGAGCTCGAAGCGCTGCTCCATGACGCGCAGCATGTCCTTGAGCACGCTCGCGGCCTGGCGCGGGTTGGTGACGACGGGCGTGAGCAGGTGAGGAATGTCGTTGTAGTCGGTCAGCTCGACGCGCTTGGGGTCGATCATCACGAAGCGTACCTGCCGCGGCGTGCACTTGAACAGCAGGCTCGCGATCATCGCGTTGAGAGCCACAGACTTGCCGGAGCCCGTCGCACCCGCGATGAGCAGGTGCGGCATTTCGGTAAGTTCGGCGACCACCGGATGCCCGGCGATGTCCTTGCCCACCGCCACGGTCAGGGGCCCCGCGGCCTTCTGGAACGGGTCGGACGTGAGGATCTCACGCAGGTGGACGAGACTCGCCTTCTGGTTGGGCAGTTCGATCCCGACCGCGGACTTGCCCGGGATCGGCGCCTCGATCCGCACGCTCTGCGCGGCCAAGTTCAGCGCGATGTCGTTGGTCAGGCTCGTGATCTTCTGCACTTTGACGCCCGGCTCCGGCTGGACCTCGAACCGGGTGACGACCGGCCCGACCTCCCAGTGCACGACCTTGACCTTGACCCCAAAGCTCTCCAGGGTCTGCTCCAGCGCCCGCGCGGTCTCCGCCGGATCGACGCGGGTCTTCCCGCGGTTGGGACCGGCCTCACCGATCACGGACTGGGGCGGCAACCGGTAGTCCGCCGCCGCGAAGTCCAGGCGCTCCTGTCCGGGATCGACACCGCCCTTCGGCGCGGCCCGCCGCGGCCGGCGACGATCGCCGGGCTCTGGCGCCGGCTTCGATCCAACCGCCTCGGGCGCGTCCGGAGGACTCCCATGCCCCTCCGGCGTCTCGCTCCCGGCGGGCACAGGTCCTGCGGGGGGCGTCTCCACCGTGCGCGCCGGGGGAGCCGGCGCCATGAGATCCATCGGCGGTCCTGCCGGTGCCGGAACAGGCTCATGCGCCGTGGGTGGCGACACCCACGCGCGCGCCGCCGCCAGGCCTCGCGCGGCAAGCGCCGCCACCCTCGCGGTCACACGGGCCAGCCCTCTGGCGGTGGCGCGCACGCCCTGGCGCAACAACGGAATCATGACACGCCCCACGTCCCGGGCTGCTCGCACCACTCCCTCGCCTGACCACGCCAGCCCCCGGACGAACGCGCGCACCACCCCCGCCAGAGCCAGTCCTGCGAGCCGCACGCCGGCACCCAGCGACGCCACGGTCGCGCCCGACAACAGCGCCACGGCGGCCAGCGCCAGAACAGCCAGTGCGACCCACAGCCCGGTACGGCCGAGCGCGCGGGCCACACCGGCGGTGAGCACGCCGCCCAGCAGCCCGGCGCCGCGGCCGCTCAACCCTGCGGCGAGCATGTCGCCAACCGCGGTGTGTATGTGGACGGCCATCACCGCGGTCACGCTGGCCAGCAGGATGCCCGCGATGCGGCGGGTGAATCGCGCGCGTTCGCCCGCGGCGATCAGCACGAGCCCGGTGAGCAGCACGTAGACCGGGAGCGCCGGCGCTGCCACGCCGAGCAGCCGGCGCTGCCACGCCGCCAGGGTCACGGGCACGCCGGTAGCCCCGGGCAGGAATGACAGGCCGAGCAAGAGCGCGGTCAACACGAACCCAAGGCCCAGGGCCGCGATCCTGTTCGCGCCTGCCTGTCGCTGCGCGCGTCGTCGGGCCATTGACGTCTACCTCGCCGTCAGCAGTACCATCGCGGCAACAACCCAACAGTAGAGCGCAAACCACGCCAGGCGTTGCCGACGGACCAGGTTCAGCAGCCAGGCGATCGCCATGGCGCCGCTTACGCCGGCCACGACGCCGCCGACGAGCAACTCCGACAGGGCAAACCCCAGGCGCGAAGCCTCCGAGGCGTCCCTGAGGGAAAACAGGCTCGCGCCCACGATTGCCGGAATCGCGATCAGGAACGACAGCCGGGCCGACTCGGTGCGGCGGAAACCCAGCGCCAGACCGGTCACAATCGTCGTACCTGAGCGCGAGATGCCCGGCACAATGGCCAGGGCCTGCGCGACACCGAGCGCCAGGCCGTCGACGAGACCGGCGTCCTCGCCGTCTCGCGCTCCGCGCTCGCGGCGCCACAACAAGATGATCCCCGTGACCACGAGCTGGTATGCCGTCCCGCGCACCGAGCGGAACATCTGCTCGAGCGGGTCGGCAAACGCAAACCCCAGGACCGCGGTGACGAGCGTAGCCGTCACGACGACCGTCAGTAACCGGCCGTCGCCGTGGTGGCGGCCGTCCGATCCTCGACCAGGCCGAGCCAGGGACCCGGCGGCCCGGAGGAGCCGAACGACATCGGGCCAGAACATGACGATGGCGGCCGCGGCCGTGCCAAGGTGCAACACAGCCTCCAGGACAAGTCCTGGCCGCGGAATCCCCAGGTAGTGCTCCGTGAACAGGAGATGAGCCGTGCTGCTGACGGGTAGGAATTCGGTCAGGCCCTGCACGAGCCCGAGGATGATGAGTGCGAACACGGCCGCGCTCCTGCGAATGCTGCGTCGAAGGTGCTGGTCCTCACGGTGCGCGCTCTTCCGTAGCGTACGAGTGTTCGACGGTCGCCCGCGATGTCCTCTCCGGCACGCGCCGGCCCGCGCATCCCTCGCGGCGATCCGGCAGCACGACACGCACCCCAGGCACTCGGGGTGCGCGAGACCGCTCGCCGCGCGAGAGGATCGGCCGCCGGCGACTAGGTCGGCGCCGGGACAAGGTCGAGCGCCGCCAGGACGGCTTTGATTTGCTCCTCCTCCTTGGGCGTCGCATCCACCAGAGGCAGCCGGACGCGGCCGCAGTCGAACCCCGTCAACCGCATCGCCGCCTTCACCGGCACGGGATTGGTGGTGATGAAGAGCACCTTGAACAGCGGCCACAGACGCCGGTGCACCCGCAGCGCCTCGGCCACTCGGCCCTCAAAGAACGCCCGGATCATCTCTTGGATCGGTCGGGCGGTGACGTTGCCCGCGACGCTCACGACGCCCGTGGCGCCGACCGCGAGTTTCGGCAGGGTCAGGCTGTCGTCGCCGCTGTAGATGAGGAACGCCTCCGGCGTCTTAACCCGGATCTCCGACACTTGATCGAGACTCCCGGCGGCTTCCTTCACGGCCACGATGTTGGGAATCTCGGCCAGCCGCGCGATCGTGTCGGGTGCGCAGTTCACGCCTGTCCGGCCCGGGATGTTGTAGAGCATGACCGGCAGCGGCGTGCTCTCAGCCACGGCGCGAAAGTGCGCATAGAGCCCGTCCTGCGACGGCCGGTTGTAGTACGGATTCACGAGCAGGAGCCCATCGGCGCCGGCGCGGTGTGCCGCCTTCGACAGGTGGATGGAGTGCACGGTATCGTACGTACCAGTCCCCGCGATGACCGTCCCCCGGCTCCCCACAGCCTCTTTCACGACGTGAAACAACCGGATCTTCTCGTCATCGGACAACGTCGGCGATTCGCCTGTGGTGCCGGCGACCACCAGCCCGTCGTTCCCGCCGTCGATCAGGCGCCTGGCCAGCGCCCCGGCCTTCGCATAGTCCACCTCGCCACTGGCGTCGAATGGTGTCACCATCGCGGTGATCACATGACCGAAGCGTGCCATTCGCTGCCTCCTCTCCGCGTGCCGCGGCCTGCCGTCCTAGGACGTCGCGAGTGCCGCACGGCTGCGCAGGCGCCCCGCGGCGAGCAGGTGTTCGGCGATCTGCACCGCGTTGAGCGCCGCACCCTTGCGCAGGTTGTCCGAGGTGATCACGAACCGCAGGGCGTGCGGGTCGAAGGGGTCCTTGCGAACACGACCGACGTAGACGGGGTCGCGGCCCGCGGCCAGCTGCGGGGTCGGCACCCGGTCGTTCGCGGGGTCGTCCACAACCTCAACGCCGGGAAACGCCAGCAACGCGCGGCGTGCCTCATCAGAATCCGCCGGTCGGGTCAGCTCCAGGTGCACGACCAGCGTGTGCCCGACGAGCACCGGCACACGCATGGTGGTCACGCTGACCGGGATGTCGGCCTCCATGATCTTGCGGGTCTCGGCCACCACCTTGGCTTCCTCTTCGGTGTCGCCGTCCGGCTGCCACTTCCACTGCGGCCGGACGTTGAAGGCGACTGGGCTCGCCGTGCCGGCCGCGGCGGCGATGCGGTCCAGGTCACCGGCCTCGAGCGCGTCGGGCACCTCCAGCAACTTCCGCGTGTGCTCGAGCAGCGCGCGCATATTGTCGATTCCGCCGCCCGACACCGACTGATACGTCGCTACGACCGCGCGCCGGATCCCGAACGCCTCGTGAAGTGGTTTTAGCCCCATCACCAGGGCGGCGGTCGTGCAGTTCGGGTTGGCGATCACGCCATGATGCCGGGCGAGCGCGTGGCCGTTGACCTCGGGCACGACCAGCGGCACGCGCGGATCCATACGCCACGTCGATGAGTTGTCAACGACCACGCCACCTCGCTCGGCCACGGCCCAGGCGTACCGCCGGCTGGCGTCGTCGCCGCCGGCGAACAGCACGAGATCCGCTTCTAGCAGTTCGTCGCCGGTCTCCTCGACGATGACCGGCGTGCGGTGAAACGGCACGCTCTTGCCCGCCGAGCGCGACGTGGCGAACAGACGGAGCTGCCCAACCGGGAAGCGACGCTCCTCGAGGATGCGCACCATGGCGCCGCCAACGGCTCCCGTCGCGCCAACGACCGCCACACGTAGGTTCGAAGCCACAATGGTCCTCCGGGTATTTACCGCAATCCTAGCAGATGCTCCAGGCCGTATACCAGCCCTTGTAGGTCGCGCACCCGCCGGACCGCCAGCAGTAGACCCGGCATGAACGACTCCTCGCTCAGCGAGTCGTGACGGATGGTCAGCGTCTGGCCTGGTCCGCCGAAGATCACTTCCTGATGCGCGTTGAGGCCGGGCAGCCGGACGCTGTGCACGCGGACGCCCTCGCTCGTCCCGCCCCGCGCGCCCGGCACCATCTCCTCTTCCGCCACCGGTGGCGCCGGCGCGGCGCCACGCGCTTCCGCGACGAGCCGTGCCGTCTTTACCGCGGTGCCCGACGGCGCGTCGCGCTTGCGGTCGTGGTGCAGCTCGACGATCTCGACGTGCGGCAAGAATCGCGCGGCGGTGCGCGCAAACTCCATCATCAGCACCGCGCCGATGGCGAAGTTCGGCGCGATGATCGCGCCGACGCGATGTTGCGCCGCCAGAGCCGTGAGGTCATCGATGTCGCGGGCCGTCAGGCCCGTGCTGCCAACCACCGGCCGGATGCCCGCCTCGATCGCGGTCCTGGCGTGGTCAACAACACCACGCCCGGTGGCGAACTCGACCAGTACCTCGGGCCCCGCGGCCACGAGTGCCGCGAACTCGGTGGTGACCGCCACGCCGAGCCGGCCAGCGCCGGCGACCTCGCCGGCGTCCTGGCCCGCGACGTGCCCGAGATCGAGCGCGGCTACGAGCCGCAGGTCGCGTTCTCGCGCGATGGTGCGCACCACGGTCCGGCCCATGCGGCCGGCCGCGCCGCTCACCGCGACACGAATAGCATCCATGAGTCCGGGGGTTCGACGCGAGACCCGCCGCTTCCCTGCGGGCGGCGCGTCGCGGTCGTCTTACGCGGGCGTGGCCAGCGCGCGGGGCTTCAGCAGCGGCAAAGAGTCGGTGAAGGTGCGTTCCAGATCGGCGCGCGCGGCGCTGCGCGCCGCGAACGGTCCGATGGCCGCCATCGCGAGCCGGTCGGCCGCGAAGATCTCCGCAGCCATGCGCTGTACGTCGACGACCGATACCGCGTCGATGCGACCGAGTATCTCATCGAGATCGATTTGACGGCCGTAGTACAGTTCGGAGCGGCCCAGCTTGAACATGCGGCTGCCCGTGCTCTCGAGACCGAGCATGATACCGCCCTTGAGCGACTCCTTTGCGCGCTCAAGCTCCGCGTCTTCGAGGCCCTCGGCGAGCCTGGCGATCTCGACGATCGTCAGGCGCAGCACCTCGGGCGCGTTCTCCGGACTCATCGCACCGTAGACGACGAACATGCCGCCTTCACGGTACGACGCGGCGTACGACGCGATCGTGTAGACCAGCCCGCGGGTCTCGCGGATCTCCTGGAACAACCGGCTGCTCATCCCGCCGCCGATCACGTTGTCGAGCACGGCCAGGACGTAGCGGTCGTCGGCGGCCTGCGACCGGCCGGGCGCCGCCAGGCACAGGTGCACCTGCTCGATGTCCTTCATCTTGATGGACACCGCCGCGGTGGCCGCCGGCGTTTCCGTGGGATGGACGGATGCCTTGCCGTCCCATGTCCCGAAGTACCGGCCCACCAGGTCAACGACGGCGGCGTGCGCCACATCGCCCGCCACGCTGATCACGATGTTGTCGGCCCGGTACCGCTTCTCGATGTACCGCACGAAGTCGTCGCGGGACAGTTTGGCCACCGCTTTGCGGGTGCCGATGACGGAACGGCCGAGGGGATGGCCGTCCCACATTGTCTGCGCGACCAGGTCCTGAACGACCTCGTCGGGCGAGTCCTCGTAGGTCTTGATCTCCTCGGTGATGACCTGCCGCTCCTTTTCGATGGCCTCGGGCTCGAACGCCGAGTTGAGCAGCATGTCGGCCATCAGCTCCACGATCGCGGGCAGGTGATTGGCCAACACCTTCACGTAGAAGCAGGTGTGCTCTTTGTCCGTGAACGCGTTCATCTGTCCGCCGAGCGCATCGACCGCCTGCGCGATGGCCAGCGCCGACCGCGTCTTCGTTCCCTTGAAGAAGAGGTGCTCG
This sequence comes from Candidatus Fervidifonticultor quartus, assembly GCA_031458775.1. Classification (GTDB taxonomy): domain Bacteria; phylum Sysuimicrobiota; class Sysuimicrobiia; order Sysuimicrobiales; family Humicultoraceae; genus Fervidifonticultor_A; species Fervidifonticultor_A quartus. The sequence continues at coordinate 128,488 of JAVKJV010000002.1, read as the reverse complement.
AGGAAGTGGGAGATGCCGTGCTGGCTGGCCGCCTCGTAGCGCGAGCCGGTTCCGACCCACAACCCCAGCGACGCCGTGCGCACCTGCGACATGGTCTCGGTGACGACCCTGATGCCATTGGGGAGCACGGACTTCTGGATCGGCTCCATGTGCGCCCTCCGCACCGCGTCTCCCGGTGTGTCGCTCTAGGAGTGTGGCCGCCTCGCCGGGCGCGGCCCGCCCCCGCCTCCGCCGCCGCGGCGTCGGGGCGGCCGGCCGCCGGCACCCCCCTCGCGGCGCGGATGCAGCGGCCGCCGCGACGAGATGTCCGCCGGCTGCCGCTCCTCGTACTCCGGGTTCCAGCCCTCGGGCGGCGGCTGCGTGCCGCGATGGGTCAGGTTGATGCGGCCCATGCTGTCGATCTCTTTGACCTTCACCTCGAGCTCGTCGCCGACCTTGACGACGTCCTCGACCTTGTTGACATGGTCGTAGGACAGCTCGGAGATGTGCACGAGCCCCTCCTTGCCCGGCAGCACCTCGACAAACGCCCCAAAGTTCATCAGGCGCGTGACCCGCCCCCGATAGACTTCTCCGACCTGCACCTCACGAACGATGCCCTCGATCATCTGCGCGGCCCGTCGCGCGGCCTCTTCGTTCACCGAGGCGATCGTCACGCGGCCGTCCTGTTCGATGTCGATCTTGGTGCCGGTGTCGGCCGTGATCTTGTTGATCACCTTCCCGCCCGGGCCGATGATGTCGCGGATTCTGTCGGGGTTGATCTGAATGGTGAGGATGCGCGGCGCGTATGCCGACAGGCTGGTGCGTGGCGCCGGAATCGCCTGCGCCATCGCGTCGAGCACCACCATGCGCGCCTGCCGTGCCTGTGCGAGCGCTTCCGCGAACACCGCGCGGGACAGCCCGCCGATCTTGATGTCCATCTGCAGCGCCGTGACGCCCACGCGCGTGCCGGCGACCTTGAAGTCCATGTCGCCCATGGCGTCCTCGATGCCCTGAATGTCGGTGAGAATCGCGTAGCGGCCGTCGGCGCCGGTGACCAGGCCCATGGCGATCCCGCCGGCCGGCGCCCGAAGCGGCACTCCGGCGTCCATGAGCGCGAGGGTCGACCCGCAAACCGACGCCATCGAGGTGCTGCCGTTGGACTCCAGGACCTCGGAGACCACCCGGATCGTGTACGGGAACTGCTCCTCGGTCGGGATCAACGGCTCGAGTGCGCGCTCGGCCAGCGCACCGTGCCCGATGTCACGCCGGCCCGGGCTACGGAGCGGCCGGACCTCACCCACGGAGAACGGCGGAAAGACGTAGTGGTGCATGTAGCGCTTGGACTCCACGATGCCGATGTCGTCCAGCCGCTGTTCATCCTGGCCAGTACCCAGGGTCGCGATCGACAGCACCTGGGTCTGGCCCCGCTGGAACAGGCCCGAGCCATGCGTCCGCGGAAGCAGCCCCACGATGCAGGCGAGCGGCCGGATCTCCGTAGTCTTGCGGCCGTCGGGCCGCACACCCTCCTCCAGGATCCGGCGCCGGACCTCGTCCTTCACCGTCTCCGTGATGACGTCACGGACGGCGCCGGCCTGCTCGCCGTATGTCTCGCCCACCCTGGCGAGCACCTCCTGCTCTACGGCGCGCAGCGCGTCTCCCCGAGCGATCTTGTCCGGCACGCTGAGTGCTTCGCGCACCAGCGGCAGCGCCGCTTCGCGTACCGCCGCTTCGAGCGAGGCATCCGGCTTCACGATCGTGACCTGACGCGCCGGCTTGCCGGCGGCAGCCTGCAACGCGTGCTGCGCCCCGACGATCCGCTTGATCTCGGCGTGGGCCAGGTCGATGGCATCGAGCAGCCGGTCCTCGGGTACTTCGTCGGCGCCGGCCTCGACCATCAGGATCGCGTCGCTGGTCCCGGCCACGACCAGGTCGAGGCGGCTCTCCTGCTCGATCTGGCGCAGCGTGGGATTCACGACGAGCTGGTCGCCGATCAGCCCCACACGCACGGCACCGACCGGACCGGCGAACGGAATCCCGGAAATCATCAGAGCTGCTGACGCGCCGTTCATCGCTGCGACACCCGGATCATGCTCTTGATCGGTGGAGAGCACGGTCGCGATCACCTGGACGTCGTTGCGGAACCCCTTGGGAAAGAGCGGCCGGATCGGGCGGTCGATCAGCCGGGATGTCAGGATGGCGCGTTCGCCCGGGCGACCCTCACGCTTGAAGAAACCGCCGGGAATCTTCCCGGCGGCGTACATCCGCTCCTCGAAGTCGCAGGTGAGTGGGAAGAAGTCAATGCCCTCCCGCGGGGTCTCGGCCATGGTGGCGGTGACCAGCACCACCGTCTCGCCCACGGTCACGGTGACCGCGCCGTGCGCTTGGCGGGCCAGGAGCCCTGTTTCGAATACGATCCGCTCGCCGCCGACCGTCGCCTCGGCACGGCGAACCTGTGCAGCCAGATCCATCGATGTCCGTCCTTCCTTCTCTTGTTGTTGCTGTTGTTGGCAGCGGTAGACTCAGGAACTGCCGCGGGTACGGCAGGCCCTAGCGCCGCAGTCCCAGTTCTTCCACCAGACGCCGGTAGGCCGCAATGTCCGCCCGCTCGAGGTACGTGAGCAACCGGCGCCGTTTCCCGACCATCTTCAACAAACCACGGCGCGAGTGGAAATCCTTCGCGTGCGTCTTGAGGTGCTCTGCGAGCTGGTTGATCCGTGCCGTGAGCAGCGCCACCTGGACCTCCGGAGATCCCGTATCGCCCTCGTGACGCCGGTGCTTCCCAAGGATGCCCTGCTTCGTCTCGCTCTTGAGCACAATCGTTCCTCCTCCGGCGCCGCGCGCCGCCCGCCACAACATCGCCCTCTGCCGAGACGGCGCTGGAGGCAGCGACCATCCCCGCGGGGGGTCAACGGTCATCGTAGCACACCCACACCCTTCAGACAAACACAAGTTGGCGTCCAAATCTGCTGGAATTAAACAAAAAATAACTTTTCTGCCAAGAATACTACCTGTCAAGCGGACTCCGCTGGTCGGCGAGCACCCTCCTTACCTCGGCGATGTCCGCGTCGATCTGTTGCCGCAGGGCCTCCAGAGTCGGAAACCGATGCTCGTCCCGCAGCCGGCGGACGAACTCCACCGTGATGGCCTGACCATACAGGTCGAGATCCACATCGAGCAAGTGAGCCTCAACCGCCACGATGCCCTGGCCAAAGGTGGGCCGCGTACCGACGTTGACGGCCGCGGGGTACGATCTGCCGCCGGCGCTCGCGTAGGCCGCGTAGACGCCGCGGCCCGGAACCAGCTTCTCCGGCGGGAACCGGACGTTCGCCGTCGGCACGCCCAACTGGCGTCCTCGGCCGTCACCTGCGACGACCTCGCCCCGGACGCTGTACCACCGGCCCAGCCACTCCGCAGCGGTCTGCACGTCGCCCGCGCGGAGACGCTCGCGGATGGCGGAACTGCTGATGATCGCATTGCCGTCGCGCACGGGAGGGATCACGGTCACGCCGATGCCACGCTCGGCGCCCCAGTCCTCCAGGAACTGCGGGGTGCCCTCCCGGTTGAGACCGAACGCGTGCGTGGACGATGCGTACACACGCGCCAGGGGCATGTGCGCGGCGAGCAGATCGAGCCAGGCGCGGGCGCGCATCGCCCGCACCCGGGGCTCGAACGGGACGACGACAAGCACGTCGATCCCGGTGCGCTCGAACAGCGCGACCCGCTCCTCGAGGGTGCTCAACAAGAACGGCTCGCGGGGCGGCGCGACGACGGCGACCGGGTGCGGATCAAAGGTCACGACCACGGCCTGGCCGCCCATCTGCCGGGAGGCCGCCAGCAGCGCGTCGAGGATCGCCCGGTGGCCCCGGTGCACACCGTCGAACGTCCCCAACGCGAGCGCGACCGGCCCGCGCCCGGCGGGAAACGACTGGACGCCGCGCACGACGATCATCCGCCGGCCCCGCGCAGCACGCGGAAGGGCCGCAAGCGGCCTTCCTCAACGCGGCCGAGGGCCAGGAGCCCGCGGTGGTCGCGCAGGCGCACCGGTCCGGTCGTGGGCAGCCGTGACCAGCCGGGCACGTGGAACAGCGGGAGCGCCCGGCCGTCGAGAATCTGGTGTCGCTGTGCGGCCGTCAGCTCGACCGCCGGCAGATCGGCCAGGGCCTCATCCATGGTGACCAGCACAAGGGGCAAGCGCCCATCTGACGCGGCGGCCGAGATCTCCTCCAGCGTCAGGCTCTGGTCGAGATTGAACCGACCCGAGCGGGTCCGCAGGACGAACGAGGCGTGCGCGCCGATCCCCAAGCGCGCGCCGAGATCGCGGGCGACCGCCCTGACGTACGTACCCTTGGAGCATTCGATGTGCACCAGCGCCACAGGATGCCTGCCGGGCCGGAACTGGAGCAGGCGACACTCGGTGATCTCGACGCGACGCGGCTCGATCTCGATGACGTCGCCCCGCCGCGCATGTTCGTACAGGCGACGGCCGGCGTGGTGCACGGCCGACACCATGGGGGGCACCTGCTCGATCTCACCGATGAACGTGTCCAGGGCACCCTCCACCGAAGCGCGGTCGAGATCGCTAGCGTCGACCTCGGCCGTGACCGCACCATAGGCATCGCCGGAATCCGTCGCGACCCCGAACGTAAACTCGGTCCGGTAGGCCTTGTGCTGGTCCGTCAGGAACTCCGCGATGCGCGTGGCGTGTCCCAGGCACAGCACAAGCACCCCGCAGGCACCCGGATCCAGCGTGCCCGTGTGGCCGATCTTGCGCATGCCCGCGACCCGGCGAACCTCATCCACCACATCATGCGAGGTCATCCCGGGCGGCTTCAGCACGTTGAGCACGCCGGTCAGCGGCGGTCGGTCGTCAGGCGCTCGGCGGTTCGTCATCGCGGACGGCCTCGATTTCCTCCGCAGCAAGTGCCAGCGCGCGCCGCATCGTCTCGTCCAGGCTGCCCGGCACGTCGGCGCCGGCCGCTGCGGGATGGCCGCCGCCGCCAAGCGCACGCGCGATGCGGTCGGCGCGGACGCCGTCGCGGGACCGCAGCGAGACGCGGATCACGTCACCGTCGGCCTCGAACGTCATGGCCAAGCGCACCCCGGCGATAGTACGAAGCAACGCGGCGATTCCCGACACGTCGTCCCTCGAGGCGCCGGTCGCGCCGAGCATGTCCGGGGTGATGGCCGTGACGGCGACCGCGCCGTCATGGTGCAGCGTGAGACCGTTGAGCGCCTGGCCGAGCAGCCGCAGCGCCGACGCCGGCTGCTGTTCGTAGACATGACGCACGACCTCGAACACCGGCGCACCGGCCTCGGCGAGGTCGGCCGCGAGCCGGAGCACCCGAGGCGTCGTGTTCGCATACCGGAACACGCCGGTGTCGGTCACGAGCGCGGTTTGCAGACAGAGCGCGATCGTTCGGTCGACCCGCACCCCAAGACGCGCAATCAGGTCGGCGACCATCTCGCCCACTGCCGCCGCCGTCCGGTCCCAGTCGGTCAGATGCGCGTACGGTTCGAGATCGGCATGGTGGTCGATCGCCACGATCGTTCGTGCGCGGCGCACCGCGTCTTCGAGCCGGCCCGCGCGATCAAGCGTACTGCACTCCATGGTGACCGCGACGTCCGCGACGACATCCTGCGCCACCCCGGTGACGACCTCGGCGGCGCCGGGGAGGAACGACAGGCTCGCCGGCACGCCATCGGCGCTGGCGACCGTGGCAGCGACGCCCAGTGCACGCAAGGCCCAGCCGAGGGCGAGCCCCGAGCCCAGGCAGTCGCCGTCGGGGCCGACGTGGCAGACGATCAAAACGCCCCCGCTAGTCCGGAGCGCCTGAGCGATCGCCGCGCGAGGGTCCATGCTGTCCCTGGTCCGCGACCTCCCGCATCAGCGAGACGACGCGCTCGCCGCGCTCGATCGAGTCGTCCAGGCGGAAGAGAATCTCCGGTACGGACCGGATCTGCAGCCGTGCGCCGAGTTCGGACCGGACGTGGCCCCGGGCGTGTTCGAGGCCCTCCATCGTCCTGCGCTTGGCCTCGGCGTCGCCGAGCACGCTGACGAAGATCTTGGCATGCCGCAGGTCGCCGCTCACGACGACCTCGGTAATCGACGCGAACCCGATGCGCGGGTCTTTCAGGTCGCGGAGAATGATGTCGCTCGCCTCGGTCTTGATGACCTCGGCCAGTCGCTCGGCGCGTGACGCAGGCATGGTCGCGTGCTCCATCGTCTAGCGAATCTCAACCTGGAAATCCATCAACACGATCTCGTCCTGGTGCTCGACGAACGTCGCGATGCCGGCCAGCACCTCGTGGGCGTGCCGCGTCGACGTGGAGACGCAGGCAAACCCGACCGCAGCCCGTCGCCAGGTATCGTGGTGGTCGATCTCCGCGGCGGAGACGCGAAAGCGGTGCTGAGCCCGTTCGACCAGGCTCTTGATCAGCCGTCGTTTGTCCTTCAGCCCCCGGGCCCCGGGCAGGCTGAGTTCGGCACGTGCCACACCGACGATGATGGAGCAACCCTCCGGGCCCGTCCCGCGAGCGCCTACGCCGGAACCTGCTGGACCTCGTAGGCCTCGACGATGTCCTTCTCCTTGACGTCGTTGAACCGCTCAAGACCAATCCCGCACTCGAAACCGTCGGCGACCTCGCGGACGTCGTCCTTGAAACGCCGGAGTGATGCGATCCGGCCTTCGTGCACCACGACGCCGTCACGGATGACACGCGCCATGGCGCCGCGGACGATTCGGCCGCTGGTCACGTAGGACCCCGCGATCGTTCCCAGGCGCGAGATCGTGAAGATCTGGCGAACTTCCGCCTGCCCGAGCACGACCTCCTGCGTCTTCGGCGCCACCAGGCCGCGCTGCAGTTGCTGCAGGTCCTCGAGCGCCTCGTAGATGATGCGGTAAAGCCGCACGTCCACGCGCTCGTCCTCGGCGATCCTTCGCACCTGCGCGTCCGGCCGCACGTTGAAACCGACGACGATTGCGCGGCTCGCCGCCGCCAGCATGATGTCGGACTCAGTGACGTTGCCGACGCCGGCGTGCAGGATGGTGAGCTTGACCTCAGGCGTCGAGAGCCTGGGGATCGCACCCCGCAAGGCTTCGATCGACCCGTGTGTGTCCGCCTTGATGATAAGCCGCATCTCGCGCGGCCCCTGCTGGCCCAACGCCTCGGCCCCGGCGGGTGTGGCGGCCGCGAGCTCGGCCGCCTTGCGCCGCTCACGACGCTCCTCGGCGACGGCCCGCGCCATACGCTCATCGCGCACCGCTTCGAGGAGGTCGCCGGCCGTCGGCACGTCGACCAAGCCCAGCACCTCGACCGGCACCGACGGTGTGGCCTCGTCGACCCGCTGCCCGCGCGCGTCCACCATGGCGCGCACGCGGCCGTACGTCTCGCCGGCCACCACCGCATCCCCGACGTGGAGTGTGCCCTCTTGCACCAGAACCGTCGCCACCGGCCCACGCCCGCGATCGAGCCGCGCTTCGATGATCGTGCCGCGCGCCGGTCGTTCGGTCTCGGCCTTCAGGTCCTGGAGGTCGGCCACCAACAGGATCATCTCCAACAGCTGATCCAGACCGGTCCCCTGCCGGGCCGACACCGGCACCATGATGGTATCGCCGCCCCACTCTTCGGGCACGAGTCCGAGGTCGGCCAGCTGCTGCTTGATGCGATCAGGGTTGGCCTGGGGCAGATCCACTTTGTTGATGGCCACGACAACCGGCACACCGGCCGCCCTGGCGTGGTTCAGCGCCTCAATCGTCTGAGGCATCACCCCGTCATCGGCCGCGACCACGAGCACGGCGATGTCGGTCACCTGAGCGCCCCGCGCGCGCAGTGCGGTAAATGCCTCGTGACCGGGCGTGTCAATGAACACGATCGGCCGCCCGGCGGACTCGACCACGGATGCACCGATGTGCTGGGTGATGCCGCCGAACTCGCCCTCGGCGACCTTCGTCTTGCGGATCGCGTCAAGCAGCGACGTCTTGCCGTGGTCGACGTGTCCCATGACCGTGACCACCGGCGGTCGCAGGACCGCGCCCTCTCCGGCCGCGACCGTCATCCGCTCGATCTTGGACGGCGCGCCCGCCCTGGCCGTGAGCGGCTTCGGTCGCAGGACCCGCGTCCCGAACGTCTCGGCGATATCCGCCGCCATGTCGGCCTGAATCTGCTGGTTGATCCCCGCCAAAATCCCCTTGTCGAGCAGCCGCTTCACGATCTCGCCGCTTGGCACGTGCAACCGCGCCGCCAGCTCACCGACGCTCAACGGTCCGGTCAACTCGACCTCCGCGGCAATCTGCGGCGCGGCTACCTCGATCGCGGGCTCCTCGACCTGGCGCGTCGGCGCACGGCGGCGCCGCGGCAGGCGATGCATCGGCCGGCGAGGTTGAATCTGCGGCCTGCCCGGCGCCCGGCCCTCGCCCGGGCCACGCCGGCGTTCCGCCGGCGGCTGGGGTCGCGGCGGCGCCGGTCGCTGCGGCGTCGGCACGACAGGCCGCTCGGGCGCGGGCGCAGCGCGTTCACGCGGTTCACGATGGGGCTCGCGACGCGGCGGCCGTACCGGCTCGATGCGGACGGCACCCGGCGCGGGCTCTGGAGCGAGCGGCGCTTTCGGCGGAGCCTTGGGCGCCTCCACCGGCGGCGCGGCGGGGGCGGCAGCCTGCGGCGTGGGCGCCGAAGCCTGCGGGGCCGGCGCCGGAGGCGCTTCAACCACCGCCGCGGCCTGTGCGGCGGGCCGTACGACCAGCGGCGGCTCGATCACGGGAGCGGGCGCCGGTTCCGGCGGCGTCACCTCCACCGGAGGCGGCGCAGGGATCACGATCTTGCGCACACCGAGGATGCGCTCGCCGGTGGGGGTCTTGCCCTCGGGCCGCGGCGGCCCGGGCGGCGCGGCAGGTGCCGCGCTCGGCGCGGTCGCGACGGTCCCCCTCTTCCCCTTGGGACGCGTGGCCGCGATATGCGCCCGCACGCGATCCTCGGCGGTCATCGTCAGGCTGCTGCTGTGGCTTTTGACCGGCAGCTTCAGGGCAGCCAGGACGTCCATGACCTCCTTGGCGGTCAGCCCAAGTTCCTTTGCGAGCTCATACACCCGCATTCCGCGGCCTCCTCATGCGTTCCCGAGTCCCCGTGCACCCTGCGCGACCACCGACCGCAACTCGTCCGCCACGACGTCTGGAATCGCCACCTCGAGCGCGTGCCCAAGACGCCGCTCCCGCAGCGCCGCTTCGGCGCACGCCGCAGACGGACACACGTATGCACCCCGGCCGGACACCTTGCCCGTCGTGTCCACTCGGATCTCGCCGCCCGGCGTGCGCACCACGCGGATCAACTCGCGCTTCGGCCGCATCTGCCGGCACGCGACGCATTGCCGTTGCGGGACGTGGCGGACCCTGGGCATGGTCCCTCCGGCCTACGATGGATTCTCCGTGGCCGCAGGTGCGGCCGCCGGTTCCGCAGGCACCGGTTCTTCCTCGGGCAGATCGACGAAGATCTTCTGTGCCTCGATCTCACGGATCTGTGACTCGCTCTTGATGTCGATGCGCCACCCGGTCAGCTTCGCCGCCAGGCGCGCGTTCTGCCCCTCGCGGCCGATGGCCAGCGAGAGCTGGTGATCGGGCACGATCACCAGCGCGGTCTTAGTAGCCTCGTTGATCTCGACTCGCACGACCTTGGCCGGTGACAGGGCCGACGCGGCGAACTGCGCAACGTCCGGGCTCCAGGAGACGATATCGATCTTCTCGCCGCGGAGTTCGTCCACGATCGCCTGCACGCGCGAGCCCTTGGGGCCGACGCACGCGCCGACGGCGTCCACGTTGCGGTCGCGTGAGGCGACCGCGATCTTGCTGCGAGTTCCTGCCTCGCGGGCGATCGCTTTGATCTCGACGATGCCCTCGTACACCTCGGGCACCTCGATCTCGAACAGCCGCTTCAACAGCCCCGGGTGCGTCCGCGACACGACGATTTGCGGGCCGCGGGTGCCCTGCCGGACCTCGACGACGTACGCCTTGACGCGCTCACCCTGACGGTAGCCTTCGCGCGGGATCTGTTCCGGCGGCGGCAGCACGGCCTCGATGCGCCCCAGGTCGAGGAAGACGTTCTTCCGCTCGATGCGCTGGACGGTTCCGGTGACGATGTCGCCCTCGCGGTCACGAAACTCCTTGTACACGAGGTCGCGCTCGGCTTCCCGCAGCCGCTGCACGACGACCTGCTTCGCGGTCTGCGCCGCGATCCGGCCGAAGTCCCGAGGCGTCACCTCGACCTCGACCATCTCGCCGGCCTCGGCCGTCGGGTCCCACTCGCGCACCTGGGCCAGCGCGATCTGTGTCGTGGGATCGTCGACCTCCTCCACGATGGTGCGGACCTGATACGCACGCATCTCACCGGTTGTCCGGTCCATCTCAATCCGCATGTTCTGCGCGGTGGCGCCAAAGTTCTTCTTGTACGCGGACAACAAGGCCGCCTCGATCGCCTCGACAATGATATCCTTGCTAATACCCTTCTCCTCTTCGATCTGGTCCAGCGCACGGAGCAGCTCAGCGTTCATGATCTCGCGTGCCCTCCTCTGGCAAAGTCCTCCCGCAGGTCTTCCATGTCCACGGCCAACCGCGCCCGGGCGATCCCGACTAGCGACAGACGGGTCACCTGGCCGTCAACGTCGAGCGCCACCTGCCCCCCCTCGAGACCGAGCAGCCGCCCACGCCACCGCCTGCGGCCGTCAACAGGCTCATAGGTCGTGATCTCGACCTTCCGGCCAGCGAAACGCTCGAAGTCGGCCTCGCGAAAGAGCGGCCGATCCAACCCGGGTGACGCCACCTCCAGCGTGTACCGGTGCGGGATCGGGTCGTGCAGGTCGAGCGCGCGACCGAGCGCCTCGGCAACGTCCGCGCACCGATCGACACTGACACCACCCTCGGCCTCGACGGTGACACGCACGATTGTGTGCCGCCCCTCACCGAGGACCTCGATCCCGGCAACGGTCAGCCCCCACCGACCGGCCGCAGTCTCCGCCAGTCGTTCGACCTCAGCCATCCACTGTGGCCGCTTCATCTGAAGCGCCTCCGTCTCCGCCGCCATAAAAAACGAGCGGGCACCTTCACCCACTCGCACACAGCACCGGCCCTGCGGAAGGCCGATCACGTTCGGCAGCGGTCTACCATGCGTGATGCTAGCACAGTCGCGCAGACCAGGCAAGGGTCACGGCCCGCCACCCGCGAACAGTGAGCGGTCGACGATCCGGCAAAGGAGGCCGTCCGTGTCCGATCCCGTGCGCTTCGGCGTCATCATCCTGCAGAGCCTGCCGTGGCGGGCGCTGGTGGAACGCTGGCGGTTGATCGACGATCTCGGCTTCGACAGCGCCTGGCTGCCCGATCACTTCGTGAACCCGCGCGGCCCGATCGACCACTGGTACGAGTGCTGGACGACCCTGGCCGCGCTCGCGGTCCACACGCGCCGGATGCGCGTCGGCACCCTGGTGACCACGATCACGCTACGCACCCCCGCGCTGCTCGCGCGCATGGCGCTGACCGTGGACCACATCTCGGGCGGCCGCCTGGACCTGGGCATCGGAGCGGGCGGCGCCATGAAGGACCATACGATGACCGGGATCACGCCCTGGCCGCGCCCCGAGCGGTTCCGGCGTTTCCGCGAGTACGTGACCGTTCTCGACCTGCTGCTGCGGCAGGAGCGGACGTCGTTCGACGGTCGGCACTACACGCTGGCCGACGCTTCGATGCAGCCGGCGCCTCTGCAACGGCCGCGGGTGCCGATCATGATCGGCGGCAAGAGCCCGAGCCTGCTGCGCGCCGTCGCCGCCGTCGGCGACGCGTGGAACACCAACGGCGGCCGCGACCTCGAGCCCGCCGAGGCGTTGCGGGTGACGCGCGAGCGCGGCGCGATGCTCGACGAGTTCTGCCTCGCACGCGGCCGTGACCCCCGCGAGGTCCGCCGGTCGTTCATGATGGGCCAGACCCGCGACCAGGTCCTGGCCTCGATGACCGCGTTCCAGGACTTCGTCGGCCGGTATCGTGAGCTCGGGTTCAGCGAGTTCATCCTGTTCTGGCTGCGCGATCCGAACCCGGACTACCCGCTCTACTCGTGGATCACGAACCGCGCGATGCTCGAGCGCGTGGCCACCGCGTGGATCCCGACACTCCGCGGCTGAACGATGGCCCCGTCACGGATACAACCGGTTGAGGAGCCGAGGGAAGGGGATCGTCTCGCGCACGTGCTCCAGACCACAGATCCACGCCACGGTGCGTTCGATCCCGATCCCGAAGCCTGAGTGGGGCACGGAACCGTACCGCCTGAGGTCGACATACCATCGGTAGGCCTCGGCCGGCAGGTTGTGTTCGACGAGCCGCCGCTCGAGCAGGGCCGGATCGTGGATGCGCTGGCCGCCGCCGATGATCTCGCCATACCCCTCCGGCGCCAGGAGGTCGGCACCCAACACCACCTCCGGCCGCTCGGGATCGGGCTGCATGTAGAAGGCCTTGCACTGCGTCGGATAGCGATGCACGAAGACCGGCCGGTCAAAGTGGGCGCTCACCGCGGTCTCCTCGTCGCCGCCGAGGTCGTCGCCCCATCTGACCTGCAGGCCCTTCTCAGCCAGCAGCCGGAGCGCCTCGTCGTACGAGATGCGCGGGAATGGTGCGACGACGCGCTCGAGCGGCGCGAGGTCGCGCTCGAGCAGCGCCAGCTGCGCGCGGCACCGGTCGAGCACGCGGCCGACGATACCGGCGACGAACCCCTCGGCCAGCGTCATACACTCGTCGAGTTCCATGAACGCGGCCTCAGGCTCCAGCATCCAGAACTCGATCAGATGCCGGCGCGTCTTGCTCTTCTCGGCCCGGAACGTCGGGCCGAAACAGTAGACCCGGCCGAACGCCATGGCCGTGGCCTCGTTGTAGAGCTGGCCCGACTGCGTGAGGTACGCCTGGCCCAAGTCGAAGTACTCGGTGGCAAACAGCGTCGTCGTGCCCTCGGCCGCCGCCGGGGTCAGAATCGGCGCGTCGACCCGCAGGTACCCGAGGTCGTCCAGGTAGTCGGTCATCGCCCTGATGACCTCTGCCCGCACCTTTAAGATCGCGTGCTGCCGGCTGCTCCGCAGCCAGAGGTGGCGGTGGTCCATCAGGAAGTCGACCCCGTGCTCCTTCGGCCCGATCGGATAGGGCTCGGCCTCGTGCACC
>JAVKJV010000002.1:0-115321 GCA_031458775.1 Candidatus Fervidifonticultor quartus | reverse complement strand
ACCACCCGGAGCCCGCTCACCGAGATCTCCACGCCGCCGGGCGCGCGCGCGTCGGCGCGCACCACGCCCTGCAGGGTAAGACTGCTCTCCTGCGGCAGACGCTCGGCGGCAGCGAACGCCTCGTCCGGGACATCGGCCTTGGACATGACAGCCTGCACGATGCCGGTGCCATCGCGCACCAGCAGGAAGTGGATCCTGCCGCTGCTGCGCCGGTTGTACAGCCAGCCGCGCACCTCCACCGTCTGTCCCACGTGGTCACGCAGCGACGCGACCGGTACGACCGCCGCGGTCTCGCTCACATCCGTTCCCCCTCATCTGACAGGAACTCCGGCCCGCGCAGGGAATCCAGTGCGCGGATGCAGCCGGAGTCCTCTGTTCTGTTAATCTTCGACTTCGACAACACGCTCATCGACTCCCGGATCAACTTCTCGGAGCTGCGCGCGGCGTTGATCGACCTGCTGGAGACCGCAGCGTCCCTTCCTGCGCCGCGCGCGGAACTTATGCGCCTGCCCATTCACGGCCTCGTCGAGCTCGGCCAGGAGCGCTCACAAGACCTCGCGCGCCGGATGTGGGGGCTCATCGAGACGTTCGAGGCCGAGGGGCTCGAAGGTGCCGAGGTAATGCCGCACGCCCACGACGTCCTTGAGGCGCTCGCGTCGCGTGGATACCGGCTTGCGCTCCTCACGAACAACGCACGGCCAGCAACCGCCCGTCTGCTGGAAGCGCTCGGGTTGGCAGCGTTCCTGCCGCTGGTCGTCACGCGCGACGACGTCCCGCGCCTCAAGCCCGACCCCGCGGGCATCCGTCTGATCCTCGAGCGCGTCGGCCCGATCCGTTTGTGCTACGTCGTGGGTGACTCCTGGCTCGACGGTCAGGCCGCCCACGCAGCCGGGGTGCGGTTCATCGGCTTTGGCCCGCGTCAGCGCGAGGTCGCCGCGCGCGGAGTCGCGGCCTGGGCTTGGGTCACCGATCTCCGCGAACTGCTCGCGCTCTCGCTCGACAGCTAGCCGCGCCCGCGGTCGCGCCGCACCCGGACGGGCGAACCTACCACAGGTGGGCGAACTTCGCAGCGAACCGGCGCTCGAGCTCCTCGCGGTTCAAGTTGTAGACCGGGCAGTCACGCAGCATGCAGACGTGCAGCGCCTGATTGCAGTACGCGTCGGGCACCTCCCAGCACGCATGGCTCACATAGTACGCGGCGCAGACGCCCTTCTTGGGATGGACGCCGGATGCGTCGGCCGGGATGCCGTACACCGGCGCGGGTGCCGGCCGCGGCGTCGGCGCAGGTGCCGCGGGTCCCGGGGCAACGGCGGGCGCGGTCGGCGCCGACTCGGTCGCGGGCACCGCCGCGGTATCGGCCGGCGGGCTCTCAGGCTCGGGCAGCGGCCTGGGCCGCACCACCGGCTCCCGGACCAGCCTGAGGATGGGACGGTCGGCGCCTTCGGCCGCCACGTCGTCGGTTGTCGCGTCGTTGGTCCCCCGACCACCCCCGAGTGCTTCCATCTCCCGCGAGGTGACCTCGATGAGGCTCCTAACTCCTCGCCGGAGCTCCTCGCGCCCCTTGGGCATGAGCGATCACCTCTTGGGCCAGATTGGCGTACTCTTTGGCGCCGCGCGAGTCAGGATTGCTGACGAAGAGCGGCACGCCTTTCATCGACGACTCGACCAGCTTGATGTTGAAGTGGATCGTCGACTGGAACACCTTGTTCGGGAAGAAGTCGTGGATGCCGGCCAGGATTTCCTTGCTGATGGTCGTGCGCGAATCGTACATCGTCGGCAGCACACCGAGGATCTCGATCTGGTGCCCGACCTCCTCCCTGACCATCTTCAACGTCTTGAGCAACTGCCGCATGCCCAGCAGCGCGTAGTAGTGGGTCTGGATCGGGACGATAATCGCGTCGCACGCCACCAGGGCGTTCAGCGTGAGCAGGCCGAGCGACGGCGGCGTGTCGATCAGCACGAACTCGTACCGGTCACGCACCGGTGCGACGCGACGCCGGAGCATGTTCTCGCGACCGATGCGGGCCGCGAGTTCGAGTTCGGCCGCCGCCAGATCGATCGACGCCGGCGCCAGATCGAGGCGCTTCACGCTCGTCGGCTGGATGATCGCGGCAAGCGGCAGGCCTTCTTCATGATCCGGATCGACCAGCACGTGGTAGATCGTGTGGTCGAGCGTCGCCGGGTCGACGCCAACACTCACCGTCGCGTTGGCCTGCGGATCCATGTCGACGAGCAACGTCGGATGACCGGCCGCGGCCAACGATGCACTAAGGTTGACCGCGGTCGTCGTCTTCCCGCAGCCACCCTTCTGGTTGACGAGCCCAATTACCAGCGCCTGCGCGCTCAATCACTGTCCTCCGCCGTGCGGGCCGTGCAAGGGGTGAATCGCCCTGGGGTTCGCCCTCGGTGAGACCATCTCCTCCGGTCGCTAGTGTCCGTGCGCGCTGTCGTCAGTCTCCTTGAGGATCGTCCGGTTGACGTACCGCACGAATCCCGGGAACAGAACCGGCAGCAAGGCGCCCACCACGACCATCGCGCCGAGCGCCCACAGCACCATGTACACCGCCTGTCGTTCGTCCATGCTAGCCTCCGTTGGCGCGCGGCGATGCGCGCCCGGGTGACGCTTCTGCGGTCTCCAAAACCGCTCCTGCCGCGAGGCGCGCACGAACCCACGCCCTGGCTTCGGCCGGTGACGCAATCTCACCACGTGCCCGCGCTGCGTCAACCGCCTCGAGCACCTGCGCGAACTCCGGGCCGGGCGCTAGCCCCAGCCTGATCAGATCGTCACCGGTCAGCAGCGGCCCTGGCAGGCCGCGGCCGCCGGCGTGCGCGGCCACGACTTCGGCTCCCCGCACATACGCGCGCACATCTCCGTCGCCCGCCTCGGCCCTGACGCGATAGACCTCGAGGAGGTCGGCCGGGAACACACGCCGCAGCAACCCGCGTATCGCGCCGGCGCGCAGGAGGGGCAAGACCGGCACCCGCCCGTGCTCCCGCACGAGGGCAACGATCGCGCGCCGTTCGGCGTTCGAGAACCGCAGTCGTCGGCAGATCGCCTCGGGCACGCCCGGCGCGTCGAGCAGCATCAGCAGGGTCGCGGTCGCGACCACGGCGGACGGCCTCCGGAGCCGGCCCAGGGCGTCGACCGTCAGGCTGAGTCCGTCGCCGGCGCGGGCGTGCGGCGACGCAACCCCGCGATCCGCCAGCGCGGCCACCTCGGGCAGCAACACGGCGAGCAGGCCGGTGCGCGCGAGCAGCCGCACGCCGTCGGCACGGCCTTGGGCGACGAGCAGCCGCACCACCTCTTCGTGCACCCGCTCGGCGCTCACCGTGCGGATTCTGGGTGCGAGCCCCCGCATCGCCTCCTCGGCCTCCGCGTCGACCGTGAACCCCAGCTCTGCGGCGAGGCGAACCGCGCGCAGCATCCGCAGGTGATCCTCGCCGAAACGCGCCGCCGCGTCGCCGACCGTGCGGATCAGACGGCCGGTCAGGTCGGCGTGCCCGCCAACAAGATCGATCACCGTGTCCGTGGCTGGATCGTAGAGCAACGCGTTGATCGTGAAGTCGCGACGACGCACGTCGGCTTCGCGGTCGGCCAGCTCCACGTACGCCGGCCGTCGACCATCGTGGTAGGGGCCCTCGCGCCGGAACGCGGCGACCTGATACGGTCGCCCGCCCTCGACCACCGCGGTCACTCCGAACTCGGCGCCGACCGGAATCGTGCGCGGGAACAGCCGGGCCACCGCCTCGGGCGGAGCCGCTGTGACGATGTCGAGATCAGACGGCCGGCGGCCCAGCAACAGGTCGCGGACCACCCCGCCGACGAGATACGTCTCCCACCCGGCGGCCCGCAGGCGATCAACAATCGCGAGCCCGGGCCGCAGGTCCTCCGGAAGGTTCTGGAGGAGGCCGCTAGCCTTCAGGCTGGTCTTCGGCGTGGCGACGAATCTCGCGCGCCTTCTCCTCGAACGCTTCCCGGCCGCGCTCGACGACCTCTCGAAGACGGGCCGCGCTCTCGTCGAGCTTCGAGCGACCCTTCGCGGTGATCTCCTCCGCGGTCCCCCGTACCTTTTTCACGATCTCATCGGTGCGCTCGCGCGCCCGGTCGCGGATCTGCTCCGCGGACTCGGTAAGCTGCTGTCGAGTCTCCTCGCCAGACCGCGGGGCAAACAACAGGGCCAACGCCGTCCCCAGCAGGCCGCCGAGGATGAATCCCGCCACGAAGTCAGTGCGGTCCCCCATGATGGATCATCTCCTCTCTCCCCAACACTTCCCGCTCGATGATACCGCCTCCTAGCACCCGCTCGCCGTCGTAGAACACCACGGCCTGGCCGGGCGCCGCGGCGCGCTGCGGGCTCTCGAAGAGCACGTCCACGCGTCCGTCGTCGCGCATGCGCAGTCGGGCTGCGACATCGGCGGCCGCGTGCCGCACGCGGACTGTGACGCGTTCGGGTGGCGGCGGCGGGACAATCCAGTTCACCCGGTCGACCACGACATCCTCGCGCACCAGATCGCCGGGCCCGCCGACGATCACCACGTTACGCTCCGGATCGATGTCAATCACATAGCGTGGGACGGCCCCTGCGACGCCCAGACCCCGCCGCTGTCCGACGGTGTACCGGCCGACGCCAGCGTGCGTCCCGAGCACCGCACCGTCGGCGCTCAGGATCGGACCGGGTCTGGCCGCTTCGGGCCGCCGCGCCGCGACCAGATCGCCGTAGTGACCGCGCGGCACGAAGCAGATCTCCTGGCTGTCCGGCTTGTCAGCCACGGGCAGGTCGAACCGCCGCGCAAGCGCCCGGACCTCGGGCTTCGTGTACTCCCCCACCGGAAACCGCAAGCGCGCCAAGTGCGCCGGCGTCAACGCGTAGAGCACGTACGACTGGTCCTTCCGCGCATCTGCCGCCCGCAGCAGCAGGTGCCGGCCGGTCGCGGCGTCGTGCGTCACGCGCGCGTAGTGGCCGGTCGCCAGTGACTCGCATCCCAGGGTCTCGACCTTGTCGAGCAGCACGCGGAACTTCACGGCCTGGTTGCAGGCAATGCAGGGGTTCGGGGTACGGCCGCGCGCATACTCGTCGAGAAAGTAGTCGATGACCTCGCGCTCGAACGCCTCGCGGAGGTTGAGCACGTAGTGCCGGATGCCGAGCCGGGCGGCTGTGGCGCGCGCGTCGTCAATCGCGCTGACCCCGCAGCACCCCCGGCTGGCGCCGTCGGACGGCGGCACCCACGTCGGCCACAGGTTCATGGTGAGCCCCACAACCTCGTGGCCCTCGTGAACCAGCAGCGCCGCGGCCACCGCGCTGTCCACGCCGCCGCTCATCGCCACCGCGACTCTCGCCATCAGCCGCTCACCACCGCCACGCCAAGACGCGACGTCCTCATCGCGTGCCGTCCTCGTCCGTGTCGCGGTCGCCCCACCACGCTCGAAGCCGGCGCCGCACCTCGGCTTCCGCGCCGTGCTCCGTGGGCACGTAGTATCGTCGGCGCGCCATCCCGACCGGCCAGTAGCTCTGCTCGACGAATGCGCCGGGGAAGTCGTGCGGGTACTTGTAGTCCAGGCCGTGGCGCAGCTGCCGGACCGCCTGCGAGTGACTGCTGTCGCGCAGGGCCACGGGCACCTGACCCGCACGTCCGGTCTCGACGTCGCGGCTGGCCTCGTTGATGGCGCGAACCACCGCGTTGCTCTTCGGCGCCGCGGCGATGTAGATAGCGGCCTCGGCCATCGGGATGCGGGCCTCGGGCAGACCGACATACTCCACCGCGTGAGCCGCGGCCGTCGCGATCAACAGGGCCATCGGGTCGGCGAGACCCACGTCTTCGGCCGCGTGGACCACCATGCGGCGGGCGATGAACCGCGGGTCCTCGCCGCTGGCAATCATCCGGGCAAGCCAGTAGAGCGCGGCGTCCGGGTCAGACCCACGCAGGCTCTTGATGAACGCCGAGACCGTGTCGTAGTGCGCGTCGCCGTCGCGATCGTAGGGCAGCGCCCGCCGCTGGCTGGCGTCGGCAACGGTGGCCAGGTTGATGCGGCGCCGGCCGTCCGTCTGTGGCGCGGCCGCCGCCGCGGCCTCCAGCACATTGAGTGCCACCCGCGCGTCGCCGTTGCTGATGCGGATCAGGTGCGCCAGCGCGTCGGCGTCGATGTCGAGCCGCGCGTCGGCCAGGCCGCGGGGGTCGGCGAACGCCCGCTCCAGGATGGTCCGAATCTCGTCGTCAGACAATGGTTGCAACTGGGCCACCCGCGACCGCGACACGAGGGTCGCGTTGACCTCATAGAACGGATTCTCGGTCGTCGCGCCGATCAGGATCAGGGTGCCGTCCTCGACGTGCGGCAGCAGCACGTCCTGCTGCGCCTTGTTGAAGCGGTGGATCTCGTCGATGATCAGCAGCGTCCGCTGCCGATGAAAACGCCGCCGGTCCTGCGCCTCGGCGATGATGCGCTTGAGGTCGGCCACGCCCGCGGTCACGGCGTTGACTTGTTCGACGTGGGACCGTGTCCGCGCCGCGATGATCATCGCGAGCGAGGTCTTCCCGGTGCCGGGCGGTCCCCAGAGAATCAGGCTGTGCACCTGATCACCTTCGATCGCGGCACGCAGCGCCGTGCCCGGGCCGATGAGCTGCGCCTGGCCGACGTACTCGTCGAGCGAGCGCGGCCGCAGCCGGGCGGCCAGGGGTACGGCCGTCTGTGAAACGGTCTGGTCAAACAACGACATCGCAGCGCGTCACCACCAGTATGGTAGCACGCGCGCGAGCGCAGGGGGCCCGCGGCTCCCATCGAACAGTGGCACGTGAGCGGTCGAGCGACAGGCGCCGCGCGGGCGCCGCGTGTCGCGTGCAAGCGCGAGTCGGTCGTCGTCACGCGCTTTGGGCCAGCCGAAGCGGTGTACGTGTTCGACCATGCCGGTCGTCTCTTCTCGGTGTGGCGCGCGGACCGTCTGTACCGCCGCGCGCTCGACGGCCGGATCATGGAAAAGTATACCGACCGGAGCGGCCCGCGCCCCCGCAAACACCGGCGGTTTCTGGACGGGCGGGAGCGAGCCGCGATCCTCAACGACGCGGCCGGCGCGGCGGGCGAAGCCCTGGCCGCCTTGAGGGATGGCCGCGCCGAACTTCTCTGGTCGCTGCACGGACCGGTCGACCGTACCCGGGCCGCCACACTGCTCGAGGCCGCCGCAGGATTCGACGCGCGCGCCGCCGATGTGGACGCCCGGCGATTTGAGGCGACCTATACGCCGGTGTCGATCGTGCCGCCCGACCGCTATCTCTCCGTGGTCGTGCAGATCACCGAGGGGTGCCACTGGAATCGGTGCACGTTCTGCTCATTCTACCGGAACCGGCCCTTCCGGGTGAAACCGCTGGACCAGTTCGTCGCACATGTGGACGCCGTGGTCGCCTTCTTCGGCGACGGCCTGGCACTCCGGCGTGGGATCTTCCTGGGCGATGCGAACGCCCTCCTCCTCCCCACCTCCGACCTGGTGCCACGTTTCGAAGTCCTGACGCAGCGGTTGCCGGACCACACCCGCGATGCGTCGGCGTTCATTGACGTCTTTACCGGCCACAAGCGCGGCGCGCAAGACTTCGCCCTGCTGCGGACGCTGGGCCTCCGCCGGGTCTACCTGGGCTTGGAGAGTGGATGTGACGAGTTACTGGCCGCTTTGAACAAACCGCAAACGGCTGCTGAGGCCGTCGAGCTCGTCGACACGGTCAGGGCCGCCGGGGTGCGGGCCGGTGTGATCGTCATGGCCGGGATCGGCGGCCGCCCCGCATGGTCGAAGCACGTCGACGCCACGGTCGCGGCGTTGGCGCGCATGCGGCTCGGCGCCGGCGATCTGGTGTACGTGTCCGCGTTCCACGCCCCGGACCAGGGCCCGTATGCCGAGTGGGCCCGGGCGTCCGGCATCCCACCCCTCACAGATGATGATGTGGCTGACCAGGTTGACGAGTTACGGCGCCGTGCGGCGAGGGTCGTGGGCCCGGGGACACGCGTGGCCCCGTACGATATCGAGGAGTTCCTGTACTAGTACCACCGCCGGCGAGTGGGAGCTGCTCGGCCCTCGGCAAACCACTGGGCGGCCGCGTACGCGGCCGCCCGCAAGTGCTCTCCGCGGTGCCGTGCGGATCATAGCCCCCGAACCCTACTCTCGTAGGTGGGTGCCCTCCCAGACGCTTCATCGCTCGGCGCAGCTGCGGCCAAGCTATCCGCGTCCGGAGCCGGGCTCCCCGGGCTCTCGTGTTGGATCGGGACTATTGACCCGCCTCGCACACCGCAGAGAACCCTCTGCCATTTCGTAATGATAGCAGGTCCGGCGTTCGCTCGCAAACATGGCCGGGCGCTCAGGTCACGCTGATGTGCACTTCCTTCAGCACCTCGGGATCCACCTCGGACGGCGCGCCGATCATCAGGTCGGCGGCGTTCGCGGTCTTGGGGAACGCCATGACCTCGCGGATGGTCGATTCGCCGGCCAGTAGCATGACGAACCGATCGAGGCCGAGGGCGATGCCGCCGTGGGGCGGCGCCCCATACTGCAGTGCGTCAAGCAGGAAGCCGAAGCGGGCCTGGGCCTGCTCCGGCGTGATCCCCAGCAACCTGAAGACCTGCTCCTGCAGCGGCCGCTCGTGGATACGGATACTGCCGCCGCCCAACTCGACACCGTTGAGCACCAGGTCGTGCGCCTTGGCGCGCACTCGTTCCGGCGCAGTGTCCAGCAGCGGCCGGTCCTCGTCCATCGGCGACGTGAACGGATGGTGTTTGGCGACGTAGCGCCGCTCCTCCGCGCGGTATTCGAGCAGCGGAAACTCGACCACCCAGAGAAACCGCAGGGCGCTACCGTCGGTGCGTAGTCCGTACCGGTCAGCCACCTCGAGGCGTAACCGGCCCATGGCGGCGGCAGTCTGTGCCTCCGGCCCGGCGACGAGCAACACCAGGTCGCCCTCGCGCGCACCGGTGCGGCCGCCGATGATCTCTGCGGCCCCCGGGGTCAGGCGTCTGGCCAGACTGCCCTTGAGCCCGCCGGGCTCGAACGCCAGGGTCGCCAGCCCCTGGGCCCCGGCGGTCATCGCGACCGCGGTCAACTCGTCGATCTCGCGGCGGCTCGCCGCGGCTCGCCCCGGCACGCGCAGCGCGCGCAGCACGCCACCGGCGGCAACGGCTTGCTGGAACCGGTCTACCCCGCTGTGGCCCGCCACGTCGCTGAGGTCAACGATCTCAAGATCGATGCGAAGGTCGGGCTTGTCCGAGCCGTAGCGCAGCATCGCGTCGGCATACGAGATCCTGGGGAACGGCCGTTCCACTGTGATCCCGGCCACGGCCTGCACGACGTCGGCGACCATCACCTCGGTCACCGCGATCACGTCGGTCTGGTCGACGAAGCTCATCTCTACGTCGATCTGCGTGAACTCGGGCTGTCGGTCGGCGCGCAGATCCTCGTCGCGAAAGCAGCGGACGATCTGGAAGTAGCGGTCGATGCCCGCGACCATGAGGAGTTGCTTGAACAACTGCGGCGACTGCGGCAGGGCGTAGAATTTGCCCGGCTGCAGGCGACTGGGTACCAGGAAGTCACGCGCACCCTCCGGCGTGCTCCGGATGAGCATGGGTGTTTCGACATCGAGGAATCCCAGACGGTCGAGCGACAACCGCACGGCCATGCTGGCCCGGTGCCGCAGGCGCAAGTTGCGGGCCATGCGCGGCCGGCGCAGGTCGAGGAACCGGTACTTCAACCGCACGGCCTCGTCGATCTCGGCATCGTCACCGGGCCAAAACGGCGGTGTCAGCGCCGGCGCCAGGACCGTCAGCGCGTGCGCGCGCACCTCGATCTCGCCCGTCGCGAGCTTCGGATTGACCGTGCCGTCCGGCCGGCGGGCGACGGTACCGACAACGTGCACGACATACTCGCCACGCACCGCCTCCGCTGCGGCCGCCGCGTCCGCAGCGGACGGCTCCGCGGGGTTGATGACGACCTGCACAACGCCCGCACGGTCGCGCAGGTCGATGAAGATCAGCCCGCCGAGATCGCGGCGCCGCTGTACCCATCCGGCTAGGCGCACCTGCTGGCCCACGTGCTCGGGCCCCAGTGCGCCGCACTCGTGTGATCGGTACGCGGTCATCGGACTCCACCCCCCTCAGATGCGGCCGCAGCCGACGGTCGGCCCAGGCGGGCAGCGAGCGTCTGTACGAGTTCTGCGCGTGGCACGGCCGTCTGCTCTCCGGTCTTCATCTCGCGCAGGGTCACCATCCCTGCGGCAAGTTCGTCGTCGCCAAGCACCAGCGCCAGGCGTGCGCCGAGACGGTCGGCGTGCTTGAACTGAGCGCGGGGATCACGTCCGAGCAAGTCGCCGTCGGCACGCACGCCGGCCCGCCGCACGGCATCGAGCAGCACCACACCCTCGCGCCGTGCCGCCTCGCCGAGCGTCACGACCATCACATCGACCGGCCGTTCACGGACCTGGAGCCCCCCCTCGCCCTCGGCGACAAGCAACAGCCGGTCGAGCCCGAATCCGAAGCCCACACCGGGCGTCGGTGGTCCACCCAGCTGCTCTGCCAGTCCGTCGTAGCGACCGCCGCCGAACATGGCATTCTGCGCGCCCAGGCGACCGGAGAAGACCTCGACCGCCGTCCGCGTATAGTAGTCGAGCCCGCGCACGATGAACGGATCGATCACGTACCGCACCCCCAGCAGGTCGAAGTGCCGCTTCACGCCCTCGAAGTGCGCGACGCATGCCTCGCAGAGGTACTCGATGCTGGACGGCGCGCCGCGCGCGATGCGGTGGCACGACTCCTTCTTGCAATCGAGAATCCGCAGCGGGTTGTGCTCGAGGCGCCGCCGGCAGTCCTCGCAGAGCTGATCGGCACGCGGCCGGAAGTAGTCCAGGAGCGCCGCCAGGTAGCGCGGCCGGCACACGGCGTCGCCGACACTATTAAGGTGGACCTCCACCTCGACCAACCCGATCGCCTCCATGAGCCGGATGGGGAGGGTGAGCACTTCGGCGTCCGCGGCCGGGTCGGGGCTGCCAATGATCTCGGCGCCGAACTGTGTGTGCTGCCGGTACCGGCCCTTCTGCGGCCGGTCGTAGCGGAACATGGGCGCGATGTAGTAGAACTTGCCCGGTTGCGGTTGGTGGCGCAGCCCGTGCTCCAAATAGGCCCGCATGACCGGGGCCGTACCCTCAGGCCGCAGGCTGAGCGAGCGGCCGCCGCGGTCGGCGAATGTGTACATCTCCTTCTCGACCATGTCGGTCGCTTCACCGACCGTGCGCCGAAACACCTCGGTGTGCTCCACGACAGGCGTACGAATCTCGCGAAAGCCGAAGCGCGCCGCCTGGTCGTGGATACGCGCCTCCAGCGCCTGCCAGCGCTCGACTTCGCCCGGCAGGATGTCGCGCATGCCGCGCGGCGCCTGAATCGTTGCCATCGCTCGACCGCCTCCTGTTCCCGTCGCCGTCCGCCAATGTGTCGCAAAAGAACAGCGCCCTCGTCCTCGCAGGGACGAGAGCGCGTGCGCTTCCCGCGGTGCCACCCTGGTTCCCGACCGGTCACCGCACCGGCCAGACCCTCGTCGCGATCACGGGCGATCCCGGATCGGCCCCTCATGCGGGCCGCATCGCCGGCTCAGGGGTGTCGTTCGGACCCGGGAAACCTGAGGGCGGTCGCAGCCTGCTAGTGCACGCCCTCTCTCTGGAAGGACCGGGACCTACTCTTCCCGTCGTCGCCGGACACACTATGACGGCGATCTCGGCCCCGATTGTACCGGCGGGGCCTCCGTGGTGTCAAACGCGCCCGCCGCCCGGGCGCATGCGCTCCTGCCAGGAAGCCCCCGGGGCGAGCGAGAAGTAGCACGGCGTCTGACCAGCCGTTTCACGAGGAGTGGCAGCGGTGCACGCGATCATCCTCGCCGGAGGCAAGGGCGAACGCCTCCGTCCATACACGGAGGAGCGCCCCAAGCCGATGGTTGAGGTCCTGGGTGTCCCGATTCTGGCGTACCAGATGCACTGGCTCCAGACCCAGGGCGTCACGCACATCGTGATCGCGTGCGGGTACCGCCACGAGGTGATTCGTGATTACTTCGGCACCGGCGAGAAGTGGGGCCTGCACATCCGCTACGCCGTGGAGCAGCAGCCGCTGGGCCGCGGGGGGGCGATCCGTCAGGCGTACGGGCTGTTCGAGGACACGCCGGAGTTCGTCCTGGCGACCAACGGCGACATCATCACGAATCTCCGCCTGGCGGCCGTCGTGGCGCACCATCGGGAGCGCGGGGCGCTGGCCACGGTGGTGCTCACGCCGTACGTGAGTACCTACGGGCTGGTCGAAGTGAACGCCGACGACCGGGTGATTGCCTTCCACGAGAAGCCGACACTCCCGTACTGGATCAACGCCGGCATCTACGTCCTGTCGCGGGAGGCCATCGCCCGGTTCCCCGAGACCGGCGATCACGAGACGACGACGTTTCCCCAGTTCGCCGAGCGGCGCCTGCTGGGGGCGTACAAGTCGCGCGACTACTGGCGTGCGGTGGACACGGTCAAGGACCTCACTGAGGTCAGCCGCGAGCTGGAGCGTCGCCTGCTGACGTCGTTCCTGGCATAGGCCTCGGGATCGAGTTCAGCGTCACCAGCACCGGCCGCCCGCGCGCGACCTCAAAGATCGTCAGGGACCCCGGCGAGACCTCCATACGCCGCATCGCGTCGAGCGGCAGATCGAGCAGCCGGCAGATGAGCGCCAGCAGCGGGTCCTGATGCGAGACCAGCAGCGTTGATCCGCCAAGCGCCAGGTAGTCCTGCGCCGCGGCCAGCATCCGCTCGCCGATGGCGTCGACGCGCTCCATGCCGGGGACCGCCGCGTGTGTCGGCGCGGTGCGCCACGCGCGCCACTCGTTCGGAAAGCGCGCGATCACCTCCGCGATCGCCAGACCTTCCCACACCCCCATGCCCGTCTCGGTCAGTCGTGCGTCGGTGGCGACCGCGACGCCGACCGCCTCGGAGATGATCGTGGCGGTCTGCAGGGTCCGCTCGACCGGACTGCTGACGATGCGATCTGGCGGCCTGGCGGCCAGGCGCCGGGCGAGGGCCTGCGCCTCGGCCCGGCCCTGGGCGTTGATGTGCACGCCCGGCAGGTGGCCGGCAAGCCGGTTGATGGGCGGCGCCAGCCAGTCGTGACGCCCGTGCCGGGCCAACAGGAGTCGGGTCCCGTCAATCATCGGTATCGAGCAGGATGGTTACCGGCCCGTCGTTGTGGATCTCCACAAGCATGACGGCGCGGAACCGACCGGTCGCCACCGGCACGCCGAGTTCGCGCAGCGCCTCGACGAACCGGTCGCACAACGGCCCCGCATGCTCGGGCCGCGCGGCGCGGGCAAACGACGGCCGGCGGCCGCCGCTGGTGTCGGCGTACAGGGTGAACTGCGAGACGACCAGCGCGGCGCCGCCGACGTCGAGCACCGACCGGTTGAGCCGTCCCTGTTCGTCATCGAAGATACGGAGGTGCGCGATCTTCTGCGCCAGCGTCAGCGCCTGCGAGGGACTGTCGTCGACCGACACGCCGAGCAACACGACCAGACCCCGGTCGATAGCACCGATCGTCTCGTCACCGATCCGTACCGCCGCGCGCCTCACCCGCTGTACGACCGCCCGCATCGCCGGTCAGGACGCTCCCGCCGACGCGTCGAGGACTTCGCGCAGCCCGCCGGCGACTCGGCGGTTGTCGTCGGCGGTGTTGTAGAAGTAGGGCGAGATCCGTATCACCCCGGGCCGCGCGTCCACAATAATCCCCCGCTGCCGCAACCCGGCCACCACGGCGGCGGGATCGGCCACCGGGACCGTCACAATGCCCGCGTGACGACTCAGGTCGTCTGGCACGCGAGGCGAGAGGCCCTGGCTGCGAAGGCGCTCGACCAGGTCGCCGACGAGCTCTACCTGTCGGGCCCGCAGCCGCGCCGTGCCGATTTCCTCAACGAGTTCCAGCCCTGCGGCCATGGCGTAGACCGCTGCCAGGGACGGCGTCCCACCCTCGAAGCGCCTGGCGTCGGGCGCCGGCTCGAACAGATCGGTCGTGAACGCAAACTGGTCGCGGTGCGCGAACCAGCCCACGTCGTGCGGGTGCAATCGGGCGTGCAGATCGCGGCGGACGTAGAGGAACGCGATCCCCGGACCACCAAGCAGCCATTTGAGACCACCCGACACCAGGAAGTCCACGCCCGTGCCGTGGACGTCGGTCGGGAGCTGCCCGGTGCCCTGATAGGCGTCGATCACGCACAGCGCGCCGGCCGCGTGCGCGATCTCCGCGATCCGACCGAGGTCCTGCACGTACCCGCTCTGAAAGTAGACGTGCGAGGCCACGACGAGCTCGGTATGACGGTCCACGGCTGCGGCGTACTCGTCGGGCGGCACGGTCAGGCCGTCCCGGCCGCGAATCAACACGGGCCGAACCCCGAGGCGCTCCTTGGCCAGCCATTGGTAGGTTGCCGTGGGGAAGTCGAGGGTGCTCATCACGACGCCGGGACGCTCGCGGTACCTGAACGCGCTCGCCACCGCGGTCAGGGCCGCGGTGATGGACGGGAACAGCGCAATCTCGTCGGGCTCGGCGCCGATCACGCTGGCGCACCGCGCGCGGACGCGACCGATCGTCTCCCACCACGGTCCGTACCAGGCGGAGGCGCCGTGCTCGTGCCACAATGACACGAACCGGCCGACGGCGGCCTCGACACGCGTCGAGAGCGCGCACAGCGAGCACGTGTTGAGGTACAGCGACGTCGCGAAGATGGGAAACTCGGCCCGGTAGCGCTCGAGGTCCGTACCCGGCGATCCCGTGGTCACTCCTTGGCCTCCATGCGCGTGTCCCGGAGTGGGGTCTCCGCGCCCGGATCAGGTCGGGACGACGCGCGCGACGCTGAAGACCTCGGGGACCTTCTCGATCTTCTGAATGACCGCGTGCAGCTGGCTGACGTTGCGGATGTCGAGCACGAGATTCGTCACGACCACCTTGTCCTTGCGGACGCGCGCGTTGACCGATAGGGCGTTGGTCTTGGTCTCGGCGATCGCGGCCATGATGTCCTTGAGCAGTCCCACCCGGTCGAACGCTTCGACTTCGACTTCGACCTGATAGGCGCCCTCGGCCGTCGTCTCCCACGCGACCTCGAGGAGCCGCTCCGGGTGCGTGCGGAGGAACTCGATGTTCGGGCAGTCCTGCCGGTGCACGGTCACCCCGCGACCGCGCGTGATGTACCCAACGATGCGGTCGCCCGGCAGCGGTGTGCAGCACCGCGCGAAGTTGACCAGGACGTTGTCCACGCCCCGGATGCGCACGCCCGTGGCCCGCGGCGGCGCGGGCGCGACCGCCGGCAGCGACGGTTCGGCCGGTTCGGCCGGCGCCTCGCCCCGCAACGCCTGTGCCACTTGCAGCAGGGACAGGTCGCTGTTGCCGACCGCGGCCAGCAGCTCCTCCTCGGACGGCATGCCGAACTGCTGCGCGACCTCGCGCAGGCGCTCGGGCTTCATGCCGGCGCTGACCGACCCGGTGCGTCGCAGCTCGCGTTCCAGCATCTCCCGGCCGTGCGTGATGTTCTCTTGGTGGCGCTCGTGCTTGAACCACTGCTTGATCTTCGCGCGGGCATTGCTCGTCGCGACGAACGTCAGCCAGTCGCGACTGGGCCCGGGGCTGGTCTTGTTGGTCGTGATCTCGACGATGTCCCCGGTGTGCAGCTTCTGCGAGAGCGGCACCAACCGGCCGTTCACCTTCGCGCCGACGGTGTGATGGCCGACATCGGTGTGGATGCGGTACGCGAAGTCTATCGGCGTGGCACCGGCTGGCAAATCGATGACATCGCCCTTGGGCGTGAAGACGAACACCTCGTTCTGGAACAGGTCGAGCCGCACCGACTGCACGAACTCGCGCGCGTCCGCCAGGTCCTTCTGCCACTCCAGCAACTGCCGCAGCCAGGCCAGTTTCTGGTCGGCCTCCGCGATCACAGGCTTGCCCTGTTTGTACTTCCAGTGCGCGGCGATGCCGCGCTCGGCTTCTTCGTGCATTTGGTGCGTGCGGATCTGGATCTCCAGCGGCTCGCCCTCGTGGATCACGGCCGTGTGCAGCGACTGATACCCGCTGGTCTTGGGGTTCGCGATGTAGTCGTCGAATTCGCCGGGGATGGGTTTCCAGACCGAGTGCACGACACCGAGCGCCGCGTAGCAGTCCTTCACGTCGTCGAGGAGCACCCGCACGCCGAGGCGGTCGTAGATCCGCGCGACCGGCTGACCGGCGTACTTCGGCCGCTGCATCTTCCTCCAGATACTGTAGATGTGCTTCGGCCGGCCGGTGATGTGCCGCGGGTCCACCTTGATACCCGCCCGCGTCAACTCGCGGTGCAGGACCGTGCACACGCGGTCGACGACGCCCTGCCGGGTGTCTTCGGCCTGTGTGATCTCGCGCGTCAGCATCTCGTACGTCTCAGGCTGGAGTTCGCGAAACGCCAGGTCTTCCAGTTCCTTCTGGATGCTGCCGATCCCGAGACGCTCGGCCAGCGGCGCGTAGATGTCGAGTGTCTCCTGCGAGGTCCGCTGCCGCTTCCACTCGGGTAACGGCGCGATCGTGCGCATGTTGTGCACGCGATCGGCGAGCTTGATCAGCACGATGCGGATGTCGTTCGCCATCGCCAGGAACATCTTGCGCAGATTCTCGGCTTGCCGCTGCTCGCGCGTCTGCCACTCGATCTTGCCCAGCTTGGTCACGCCGTCGACCAGCGTGGCGATCTCCGTGCCGAAGCGCTCCCGCAGCTCTGTCGGTTCGACACCCGTGTCCTCGAGGACGTCGTGCAAAAGCGCCGCCGCAACGGTGGTGGGGTCGAGACGCAGATCGGCGAGGATGCGGGCCACGGCCAGCGGATGGGCGAGGTATGGCTCGCCGGAAGCACGGGTCTGGCCCTCGTGGGCACGCGCGGCGGCCAGGTAAGCCTCGCGCACGATGTCCAGATCAGCCTTCGGGAAGTGGGCGCGCAGCGTCGCGATCAGGCTCTGGACCTCAGCGGGCAGGTCCTGAAAGCTGCTCTGTTGCCGGCGCAGGTCGAGCCACTTCACGGCGGACATCCTCCTGCGGTCTTCCAGCAAGACTTCTGTGCGATCCGGCCAGGCCCTGCCGCGGCCCGGCTAGGGCTGCGCCAGCTCCGTGAGAATCGCGGACGCCGGGCCGGTCGCCCAGCGCGCCAGGTCTTCGAACGCCGCACGCTCGCGCACGGCCTCCCGATAGCGCAAGGACTTCTGCAGGTCCACCCGCACCGTTGGATCGGTGAGTGTGTAGCGGACGTCGTCCCCCTCGGCACCTTCCGCGGAGACGACGCCGGCCTCGAGGAAGATCTCAAGCGCCGTAGCCAGGAGATCCACCGGGTACCCGGACCTCGCGGCGTGGGCGAGAACCTCGGACCTGGTCCAGGCAGCGTCCGGTCCAAGCATCCGGAGATGCTGGTAGCCGCGCACGAGATCGTCACGCGACGGTTGCCGGGCCGCCCGCGTCGCTGCCCAGACCGCCGGCGCATCGGGCGCGTAGAGCAGCTCGATGACCGTCGCCTGCCCGCCCGCGCCGCCCGCGGCCAGAGTCTCAGCCGCCAGCAGCCGCGTCGGGGGCAGGCCCAGGGCCACGACGCGATTGACGTCCAGCGGCACGGCGGGCTGCACCATCGGCGATCCAACGACCAGGGTCTGGATGCGACCTGCCGCGTACAGATCCTCGAGCACCCGCCGCAGGGCCGCCGGCAGGTGATCGTGATAGTAGGCGACGTGACCGGCGGCTTCGGCCGCGCGCGCACGCAGGCGTCGGGCTTCCGCGACGCTGGATCCGGCGTCGCACGTCACAACCAATGTCTTGTCCGGCCGAGACGATCCCGAGGGTACCACGCCTTCCTGATCCCGGCGGCCGCGGCGGTCCACGACGCGCAGATTCGTGCGGGGCGGCGAGCCGGACACAATCTCGGTCACGCCGGCACTCCGCGCCCGATCACCTCCCACGACCATCAGGAGCCGGGATGGCGACGCCGGCCCCCACACCAGCCGGACGGCGGCACCGTACACGTCGCGGAGCGCGAGCAGGTCCTCCTCGGGGCAGATGTCGTCGGTCACGGCGATGACCGCGCAGGCGCGGGGTGCGCGCGCGAGGACCCACGCCGCGGAGGCCACGAGCACGTCAACGTCCCGACGATCCAACGCGTCGTCAGCCCGCGACCGGGCCCGGCCGGCAAGCAAGCCGTGCACAGCGACGAGCCTCAGCCCGGCGGCCCGCAACCACGGCCCAAGCGCGCCGGCCCACGCGTCGACCTCGACGGCGCGCGGCAGCACGACCAGCGCGGGCCCCGCGCCGCTGGCCAGCAGCGCCGCGGCCGCGGCGGCGGTGCCCAGCAGGATGCCGCGCCCGGGCCCGTGGCGAACCACGGCGCGGCGTCCGCTGAGCATCGCGTCGAGCACGCCTCGCTGGGTGTCGGAGAACCCCCGGCCGCGCGCGAGTCGCGCCGCGACCCAGTCCAGGAACGCTTCGCCCTGCGGCGGCCTGACCTGGCCCGTGCCAGCCTCGATGTCGCCCGACCACGGCGCCTGCCGCTCGAGGTAGATGTTCAACCCCCAGGCTCGATCACCGCCACCGGTTAGCGCCGTCGCCGTCGCCTCGTAGCGGGCGCCTGCGTCGATGGTCGGAGCCAGGCGGGCCGCCAGCGCCGCCCGGAGAAACCCCAACTGGCCGCCGTCCGGCGTCACCACCTTGATCGCGTACGGGTCGCGTGGGTTGGAGGGATCACGGACCAGCCGCAGACGCTGACCGGCTTTGATGCTCCGCACCAGGTCCTGCCGTCCCTCGAACGTCACGCCGACGACCTTCGTGTGGAAGGCCGGGACGTCTTCCGGCCGGGCGTGGTCGACATCGAGATAGTCGTCGGCGCGGTCGAAGAGACGGGCCACGAGGTCTGCGGTGTCCGCCGTGACCGTCTCCAGGTCAACCTCAGGGGTCCAGAGCCGTTCGACGACGAGTTGCACAGCGGGCTCCTGACGCCAGCGATCGCGCTCGAGTGCGTAGGCCAGGTCGAGTCGCGCCTGCGTGAACGCGAGCAACTCGGCGTGGTCGCCGAGCCGGAATCCGATGGCGTCGGCGCTCCGGACGCCGTCGCTCACGATGAGCCGCAGGTGGGCCCCATTCCCGACGGTGCGCGTGCCCACCGCGCGGACGCCTCGGGTCAGCAGCACCGGTTCCGGATTGCCGGACCCGCACGGCGCGATCCGGGCCAGCTCGTCGGCGAGCGCCGGCGTCAGCGCCTCGAGACCCACCTCGACGTCCACCTCGACGACCGGGACCAGATCGTCGGCCGACAATGCGGCCCCGGCCTCGCGGACGAACGCCTCACGAAACCGCGACACCGCATCTGCGGCAACCGTCAGGCCGGCGGCCATGGCGTGCCCGCCGTACGCGTCGAGCGTGGACGAGGCGCGCGCCAGGGTCTCGACGAGGTGCAGCGCTGGAATGCTGCGGCCGGACCCCTTTCCCACCCCTTCCCGAATGGCGATCACGACGGCAGGCCGGTAGTACCGCTCCACGATCTGCGACGCCACGATCCCAATGACGCCGGGATGCCACCCTTCGCGCGCGACCACGATCGCCGGATCGCCGCCCATGGCCGCGGACTCGATGGCCTCGAGCGCCTCGGCCAGCACCCGATCGCACAGGGCACGCCGCTCGCCGTTCAGGCGGTCGAGTGCCTCGGCGATCGCGCGGCTCTCGTCCGGGTCGTCGCTCAGCAGTAGCCGCACGGCTGCGGAAGCATGCGCGAGTCGGCCGGCCGCGTTGAGGCGCGGGGCCACTCCGTGCGACACATCACGCGCCGAGAGGGGCGCGCGCAGCGCGGCGACCTCGAGCAGTGCCTTGACGCCGGGCAGACCCGTGGCCGCAAGCGCCTCCAGCCCTTGCGCGACGATGATCCGGTTGGCGTCGCGCAACGGCACCGCGTCGGCCACCGTGCCGATCGCGGCCAGCCCCAGCAGGTCGGCATCGTCAAGGTCGTGGTTCAGGACCTCATGGAGCCCGCGCGTCAACTGGTAGGCAAGCCCCGCGGCGCAGTACTCGGTCGGTTCGCGGCTCACCTTGGGGTTGACGATGACCGCGGCGTGCGGGAGCGGCCCGATCGGCACGTGATGATCGAGGATGATCAGATCGACTCCGGCCTCGCGGGCGGTGTCGGCCGCGGCGGTGATCCCACAGTCGACCGCAAGGATGACGCCGGCGTCTGCCGCCAGGCGCCGCACCACGCCGGCGTGCAGACCGTAGCCCTCCGCCTGCCGATCGGGCACGTAGAAGCTGACCGGCCCGCCGGCTGCGCGGATCGCGCGCACGAGGATCGCCGTGGCGGTGACGCCGTCAGCGTCGTAGTCGCCATAGACCGCGACCGGTGTGCGCTCGCGGATCGCGCGGGCGACGCGCACGATCGCCGCATCCATGCCCGCCACCGCACGCGCCGGTTGCAGGTCGCCCGGCGACGGATCGAGAAACGCACGGCCGGCCCCGGGGGTCCGAATGCCGCGGTTCATGAGCACCTGCGCGGTAATGGGGTGGACATCCAGGGCTGCGGCCAACGCGCGCGCGTCTGGACTCTGCCGAGCGCGGAGGCGCCAGCGGGCTTCAGCACGCCCGCTCATCGGTCAGGAGGGCTGATCGGGCTTCGAGGTCTGCGGTGACTCGGCCACGCGCGCCTCGAGCTCGCGCACGCGCGCCTGGAGCTCTCGGATGCGGCCGCGGAGCTGCCGCTGGCCGATCAGGTTGCTGACGAACACCAGGAACGCGCCGACGATCGCCGCGCCGATCACGACAATCGCCAGGGTACTCTCGAGGCGCCAGGCGAGGAACCGCAGGGCGATGGGCTCCGGGTTGGACAACGCGAACAGCGTCACCACCGCGAGCAACACGAGCGCGAAGAGGGTGAATGCGCTCATTGGCCTACCGCCGCCTCGACCGCCGCCGGCGCGCGCTGTTGCCACTCCCCGACCTGGCCGGGGCCGGGGCCGCGGAATTCGCCGCCGCCTCAACCGGTGCCGGCGTGCCCGTTCCAGGAGCGACAGGGGTGAGCACGGCTCGCTGGCGCCCTGCCCGACGCGCTGACCACAGGTCCCACTCAACGAGCAGGGCCCCGGCGTTGAAGATCGAGGAGTACGCGCTGACGGCGACACCCACGGTCAGGCCGAAGGCGAGATCGCGCACCGTGACGCCCCCGAAGAAATACACGGCAGCGATGGCGACGATGACCGTCACCGACGTATTGATCGAACGGACCAGCGACTCGAGGAGGCTCCGGTTGACCAAACGGTCAAAGGGCTCCCGCAACCGCATGGCCAGGTTCTCGCGGATGCGGTCGAACAGCACGATCTTGTCGTTGATCGAGTACCCGACGACGGTCAGCAACACGGCCACGAACGAACTGTTGACCTCCATCCGCGTGATCGCGAAGACGCCGACCACGATCAACAGGTCGTGCAGCAGCGCCAGGTCCATCGTCACGGCGTACCGCACCGACCGGAATCGCACCGACACATAGATCAGCTGCAGGACCAACCCCAGGATGATGCCGATGATCGCCGTGTTCCGCAGCTCACGGCCGATCGTGGGGCCGACTTCATCCTCCCGCAAGACGGTTGCGCCCCCGAACGCCTGCCGTAGCGCGGCCAGGAGTCCCGACTTGTCCGCCGGCGTGAGCGGTCGCGTGCGGATGAACACATCTCGGTCAGACTTCTGGATGACGCTCTGTCCTGCCGTGAAGCGGTCGACAACGTCACGCACCTCGCCGACCGACGCGTCCTCCCGTGCGAGCCTGACCTGAAAGTAGTTGCCGCCGGTGAAGTCCACGCCCCAGTTGAGCGCCCCGCGGCCCCCGGCCGCGTTGGAGAACAGCGCGACCACACCGGGCAGAATGAACAGCACGGAGAGGACGTAACCGATCCAGCGTCGTCCAATCACGTTCCACATGGGACTCACGCCTGTCCCCTCCCGGCCATCCGCGCCAGGTACGATCCGAGGCCCGCGGAGGCCGCGCCGTCAACGAGGGCGCGTGTCACGGTGATCGCGGTGAACATGCTGATCACGACGCCGATGCTCAGGGTCACGGCAAAACCGCGAATCGGTCCGGTCCCCAGGATGAACAGGATGACGGCCGCGATGACCGCGGTCACGTTCGAGTCAATGATCGCGCTCATCGCACGATGCCAGCCCGCGTCGGTTGCCGCCCGAAGGGACTTGCCGGCCCGCAGCTCCTCTTTCATCTTCTCGAAGATGATGATGTTGGCGTCCACGGCCATGCCCACCGAGAGCAACAACCCGGCAATGCCCGGCAGCGTCAGCGTCGCGCCGAGCGCGCTCAGCGCGGCCAGGACAAGCAGCAGGTACAGTGCCAGCGCCACGTCGGCCATGAGACCGGAGAGCCCGTAGTAGAGGAGCATGAACAGCCCGACGCCTGCGAACGCGATCCATGAGGCCTTGAGACTTGCATCGATGGAGTCGCGGCCGAGCTGCGGCCCGATCGTGCGGTTCTCCATGACCCTCATGGGAATCGGGAGCGCGCCTCCGCGCAACAGCACTGCCAAGTCACGGGCCTCCTCGATGGTGCGAAAGCCCCCGCTGATCTGCCCCGACCCCCCGGGGATCCGGTCGCGGATGACCGGAGACGAGATGACCACGTTGTCCAGCGCAATCGTCAGGTACTTCCCAACGTTCGCGGCCGTGTATTCCTCGAACTTCCGCGCAGCCTGACTGCGAAACTGAAAGCTCACGACGGGCTCAGCGGTCTGCTGATTGAACTGCGCCTGCGCCGTCTGCAGGTCGGCGCCCGTCAGGACTACTCGCTTCTCAAGCCGGATGACCTGCCCGGACGCGGACTGGCCTTGGCCGGCCGACGGGCTCTGCTGGCCCGGGGCGGGCGTCTGGAATAACCCGGGCAGCGTGACGGTCTTGCCGTCGGCGCTCCAGCGTGCGCCCTCGGGGAGCGCCTGGGTCCCGGTGTCCACGAACTCCAGGAGCGCGGTCTTGCCGATGAGGTTGATCGCCCGCTGCGGGTCGGCGATGCCCGGCAGCTCGACGATGACCCGGGTCGCGCCCTGCCGCTGGATCGTCGGCTCGGCGACGCCGAGCTGGTCGATGCGGCTCTGGATCACTCGCATCGCGGCCTCCACGGCCTCCGGGGTCGCCTTCGTCGTAGGTGTATCCTGGCCTTCCAGCACGAGCAGAGTGCCGCCCCTCAGATCCAGACCGAGGTTGATCCTCAAGGCGGGTGCCTGCAGCACCGGCACGCGACCCGACATCGCCACCGGCCGGAACGCGAACTGGAACGCCGCGAGGGCCACCAGCAGAATGACGAGCAGACGAGCACCACTGCGGGACCGCACCGCTTCAGCCCTCCGGGGTCAGCACTACGTCGCGTGCCCAAAAAAAAGGCGGGCTTACAACCCGCCACATTATAGGCGCCGCGAAAACGCACTGTCAAACGGCGGCGGGCGCGACTCCTTGAACACGGCCAGGTCCGCCCCGCCCACATGGCTCGCGGGGGTTACGGCGGGGCGTCGGGATGCGGCAACGGCGGCGGCACAGGCGGCCGCAGGAGCGACACGACAATCGAGCCCCCGATGAGCGTCGCGATCACCGCGAGCGACAGCGTGACCGGCACCTCGTAGGCGTCGCTGGCAACCATCTTGAGCCCCACGAACGCGAGGACCAGCCCGAGCCCGTACCGGAGGTAGTGAAATCGGCCGATGACGCCAGCCAGGAGGAAGAACAACGCCCGAAGCCCCAGGATGGCAAAGATGTTGGACGTGTAGACGATGAACGGGTCTCTGGTCACTGCGAAGATCGCGGGAATCGAATCGACGGCGAACACGATGTCGGTTGCCTCAATGACCACGAGCACGAGGAGGAGCGGTGTGGCGAACAGCCGCCCGCTCAGACGGACCAGAAACCGCTGACCGTGATATGTCGGAGTGACGGGGAGCACCCGCCGGACCAGTCGAAGGAGGGCGTTCCGCTCGGGATGCACGTGCGCTTCCCGCGCCCGAAGCAACTTCACCCCGGTGAAGATGAGCAGCGCGCCGAACACGTAGATGACCCCATGAAACGCCTCCAGCAGGGCCGCGCCCGCCAGGATGAAAATCACGCGGAACACAATGGCGCCCAGGATGCCCCAGAACAGCACGCGGTGCTGGTAGGCCGTCGGCACAGCGGAGTACGACAGGATCACCAGGAAGACAAAGATGTTGTCAACGCTCAAGGCCTTCTCGATCAAGTAGCCGGTCAGGAACTCCATCCCACGCTGTGGACCGAACCAGTGCACGACCCCAAGGTTGAACAGCAATGCGAGGGCGATCCAGAAGACACTCCAGACCAGCGCCTCACGCGCCTCCACGACGTGCGCCTTCCGATGGAACACCCCCAGGTCGAGGGCCAGCATCGCCACGACGAACACCGTGAACCCACCCCACAGCCATGGGGTCCCAACCGACTCAGGCATCCCAGTCCTCCCGTCCGCCGACGGCGAAAGCACGCAGAGACCCCGCACCGTCAACATGTGACGTCGCGAAGGTCTCGCCTCTACAGCTTGGCTGTAGTCTCAGACCGGATCAGCCTGACCGTGTTGACGGTCTGAGCCCGGTGGTGTTCCTGGCTACTCCCCTTGCGCTGCGTCAGAGCGTATGCGAAACGCCGGTCTGGCGCAAGACCTCGCGAGGCCCTCGCGCAGGGAGCCGCCCGTGACGGGCGAAGCGTTGTGGCATGGAGGCATTCGAGCGCACGTCCCTGTCCGGCGCCGCCCCCGTGCGCGTGGGAAGCTGTGAGGTGTACGTCGGAACGTGCTCCTGGGCCGACCGCGGCGTCGTGGCCAGCGACTTCTACCCACGGGGTGCGAAGACCGATCCTCGCGCGCGGCTCCAGTACTACGCCAGCGTGTTCCCCACGGTCGAAGTGGACGCGAGTTATCATGCGCTGCAGCCGCCTGAACGCGCGCGACAGTGGTTGGAGTGGACGGTGCCGTCCTTTCGGTTCAGCGTGAAGGCCTTCGCCTGGCTGACGCGGCACGAGAGCGACCCAAAGCGCCTGCCGCCGGACATCGCCTCGCTGCTGCCGGCCGAGGCGCGGGCCGCCGGGCCGATCCGGGGCGACCGTGTGCCCGAGGAAGTGCTCGCCGCGACCTGGGACTACTTCGCCGCGTTTGTCGACGTCTTCGGCCGCGCCGGCCGGCTGGGGTATGTGCTCTTTCAATTTCCCAAGGGCCAGGGGTTCGCGCCCGACCTGATGGCCTACCTGGACGCGTGGGAACCCTACCTGCGCACATGGCCGGTAGCGGTCGAGATCCGGCACAAGGACTGGCTCTATCGCAAGAACCGCGAGGTGTTCCTGGGCTACCTGCGCGACCGTGGGTACGCCTACGTGATCCCGGATCTCGTCCAGGCGCAATACCTGCCCCCGCCCGACGTCGAGGTCACGGCGCCGTGGTCGGTCATCCGCTTTCACGGCCGCAATGCCGCGCTGCTCGAGCGCCGGGCGTCTACCGACCGGGCGTATGACTATCGCTACACCACAGAAGAACTTCGGGAATGGGCCGGGACCGTGCGCGAACTCTCCGGCCGCCTGGACGCGCTCTATCTGATGTTCAACAACCACGCGCGCGGCCAGGCCGCGCAGAACGGGGTCGAGATGCAGCGACTTCTGGCACCGTGACGGTTCGTCACCACCGAACCCGCCGGACCTCGACGCCGACGTGGAGGTCCGCTCACGCCCGGTCGCGGGCGGGACCGCCTCGCGCCGGCCTCTGGCCAGCGTGAGGCAGACCCACTAGCGAGGCGGTAAGCCGGCGCCCGCGTCCCGCGCCCGCTCGCGGGCCGCGCGCAGCGCCGATGGCCGGGATCGCCTGGCATAAAGCAGCGCCGGGCTCGCGCAGATCACCGCGCTAACCACAAAGGCGGCGATGTACCCGAACCCTTGAACCACCAATCCGGTGACGATCGGGCCAACGATCAGGCCGATGCGGCTCGCAAGCATGCGCAGTCCCACACCCAAGCCGGCCGCATCGGCCGTGAACCCGGCAGCCACGGCGATGGCGGCCAGCGTGGAGTACAGCCCCATGGAGAAGCCGAACACCAGGACCGCCAGCGCAATCCCCCACAGCGGCACGAAGGCGGCCATCGCCACGAGCGAAAGGCCGGTCACGATGAGCCCGACGACCAGGGCGCGCGTCCGCGACAGGCGCTGCGTGATGCGCCCCATCACCAGGCGCACGCCGGTGTTGGATGTCGCGCGCAGCCCGAAGAGAAAGGCAATGGTCTCGGACCCGTAGCCTCTCTGCGCCAGCAACAGGGGGAAGAACGAAGCCCAGAACGCCATGGCGAGCTCGGCCGCGAGGTTCACCAACAGCCCTGCCCGCGCGCCTGGCCGGTGTGTGAGCGTGGTCGTGATCGTCTCAAGCGCGGGCGGTCGGGCCACCACCGCGTCCCGCACCGGCGGCCGGCGCGCGGGACCGGCCGCGGCGAGCATCGCCAGGAAACTGAGCCCCGCCGCGCCCAGGAATGCCAGCGAGTAGTGCGCGCCCCGGACGAGCACCGCGCCGATCGCCGGCCCGCTCAACTGCGATGCCGAGGAAAAGAAGAAGTACTGCGTGATCGCCCGCGGCAGGTCCTTCTGTGACGCGCCCAGGATGGTCTCAACCTGCGTGCCGATGGAGACCATGATCTGCGACACCCCGAGGAGGGTGAGCCCGATGGTCAGACCGGCCAACCCCCCGCCGTAGACAATCAGCAGCAGACTCACACCGCCGAGCAGTGCGCCGCCAAACATCATGCGTCCTGACCCGATACGCTCGGCCAGCAACCCGGCGGGCACGCTCAGCAGCAACGCCAGAATCGAATAGCTGCCGAGGATGATCCCGACGGTCGCCGGACTCGCGCCCAGTGACGTCGCGTAGAGGGCGAGGAACGGCACCATCGCCTGCCAGCCGCTCCAATAGAGGAAACCGACCGCGCTGGCCGCCCGCGGCGAGCCGAGCGGGGAGCTCACGACCCGGCGGGCGTCAGCCGCTTCTGGAGGAACCACACCCGGTTGAGGTCGTCACCGGACCCGCCACCGCGGAACCCGAACCGGCGATAGAGGTGCTGCGCGCCGACGTTGTCCGCATTCACCTCGAGCGTGATCTTCGCGCAGCCCAACTCGCGCGCTGCGGACTCGACGCGCTCCAGTAACCGGCGACCCACCCCTTGCCCGCGGTAGCCGGCAACAACCGACAGATCGTGGATGTTGACAAGCGGCCTGGCGGCGAACGTCGAGAACCCCACGAAGCAGACGGCGACGCCGATCGGCCGCTCACCGTCGTAGGCGAGAAAGATCAGCGTTGTCGGATGCCGGCGCAGCCCGGGCACGAGGTCGCGCTGCACCGTCTCGGGCAGATCGCGGCCCTGGCCCATAGGATCCCGGGCATACGCGTTGACCATCGCAAGCACGGCTTGCTGATGGGCCGGATCGTCAAGGTTGGCCCTCACGATGCGGATCGTCGGCGTGCTCAGCGCTGCGTCACCGCCACAACGTTTCCTGGCCGTCCGGCCATCCCCTGCCGTCGCCGGGCCGCGTCGTTCACGCGATGCGCACCGCCGGATCGCCGAAGACCACGTAGTTCTGATAGTCGTTGCGGCTGATCCAGCGCGTCGCCATCTTGCGCAACTCCTGTTCGTTCACCGCGCCGCCCGGGTTGTCGCGCAGGTACCGGTTGATGCGCCGGGCGATGTCATTCCCCAGTTGATCATAGAGAAACCCGAACAGTTCCATCGCGTAGCCGACGGTATACCCCCTTACCAGCCGGTCGGTGAAGGTACGGAACGGTTGGATACGCTCCCCCCACTCGGTGTCCAGCGCGGCGTCGAACATGACGTCGTCCGGATTGTCCGGATTCGCAAACGAGTGGAGCCACGCCGGCTCGACGTGGCCCACCGCGGCCAGCGGGCCGGCCGGGTGCGCGACCCACCGCCGGTGCAGCCGCGAGACGAATGCCGTCTGCGGAATGTACCGGCCCAGGTGGTACTCGGGAACCCAGTGATTGAAGTCGCTGTGCGAGGGCGTCCCTCCCGAGTAGCAAGCGAAGTTGAACACGACCGAGTGCGGGAACGCCGACCGCTCCCGATCGACCTGCTGACCCTCGATCGTGCCGTCCATGGCCACGAGCGCACCCTGACGCGCAGGCTGCTCGGCGTCGTCGTTCGGCAGCATGCCACCGTGACTGGCCGTGTAGACGAGCCCGCCGCGCGTCCCCCACGCCCTGGCCGCACTCCAGAACGCGTCCACCGTAGCGTCGGCCTTCTCGCGATAGGTCACGTTGACGCCGTGGCTCTCCAGCCGCTTCACCAGCGGCGTGCACATGTACCAGTTGCTCAGCCTGGTGACGTCGTCGTGGAGGGTCGACCAGAAGAACACCGGCGGTGCCCCGTGTGACGCGGCGAGCACCTGCTCGGCCCGGATCACACGCTCCGCGTACGCCGCGTACTCAGCCTCATCGTCGAACTCAATACGGCCCGCGGCCTTGCCCGCATCCAGCATCCACTGAAGGTCAAAGGGCAGCTCGGCCGGACCGCCCACAAGCAACCAGTAGTACGGCCCGTCGCGAAACGTGATGTGTTCGTCCATCCAGTCCGATAACCCGCCGATCCCCACTTGGGCGATGTCAAGGACAAGCCGGTGCTCGGGTTTCACCTGGCGCCACGCCAGCAGCGGCGCCAGGGCCCCGTCGAGCAGGGGCACGCGGCCCGGCGCACAGACCACGCCGTAGCCGGCCGCGACGGGATCGTTGAGGTTCGTCGTGGCCGCGAAGATACTGCGCGTGGTGCTCAGCGCGCTCGTCGTGGCACGGCGCCGCTCCTCGTCTTCGCGCGGCGCCGGCAGCCGGTTGTGGAAGACCTGCAGGAACTCCTGGAACGGCACCCGGTGAAACACCGGCCGCCCGGTGCGCAGGTCGATGCCGTTCGTGGATATGAACTCCATCGCCCGGTCTCCCTCTCTGTGTGCGCCGGCGCCTGATCAGTCGAGCCGCAGCAGCCCGTTCCGCGTGAGCACCACCGGGGCGGCCTCACCGGCAGCAGCCGGCCTGGACGCGAAGATGCCCAGCTCCGCGGGCACATCGTCGCTCACCCGTAATCCGCCGGTGTCGATGCGCAGCATCAGTCCCTGAAAGGCAAAGACGAGCGGCTTGGTGCCCTTGAACGATACCTTCATCTCTGAGCCCCTGGCGGCATCCACTCCGGCCTTGGCCAGATCCTCTTTGAGAACGTCGACGTCGATGTCCACCTTGTTGCCCCTCTCGTCGGACGCCAACACGCCGAACCCGGTGGACTTGAGCGTTCGCGTGATCACCACCACCTGGCCGTCGCCGATGAAGTAATCGTCCACCACCGGGTTGTTCGGGTCCAGGGACGGCCGCTTCCCCAGATAGCCGCGCAGGTCGACGATGTCCACCGAATCGGAGGTCACGTTCTCGTATTGAAACTCGACCTGCTTGGCCCGCGCAAACGCGGCGCTGATCGAGGCCGAGAAGACCCCAAGCGCCGAGAAGAACTTCGAAAGCAGATTGAGCCCGATCCCGATATCGAGCTTGTCGGTCCGCTTGCCGCTCACCTGTCCGACCTGCTCGTCACGGGCAATCTCGGGTGCCGGCACCGCGCCGACGACGAGCTTGGTGAGTGAACCCAGTTGCTTCGCGCGGCCGCCGCCCGCCAGTTTCCCCACCAGGTCGAGCGGGTGAATGCGTTCACGCGGCAACTGGATGGGCGTATATCCCAAGCCCCGCAGAAAATCGATAGAACTCTCCCGACATGCCATGTGGCCCGCCTCCAGATCTCGGAATCCCCCGCATCGGCGGGGTCGCGCGGCTAGCGATGTTCGAAGACCGCAAAGATGTCGGCCACGGGCTCGACACGTTCATGCCCGGAGACCGTGATGCGATATGTTCCGGCGGGCAGGGGACTGAATGGCGCAGGAGTCCACGGGGCATCCTGAAGGGCAATCGGCCGCGCGGCCACCTGGGCGCCGGTGGCTGCGCTGCTGACGGTCACGACCACATCCTCGCCGGCGCGGCCGCGCACGCGCGCCTCGACCGGCTCGTCGGTCCAGTAGGCGTCGTCGAGGTCGAGGCCGAGCCGGACCACGTCGAGCCGCACCGGGAACGGTTTCGGGACCGACAGGGACAGTCCCGTGATGACACCGTGCAGTTGCGCCAGCACCGCGTCGGCGTTCTGGAGGGACGCGTGGCGCGTCGCCGCGTACATCTCACGGCCCAACTGTTGCAGTTCGACCGGCGTGGCCGAGACCCGCGGCACCGTGCCGTCACCGCCGTCGTCGCGGCCGGCCAGGGCCTGCGCCATCTCGACGCCGGTTGCCGTCCGGCGCGCCGACTGCTGCGTCGGCTGGTGCGTCCCCACGATGGGGAAGATCTTGTACCCCTGGCGGACGTACTCGTCGTCCTGCCGGTGCCGCGCGACCGCGTCGGCGATCTCGCGGTGGAACGCGTAGGCGGCCGCGGCGCGACCGGCATCCACGTTGGGGACGCCCGTGGTCTTGCCGACCGTCACCAGCGTCCCGTCGCCAGGATCATAGCAGTCGTAGACCGGCAGCAACTGGTAGACGGACGTCAGCGAACGGATGAGACCCGAAAGGTCAACGACGCCGGCCGGGCCTTTGCGCATCCCGTTCGCGAGGAAGTCGAGGGCGTTGAGGGCCCCCAGGTACGGTGTGCCGAAGGTCACGAGCGCCCGGCATTCGCGCCAGCCGTCCAGACATTCGAGGAAGTATCGGGACACGACGCCGCCCATCGAGTGGCCGATGAGGATCAGCTTGGCGTCCGCGTTCCCGGACGACTGTCGCCAGTCGGCGAGCCATCGTCGGCTCTCCCGTTGGAGGCGGCGGGCCGCCACGCGGTTGTCACGACGCCAGTCGTAGGGAAACTCGAAATAGTTGCGGCCGGGAGTGACCTCGAAGGTCGCTTTGAGTGTGTCGGCCACCTTCGTGTACCCGTCGATCTTCCACAGATAGGGGATGAGGTGCAGGTCGGCGATCAGCCGGTCGGCAGTGATGCCGTCGCCGAGATCGTCGACGTCCGCCGGGTCGTCGGTGAGCCTCAGGTCGCCGAGGCTGCGGCCCAGGCTGAAGAGCAGGCGGCTCGCCGCGTCCCCGGAGATCGCCCACAGATCGCGACCGTCCTTGCGCAGCGCGCTGCCGCAGATGCCGGGAAGGAGCACGACGAGATCGGGCATGGGTTCACGCGGCATGGCGTCACGGCTCCTGGATCGGTCG
This sequence comes from Candidatus Fervidifonticultor quartus, assembly GCA_031458775.1. Classification (GTDB taxonomy): domain Bacteria; phylum Sysuimicrobiota; class Sysuimicrobiia; order Sysuimicrobiales; family Humicultoraceae; genus Fervidifonticultor_A; species Fervidifonticultor_A quartus. Next base: position 84,021 of record JAVKJV010000002.1, on the reverse strand, counting down.
GATACGGCGTTGCCGGAGATTTCGCACCCTCACCCGCGCGCTCCTGCGACGGCAAAGCGCAGGTACCACTCTCGCAGGTACGGTGCCCGGCAGTGCAGCTCGCTGATGAGCCGGAGATCCGCGGGCGCACCGCCGAGCACCCCGGTCAGGACCGCCTGTGCCCCGGCCTCCCCGACCACACGCGCAGTCAGCGTGACGAAGAGTTCGTCCACGAGGCCGGCTTCGACCAGACGGCGGTTGGTCGACGGCCCGCCCTCCGCCAGGACACGCCGTACCCCGCGGGACGAGAACCGGTCGAGCACCGCGCGGAGGTCGATCTCCCCCTCAGGCGTCGCGGGAACGACGACAAGCTCTGCGCCGGCGGTGGTGACGCGACGGCGATCTGCGTCACGGGCCAGTTCGGTGGTCACGACCACGGGCGTGGCCTCGCGATGGGTGAAAAAGCGCTTGCGCAGGACATCGTCGGAGAACTCCGCCCGACGCGTCACGACCACGGCCGTGGGGTGTGCCGGCCGGCCCGCGGCGCGGCGCTCGGCCTGCAGGGACGCGTGGGTCGCGGCGATCACGTCGTTCTCGCGCAGCGTGCCGGCGCCGCTCAGCACGACATCGGCCCAGCCGCGCAGCGTCCGAAACAGATAGTGGTCCACCTCCGACCCGATGGCCCAGGCCTTGCCGCCGATGGCCACGACGCCGTCCAGGGTCTGTACCATGTTCACGATGACGGCAGGCCGGCCGCCGGGCGATTCGACGTCGAGGGTGCGGTAGACGGCCTCCAGCGGCACTTCGCGCGGGAACGACTCGCGCGCGTGGTAGACCAGGCTCAACGTCGCCGGCAGCGGCACGGGTGCCTCCACCGATCAGAAGTCGATAACCGCCCCTGACCGGACCAGACGCCTCTGCACCTCTCGTACGAGATCCCGGCGCTCGGCCAGTTCGTGTGGTGTCACGCGGGCATCCACACAGACGGCTGCGGCGACGCCCGTCGCCTGCCCCATCACGACGGTCGTGGGAACCACCCGCGCCGACCCTGCGGCCTCGAAGGTCGCCGAGAACGCACGGCTGGCGACGAACAGCCCGTCGGTACCGATCGGGATGAGCGCCCGCAGCGGGATCGTGTACGGGTGGCGGACCGGCCGGTAAGGGTATTGCTCGCCCGGCACGTACTGGTGCAAATCAATGGGATACGACGCCGCGCCGACACGGTCCCAGAAGCGGGTCTCGTACACGATGTCCTGCGCGGTGAGCGTGTAGAGCCCCCGGAGGTGGCGCGACTCCCGGATGTAGAGCTCCGGCGCCACCTCAAGCAACTGCGCCCGGGCAAAGCCCGCGACGTTCACCCTGAGGTACTCGACCAGATTCGGCACCTCGCGTTTGGCGCGCAGGTACGCATCCAGGCGCGCGGCGCGGTCGGTGGCATCCAGATCGTGGACTTGCAGCGCGTTGATGAAGGCCGTCCCGTCGGGCAGGCGGCCGATGTTCAAGTCATGCGCGGATAGGCCGGGGTCTTCGGGGCGGTAGTCGTACATCAGCCGGCGGAATCCCCACACATACCCGTTCAGCACGCCGCTCGGTTGCCGGCCGCGGCGGTGCGCGTTCGCATACGCGACGAGCGCCGGCCAGTCCAGATCTCCGACGCGGAACATCAGGGTGGCCGGCATCGTGCGGTGGTCGGGCCCCAGCGTCTCTCGACCGATCGTGAACGGCACGCCGGCGGCGGCGGCGAGATCGCCGTCATCGGTCGCATCTACGGTCACGGTGGCGACGACCGCGACTTCCGATCCCTCGGGAAGCCGCACGACCGCGCCGATTACCCGACCGGACTCCACCAGCGGGCGCCTGAGGGCTGTCGTGAGCAACAAGGTCAGCCCGGGCTCGGCCTCAACCAGCGCCAGCAGCGCCTGCCTGGCGCGCCGGGGATCGAACGTCACGCCGCCGAGTCGGCGATACATCTCCTCGAAGATGCCGCGGTTCAGCACCCGGCCGTCGCGCAACCGGTTGAGGTCCATCATGTTCAGCATGGCGCCGGTCCACACCGTGCCCAAGAAGGGCCGCGGCTCGACCAACACCACGACCATGCCCTCGCGGGCCGCGGCCACGGCGGCGGCCACGCCGGAAGGACTCCCGCCGGTAACGAGGACATCGGCGCGAAACCCGGGCGGGCGAACGTCGGGGCGCAACGGATGCGGCTGCGCCGCGACCAGGACCGCCACGGCCACGAGGCCGACCAACGCCCGCCCCGGTGCCCGGCGCAGGATCATCATCCGGTGCGGTCAGCGGAACGCGCGCCGAGCACCGCGGCCGGCGGTTTGAACCGCTCGATGGGGTTGCGGCAGTCGCGGCAGTAGTAGACCGTGCGGCAGAGCGTCGGGCCGAACGGATTGTCCAGCGTGGTGTTCGCGGACCCGCAGACCGGACACGTCACGGGCTCGATCCCGCCCGTCCGCGGCACACTGAGCCCATGCGCCCTGAGGCGCGCACGCCCCGTCTCCGACATGCGGGTGATCGTCCACGCGGGCTCGAACACGAACGCGACATCCACCACGTCCACACCCGGGATCTCGGCCAACCGCCGTCGCACGCGCGCCGTGATCACCTCCAGGGCGGGGCAACCCGTGAACGTGGGTAGCATCTCGACCCGCACGTGTCCCTCGGTGATGGCCACGCGGTGTACCAATCCCATATCCGTGATCGAGATCGGGAGCTCCGGGTCCTCGACGTCAGCGAGCGCCTTCCACAGCGTGCCGGGATCAACTACCATGTGGCCTCCGGATCCGTGCGCCAGACCGAGGTCATCTCGTCAAGCAGCGCCGCGAGGGCCGGGGAGTGCGCGGCGGCGCGACCGCCCCCTGCGGCCGGCACGCCCGCAGGGGGACAGAGCCCAAACGCGGTCAAACGTCGGGCGACGTCCGCAGCCCACCGCGCCTGCTGCTCGGCCGGCCCCGTGATCAACAACCCGGCCCTCGTGAGCACGTCGACATCCGGCGTCGGCCCCAGCACCGCCAGCGCCTCAGACCAGGCGGTCTCGAGCGCGGCCTGCATGCGTCTGCGGCTCTCATCGGTGGCCCGAGCCAACCGTTCGAGCCATGTCTCGCTGAACAGCACGTGGTACTTCTCTTCGCGCTGCAGCGTGCTCGCCACCGCGGCCAGCGACCCCAGTGGCGACGCGGCGAGCGCGCTCAGCCGGACCGCGTCGGCGTGATCGTACAGCCAGGCGCGCACGATCGTGAACGACCAGTCGCCGTTTTCGCGCTCGAGCAGAACGGCGTTGCAAAATTCGTGCGGCGCGCGGCCATACGCCAAGCGATCGGCCGAGGTACCGTCGAGCCCGGCGACTTGCTCATAGAGCAGCCGGGCGTGCCCGATCTCGTCCTGCGCGATTGACGACAGCGCGACGTCAGACTCGATGTCGGGCGCCAGCCCGGTCCACTCGGAGTGGCGATGCCCGACCACCAGGTCGTCGTCGGCCATGGCCAGGAGCAATGCACGTAGGGCCGCGCGGGACGCGGTCTCGTCTGGGACCGCCGGCATGTGCGGAGCGGCCCACAGCCCGGTCATCGCCGCCGGTAGACGCGCTGCTGCTCGCGGTACGAACCGCCGAACCGGTAGCTCTTGTCCGTCGACGGCTCGAGCATGTCGGCGTCCTCGTACGACGTGGCCGCGATGTCTGCGTAGCGCGCGACCCACAGGTTCACGCAGGGATCGCGGCGCGCGAACTGCTCTTTCGCCAGCACCAGCGCCATCTCCGCGTCGGGCGCGTGCACATCGCCCACGTGGACGTGCGCGTCGGTCTTCGAAGCCTGACGGAACACCGCGAACGTGTGCCGCGCGTCCGGTGTGATCGCGGCCAGGTTCATGGTCGTCGCCCGTACCGCCCCGGTCTCACGTCGCCATCCCCCATCGGGCCACGGCGTCGCGCACCCACGCGTGCTGGGCGTGATAGCGGTTCCGCAGCTCCAGACGGGTTCTCGATTTTGGCCCGTCGCCCCGAATCACGCGTCGGAACTCGTCCCAGTCGGGCTCGCTGTAGACGTACTGCTTGCCGGCCGCGTCCCACCGAAGTCCGGCATCAGGCACCTGCAGACCGTACTCATGGATGATCGGGACGAACTGCCGGAGAAACTGCTGCCGCAGTTCATCATTGGTCTTGACCCTGATGCGCCACCGCATCATGGTCTCAAGGTGCGGCGAGGCCTCATCGCGGGGACCGAAGAAGTGCATGATCGGTTGCCACCAGCGGTCGAGCGCGTCCTGCAGCATGGCGCGCTGTCGCGGCGTGCCCTCGGCCAGGGCCTTGAAGTTGTCGAGCCCCAGCCGGATGTGGAAGTCCTCTTCATAGCAGATGCGCTTCAGTACCCGTGCGTAGGGCGCGTACGACGATGACCGCAGGGATCCCTGCGTCTGCATGGCCGCTCCGTCCACGAAGACCTGGATGACCGCGACATCCGCCCAGGTCTCGGCCGGGTAGTGGAACACGTTGTGAAACTTCGAGGTACCGGACAGCAGTTCGTCGATCATCTGACTGCGCGGCATGCCCAGGTCTTCGGCGACGCGGTAGAGGAGTTGCGCGTGGCCGATCTCGTCCTGCACCTTCGCCACGAGCGCCAACTTGCGCGACAACGTCGGCGCGCGGGGGATCCACTCGCGCTCGGGCAGCGCGCCCATGAGCTCCGAGTTGGCATGCATCCGGATCAGGCGCAGGCACTCCGCCCGATAGCGGGCCGGCATCCACTCGCCTGGTTCCACGCGGTCTCCGGCGGCCAGCCGGGCTTCGAACACGGCGAGCCGATCCGGGTCGTCCCGGACCTCAGGCTGGATCGGCACGAGGCACCCCTTCCCCGCGAGCGGCACATCCCGCCGGGTATTGCCCCCCATTGTAGGGACCCTGCGAAAACGTCGTCAACCGAGCGGCGCCGTGGCGGCCATCGCGGAGGCCAGCGCCGCGTAGGTCTCGTCGAGGTGCTGGGGCAGCACCTTGGTGTCGCCCAACACCGGCATGTAGTTCGTATCTCCGCTCCATCGCGGCACGACGTGGACATGCAAGTGGTCATCGATGCCCGCGCCCGCGGCGCGCCCGAGGTTGAGACCCACGTTGAACCCGTCCGGCGACATCGCGCGCTCCAAGCCCTGAATGGCCTGGCTGACCAGCATGATCAGTGCCTGCGATTCTTCGGCGGTCAGGTGATCCAGCCGGGCGACGTGGCGAAACGGCACCACCATGAGGTGGCCGCTGTTGTAGGGGTAGCGGTTGAGGATGACATAGGCCAGTGGCGCGCGATAGACGATCAGCGCGCTGCGATCATCGCCGGCCTGGGGCGCCTGGCAGAACACGCACCCGGGCGCTGGTGGGCTGGCAACGTAGCTCAACCGCCAGGGCGCCCACAAGCGCCTCACGACGCGGGCCGCTCGAGGCGCGCCAGCGCGTCTGCCGCGGCGGCCTGCTCCGCTTCCTTCTTGCTCCTGCCACGGCCCTCGCCGATCGGCCGACCGCCGGCCTCGACCACGGCCACGAACGTCCGCGCGTGATCCGGGCCCTCTTCTTGCGCAATCCGGTACCGGGGCATCTGCTTCCGGCGCTGGAGCCGTTCCTGGAGCTGGCTCTTGAAGTCCTCGCCGGCGCGCTCCATGACCTCGCCGAGTTCCCCAAGCCATCGGGTCACCAGGTGGTGTGCGACGCCGTAGCCCGAGTCGATGTACACCGCGCCGATGACCGACTCGACAGTGTCCGCCAGCAGGGATGGCCGCTGCCGGCCGCCGCCCTTCTCCTCACCCCGGCCGAGCAGGATGTAGGGACCCAGGTTCAGACGTCGGGCGATCGACGCGAGCGCGGCTTCGTTCACCACACGCGCGCGCTGTTTCGCAAGCCCGCCCTCGTCCATGTCGGGGTGCCGGCGATACAGGTCGTCGCTGACGACCAGGCTCAACACCGCGTCGCCCAGGAACTCGAGCCGCTCATAGCTCTTGCCCGGGTCGCGGCCCTTCTCGTGACTGAACGATCCGTGACGCATCGCGAGATCCAGAAGCGAGCGGTCGCGGAACCTGACGCCGAGCCGCTCCTCAAGTTGCGCGAGTTGCGCAAGACGGTCCTGGCTGAGCACTTCGCCCACGGCGCCGGTCTCGTCGGGCGGCGGCGCCGGCGGGGTTCTTCGATGCGGTCTACGCATAGGCCCTCACGATCAGTACGGCGTTGTGCCCGCCGAAGCCAAACGCGTTGGACATCACCGTGCGCGCGCGGGCCGGGCGGGCGGTATTCGGCACGTAGTCGAGGTCACAGTCGGGATCCGGCACAGTATAGTTGATTGTCGGCGGCAGTGCCTGGTGCCGCAGGGCAAGCACGCACGCGATGAACTCGACCCCGCCCGCCGCGCCCAGCAGGTGTCCGGTCATCGACTTGGTGGAACTGACCGCCAGCCGCCTGGCATGGTCGCCGAACACGCGCTTGATGGCCAGGGTTTCCAGGCGATCGTTGTAGGGCGTGCTCGTGCCGTGCGCGTTGACGTAGTCGATCTCCTCAGGCCCGATGCCGGCGTCGGCAATCGCCGCGGCCATACTCCGGGCGGCGCCGTCGCCCTCGGGGTCGGGCTGCGTAATGTGGAACGCGTCGGTCGTACTGCCGTACCCGAGGATCTCGGCCATAATCGGCGCCCCGCGCGCTTCGGCATGCTCGAGCGCTTCCAACACCACCACGCCGGCACCCTCACCCATCACAAACCCGTCGCGGGTGGCGTCGAACGGCCGGCAGGCGCGCGAGGGCTCGTCGTTGCGGGTGGACATCGCCTTCATCGAACAGAAGCCGGCCATCGACAGGGGTGTGATGGCGGCCTCGGAGCCGCCGGCAAGCATCACGTCGGCGTCGCCACGCTGCACAATGCGCACCGCATCGCCGATCGCGTTGCCGCCCGTCGCGCAGGCGGTCACCACGCAGGAACTGGGACCCTTCGCACCGGTCAGGATCGCGGTGACCCCGCTGGCCATATTAACGATCATCATCGGGACGAAGAACGGCGACACGCGGTCCGGCCCGCGCTCGATCAGCGTCCGGTGCTGATCTTCCCAGGTCGTGGCGCCGCCGATGCCCGACCCGATCAGGACGCCGGTGCGGTAGGCGTTCGCCGGCGTGATCGCAAAGCCGGCGTGCTCCATCGCCAGCCGTGTCGCCGCGTAGGCGAACTGGACGAACCGATCGTTGCGTCGGACCTCCTTGCGGTCCATGAACGCCGTCGGGTCGAAGTCGCGCACCTCGGCCGCAATGCGGGTCTGGAAGGCCGACGCGTCGAACCGCGTCACCTCACCGACCCCGGACCGCCCGGCCATCAGCCCGGACCAAAACGCCTCGTGCCCGATGCCGATCGGGCTGACCACGCCCAGGCCGGTGACCACGACGCGGCGCATGCTCGGCTCTTGATGTCGCGGTGCGTGGCGCCTACTGCGATGTCTCTTTCGCGTGGCTCTCGATGAACGCGACCGCGTCGCCGACGGTCACGATCTTCTCGGCCTGCTCGTCGGGAATCTCGATCTTGAACTCGTCCTCGAGCGCCATCACCAGTTCGACCACGTCGAGCGAGTCCGCGCCGAGATCCTCGACGAACGACGACGACGGGGTGACCGTCTCCTCTTCCACCCCAAGCTGATGGGCGACTCGCGCCCTGACCCGATCGAATACCGACGCCATGCGTTCTCCTCCTCCGGCCATGCCCTAGTGCATTACCATACCGCCATCGACGTTCAATACCTGCCCGGTGATGTAGCCGGCGTCGGCTGACGCCAGAAACACGACGGCCGCCGCAACATCGTCTGGAGAACCCGCGCGCCCGAGCGGGATCTGCGCCATGTATCGTGCGGTCACCTCGGGCGCGAGCCGCTCGGTCATGCCCGCCTCGATATAGCCCGGCGCGACGGCGTTGACCGTGATGCCACGCGAGCCGACCTCGCGAGCCACGGCACGCGTGAGCCCGATGACGCCGGCCTTCGCGGCGACGTAGTTCGCCTGCCCGGCGTTCCCTCCCTGTCCCGCCGTGGACACGATGTTGATGATCCGCCCGCGCCGCTGCCGGACGAACTCGCGCAACGCCGCGCGGATACAGTAGAACGTCGCGGTGAGGTTCGTCTGGACGACCGTCTGCCAGTCCTCGTCCTTCATCCGGAGCACCAGACCGTCGCGCGTGACGCCCGCGTTGTTCACCAGCACATCGAGACGTCCGTACGCCTCGGTTGCGGCGGCGACCACGGTAGCGGCCTGTTCGGGATCGGCCAGGTCGCCCGGGCGCGCGATCGCGCGGCCGCCCGCGGCCTCGATCTCGGCGACCACGCGCGCGGCCGCCTCGGCGTTGCGCCGGTAGTGCACGACCAGCGCCGCACCCTCACGGGCCAGCGCCAGCGCGATCCGGCTCCCGATCCCGCCGGAGGCACCGGTCACCACCGCGACCTGGTCACGCAGCCGACCCATCCTCAGGGCACCAGGGTGTCTCGGCGACTCGACGGACCCTGCACGCGGGCTATCGACAGCGCCTGCTCGAGCGTCGCCTGGTTCTCGGCCGATACCACGCGTGCCTCCGGGACGGTCTTCTTGATCAGTCCAGCCAGGGTCGTGCCGGGGCCAACTTCGATGAAAACGTCGGCACCCAGGTCCCACAGCGTGCGGACCGATTCCTCCCACCGGACCGGCGACGCCACCTGCTCGACCAAGGCGCGCCGGATCTCTTCGGGCGTCCGCACGACGGCGGCGCTCACATTGGCCACGACCGGCAGACGGGCCTCGCGCACCTCGACGGCGGCCAGGACGGCCGCCAGGCGGTCGGCCGCCGGACGCATGAGCGACGTGTGGAACGGCGCGCTGACGGCCAGGGGGATGACGCGCCGCGCCCCGGCCGTCCGCAGACGCGTTGAGGCTTCTCGCACCGGCTCGACGTCGCCCGCGATGACAACCTGACCCGGCGCGTTGAAGTTGGCCGCCTCCACGAACCCGGGCACGGCCGCACAGATCTCGACGACCCGGGCCGCGGGCAACCCGACCACTGCGGCCATCGCGGTGTCACGGCCTCGGGCGGCCTCGTGCATGAACTGCCCGCGCTGCCGCACCACCGCCACGGCGTCGGGAAACGCCAGCGCGCCGGACAGGACGAGCGCCGTATACTCGCCGAGGCTCAAGCCCGCCGTGCATCCGACGACCACGCCCGCCTCGGCCAGCACCGCGGCGGCCGCCCAACTGCAGGTCAGGATTGCGGGCTGCGTATAAGCGGTGTCACGCAGCCGCTCCTCAGGTCCCTCGCGACAGAGCGTCAGCATGTCGAGTCCGATTGCCGCGCTGGCGTCGTCGAACACGCGGCGCGCGACAGCGTGCCGGCTGGCCAGGTCGACACCCATGCCCACGTACTGGGCCCCCTGGCCGGGGAAGACACACGCGATCACCGCGGCCCGTATCCCTGGCGGCTGGCCATCGCCGAGCCTTCGGTCCATTGCATGGCGGCGGCGCCCCAGGTGAGGCCGCCGCCGAACGCGACGAACACCACGTGATCGCCGGGTCTGATCCGACCCTGCTCCAGCGCCTCGTAGAGCGCGACCGGCACCGACGCGGACGACGTGTTGCCGTAGCGCTCCACGTTCACGAAGAACCGATCCATCGGCTGGCCCAGGCGCTCGGCCGCGGCCTCGATGATGCGAATGTTCGCTTGATGCGGAATGAAGCACTCGATATCGTCGATCGCCAACCCGGCCGCGGCGACGACCTGCGCGATCGCCCGCGGGATCGCGCGGACCGCGAACTTGTACACCTCGCGGCCGTTCATTTTGATGAAGTGGTCTCGCGCCGCCACGGTCTCGGGGCTGGCCGGATGCCGCGAGCCGCCCGCTGGCAGGCTGATCCACGGTCCGCCCGACCCGTCGGCGCCGAGATGGAACGCCAGGAACCCCTGACCAGGTGGACACGGCCGTAACACCACGGCCGCCGCTGCATCGCCGAAGAGCACGCACGTCGCGCGATCGGTCCAATCGGTAATTCGGGACAACACTTCCGAACCGATCACGAGCACGTTCTCCGCGGTCCCCGATGCAATCGCCGCATGCCCCATAGCCACGCCGTACGCCCAACTGCTGCACGCAGCCGATAGGTCGAATGCGCCTGCGCGCCGTGCGCCGATCCGATCTTGCACCAGACAGGCCGTGGCCGGGAAGAGCATGTCCGGCGACGCGGTCCCGACGATGACCAAGTCGAGGTCTTCGGCCTCCACCCCCGCATCAGCCAGCGCGGCCTGCGCGGCCTCGACCGCGAGATCCGACGCTGCCACGTCTGGGTCCGCGACGCGCCGTTCGCGAATGCCCGTGCGCGCCTGGATCCACTCGTCGCTGGTATCAACGTACTGCTCGAGGTCGCGATTGGTCACCACGCGCGGCGGAATCGCGCGGCCGATACCCGAAATCGTGGACCCTCGCCGGGTACCGGGTCCGGCCCCCGAGGGTGCTCGCTCCGCCTGCTGCACGTGTGCCATCTCGAATCCTCCGCCTACAGCCGACTGCCGCCTGCGACGGCCGCCGCGACACCCGGCCCGCCGCCCGCGACCCGCATCTCGCGCATCGCCGCCCTGATCCGTGCGGGGAGGTCGTGTCGAGCCGACTCCGCGGCCACGCGCACCGCGTTGCGGATCGCGTGGGCGTTGCTGCGGCCATGTGCAATCACGCAGACGCCGTTGATGCCGAGCAGTGGCGCCCCCCCGTACTCCCGGTAGTCCAGACGCCGCCACATCCGCCGCGCGCGACCCACCAGCGGCGTCAGGTAGGCCTGCCACAGCCGGCCTCGCCAGCCGGCAAGCTCCGCACGCACGATCTCCCGAATCGCCCGGACCAGCCCTTCGCCGAGCTTGAGCATGACGTTACCCACAAACCCGTCGCAGACGACGACGTCGGCGGCGCCAAACAGCACGTCGCGTCCTTCGACGTTCCCCACAAAACGAATCGGCATCGACCTGAGGATCTCCGCCGCGCGGATCGTCAAAGCGTTGCCCTTGGTCTCCTCTTCGCCGTTGCTGAGCAGCCCGATCCTGGGGGAGGCGATCGCCAGCACCTCCTGGGCGTACAGGCTGCCCATCAACGCGAACTGCGCCAGTTGGGCCGGCTTGCAGTCGACGTTCGCGCCGACGTCGAGCACCACGACCGGCGAGGCCCCGACCGTCGGCAGCACCGCCGCGATCGCCGGCCGGTCGATCCCGGGCAGCCGGCCGAGCACGAGTTGCGCCGCGCCCATGGCCGCGCCCGTGTGCCCGGCGCTCACCACGGCGTGCGCCCGGCCGTCGCGCACCTGTTCAACCGCGACCGCGATGCTCGACCGGCGTTTCCGTCGCAGCGCCATCGCCGGATGCTCGTGCATCTCGATGACATCGGCCGCCTCGACGATCTCGGTGGTCGGCGCCCCCAACCGCCGGAGTTCACCCTCGATCACGCCGGGGGCGCCGACCAGGATCGGCTCGATCCCGAGGTCACGTGCCGCGGCCACGGCGCCCTCAACGACCGCGCGGGGCGCAAAGTCACCGCCCATGGCGTCAATGGCCACCCGCACAGCCGGCAGTCCCTACGATTCCTTCTTCTTCTTCGAGCGCGCGGTGTCAACCGCGAGGACTTCTCGTCCGCCGTAGTACCCGCACGACGGGCACACGCGATGGGGGATGATTCTCGACTTGCACTGCGGGCAGGTGACCAGCGTCACGAGTCCCGCCTTCCACGTACTCCGCCGGCTCCCTGTCCGTGATTTCGGATGTCGCCGTTTCTGCGCCACAAGTGATCCTCCCTCTGCACACGTTCACCGGCGCTACGACGCCGGGCCAGATTCCGACCGGTGGCCACGCCACTCCGCCAGTCGTGCCAGGCGCGGGTCGACCGTGTCGTCCTCGCGCGCGCACCGGCATGGTTCGCGGCCCAGGTCGGCGCCGCACCCGGGGCACAAACCCCGGCAGTCCGGGCCGCACCGTGCCACCATGGGCAGGGCCAGCACCAGCGCGTCGCGGATGAGTGCCTCGACGTCGAGCCAAACGTTGTCGCCGGCGCGGAGCAGGTACCGGTCCTCGTCCTCGCGCGCCTCATCGATGCCTACCAGCGACGCCCACGCCAGTTCCTCGTGGACCACGGCGTTCAACCGATGAACGAACGGGACCGCGCAACGATCACACGTCAGCACGACCGCCGTACGAACCCGACCCTCCACCTGGAGTACCGCCCCGACGTTCGTCAGCGTGAGTCGACCAGCGACAGGCTCACTGAACGGAAGATCGACGAGACCACTGGCGACCGGCTCGTGACACTCCACCACCAGCACGGCGCCGCGCTCGGCGCGGAGCGACCGCACGTCAACCCTGAGGACGCTCCCGCCTGATTGAGACATACCGTGTCATTATAGGAACGGCGAAAAACGGGTGTCAATGAATTGCGCGGGGTGCGTCACTCACTCGACGCGTCGGCCCGGCGCCCCGGTGGCGCGCAGCACCTCGCGTCCACGCCGGATCGCGCCGAGAATCTTGTCGACCTCGCCCTCGAGTCGTTGCAGCACCTGCATCGCGTACTCATCCGCGCCGCGGCGAATCTGCTCGGCCTCGCGTCGCGCATCGTCCAACAGCGCCTGCGCGCGCACGGCCGTGGGGGCCGACGCGGGATTTTCGCCGAGGCTTCGTGCGTGCGCCTGCGCGTCGATCACGATGCGACGGGCGTCCTCGCGCGCCTTGGCCAGCGTCGCCTCGGCGTCGTGCAGCAGTCGCGTCGCCTGATGCAGCTCGCGCGGCAGGGCGGCCCGCGCCATCTGCAACAATCCGACCACCTCGCGCTCGATGGCCTGCCGCTCGGCCGCGGGGAGGCGTCCGAGGTGCCGGCGCAGCACGCCGTCTATCCGATCCAGGATCTCGAGGACCGTCTCCACGGTCACGCGTCCTGCGGCCATCGGGCGCGCAGGCGGCGCACCACGGGCGGCGGACAGATGCTCTCCACCGACCCGCCCAGACGCGCAACCTCGCGGATTAGCGACGATGAGACGAACGCGTACTCGGGATCGGCGATGAACAGCAGCGTGTCCAGCGTCGGCGCCAACCGGCGGTTCATGGCGGACTGCTTGAGCTCATAGTCGAAATCGCCGACTGCACGCAGGCCTTTGATCAGACACGTGGCGCCGCGCGCGAGCGCGAACTCCACGGTCAGCCCGCCGTAGGCCGCGACCTCGACCGAAGGCATGTCGTCGAGGACCTCTTTCAGCATCCCCAGGCGGTCGTCGAGAGGGAACGCACCGGGTACCTTCTCCACGTTCTCGGCGACCGCGACGATGACGCGGTCGAAGATCTTCGCGGCCCGCCGGATCACCTCGATGTGCCCGTAATGCACCGGATCGAAGCTCCCCGGGTACACGGCGATGCGCACGCCACGGCCTCCCCTCAGATCTGCTGTTCCGACTCCACTCGAATGTACCAGAGCGCGGTCTCGCCGTAGCGTGCCTCTTTGGCCAGCACGACACCGGCGGGCAGCGCGGGACGGTCGCGCCAGTGCCCTTCGGCGACGATCAGACCTCCGGGCCGCACGACTCCGGCGCCGACGAGCACCGCGAGCGTCCGATCAACCCAGGCTTCGCCGTACGGCGGGTCGAGCACCACTAGGTCGAACCTCGCGCCTGCGCGCCCCAGGCGCGCCACGGCCGCCACCGCGTCGTCGGCATACACCTGAGCCCGCGCGAGCAGCCCCGCGCGCTCGAGCGACTGCCTGATCTGCTGGCAACGCTCGCGGTCGCGCTCGACGAATACCGCGCGGCTGGCCCCGCGCCGCAAGGCTTCGAGGCCGAGGGCGCCGGTCCCCGCGAACAAATCGAGCACCTCGGCGCCTTCGATGGATGGACCAAGGCTATCGTAGAGCGCGCCGCGCACGCGGGCGGCGGTCGGCCGCACGGCGAGGCGAGACGGCCGGTGCCCTCTCGCCCCCGTCATCCGACCGACGCGAGGCGCGCCCGACCCTCGAGTCGCTGGCGGACAGCCGCGGCCAGCGCCGCCACGCCGCGGGCCGCGAGGGCGGGGTCGTGGCGCAGGAGCGCCTCCGCGGCGCGCCGGGCTTCCTCCAGGAGGGCCAGGTCGGACACCGGATCGGCGATGCGCAGGCCGCCGAGGCCGTGCTGGCGCACGCCCAGGACCTCACCCGGGCCGCGCAGGCGCAGGTCCGCCTGCGCGATCTCAAACCCGTCCGTGGTGCGCTGCAGAATCTCCAGGCGGCGTCGCGCCTCATCGGTGGCCGGATCGGCGATCAGCACACAGTGGGACTTCGCCGCGCCGCGCCCGACCCGCCCGCGCAGTTGGTGCAACTGCGCCAGGCCGTAGCGGTCGGCATCCTCGATGATCATGAGCGACGCATTGGGCACGTCGACGCCCACCTCGATGACCGTGGTCGCGACCAGGACGTCGATCAGGCCCGCGCGAAACGCCTCCATGCGCTCGGCCTTCTGCGCCGGCGGCAGCCGACCGTGCATGACCTCAACACGCAGGCCGGCCAGCGGACCCGCGGCGAGCTCCCGGGCCAGTTCCACGGCGGATTGCACCTGCAGTGTCTCGGACTCCTCGACGAGCGGACACACGACGAACGCCTGGCGGCCTTCGGCGACGTGTTCGCGTATGTACCGGTAGATGGCGGGCCGGGCGCTCTTCGGCCGGACATGCGTGACCACCGGTGTGCGGCCGGGCGGCATCTCGTCGAGCACCGACACGTCCAGATCGCCGTACACGGTGAGCACGAGCGTCCTGGGGATCGGCGTCGCGGTCATGACCAGCACATCGGGGGCGCGGCCCTTGTCCCGCAACGTCGACCGCTGCATCACCCCGAACCGGTGTTGCTCGTCCACGACGACGAGACCCAGGCGGTCAAAGACCACGTCCTCTTCCAGCAGCGCATGGGTGCCCACCACGACCGCAGACGTGCCACGTTGCAGCGCGCCGAGGGCGGGCGCGCGGGCGGCCGCGTCCATCCCGCCCACGAGTAGGTGCACCGGCACGTTGAGCGGCGGAAGCAGGCGTTGCAGCGTCAGGAAATGCTGCACCGCGAGGATCTCGGTGGGCGCCATGAGCGCGGCCTGGTAGCCGCCTTCAACGCAGCGGAATAGCGCGGCCGCGGCGACGGCTGTCTTGCCCGAACCAACGTCGCCCTGCAGCAGCCGGTTCATCGGTGCGGGGCGGGTCATGTCGGTCAGCACGTCGGCGATCGCGCGCTGCTGCGCACGGGTGAGCGCGAACGGCAACGACGCCGCAAACCGGGGCACCACGTCGCGCGCGGCCGCGTACCGCGCGCCGCGCGCGACGGCCTGGAGCCGGGCCCGCTGCTGCAAGACACCGACCTGCAAGATGAATAGCTCCTCAAACGCGAGCCGCCGGCGGGCGGCGGCCTGGTGGGTCGTGTCCTCGGGGAAGTGCGCAGCCCACAGCGCCTCGCGCAGTGGCAGCAGGCCGTGTGCGTCCCGCAGGTTGGCGGGCAACACCTCCTCCATCGCGTCGGCGTAGGCGGCAAGGGCGTCACGCATGACCGCGCGGATCGTGCGTTGCGGCAGGCCGTCAGTCGAGGGATAGACCGGCACGAGCCGGCCGATGTTCCACGGCTCTGCGTCCGGGTCGATCACTTCAACCTCGGGCTGGACAAACTGCACACCGCGGCCAGCCCGCTCGACGCGGCCATACAGGCTGATCTGCTGCCCGCGCGTAAGCCGCTGCGCCAGGTACGGCTGATTGAACCAGACCGCCTGCGCGACGCCGGTCCCGTCGGCCACGACGGCGCGCACCATCACCAACCCGCGGCGCGCCCGGAGGACACGCGCGTGCTCCACGCGCACAACCGCGGCCTGCTCCAGCCCCGGTATCAGACGCGCAAGGGGCGTCGGGTTCCGGCGATCTTCGTGACGGCGCGGCAGGTGCAGCAGGAGATCGCGCACGGTCTCGATGCCCAGGCGGGCCAGCATCGCGGCGCGGGACGGGCCGACGCCGCGCAGATATTGGACCGGCGCATCAGGACCTGAACCAGACGTCCGGGGACCCTCGGAGGCGCCGGCGGGCGAGTTCGAAGAGGCGGGAGGATGCGCGGTCATGGCTCGCGGCAGCAGGGACCTGCGCCAGCCCTCCAGTTCGTCGAGTGACCGTGGCCTCCCCTGCATTGCGTCCTCTGCGCCTCCGTGGTATAGTGCGTGTGTTGTACTCGAGGGACCGAAAGGCCCCGCATGTATTCGAGGTGGGTCATGGCCCGGCGTTGCGCCATCTGCGGTAGGAGCCCGGCTGCGGGTCGCAGTCTCTCGCATTCGCACATCCGGTCGAGGCGCCGCTTCCTTCCGAATCTGCAGCGGGTACGGGTGAGGCTGGACGGCGTCGCGCGGCGCATCAACGTCTGCACGACCTGCCTGAAGTCGCGCAAGGTCGAGCGCGCGGCCTAAGGCGTCTCCAGCGCATCGGCGAACAGCGCGTCGACGTCACCACCCCCAAAGAGGTATTTCGCTCCGCAGAAACGGCACTGCACCTCGACGCGGCCCTCCTGACGGAGCAACCGCTCCATCTCGGCACGCCCAAGAGCCACGAGTACCCGCGTCACCTTCTCGACGTTACACCGGCATGCGAACCGGACCTGACGGTTCTCCAGCACCGATATGCGCAGGTTACCCAGCACGGTCGTCAGCATGTCCTCGGCCGATGCGCCGCCTGACACCATCTGCGTGACGGTGGGCAGCACGCGCGCCCGTTGCTCGAGGTACTCCGGCACCTCCCGCGGCGCGCCCGGCATCATCTGCAGCATGAACCCGCCGGCCGCCTGCACCACACCGCCGGACCCGACCAGGACGCCAACACCGACCACTGACGGCACCTGCTCGCTCCCGGCCAGATACGCCGCCAGGTCCTCGCCGATCTCACCCGAGACGAGCGGCACGCTGCCCTGGTAGGGATCGCGGAGCCCGACATCGCGGGTCACGTGAAACGTCCCGCGCTGCCCGACCGCACCACCGACGTCGAGCTTCCGGGACGGCGTGGGCGGGAGATCGGTCTGCGGGTTGGTCGCGTAGCCCCTCAAGGCGCCGTCGGCCGTGCTCTCCGCCACGAGCGGTCCGATCGGCCCGTCGCCGAGCACGCGGACCATAACGGTCTGCTGGTCCTTCAACCCGGAGCCCAGCATCGCGGCCGCCGCAAGGGTGCGGCCGAGTGCCGCGGTCGCGGTCGGCAACGTGCCGTGGCGCACCCGCGCCTCTTCGGTCACCGTGGTCGTGATCGCCGCGCAGCCCAGCACCGCGCCGTCCGCGGCGATGGCGCGTATCAGCACATCGCTCACATCCGTCACCTCACAACATAGCGCGCGGGCCGCAGCGTTTGCGCCCGGACCGCCTGCGTGTCTCAACGGACCGCCGGACCACTCTATTCGTAGGACCGAGCGTCGCGCTAGACTCGCGGCACCGCACGCTCCAGCGCCGTAGTCGCGGTGAGACCGACGGCCATGCCGACGACGACCTGCACCACGTTGTACGGCACCTCGGCGAGGGCCGGCAGCGTCCCCAGACCCAGCGCGAAGGCCTGTGCGAGGAAGTATCCGGTCACCATGACCAGACCGCCGAGGCCCAGCGCCGCCATCCGCGCCGCGACACGCGCGGTACCGCCGGCTCCTGACCAGAACCGCGCGGCGGCGACGGCCACGAGCGCCCCTTCCGCGCCCTTGATGATCAACGTGAACGGCGCGTACTGCGTATAGCCCAACGAGAGGTCGGCGAGCGCCGAGCCCACGCCGCCACTGAGCGCGCCCACAACAGGTCCGAACGCGAGGGCCGCCAAGTAGATGCCGGCCTCACCCAGATTGAAGAAACCTTTGGTCTGCGGAATCGGCAGCACGAACGCGCGAGTGATCACGAACACCACCGCGGTCATCAAGCCCGCGCGGGCCAGCGTCCTCGTCGACACCTGGCGCACCCCCCTACCCGCATGATCGTGCCACGCGGCCGCGCCCCGCGCAACAGGAGAACCGGCGCGCCCACAGAACTTCAGGCACGACCATGGTCGAGACCGCGTACATGCTCGTCAAACTTGATCGGAGCACACCCGTGGAGGTGGCGCGACAGGTACGGCGCGTTCCGGGTATCGTCGAGGCGTCGGTCACGATGGGCGACATTGATGTGCTCGCCATCGCGCGCAACGAATCCACGAAAGGCCTGGCAGAGATCGGCCACGCCATCGAGCGGATCGAGGGCGTGGCCAGGGTGTCGGTCTGTGTGGTCCTGCGGCCGTAGCCTACGCGTGCACCCGCGGGGTGATGTCCACCATGTTCCGGAGCAGATGGTGACTCACCTCAAGCGCCCGCAGCCCGTCTTCGGCTGACACCCGCGGGCGCTCGTCCCCGCGGACGCACGCCACGAAGTGCGCGAGCTCAGCGCGTAGCGGCTCCTCCCCCTCGAGTACCAGCCGGTCGATCTCGCCGTTGAACTGCCTGATCGTAATGACCTCGCGCAGGTAGTCGAGGTGGATCGCGCGATCCGGCGTCGTGATCTCAAGTTCGGTCGCCTTCACCGCCGAGACGCGGCTGGCCGTCAGCGTCATCCGGCACCCTCCGGCGGTGGCGAGGTGGGCCACGGCCAGGTCTTCGTGGCTATTGTGCACGCGAACGCCGACGCCACCGATCTCCACGATGCGGTCGCGTGTGAGCGACAGCACAATATCCAGGTCGTGAATCATCAGGTCGAGCACCACACCCACGTCCATCACGCGGTGCGGGTCGTACGGTCGGACGCGCCGCGCGTGCACGAACAGCGGCTCCTCGACGAGCGACTGCAGCCGCTGCACCGCCGGCTTGAACCGCTCGACGTGCCCGACGACCACCACGGCGCCGCGTCGGCCGCTGAGGTCAGTCAGACGCTCGGCCTCCTCCACGGTCGCGGTGATCGGCTTCTCCACGAGTGTGTGGACGCCCGCGTCGAGAAAGTCGCGCGCCACGACGTAGTGGTGGACCGTGGGCACCGCGATGCTCACCGCATCCACGCGACCGATGAGGTCACGGTGGTCGAGGTAGCCGCGGGTCCCGTAGCGCGCCGCGGTGGACTCGATCTCACGGGAATCGAGATCGACCACACCGGCCAGGCGCACACCGGGCATCGTGGCGAACACCCGAGCGTGGTGACGGCCCCACTGCCCGAGCCCGACAACGCCAACGCGTACGAGTTCGTTGTTCATGACGGCGCACCCGGAAAGGTCCGCACAGCCTCGACGACCGCTCCGATCTCGTCAGGCTGCAGGGAGGGATGAACGGGCAACGACAAGACCTGTCGAGTCAGCAGTTCGGCGTGCGGGTACGCGCCGCCGTAGCCGCGATGGCGGTACGCGGGCGTCTGGGTCACGAGCGTTGGGTAGTACACACGGTTGCCGACGCCACACCCGGTCAGGTGCCGCGAGAGCGCGTCGCGCCCCTCCGGCACCCGCACCGTGTACTGATGGTAGACATGCCGCGTCCCCGGGCGCTCCTCGGGCACACGCAACCACGACAAATCGCGCAGACCGGCCGAGAGATGGGCGGCGTTCGCTCGCCGCTGCTCGTTCCGCGCATCGAGGGCCGCAAGCTGCACCAGGCCGATCGCGCCGGCCACTTCCGGCATGCGGAAGTTGAACCCGATCACCTCGTACGCGTACTCCGCGTCGCCGCGCGGGTCCACCAGCAGCCGGGCGCGGCGTGCCACCGCCGGATCACGGGTGACGATCATGCCGCCCTCGCCCGTGGTCATGTTCTTCGTCGGGTAGAAGCTGAAGATCGCGACGTCACCGAACGCTCCCACCCGGCGGCCGTCGACCGTCGCGCCGTGTGCCTGCGCACAGTCCTCGATCAGCAGCACGCCGTACCGGTCCGCGAGCTCGCGCAGCGCCACGACGTCGGCGGGCAGTCCGTACAGGTGCACCGCCAGAATGGCCCGGTTGCGCCCGGCACGCAGGACGTGCTCGACGGCGGATGGGTCGAGGTTGCACGTCACCGGATCGACATCCGCGAACACCGGCTCGGCGCCCGCGTGAATGACCGCATGACTGGGCGCGGCAAAGGTAAACGGCGTCGTCACGACGCGGTCACCCGGCCCGATCCCCAACGCGAGCAGAGCCGCCTGGAGCGCGGTGCTCCCGGACGACGTGGCCACGGCGTGGGGCACGCCGATGTAGGCGGCGAACGCCGCTTCAAACTCTGCTACCCGAGGGCCGGCGACAAGCGTACCGGAGTCGAGGACGCGCAGGACTTGTTGTCGTTCTTCGTCGCCAAGCAGCGGTCGCGCGATCGGGATCGCCGCCGCGGTGCGCGGAGTCATCCATCACTCCCAGTGGCACCGTGTGGGCTCTGCCCCATAAAATAATGTCCGGCCGGTCTGGCCGCCTTTCTCATGACTTTCCCTCGAGTTGCCCCCGAAGAGCCTCCAGCATGCTCTCGCAGTTCTTGCGCATCAGCACCTTAACCAGGTTGCTGAGCAGCGCCCCGGCAAGCGGGATGTCAAGTTCGAAGTCCACGGTCAGCGACGTGCGGGTGCCTTCGGGCGCGGGTTCGAACCGCCATTCGCCCTGGTACCGGCTGAAGTCCCCACTCCGTTGCACGAACGTGCACAGGTAGCGCGCGTCATCCCATACGTCGTCCTCGACCCAGCGAATCTTCCGGCCGTGCACCACCCCGACCCACTCACTGGTCGTACCCGACGGTGAGCGCTCCAGGATCGTCACTCTCTCGAGATCGGGCATGAACTCCGGAAACCGCTCGACGTCCTTGGCCAGTGCGTACACCCGGTCGAGAGGCGCCCGGATCACGGCTGATGCGTGAACGATCGCCATTCTTCCTCCTTGGCGCCCATCTCGTCCTGCAGGACCACCTCATCGGCGGCATCGGGCGTGTCCGTGCCCGGGCTCGCCGGACCAGCTGTTCGCCGGGCGGTGGTCAGGAACCCGGTGTGTGCCACCATCCGGTGCGCGGGCCGGACACTCAGGCCGTCCACATTCCACGGCCGCACCAGTGCCTCGATCGTCTCGATCTGCGCGAAGTCCCGGCTCGCCTGCAGCGCGGCCACGGTCTGCTGCACCTGCACCACCGTCGGCACATAGGACAGCACGATGCCGCCCGGCCGTACCGCCGCCGCCGCCGCGTTGACGACCCGCCAGGGCTCCGGCAGGTCCAGCACCACCCGGTCGGCTGGCGCATCCGGGATGCCGGTGGTCACGTCGTGCAGGCGCAGGAACAGGTTCGGCGTCTCGCCCAGGTACCGGGTGATGTTCCGCGCGGCGGTGCGCTGGAAGTCCTCACGGATGTCGTACGAGCACACTCGACCGGTTGGCCCAACCGCCCGCAGCAACGCCATCGTGAGCGCGCCGGAGCCGGTCCCGGCCTCGACGACCCGGGCGCCCGGGTAGATATCGGCGAGTATCAGGATCAGGCCGAGATCCTTTGGGTAGATCACCTGCGCGCCGCGCGGCATGTGCAGAACGTACTCGCCCAGCGTCGGGCGCAGCACCCGCACCCGCTCACCGCGCGATGTCTCGACGCTGATCCCCTCGGCCTGGCCGATGAGCCCATCGTGCCGCACCTGCCCGCCCCGCAGGTCGAAGACGGCGCCGGGCTTCAACACGATGAGGTAGGACCGCCGCTTGCGGTCGATCAGCAGGACCGACTCGCCAGCCGCCAGCGGGCCCGCGCGGTCTGTCGGACCAGTCGTCACTCCGCCTCGACGCCGCCAGCCGTCCGGTCAGGCGGTGACGCCGCGCGACGGCACGTTGGCCCGCACCCACTGGACGATCTCGTCGAGTGAGGCCCCGGGGCTGAACACCTTCTTGACGCCCGAGGCCACCAGGCCCGGGACATCCTCGTCGGGAATGATGCCGCCGCCAAAGACGACGACGTCGTCCGCGCCCTGGTCGCGCAGGAGCTGCGTCACGCGCGGGAAGAGGGTGTTGTGCGCGCCCGACAGGATGGACAGGCCGACCGCGTCGACGTCCTCCTGGATCGCGGCGCTGGCAATCATCTCCGGCGTCTGGTGCAGTCCGGTGTAGATCACCTCGAACCCGGCGTCGCGCAGCGCGCGCGCCACGACCTTGATGCCCCGGTCGTGACCGTCAAGCCCGGGCTTCGCGAGCAAGATGCGAACGGTGCCAGCCATCGGGAACGATAGTAGCCCAGGCCTCCGGGGGCCGCAAGACCACGCAACGGAGGCCGCGCGGTCCGCGGGCACCGTGGCGCTAGATCACCGCCGGTTCGCGGTACTCGCCGTACACGCCCCGGAAGACGTCACAGATCTCGCCCAGCGTCGCGTACGCCTTGACGCACTCGATGATGCAGTCCATCGTATTGCCGGATCCCGCCGCCGCACGACGCAACGCGGCCAGTCCGCCCTGGACACGGCTCTCGTCACGCTCAGCGCGCACGCGGCGCGTGCGCTCGATCTGCCGGCGCTCTACCTCAGGCCCGATGCGCAGCGTCGGGATCGGCGGTTCCTCGGCCACTGCGAACTCGTTCACGCCCACGATGATGCGCTCCCTGCGCTCGACCTGCTGCTGGAACCGGAACGACGCCTCGGCGATCTCGCGCATCGGATAGCCGGCCTCGACCGCGGCCACCATGCCGCCCATCTCGTCGATCGTCCGGATGTAGCGCCAGGCCGCGGCCTCCACCTCATCGGTGAGCGCCTCCACGAAGTACGAGCCGCCCAGGGGATCGACCACCGAGGCCGCGCCGGTCTCGTAGGCGATGATCTGCTGCGTGCGCAGCGCGACGCGCACGGCCTCTTCGGTCGGCAGCGCGTAGGTCTCGTCGAGCGAGTTCGTGTGCAGGGATTGGGTGCCGCCCAGCACGGCGGCCAGGGCCTGCAACGCGACGCGGGCGACGTTGTTGAGGGGCTGCTGCGCGGTCAACGACACCCCCGCGGTCTGGGCGTGGGTCCGCAGCCACCACGACCGGGGGTTCCTCGCGCCGAAGCGCTCGCGCATGATCGTCGCCCACATGCGACGGGCCGCGCGGAACTTGGCAATCTCCTCGAAGAAGTCGTTGTGCACGTCGAAGAAGAACGACAACCGCGGCGCGAACGCATCGATGTCGAGCCCGGCCTGGAGCCCCGCCTCGACGTAGGCAATGCCGTCGGCGAGCGTGAACGCCAGTTCCTGCACCGCGGTCGCGCCGGCCTCGCGGATGTGGTACCCACTAATGCTGATGACGTTCCACCGCGGCAGCTCCCGCACGCCGAACACCAGCATGTCCTGGATGAGCCGCATCGACGGTCGTGGCGGCACGATCCACTCTTTCTGCGCGATGAACTCCTTGAGCATATCGGTCTGGGTCGTGCCGCCGATCTGGCTGCGCGGGATGCCCCGTGCATCGGCCACCGCGACGTACATCGCCAGCAGGATGTTCGCCGGCGCGTTGATCGTCATCGAGGTCGTCACGCGGTCGAGCGGCAGGCCCGCAAGCAGCAGCTCCATGTCGGCCAGCGAGTCAATCGCCACGCCCTCCCGGCCGACCTCGCCACGTGCACGCGGGTGGTCGGAATCGTAGCCCATGAGCGTCGGCATGTCGAACGCCACCGACAGGCCGGTCTGGCCGTGGTCGAGCAGGTAGTGGAATCGGCGGTTGGTATCCTCGGCCGTCCCGAACCCCGCGAACTGCCGCATAGTCCACAGCCGGCCGCGGTACATGTTGCGGTGGATACCGCGCGTGAACGGGTAGTCGCCGGGCGGCCCAAGCCGCTCGGGCCTCTCCCGATTAGCCCAGTCTTCCGCGGTGTAGACCTCGCGCAACGGGATCCCCGACAGCGTCTCGGTCGGCGGCCCAATCTTGTGGGACTCGTCGGTCATGGCCGGCGCTCCTCCCTCAGGCTCCGGTCGAGCAGCTCCGCGACGTCCATCGGCCGGATCGCGCTCTCGGTAGCCGTGGCGCCGTCCTGGAGCATCAGCATGCAAAACGGGCACGCGACCGCGACGGTCCCGGCACCGGTGGCCGCGGCCTGGCGCGTACGCGCGTGGCTGACGCGCTCGCCGACACGATCTTCCATCCAGTAGAGCCCACCACCGGCGCCGCAGCAGAACGACCGGTCTCGACTCTGCGCCATCTCGACCGGTGCACCGCCCGGGATGGCGGTCAGCACCCGGCGCGGCGCCTCGTACTCGCCGTTGTGCCGGCCCAGGTAACACGGGTCGTGGAACGTGAGCCGTCCGGCCACCGGATCCTTCGGCCGCAGCCGGCCCTCATCGACGAGCCGGGCCAGGAGCTGCGTATGGTGCCAGACCTCGTACCGGCCGCCGAACGGTGGGTACTCGTGTTTGAGCGTATTGTAGCAGTGCGGGCACGTGGTCACGATCTTCTCGACGCCATAGCGGTTGAGGGTCTCGATGTTCTGCCGGGCGAACGTCTGGAACAGGTATTCGTTCCCCATGCGCCGGGCCGGATCGCCGGTGCAGGTCTCCTCATCGCCCAGGATGCCGACCGCAACGCCCGCCTGACGCAGCAGCCGCACCAGCGCGCGCAACGACGCGTGGTTCCGCTCGTTCATGGCCGCAGCGCACCCGGCCCAGAGCAGCCACTCCGGACGAGCACCGTCGGCCAGGCGCGGGACGTACACACCTGCGGTCCAGGCGGTGCGCGCCAGTCCGGCGCCGCGGAACGGGTGCCCGCGCGCCTCGAGGCTGCGCAGGGCGTCCTCCATCGTGGCGGGCATGCGTGCCTCTTCCATGACCAGGTGCCGCCGCATCTCGACGATCTTGTCAATGTGGTCGTTGGTCGCCGGACACTCCTCGACGCACGCACCGCAGGTCAGGCACTGCCACAGGAACTCCTCGGAGAACACCTGCCCGACGAGCGCGGGCCGGCTGGCCGGCTCCTGACCGGCGAGCACCGCCGGGCCCACGAGCGTCAGCTGCTTGCGCAGGTCGGTATGCAGGCGCCTGGGGTCAAGCGTTTTGCCCGTGGAGTTGGCCGGACACACCTCGACGCAGCGGCCGCACTCCATGCAGGCGAACGCGTCGAGGTTATCCTTCCAGGTGAAGTGCTCGACTCGCGATGCGCCCAGGCGCTCGGCGGTCTCGACATCGATGGACGCCAGCGCGCCGCGCGGCCGGGCCTTCGCCAACACCACATTCGGCACGAGCGTTACCAGGTGCAGGTGTTTCCCCTCCGGGATCCAGGTCATGAAGTACAGGATGAGTCCCAGGTGAGTCCACCAGCCAACCTCGTAGGCGACGCGTGCGAACCAATCTGGCATGGAGCCGAACCACCACGCGGCCACCACACGAGAGACCAGCGCGCCCTGCGCCCAGGCCGGCGCGTGAAGCCGGATGAACGCGGCTCGCGACAGCAGCAGCGACAGCATGATCCCGGTAATCAGGACGAGGATCAGTAGCGCGCCGAACCGGTCCTGTGCCTCCAGCCGCTTCGGCCGCACCACGAACCGCAGCCACAGCGCCATTCCCACTCCGGCCAGGACGAGCACCACGAAGATGTCCTGGGTCAGCGCGACCCACGGCGCGGCGCCGACCAGTGGGAGCGTCCACCCCGGCACGAATGCTTCGCCGAAGGCCTGGACGATCGTCGAGAGCAGCACCAGGAACCCGTAGAAGATGAAAAGGTGCAGCACGCCCGCGAACGGCCGCCTCAGCACGCGGCGGTGCGCGATGACTTGCACGATCAGCTCGCGGAGGCGTGCGTCGACCGGGACGAGCGGCACCCGACCGTCGCCCAGCCGGATCAGACGGTACACCAGCACGAGCCTGCGGCCCGCCACCCACCCGGCAAGGGCGAGCAGCAGCAGGACCGCGGCGCCCCGCAGCCAGGTGGCCTCCATGCGGCTACGCGCCCTTGAGCTCCCGCACCTTTGCCGTCAGCAAGGGCACGATCTCGCGGTAGTCCCCGACCAGACCAAAGTGGGCCAGGGAGAAGATCGGCGCTTCAGGGTCGCGGTTGATCGCGACGATCGTCCGCGAGCCGGTCACACCGGCCACGTGCTGGGTCGCACCTGAAATGCCGACCGCGATGTACAGCGCGGGCCGGATCGTCTTGCCGGTCTGTCCGATCTGCCAGTTGATCGGCACCCACCCCGAGTCCGCGGGCGGCCGCGACGCGCCGACCGCGCCGCCCAGAGCCGCGGCCAACTCGCCGATGGTCTTGAACCCATCGGCGCCGCCGAGTCCTCGGCCGCCGCCGACCACGACCTGCGCGTCCTCCAGGCCGACATCCGCCTGCTCACGGCGGACTTCTCGCACGCGAGTCGCCAGCGAGGCCTCATCAAGGCTGACCACGAGGTCCTCGACGCTCCCCGCGACCGGCCACGGCTCCGGGACATCAGTGGTTCGCGGTTTGACCGACACAACCACAGGCCATGACGCCGCAGCCTCCTCGGCCACGGCACGGCCGCCGTAGACCTGCCGCTTCGCGACCACCGCGTGGCCGTCTGTCCCCACCTCGACCGCCTCGCTGATCAGCGACGCGCCGAGGCGGTAAGCGAGCCTGGGCGCCAGTTCACGGCCGACCGTGTCGGCACTCACCATCACGACCTGCGGGGCCGCCGTGCGCGCCGCCTGCTCAACGACGGGCAGCAGCGCGTCGGTCTGGCCGGATGTCAGCAACGAGTGAGCGGCCCGCCAGATCTTCCCGACGCCATGCCGGTGGAGTACCTCCGCAGCCTCGGCCAGGCCCGGCCCGGGTCCGAGCACCACGGCGGTCAGGTCGAGCCGGAGGCCGGCGGCGATTGGCCGCGCGGCGCCGACCAGTTCCAGGCTGGAGCGGGCCAGGCCGGCGTCAAACACCGTGGCAACGATGAGCAGGGCGGGCATCCGGTGTCCTCCTTCGGGTCGGCGCTACAGGAGCTTGAGCGCACGCAGCCGCTGGACGAGCGTAGCGACCTGCTCGGCCGGGTCGCCGGACAGCAACTCGCACTTGGCGGTGCGTTCCGGGATCGTCACGCCCTGCACCTCGGGCGCCCGCACGCGGCGGTCGCCGGACGTGACCGGTACGTCCGCCATCGCCCAGACGTGCACGGGCTTGCGTTTGGCCGCCACGATGTCCTTGACCTTGGGCAGCCGCGGCCGGTTCGCGTCATCGCTCGCAATCGACAGCACGGCCGGCAACCGCACGTCGACCACGTGGAACCCGTCGTCGGCCAGACGGCGCACCACCAGCCCGTTGCCGGAGAACTCAGCGGTCGAGACGAACGTCACGCACGACGCGCCCAGGGCCTCGGCGACCAGCGGCGGCACCACGCGCTCCACCCAGTCGGCCGATTCGCAACCGGTCAGCACCAGGTCCGCGCGACCGAGTTTGCGCACCGCGGCCGCGAGGACCGCCGCCTTCTCGACGCCCGGCAGATCCGGGCCGCGCGGGTCGTCCACCACGACGGCCTCGTCCGCGCCCATGGCGAGTGCCAGCCGCACCGCGTCGCCGACCGCCGCCCGGGGACCGATCGTCAGCGCCTTGACCGTGCCCCCGTGCCGATCCTTGAGCTGCAACCCGACCTCCAGCGCGTGCTCATCATACGTGGAGATGACCAGCGGCCGCCCCTCGCGCACCTGCCGTCGCGTCGAGGGATCGATCGCAAAGTCGCGGACGGGCAGCTCGGGATCGACGACCTGTTTGATGCAGACGACGACGTCCACGATGCCTCCTGTTCAGCGTCGGCTCAGCAGCGACCGCGAAATGACCATGCGCTGGATCTCCGACGTGCCTTCGTAGATCTCCGTGATCTTGGCGTCCCGGAAGTAGCGTTCCACCGCGTACTCCTGGATGTAGCCATAGCCCCCAAAGAGCTGCACCGCCTTGTGCGCGGCGAACATCGCGGTCTCCGATGCGGCCAGCTTGGCCATCGCGGCCTCCCGCGCATGCGGCTGACCGGCCGCGCGCAGCGCCGCGGCGCGATAGGTGAGCAGCCGCGCCGCCTCAAGCCGCGTGGCCATGTCGGCGAGCGCCCAGCGTACCGCCTGGAATGTGGCGACCGGCGCACCGAATTGGTGGCGCTGCCGGACGTAGGCCGTGGCGTCTTCGAGCGACGCGCGCGCGATCCCCAGCGCCTGCGCCGCGATCCCAATGCGGCCGCCGTCGAGCGTGGCCAGCGCGATCTTGCCGCCGTCGCCCCGCTGCCCGAGCAGGTTGTCCGCCGGCACACGGCACTCGTCGAAGACCACCTCGGCCGTCGACGAGCACCTGATCCCGAGCTTGTGCTCGACCTTGCCCACGGTCACGCCGGGAAACGACTTCTCGACCAGAAACGCCGAGATGCCGCGCGCGCCCTTGGTGTCCTCGGTTCGCGCGTAGACCACACACAGGTCAGCTTCGACCCCATTCGTCACAAAGACCTTGGTCCCGGAAAGCACCCATTCGCCGTCGCGCAGGACTGCGCTCGCGCGGAGCGACATCGCATCGGACCCTGCGGTCGGCTCGGTCAGGCAGTAGCAGCCGAGCGTCCGGCCTGATGCCAGCCCCGGCAGATACCGGCGACGCTGCTCCTCGGTGCCGAACTGGAGGATTGGGTCACAGACCAGCGAGTTGTTCACCGTGACGATGGTCTGGAATCCGGCCGAGACACGGGCCAGCTCCTCTTGCGCGATCACGTAGGCAAGCGGGTCCAGCCCCTGACCGCCATACTCCTCGGGCACCATCATCCCCATCAGGCCGAGGTCGGCGGCTTTGGCGACGACGTCGGCGGGATAGCGCGGCCTCTGGTCCAGATCCGCGGCAATCGGGAGGAGTTCGCGGGCAGCGAACTCCCGGACTGTCGCCTGAATCATCCGGTGCTCGTCGGACAGCTCGACAGCCATGCAGCCCTCGTGGAGTTCGGCGTGGTACTTCTGCGCTGCGGGAGGAAGCCCCTCCACTTGCGCTATAGTGGACACCGGGCATGCTCGAGACCGTCATCGTGATCGCCGTGGTCGTGGTCGCCCTTGCGGCCGGTGCCGTGGCCTCGTCATACCGGCGCTTCGCCGGCGTGCGGTCGCGGCTCCTCGCCCACCTTTCGCGCGCCGCGCCGGAGATCACGGTGACCGCGCTCACCGACACCGGGTTCCGGGCGCGAGCGCTCGGCACGGAGATCGACCTCGACCTGGCCACGCTACTGCGGCAGCGGCCGCGCGACCGTGCCGAGCCTGGGTGGTTCGACGAGATCGTCTCCGGCATGCGCGCCCGGGTCCCGGTACCCGAGGCGCCGCCGTTTGCCCTGGTGCAGGACCGCGTGTTGCCTCAACTGAAACCCGCGGACTACGTGGCCGTGTTCGAGCACTACCCCCCGGCCCAGCGCCTGGTCTCCCGGCCGCTGGATGGCGGCGTGGCCGTGACGTACGTCATCGGCGGCGTGCATCAGTACACGGCGGTCACACAGCACACGCTGGGCGCCTGGCGCCAGACCGCCGACACGCTGCACGCGCTGGCCCTCGAGAATCTCCGTGCGCAGACGCGGCACCTGTTGGAAGACATCGGCGGCCCGCGGCGGCGGTACGAGCACCTCGATGGGCTCGACGCCACGCGGCTGCTGGTGGCCGAGATGCTCGTGCCCGCCGGCGTGGACGATCCGCTCGTGGCAATCCCCGAGGAGTCGGTCCTGCTCGTGGCGCCGTCGGGCGAATGCGCCTCGCTGGCCGCGGAGGCCTCGGCGCGGTTCGCTAGCGCGGCACGGCCGCTCTCACCGGCGGTCTTCAAACCGGCGCCGACCGGCCCGGTCGCCGTCCCGCCGCCGGTCTAGCGCCGATAGTACCGCCAGTCCAGCCGGCTCGTCTGACCCTGCAACCCGAGACGCGTGTTGCCCAGCGTGTTGCGCACGACCGGCTGGGTCTTGGGGTTCGTGAAGTACATGACCGGCACCTGATCGGCGACGATCTCCTGCCAGCGCCAGTAGAGCGCACGCCGCTTGGCCACGTCGGTCTCCCGCGCGACCTGCTCGAAGATGCGGTCGATCTCGGCCTCCCACGCGGTCGTCGGCTTCGGCTGTCGCGGATTCCAATCGTGCAGCGCACCCGAGCTCATCCAATAGGTGCGGCCGGTCCCGGGTTCGTTGTCACCCGTCAGGCCGATGATGATGGCGTCCCACTTGAACGTATTGTCGAGCTTGGTCACCAGGGTGGCGAACGGCTCGGGCGTGAACGTGACCTTGATACCGAGCCGCTCGAAATCCTGCCGGACGATATTGCCGATCGCCACCGCATCGGCGTTCTGCGCCACGGTCGAGAGCTCGAACTCCACGGCATGGCCCTGGCCGTCGCGCAGCCGGCCGGCGGCGTCCTTCGTGAAGCCGGCCTCGGCCAGTTGATCTTGTGCGCGTTTGAGATCGTAAGGGTACTTCCGGACGTTGGGGTTGTGGTAGCGTGCATCGGCGATGCTGACCGGGCTCCACGACGGCGTGGCTCGGTCGGCGTAGACCTGCCGGACGATGGCCTGCCGGTCGATCGCGTGATTCAGCGCGCGGCGAAACCGCACGTCCTGAAACCAGGTGAGCTTCGGCGGCGCGAGCCCGCGCGGGTTCTGGTTGAAGACCAGGTACTGCGACGCAAAGGTCTCCGGACCGTCGTAGACCGTGTAGTTGCCGGCGGCTTCACCGGCCTTGAACTCGGCGTACTCGCGCGGCCGCGCGCCATAGAGGTCGGTCTCTTTGGCCAGGAATTTGAGCTTCTCGGCATCGAGGTTCGGCACGAACAGCAGCACGTAGCGGTCGAGGTACGGCAGCCGTTGGCCCGCACGGTCGGCGTGCCAGTAGCGTGGGTTGCGGGCGTACGTCACGCGCTGGCCGAACGCGTACATCTGCATCACGAACGGCCCGGTGCCGACGATCTCGTTGGGCGGGGTGTTGACGCCCCAGGTCGTGTTGAACGCCTGCCCGCCCCTGGCCAGCGCGGCCGACAGCTTGTGCTGTGGAATGACGGTGAGGCCGCTGATCTGACGCAGGAAGAAGCCCGCGGGCTGCTCGGTGCTGAACGCGATCCGGCGCGCATCCAGCCGGCGCCACCGGAGCGGCTTGCCGTCAAACATCAGCAGGTCGCGCGTCGTGCTCTGCACGCCGGGCGTGAACACGGTCTCCAGGCTGAACACCACGTCGTCCATGTTGAGTGGCCGGCCGTCCGACCACTGCACGCCCTCGCGGAGCACGAAGGTCCACGTCCGCCGGTCAGGGCTGAGCGTCCACGACGCCGCGAGCGACGGCTCCATCTCGCCGGTCAGGTAGTTCACCTCGACGAGCGCGTCGAAGATGGGCGCGAGCACCGCGCCCGTGGACGTGTCGGTGTAGATGACGGGGTTAAAGGTACGGGGCTCGCTCACCTGCGCGACCACCAGCGTGCCGCCGTATCGGCCGATCTCCGGCGCCTCGACGGCCACCTTCGGGTTGGGAACTCCCGGGATCGGCGCCGCGGCCAACGGGGCCGCAATCCACGCCCCGCCCAACGCCAGCAGGGTGACCCGGCGAACGACAGCCCACATGATGCACCCCCGACTATCCGTACTCGTAGAACCCCCGGCCGCTCTTCCGGCCGTGCCAGCCCGCCAGCACCATCTGTTTCAGCAACGGCGGCGGCGCGTAGCGATCGTCCTTGAACTCCTGAAACATCGCCTCCGCAATGTAGTACGTGGTGTCGAGTCCCACAAAGTCCATCAGCGTCAGCGGCCCCATCGGATGTCCGAGTCCCAACGTGATGGCGGTATCGATGTCCTCGCGCGACGCCACGCCGAGTTCCAGCACGCGGATCGCATCGAGGAGATACGGGATGAGCAGCCGGTTCACAATGAACCCGGGCGCGTCTTTGGCCATGACGACGGTCTTGCCGAGCGACTGCGCGAACGCGCGTACCGTCTGCACGGTCGCCTCCGACGTCTGCAGGCCACGCACGATCTCGACCAGGGCCATGACCGGCACGGGATTGAAGAAGTGTAGTCCCACCACTCGCTCCGGCCGCGCCGTGACCGCGGCCATCTCCGTGATCGAGAGCGACGACGTGTTGCTGGCCATGATCACCTCCGGCCTCAGCAGCCCGTCGAGCTCGCGCAGCACCGCCTTCTTCTCGTCCATCTTCTCCACGACGGCCTCGATGACGAGATCGCAGTTGCCCACATCGGTCAGCGAGGTCGTCCCTCGAATGCGGCTCCGCGCGGCCTCTCGGGCTGCGGCCTCCAACTTCCCGCGGTCGACCGCCCGCTGCATCGACGCGTCGATGCGGTCGAGTCCGCGCTCCAGCAACACCGGCGTCACCTCGCGCACGACGACCTCGTAGCCGCACCGCGCGGCGACCTCGACGATACCCGAGCCCATCAGCCCGCACCCCACGACTCCCACACGACGAATCATCGTTGTCGCCTCCTGATCATCCCGCCGCATCACCCCGACCCGCCGCCGGCCGCACGGCCGTGATCCGCCTCCTGCACGACGGTCCGGATCAGCGGTCGCTGTGGCGGCGCGTGCTCGCCGATCGCATACGCGGCCGCCACCTCGCGGACCGCCGCGTCCGCTCTGGTGGGATCCGGCGCGTGCACCACGGCAATCGGATCCCCGGCGCGCACCGCCTCACCCACTACGCGGATCAGCACCACGCCCGCCGCCGAGTCCACCGGGTCGCCCTTCCTGATCCGGCCGGCGCCCAGGCGCATCGCGGCCAGCCCGATGCCGGCGGCGTCGATCGCGGCAATCACGCCGGCGCCGGGCGACGGCACGACCACCTGCACCGATGCCCGCGGAAGACGCTCCGGATGTTCGATCACGCCCGCATCGCCATCCTGCGCTTCGATCATCGCTGCCAGCCGCGCCAGCCCATCGCCCGAACGGAGCCGGCGCTCGACCTCGACCCGTCCCTCGCCAGGCGTTGCGGCACGCCCACCGAGCACGAGCATCCAGCCACCCAGGTCCAGGCACAGCGCGTGGAGGTCGGGCGGACCCTCGCCCCGCAGCGTGGCGATGGCCTCGGCCACCTCGAGCGCATTGCCCACGGCCCGGCCCAGGGGTACGTCCATGCCGGTGATCGCGGCCGCCACACGGCGGCCGGCCGTCCGGCCGATCTCCACCATCGTCTGCGCCAACTCACGGGCGGCGTCCTCGGTCTTCATGAACGCGCCCCGGCCGCACTTGACGTCGAGCAAGATGGCCCCGGCGCCGGCTGCGAGCTTCTTCGACATGATGCTGGCCGCGATCAGCGGAATGCTCTCAACCGTGGCGGTCACATCGCGCAGGGCGTAGAGCTTCGCATCCGCGGGCACGATGGACGCGCTCTGCCCGGCAATCGCGCATCCGACGCGGCCAACCTGCTCGATGAATTCGGCCGTCGTCAGATTGGTGCGGAATCCTGGAATCGACTCCAGTTTGTCGAGCGTGCCGCCGGTGTGTCCAAGCCCGCGGCCCGAGAGCTTCGGCACCGGCACGCCGGCCGACGCCACCAGGGGGACGAGCACGAGGGAGGTCTTGTCGCCCACGCCGCCGCTGCTGTGCTTGTCCACGGCTCGGCCCGCCAGCGGCCCGAGGTCGAGCACCTCGCCCGACCGCACCATCGCCTGCGTCAACGCCGAGGTCTCATCGGCGCTGAGCCCGCGGAAGAAGACCGCCATCAGGAACGCGGCCATCTGATAGTCGGGAATGTCGCCGGCAACAAACCCGCGGACGAGCGTGCCAATCTCCTCGCCCGACAGCGCCCCGCCGTCACGCTTCTTCTGGATGAGCTCGGCTGGCCGGATCACGAATCCCGTCTGGCTCGCGTCGCCGTGAGGGGCTGGCGGTTCATCGCGGCAGCCCTCGCACGATGCGGCGCACGAGTCGCACGAACTGCGGCTCAATCCGCTTGGCGGCTGCCAGCACGTCCTCGTGGGTGACCTTGCCGTGGCCCTCACCGGTCGCCATGTCCGTGATCGCCGACAGGCCCAGCACGCGCATGCCGGCGTGCCGCGCGGTGATCACCTCGTGCACGGTGGACATCCCCACCGCGTCCGCGCCCCAGCGCGCCATCATGCGCAGTTCTGCTGGGGTCTCGTACGACGGGCCGCAGACGCCGACGTAGACGCCCTTGCGCAGCGGAATGCCGACCTCCAGCGCCGCGGCCTCGGCCAGCTCGATGAGCGCGGGGTCGTAGGGCTCGGACATGTCCGGGAACCGGGGCCCCAATTCGTCTTCGTTAGGCCCGACGAGCGGATTCGTGCCCATGAAGTTGATGTGGTCGGCGATGACCATGAGGTCGCCCGCCTTGAAGTGCCGGTTCAGTCCGCCGGACGAGTTGGTGACAATCAAGATCGGCGCGCCCAGCGCATGCAGCACACGAACGGGAAACGCCACCTCCGCCATCGCGTATCCCTCGTAGAAGTGGGCCCGACCCTGCATCACGGCCACAGCCCGGTCCTCGAGCGTGCCGATCAGGAGCCGGCCGTGGTGCCCCTCCACGCTGGTCCGCGGGAAGTGCGGAATCTCTTGAAACGTCAATGCGGCGTCCACGGTCACCTGGTCTGCCAGCGCCCCCAGCCCTGATCCGAGAATCACCGCCGCATCAGGCACGCGGCGGGTCCGCTGGCGGATCGCGGTGGCGGCCTCACGAGCGCGCAATGCCCAGCTCATCGATCTCCCCTCTCTCGCGCACCAGCCATCGTGCTGATGGGTTTCGGCAGAAAGCCGTCGGCGCCTACTCCAGGGCCGTCCAAAACGCCGTGCCCGCCCCGGCCCACGGCACGCCGAGCGCCGCGGCGACGGTCGCGCCGACGTCGGCGAACGACCGCCGCAGACCGAGATGGCGACCGCGCGGCAGCCCGGGCCGCCAGGCCAGCACCGGCACCTGCTCACGCGAGTGGTCGGTACTCGGCGTCGTCGGATCGTTGCCGTGATCGGCGGTGATGATGAGCACATCGTCCGGTCCGCACGCGTCGAGGACTTCCACCAGGCGCGCGTCAATGGCCTCGAGGTGCCGAGCATAACCGATCGCGTCGTTGCGGTGCCCGTAGGCCGTGTCGAGCTCGACGAGGTTCGTAAACACCAGCCCGTGCCCCACCCGTCGCATCGCGGCCACGGTCTGCGTGAGGCCGTCCATGTCGTCGTGTGTGTGGATCGCCTCGGTGAGTCCGCGCCCGGCGAACAGGTCATCGATCTTGCCCACCCCGACCACGGCCAGGCCCGCCGCGGCGAGCGCATCGAGCACCGTCGGTCCGGTCGGCGGCAGTGAGAAGTCCCGACGGCGATCCGTGCGCCGGAACTCGCCCGGCAGCCCCACGAACGGCCGGGCGATCACGCGGCTGACCGCGTGCTCGCCCTGGAGAATCGTCCGCGCCTCACGGCACCACGCGTAGAGCTGGTCCGGCGGCACGATCTCCTCGTGCGCGGCGATCTGAAACACGCTGTCGGCCGAGGTGTACACAATGGGCGCACCGGTCCGCACGTGCTCCTCACCCAACGCCTTGATGATCTCGGTGCCCGACGCGGCGACGTTGCCGAGCACCGGTCGGCCGATCGCCTTGGAGAACGCGTCAATCACCTCGGCCGGGAATCCGCTGGGGTACGTGGGAAAGGGCCTGGAGACCACCAGCCCGGCCAGCTCCCAGTGCCCGGTGGTCGAGTCCTTGCCTGCGGACTGCTCACGCATCACGCCGACCGCGGCCTCATGGTCGTCGCGCCGTCGCACCCCGGCCACCTCGGTGATCGCGCCCAGGCCCAACCGCTCCAGCACCGGCAGATGCACGCCGCCAGATGCGACCGCGCAATTCCCCAGCGTGTCGCTGCCCTCGTCACCATAGGCCGCGGCGTCCGGTGCGCCGCCGACGCCAAGGCTGTCGAGGACCAGCACGATGACGCAACTGGCCTTAGCCATGGTGCGCCGACGGCGCGGGTCGAGAGCGATCCGCGCCTCGACCGATGGGGATGGTCATGCGGTCGCGCGGGTGCGCTCGCCGATACACCTCGCGCAGCCGGGCCCGCGTGAGATGCGTGTAGACCTGCGTCGTGGCGATACTCGCGTGGCCCAGCATCTCCTGGACCGCCCGCAGATCGGCGCCGCCGTCCAGCAGGTGCGTGGCAAATGAGTGCCGCAGCGTGTGCGGGTGGATCGGCTTGCGCAGGCCCGCGGACCGCGCGCACTGCCGGAGCA
Organism: Candidatus Fervidifonticultor quartus; assembly: GCA_031458775.1. Classification (GTDB taxonomy): domain Bacteria; phylum Sysuimicrobiota; class Sysuimicrobiia; order Sysuimicrobiales; family Humicultoraceae; genus Fervidifonticultor_A; species Fervidifonticultor_A quartus. The sequence continues at coordinate 48,007 of JAVKJV010000002.1, read as the reverse complement.
GCGTCCAGACGCTCTGACGGGTCAGCCGGCCGCCCCGACGGTTGAGGAACAGCGCCGGCTGCGGCCGCCCGCCTGCAAGCACCGGCCGCGCGAGCGCGAGATAGCGCTGGAGCGCGCGCACCGCAGCCGACCCGATCGGCACGATCCGCTCCTTGGAGCCCTTGCCGACGCACCGCACGTACTCGACCGCCAGGTGCACGTCGCCCACGTCAAGGGCCACCAGCTCACTGACGCGCAAGCCGGCGGCATAGAGCAGCTCGAGAATCGCCCGATCGCGCAGCACCTGGGGTCGGTCGCCGCGCGGCTGCGCAAGCAGCCGTTCCACTTCTTCCACCGTGAGCACGTCGGGCAAACGGCGCGGCCGATGCGCGGCCGTCACGTCCAGTGCCGGATCGTCGACAATGGCACCCGTACGTAGTAGGAACCCGGTCCATCCGCGTACCGCGGCCAGGCGCCGCGCGACCGATGTGTCGGCCAAACCCCGGCGCCGCAGGCCGAGCAGGTAGAGGGTGATCGCGGACCGGTGCAGGTCGGCGGGTCCGCGCGCGCCCCGGCGAGCCGCGAAGGTGATGAACTCCTCGAGGTCGTGACGGTAGGCGGTGACCGTGCGGGGCGCAAGCCCGCGCTCGGCGGTCAGGTAGGTGAGGAACTCGTCAAGGGCCGCGCTGAGCGCCCGGGACTCGGCCCGCGTCCGGCCGCGGTCAGGCGACGTCACGATCGCCGCATCACCGGCTCACCGCCACGAGAGGAGCATCAACCCGATGATGGTCTTCGAATCCCGCACGTCCCCCCGGCTGATCAGCTGCGCAATCTGGTCGACCGGCACGCGCACGACCTGCAGCCCCTCTTCCTCAGCCTGTACCATCCGGGGTACCGGCCGCAAGCCCCGGGCCAAGAAGAGCGTGATCTCCTCGGTCAGCAGCCCCGGCGACGGCACGAAGGTGATCAGCGGCATCATGACATCGCAGGCCAACCCGGTTTCTTCCGCCAGTTCGCGGTGCGCGCAGGCAAGCGCGGTCTCGCCGGCGTTGAGCGTCCCGGCCGGAATCTCAAGGAGTGCGCTCTCCACCGCCTTGCGATACTGCCGGACCATCACAACCTCGTGGTCGTCGGTCACCGGCACGACGGCCGCGGCGCCCGGGTGCTCGACGATCTCGCGGCGCTCGATGCGGCCGCTCGGCATACGCACGTCATCCACGCGGAGCGTCGCCACGCGACCGCGGTAGATCGCCCTCGATGCGACCGTCGGTTCGAGACTCATGGCGCGCGCGCTCACGCCGTCCGGGCAGACGCGGGGACCCGCTCCAGCGCGGCGCGGATGAACGCCTGGTACAGCGGATGGGCACGGTTCGGTCGCGACCGGTACTCGCCGTGGAACTGCGTCCCCACGAACCACGGGTGGTCGGGCAACTCGATGATCTCGACTAGGTCCTGGTCAGGGTAGACCCCGGTGACGCGCATGCCGTGCGTCTCAAGCGTCGCGCGATAGGCGTTGTTCAGCTCGTAGCGGTGCCGGTGCCGCTCGGCCACCTCGGGCACACCATAGGCCTCGTGGGCCTTCGACCCCGGCACCAACCGGCACGGATACCGGCCGAGCCGCATCGTGCCGCCCTTGTCCTCGACACCCCGCTGTTCGGCCAGCAGCGAGATCACCGGATGGGGTGTGTTCGGATCGACCTCGGTCGTGTTCGCGCCGTGCAGCCCGCAGACGTGACGCGCGAACTCCACGACCGCCCATTGCATCCCAAAACAGATGCCGAGGAACGGCACCTGGTGTTCCCGCGCGTACCGGATCGCCCGGACCTTGCCCTCGACGCCCCGCGCGCCGAAGCCTGGGCAGACAAGCACGCCGTGATACGCCTCGAGGCGAGACGCCAGCTCCGCATCAGTCCACCGTTCGATGGTCTCGGAGTCGAGCTTCGTCACCTCGACCCCGCACTGGTTGGCGATGCCGCCGTGCCGCAGCGCCTCGACGATGCTGACGTAGGAGTCCTCGACGCCCATGTACTTCCCGACCAGCGCGATCCGCGCCGTCACGTGAGGATGGCGCAGCCGCTCGACGATCTGTCGCCACTCGGCCAGGTCGGGCTCGGGCAGGTGCTCCAGACCCAGGCGCGTCAGGATGATGCGCCCGAGCCCTTCCTGCTCCAAAACGAGCGGGACCTCGTAGATAGTGTCAGCGTCCAGGGCCTGGATCACGGCGTCGGGCTCGACGTCGCAGAACAGCGCGATCTTCTCTTTGAGCGCCCGGCCGAGCGGCTTCTCGGTGCGGCACACGATGACATCGGGCTGGATGCCGATGCTGCGCAGTTCCTTGACGCTGTGCTGGGTCGGCTTGGTTTTCAACTCGCCGGCGGCCGGCAGGTACGGGACCAGGGACACGTGCACGTACATCACGTGCTGGTCGCCGACCGTGCGGCGGAACTGCCGGATGGCCTCGAGGAACGGGAGCCCCTCGATGTCACCCACGGTGCCGCCGACCTCGGTGATCACAACGTCGGCACCGCTGGCCCGCGCCAGACCGCGAATCTCGTCCTTGATCTCGTTCGTCACGTGCGGGATCACTTGGACCGTACCGCCCAGGTACTCGCCGCGGCGCTCACGCGCGATCACAGCGTTGTAGATCTTACCCGTCGTGGTGTTGTTCGCCCGGCCCAGGTTCTCGTCGATGAACCGCTCGTAGTGGCCGAGGTCCATGTCGGTTTCGGCGCCGTCGTCGGTGACGAAGACCTCCCCGTGCTGGTGCGGATTCATCGTCCCGGCGTCGACGTTGACGTACGGATCGAACTTGAGTAGGGTGACCCGCAACCCGCGGCTCTTGAGCAGCCGTCCAATGGATGCCGAGGTGATCCCCTTTCCCAGCGCCGACGCGACGCCTCCGGTCACGAAGATATACTTGGTCACGGCGTCCCTCCCTAGGACCCTTTGGGCGCGCTTCCGGCCGTCTGCCTGCGGCGCGCCCGTGCGAGCAGTTCCGAGGCATAGTCGCGCGCAGTCGGCGTCGGCATCCGGCCCGACAGCATCCTGGCAATCTCCTCGGTCCGGTCTGTGCCGGCAAGGGGCTGCACGTGCACCACCGTGCGTCCACGCACGACGTCTTTCGTCACCCAGAAGTGATGGTCGGCGAGACTGGCGATCTCGGCCAGGTGCGTGACGCACAACACCTGCCGGGTGCGGGCCATCCCCGTCAGCACCCGCCCGACGGCGCCGGCGGTACGCGCACCGATACCGGCCTCAACTTCGTCGAAGACCATCACCGGCGTGCCATTGGTCGCGGCCAGCACGTGGCGCAGCGCCAGCATCACCCTCGATAGTTCGCCGCCAGACGCCACCCGCACAAGCGGCCGGGCCTCCTCGCCCGGGTTGGCCGCCAGCAGGAACTCTACGCGATCGGCGCCCGTGGGACCGACCGCGACTCGCTCCGCGCCAATCTGAAGACCATCCGGATCAGGGTCGTGCCCCAGGCCCACCCTCAGCCGCGCACGCTTCAACTCGAGCATCCCGAACTCGCGATCGACGCTGGTCTCGAGCCGGCGGGCGGCCATGCGACGCACCAGCGTCAGGCGACCGCATCGCTCGATCAGCTCGCGGTCCACCACTTCGAGCTCCGCGGCAATCGCGGCGCGCCGGGCATCGCTCGCGTCGAGCCCGGCGAGTTCCGCCGCGGCCTGCTCGCGCGCGGCCAGGACGTCCTCGATCGTCTCGCCGTACTTCCGGCGAAGCGCCTGGAGCAACGCCAGGCGCGCCTCAACCGCCTCAAGTTCGTCGGGCTGGTCCTCGACCGCACTCCGGTAGCTGGCGAGCTGGCGGGCAATGTCGGTCACCTCGCCGATGAGCGCTTCGATGCGCTCCACGACCGGGGCCAGGGCCGGGTCGAGGCCCGCCACCTCGCGCAGAGCCGACCTCGCATGGCCAAGACGATCGATGGCTGCCCCCTGCTCCGCCTCGTAGAGGGCCGCATACGCGCCGGCCGCAGCTGCGGCGAGCCGGCCGGCGTTGGCCAACCGCGTCCGCCGGGCCGCGAGCGCCTCGTCCTCGCCGGGGCGCGGCTTCGCGGCGTCGATCTCCTGGACCTGGTGCCGCAGGAAGTCGATTCGCCGGACGCGGTCGCGCTCGCTCGCGGCCAGGGCCTCGTGCTCTGCCCGCAGGGCGGCCCGCCGCGCAACGCGCGACGCCACCTCGGCGCGAAGGGCCAGTGCCGAGGGTCCCGCAAACGCATCGAGCACCTCAAGGTGCGTCTGGGGCCGGAGGAGTTGCTGGCTCTCGTGCTGCCCGATGATTTCGACGAGCTGGTCGCCCAGCTCACGGAGCATCCCGACGGTGGACGGCCTGCCGTTGATCCAGGCCCGCGAGCGACCGTCGCTGCCGATCTCCCGCGCCACGACCAGCTCGGCATCGCCGAGCCCGCGGTCCGTCAGCCAAGCGCGCACCGGAGGATCCCGGTCCACGGCAAAGCGCGCCTCGACCCTGGCGGCGGCGGCGCCGGTACGAACCAGGTCGCTGCTCGCCCGCGCGCCGAGCGCGACGGTGAGCGCATCAACGATGATAGACTTGCCGGCACCCGTCTCGCCGGAGAGGACGTTCAGACCCGGGCCGAACTCGATCGTTAGCGCATGGATCACCGCGAAATCTTGAATGCGGAGCTCGATGAGCATCAGCGCGATCCCCACCCGAGCTTTGTCCGCAAGATCCCATAGAAGCTGTTGGCCTGCAGACGGACGAGTCGCGTGCGCTCAGACGCACGCCGGACCACAACCCGCTCGCCGGCGAAGAGGTCGTGGCTCGCCTGGCCGTCCACGCTGAGACACACTTCGTCCGCCCGCATTTGGACTTCCACCGTCACGGTCGCGCCGCCCGATACCACCACGGGCCGCGCGGTGAACGTGTGCGGACAGATCGGCGTCACGACGATGACGTCCACTTGCGGATGGACGATCGGCCCGCCGGCTGACAGTGAGTAGGCCGTGGAACCGGTCGGCGTGGCGATGATCACGCCGTCCGCCGGGTACGTCGCCAGATGCTCACCGTTCACCGACGTCGTGAGATGGATCACGCGAGCCACGCCGGTCTTGGCGATGACCATGTCGTTGAGCGCGACGGCCCGCGTGCGCGCGCCTGACGGCCCAATGATCTCGGCCTCAAGCATCGCGCGTTCGTCGATCACCAACTCGCCGCGCACCACCTCGGCCAGCGCACCCGGCAACTCGCGCAAGGGGATCTCGGCCAGAAAGCCCAGACCCCCAAGGTTGACGCCCAGGATCGGCACCCGCCCGGCAGCCAAGCGCGCCGCCGACAGGATGGTGCCGTCGCCGCCCAGCACCACAAGCATATCCGCACCCTCGGCGAGTTCGGCATCCGGGGCCTCGAGATCGGGCCGGCCCGCGATGCGCGCGCCCGCCACGTTCATGCGAACGTCGAGGCCGCGCTCAAAGAGCACTTGCAGCGCGTCGCGGAGGTGATCAACCGACTCAGGATCGGTCCCGAATCGCACCGGGTTCACCAGGATTGCGACGCGCGTCACAGCGATGCGCTCCCGGCCGCCCACACGACGCGGTGGATCTCGTCACCCAGTGTGTCGGCCGGCGCCCCCGCTTCGTTCCGGAGCAGCACGAAGAACTCCCTGTTCCCGTCCGGGCCACGCAGCGGCGACACGGTTACCCGTTCCGGCCGGCAGCCCGACGCGCCGGCGTCCGCGACCACACGGCGGAGCACGACCTCGTGCACCGCGGGATCCCGGACGACACCCTTCGGCGCAGCCTTCGGACCGACCTCGAACTGCGGTTTCACGAGCGCGATGATGCGCCCACCGGGCCGGACGACGCGCGCCACGGCCGGCAACACCTTGAGCAGCGAGATGAACGAGCAGTCGATCGTGGCCAGATCCACGGCCTCGGGAAAGTCGGCGGGCGCCAGGCGTCCGGCGTGCCGTCCCTCCATCACGACAACCCGCGGGTCCTGACGCAAGCGCCAGTGAAGCTGACCGCGACCAACGTCCACCGCGTAGACACGCCGCGCGCCGCGTCGCAGTACGCAATCGGTGAAGCCCCCGGTGGAGGCGCCCACGTCGAGCACGACCTGCCCTGCCGGATCGACGCCAAAGGCGTCAAGTGCCGCCTCGAGCTTTACGCCGCCCCGGCTCACGTAGACCGGCCCCTCGCGCCGTCGCTCGATCGCCGCCGTGTCGACGACCAGCGTGCCTGGCTTTTCGACGCGGCGCCCGTCGACGAACACCTCGCCTGCACGAACCGCGGCCTCGGCCTGGTGCCGGCTCGCCGCGAGTCCCCGGGCGACCACCAGCAGGTCGAGCCTCGTCCGCCCCGCGCGGGCCGGGCGGCGCGTCTCGCGACGCGACGGCGACGCGGTGGCCCTGGCTGCCATCATCAGAACTCCCGCACCAGCAGCGCCCGAGCCAGGGCCCGGAGCACGTCGGCCTCCGCCGACCACTGCGCGAGCGCCGCCAGTGCGGCCTCGGTGTGCACCCCGGCCACCCGCCGCGATTCCTCAACGCCAAACGCCGCGGGAAACGTCAGTTTGGACGACGCCGCGTCGCGGCGGGCGTCTTTGCCCAACGTGCCAGCCTCGCCGACTTCGTCAAGGATATCGTCCACGATCTGGAACGCGACGCCGAGATGCTCACCGTAGGCGGTGAGGTCGTGCAGACGGGCCCGGCTCGCACCGGCGAGGACGGCGCCCGCACGCACGCTCGCACGGATCAGCGCACCGGTCTTCCACCGGTGGATCAACTGCACGCCGTCGCGCCGGTCTTCGGGCCAGCGGCCGAACCGGGCGAGGACCGGCCGGTTCTCGGCGAGCAGGTCGAGGACCTGCCCCCCAACCATGCCCTGCGTGCCGATCGCGCTGGCGACCTCCTCGATTGCCTGGACGACACGACCGGCGTCGACCGTGGCCGCGTTGCGCGTCATGAGCGCGAAGGCTAGCGCGTGCAGCGCGTCACCGGCGAGTACCGCGATCGCTTCGCCGAACGCTACATGGCAGGTCGGCCGGTTCCGGCGGGTCGCCGAGTCATCCATGCAGGGCAGATCGTCGTGGATCAGCGAATAGGTGTGGATCAACTCAACGGCGCAGGCCGTGGGCAATACATCCGCCGGCCTCCCCCCGACCGCCTCCGCGGCAGCCAGCACCAGCACCGGCCGGACGCGCTTGCCGCCGGCGAAAAGGCTGTAGCGCATCGCCTCATGCAACAGCGGCGGCACCGCCTCCGGCCGCGGCAGCGCGGCGTCGAGCCCGGCCTCGATCATGGGCCCTCGCGAGGCCAGGTACGAGGCCAGGAGATCGGTGGTCGCCGAGCGATCAGTCATGGACCATGCCGCCGGTTCGGATGAGGAACCTCGACTCCCCCTGCGGCGCCTCCCACACGACCTCGACCTCGCGCACCGATGCGCCGGACGGCCCCTTGCGGATCGCGTCGATCAGCGCTTCGACGCCGGGCCGTGGTCCTTCGGCGACGACCTCGACCCGGTGGTCAGGCAGGTTGCGGACAAACCCGGCCACCCCCAGCGGTACGGCCTGCCGGTATACAAAGTCGCGGAACCCCACGCCTTGGACGCGGCCCGAAGCCCACACGTGCGCCCGCACGATAGCCATGGCAGTCTCAGTCCCGGCCGAGGCCTTGTGGTCGCGACCGGACCGGGCAGGCGCCGCGGCGCGCGCCTCAGGCGCCTGGCGCGCGCGACGTTCCGGTCGCATCGACTCCCTCGCGCACGATCGCACCGAGCACACCGTTGACGAAGCGGCCGGAGTCATCGGTGCCGTAGCGCTTCGCGAGTTCGACCGCTTCGTTGATGACCGCGCCAGGCGGGGTGGCGAAGTAGCGGAGTTCGTAGAGCGCCATCCGCAAGATCACGCGGTCTACACTGGCCAAGCGCTCGAGCGTCCAGCCGGATAGATGCCGCGTGATCAACGCATCCATCTCCGCCCGCTTCGCCGCCGTCCCGCGGCACAGCGCGTCCACGAATGCCCAGTCCACGCTGGGGTCATCGCGCCTGACAAGTTCCAGGGCCTCGTGAATGGGGATGCGGCCCACGTCGTGCTGAAACAAGACCTGGAGCGCCACATCGCGCGTGCGGCGCCGATCGATCTTCACCGGACCGCGCCCCCGCAAACCACAAAACCACCGACGGGGGATCGTCGCCCGCACCCGCGGCCGGGGAACCGGTCCGCACCGTGCGACGCGGCAACGCTCCGTCGGTGGTCCTGCACGCCAGTATTCTAGCAGCCGTGTCGTGCAGCGGGAACACCCGACTCGGGAACCTCCGCCGGCGTCATGGCGACCGGCGGGCGCGGCCTACCTGATGCGCTCCAGGTACTCACCGGTCCGGGTGTCGACGCGGATGACGCTCCCAACTTCGACGAAGAACGGTACCTGCACGACCGCGCCGGTCTCCAGGGTCGCGGGCTTGGAACTGCCCGACGCCGTGTCGCCTTTGACGCCGGGGGGCGTGTCCGTCACGACGAGGTCGACTGAGTTGGGCAGCTCGACGCCAATGGGCTTGCCTTCGTAGTACGCGACGGTGACCACGGTGTTGTCCTTCAGAAACAGTGTGCTGTCGCCGAGCAGCGCGGCATCGATCGTCACCTGCTCGTACGTCTCCTGGTCCATGAAGATGTACTGGTCGCCGTCGTGGTACAGGTACTGCATCTCGCGGTGATCCAGGAACGCGCGCGGCACCTTCTCGCCGGCGTTGAACGTCCGCTCGGTGATCGCGCCGGTCTTGAGGTTGCGGATCCGCGCGCGGACGTAGGCGCTGCCCCGGCCGCGCTTAACGTGTTGGGACTGGACCACGGTATAGAGCTCGCCGTCGAGTTCGATGACGACACCGCTACGGAAGTCGTTACTCGAGATCACGCGCCCACCTCGATCAGGTCCTTCGGCAATGTGGTCAGGTTGTCACATCCGTCGTCGGTGATGACCACGAGGTCCTCGATGCGCACCCCACCCCAGCCCGGCAGGTAGACGCCGGGCTCGACCGTCACGACGGCGCCGGGCGACAGGACAGCCTCTTCGCGGGGGGAGAGCGTCGGCCCCTCGTGCACCGCCAGCCCGACGCCGTGTCCCAGGCTGTGGCCGAACGCGTCCGCGTGCCCTGCCGTGGCGATCACGTCGCGGGCCAGGGCGTCCGCCTCGCGGCCCGTCAGCCCGGGCCGCAGGCCTGCGAGCGCCGCTCGCTGCGCGGCCAGCACCACGCCGTAGATCTCGCGGTGCCGGGCGGTGACCGGCGCGGTCACCACGGTTCGCGTGCAGTCCGACACGTACCCGTCGACGATCGCCCCGAAGTCCACGGTCACGCACTCGCCGCGACCGATGACGCGGTCGCTGGCGACGCCATGGGGCAAGGCCGCGCGAGGTCCGGACGCCACGATCACATCGAACGGCAGACGCTGCGAGCCCAGCCGCCGCAACCGCTCCTCCAGCGCCACCGCGATGTCCCGCTCGACGGCGCCGACACGAATCAGGGGCACCACGTCCAGGAACGCGGCTTCGGCGACGCGGAGCGACCGACGGATCGCGGCAATCTCCTCGGCCGACTTCACCCATCGGATGTGATCGATCCCGTCGACGGGCACGGCCTCGGCCGGCGCAATACCCTCGGCGAGCTTCCGGAACTGCCCGACCGGGAGATACTCGGCTTCGACGGCCACGCGCCGCGCGCCCGTCCGGCGAACGATCTCCGAGGCGCCCTCGATCAGCGGCCCGTTCGCGCGCACGCAGGCGAAGCCGCGGGTCTGCGCGGCGGCCTGCTCGACGTAGCGGAAGTCCACGACCAGGAAGGCCTCGCGCGCCGTGACGACGGCCAGCCCGGTGGATCCTGTAAAGCCGGACACGTAGGTGACGTTCGCGGGCTTGGCCAGGACCGCGGCGTCTGTCCCGGCGACGTCGAGCCGCGCCCGCAGCCGGGTCAGACGATCCAGTGAGGCCGGCGCGGCAACGGTAAACATACAGCGAGTAGCATAGCGAAGGTGCTACCTCTCCGCAATACGACGAGGGCGGCCGTGCGGCCGCCCTCGTCTCATCGTTCGATGCCCGCGCGGCCGACCGCCGCCCTACTTCGGCGGTGCGGGAACGGCCGGCAACCAGGACGGCCGTGTCCGCTGCAACATCGATGCGACAACCTCATTGGCCCTCGCCAGGTCGCCCTTGAGGTGGTACGCATCCTGCAACTGCATGTAGGCCTCCAGCATGCCCGGGCTGAGCTTGATCGCTTCCTCGAGCGACGAGATGGCCTTGTCGAGATACGCCGCCGCGTAGGGCGCGGCGCCGCCCAGATGCTGCCGGTATGCGTACACATGGGCGACACCGAGCCAGTAGTGCGCACGCGCGTTGCGTGCATCGGCTCGGATGGCGACCTGATATGGCTGAATCGCGCGGTTGAAGTCCTCCTCCGTCAAGTAGAGCCGGGAGGTATTGAAGACCGGCAGGGGCTGCGCCTGAGTCGTCGCAGGTGCCGGCGCTTGCGCGACTGCGGTCGCGGCTGGGCCTGCCACCAGCAGGGCAAGGAACAGACAGCCGGCGAACGCGCGTCTCATTGCCGGTCCGGCACGATCTTCGGCGTGATGATGAAGATGACTTCCGTCTCTTCCCGGTTCGTCGTCGTGCTGCGGAACAGCGCGCCCAGGATCGGGATATCGCCGAGCAGCGGCACTTTGAGCACGGTCCGCCGCTCCTGTGCGCTGATGAGCCCCGCGAGCACGATCGACTCACCATTGCGCGCCGTGATCGTCGTGCTGGCTTTGCGGGTCGCAATCCGCGGCACCGACCCGGACGGCGTCGACAGCAGATCGGCCACCGATGAGACTTCGGGCTCGACCTTCGTGGTGATCAGGCCGTCGCGGTTGACCTTGGGGAGAACCCGCAGGATCACTCCGATGGGCTTGAAGCTGAACGTGAGCCGCCCCGCGGTGTCGATCGACGGAACCGGGAAGTCCTCGCCCAGGTTGACGACGGCCTCGTTGCCGTCGAGCACGGCGATGCGCGGCGCCGTGATGATCCGCGCCTTGCGCTGCGTGATCAGGGCGTTCAGCCGGGCGTAGATGTTCGGCACTTCGTCGGTGCCTGTGGTCGGCACGCCGATGACGACCTGCCCCGGGAACGTCCCCTGGATCTGGAAGATCGGCTGCCCGGTGAGACCCCAGTCCAGACCCAGGTTCTTCAGGTCGGACGTGTTCACGTCGACGACGCGGGTCTCGACCTCGACCGTCACGAGGCGCACGTCGAGGCTCGCGAGGACCTTCTGCACCTGCTCGTGCTGCGCCTGGGTGCCGACGACGACCATCGTGTTCGTCCTCGCGTCAAACGCCACGCGAATCCCGGGCACCGACGTGCGCACGGCCTCGGCGATCTTGTCCACCTGCCCGAACCCGATGTTGTACGCCACGGCCTCCGGGACCTCGGGCGGCGGCGCGAGCCGCTCGGCGGGCATGACGATCAGGTTGCGCCCGAGCCGCCGGAAGCCCAGATTGTTCGCCTCGAGCACGTACCGCAGGGCCTCGTCGCAGCTCAGGTCGAGCAGCCGTACGGTGATCTGACCCTTGACCGACGAGTCGGTCACAATGTTGTAGTTGCAGAGCTTGGCGATGGCGGTGAGCACGTCGGCCAGTTCGGTTGAGCGCAGCTCCAGGTTGATGCGACTCGGCGTGACTGGCTGCGCCGCCGGGGCCTGGGCCTGCGCCGCGGCTGGAGCAGGCGCAGGAGGGGCCGGCGCCGAAGCCTGTGCCACTTGCACCGGCGGCGCCGCGACGGGCGGAGCGGCCGCGGGCGCCGCCGGAGGCGCAGTCGGCGTCGCCGGCTTGGCTACGTCCCGCTTGACCGCGAACTTCGCCACCACCACGGCCGGACCATTCGTCGCTAGCGTGAACGGCACGGCCCTCTCCATGTCTACCGCGACGCGCACGATGGCCGGCGTCACCTGGAACTGCCCCACGCGGACCCGCTCGACGCCGCCGCTGGCGACGTCGATCAGCGGAGGCACCGAAGCGTCCAGCGTCGCGCCGGGGAGATCGATCACGAGGCGTGGCGGCGACGAGAGTTGAAACGTCCGGTACGTCAGCGGGCCGGTCCCCACCACGGAGAGCTGCGTGGTGTCACCGAAGGTCTTGATGCTGACCTGGGTCACACGGAGCGATCCGGTCTGCGGCAGCGCCGGCGCGACCGGTACCAGGGCGATCACAACGGCGACCGCCAGACCGGCCAGGAGTTTAGACATAGCCCAACCTCGGTGCGACCGCCACATGGGCTCCGTTCACCCCTCCCATTTTCAGTTCGAACTGCTCTCCGTCTTCTTCCAGAATCACAAGCCCTTTGGCGAAGTCGATCGTGGTCACCCTGATCTTGTCCAGCAGCACGTCGCCCGGGCTGACGATGTACGTCTGGTTCCCCAACCGTATGATCGCCACACTTGACGAGTCACTCAGGATGCCCACGAGCTGCGCGGTGCTCGCTTCCTTCGGCGGCGGCGCCGGTGTGGGCGACAGGCCTGGCTGCCCCGGCTGCCCGGGCTGGCCCGGGAACAGCGGGGGCGGCAGGGGCGCTGGTGGAGGTACCGGAGCCGGCGGCGGGCCGCCTCCAGGACCGCCGCGCACCAGCGGCGAGAACGGGTCCGGCCGTCCGGCCTCGACGGCGCCGGGCGCGCGCGGCGACGGCTTCGCCGACGGCGATGGCGTCCCGGCCGGCGCCGGCTGCGCGCCGGGGACCGGAGCGGGCGACGCCACCGTCCCGGGTGTCGGTTCCGACGGCGGCACGACGGCGGGCGGCGAGGTGCGCGGCGCTGGCTGTGGTGCCGTCAACACTAGCAGAAGCCCGCCCACGATCCCAATAGCCACCGCGCCCGCAATGACGGGATGTGTGCGGAGGTAATCAATCGCCTTGCGCATGAGGCCCCCTATGCTGCAGTGATAGGAGTCCAGGTGGAGCCCCGGCAGGCCCCCACACGTCGACGAAAGCTGGTTTCCCCTTCCACAGATTGCCCCAAAGTCCTTCAGAGTAGACGTGCGGGCGGTGTCCGCCTCGAGACGTTCCGCGCCGCGCTCGCGCCGCGAAGGGTCACGGCCAATACCATCGTGCGATCGCCTCGCCCCAGAATAGCGCGATGAGCCCGCCGGCCGCCAGCGCCGGGCCAAACGGGATCGCGTCCTTGCGTCCCTTCAGTTTCAGTGCCAACAGAACGACCCCGAACAGCCCGCCGATGAGGAACCCGGCGAAGAGCGCGACGGCCACCCCGGGCCAGCCCAGGAACGCGCCCATCATCGCGGCAAGCTTGACATCGCCCCCGCCCATACCACCGCGGCTGGCGACGACGATGGCGGCGATCAACGCCGCGGCGCCCACGGCGCTTGCCAGGGCCGGAAGGCCGCGCCCGGCCAAGAACGCGAACGCCAGCCCGACCGCCACCCCGGGGTAGGTCAGGCGGTTGAGAATGAGCTGCACATCGAGATCGATAAAGGTGATCACGATGAGCAGGAACGCAAAGATCACGCCGGCGATGCGTGACAGCAGATCCGGCATCGCCCACCACACCGCCGCCGCCGCCGCGGCCATCAGCGCCTCGACCAGCGGGTACCGCAGGGAGATCCGTGCCCCGCAGTCCCGGCACCGCCCGCGGAGACTAAGAAAGCTCAAGATGGGTATGTTGTCGGTAGGGCGAATTGGCGCCTTGCACGACGGACATCTGGAGCCAGGCCAGACGATGGACTCCTCGCGCGGCAACCGGTGGATCAAGACGTTGGCGAAGCTCCCCAGAATCAAGCCGACGGCTGCCGCGACGAGAACCATGAGGTCGACGCTCCGGAGATCAGGAATGTGGTACGCCGCGCGGCGGTCGTCCTGAACGCGGGCAGGAGAACCGCCGCCGACCCCGAACACAGTTTCGAGCTACGCCGCCGTCGCCGCGGCGGCGACCACCGCCGGAGAGGGAGACCGGGATCATCATGCGACGCGCCTGGCCTTTCATCCTCTGTGTCATGCTCGGACTCGCGCTGCCGGTTGTCGCGCAGCAAGTCCCCACCCCACCGCCGGTCCTGATTGTGCCCGGCCAGAGCATTGCCGGTCTGAGCTTGGGCCGGAGCACGTCGTCCACGGTCACCCGCCTCGGTCAGCCCAACGAGGCGCGGACGCTGCGGGACGGCCTGATGTACACGTACCCGCGGTACGGCTTGAACGTTTACACCACGGATGGCATCGTCCGCGCGGTCTCGACCACGAACAGCCTGCTGCGCACCGCTGAGGGCATCGCGCTCGGGTCGACCGTCGCGGACGTCCGGCGCGCGTACGGCAACCAGTTCACCGATGCGGTCGTCGAGGGCTTGATGGGGATCGCGTACGATCAGCACGGCATCGCGTTCGGCCTCGACGGGGTGGTCGTGTCCGTCATCATCGTGTACCCGTCGCGCGCGCAGGCGGCGACGCCCGAGACGACCCTGGCCGCCGAACCCGCGCACGTGGACGTCGGTCTCATGGCGCTCCCCAAAGTCGAGAGCCTCAAACCATACTCTCCCGAAACGCGGTACATGTCCGTGACCGGCTTCCTGCGCTACGTCGTGTATCAGCAGACCGGAACATGGCTGACACAGGCCGAGGCCGTCCGGATGCTCCAGGAACAGTCCCGCACGCGCCTCTAAGTCGCGTCACGGTCCCCGTCGCCCGCCTGGGCGGCAACCACGAGGTTGCCGCCCAGGATGCGGGCACGCTCGCGTGCACGGCGCACCGCCCGCAGTAACTCGCGCGCCGTTGCGCCGTGCTCCGGATGCGCCCCCAGGCCCACGGACAGCGTGATCTCGCCACGTCCCTCGTCACCGAATCCCTGCCGCGCCGGCAGGTCGGCGACTTCCGACCGTAACCGCTCGGCCACGACGAACGCCGCGTGGAATGTCGTCTCCGGCATCGCCAGGGCGAACTCCGACTCATCGGTGCGTGCCTTGGTGTCGACGTCCCGCGTGAGGTCGCGCAGCATCGCGGCGACGCGCGAGACGGCGTCCTCGGCGGCCTGTTCGCCATACCGGCCCCGCAGACTGCCGAAGTTGTCGATGTCGCACAACACCAGCGAGAACTCTCGGCCGTACCGCGCCGCGCGCTTCACCTCGACAGCCAGGTGCTCGTCGAAGAAGCGGGGGGTAAAGAGATCGGTGATCGGATCCTGGACCGCCTGGTCCACGAGGGCACGCTGGAGCTGTTCCAGTTCCTGGGCCTGGGCGGCAGCCCTGGCCTCCGAGAGCTGCTGGAAGTGTGTGACGAACTCCACGATGGTGAAATCGGTCGCCTGGCTGAGACCGCCGAGCAGCGCGCCTTGATCGTCGCCCTCCGGCATGATCTCCGCGCACAGGCTCTGCGCCAGATCGCGGAACGCCAGGAAGCCCTGCACGACCTCGGCCGCACCGAACCCCATGGATAGGCGCAGCGCGGCCTCACGGTGGATGAAGTCGCGCAACCGAGACGGATCGTCGGTATCCAGGTACGCGACGAGTTCGGCGAGGTAAGCACGGCCCAGCCGGCGCAGCTCCTCGAGCGGCCGGTACACGAATGCGGAGGGCCTCATGCGCGAGAGCACAGAGGCCCAGTTGACCGCGATCCGGTCTTGCTCGCGATCGAGCAGGACGGCGAGCCGGCTTGTCACACGACCTTCCACACGCGATCGCCGATCTACTGCGGCGCGGGCGCCCCCTGCGGCAGGATGAACGTCTCGGCGCCGATGGTGATCTTCAGTCTGGGGAGATCGCCAGGCGCCAGACTGACCTGCCTCAGGACGATAAATCGCGGGAAGTCCTCAAGACGGGCCATGAACGCCATCAAATCAGCGTACGACCCATCGAAGGCCAGGTCGAGCCGGAACAGCTGGTAGCGGGGCGGCGCCGGCGGCTGCTGAGCGCCTGGGCGTGCGGGCGTGGCGGCCGGTTGCGCCGGCTGCGGTGCGGCCGCCTGACCCGGCGGTCCGGCCTGGGTGGCGCCAGGGCGCAGCAGGTTCATCTTGATGCCCAGTTCCGCGGCAACAGCCTGCAACTGCCGGATCAGGCGCGGGATCTCGCGCGCCGGCGGCAGTTTGGCCTCGATGAGCCGGATCCGGTCGGCCAGCGCCTGGAACTCCTTCTCCTTCTCCTCGCGCGTCTCTGCGAGCTGCTTCAGCCTGGCCAGTTCGGTCTGTTGACGCCGCAGCTCGGTGTCGAGTTCGGCCTGCCTGCGGCTCTGCGGCGTCCACACGAGCAGGTAGAACGCAGCGGCGATGGCCCCGGCGACCGCCAGGGCGACGAGCACGCGCTCGCGCGCGGACAGTCCCCTCACGGCCGACTCCCTCCCGCAGCCTGCGGCTTCTGCACGCGGGCCGTCACACTGAACTTCACCACGTCGCGGCCGCCGACGCGCTCGGTTTGCGCCACGGTCAGGTCAACCGTGCGAAACAGCTGCCCGGTCGCGAGATTGTCCATCAACTGCGCGACGGACGGATAGGTCAGCCCGAACCCCTCGATGCTCAGCGCCGACGGTTCGGGCACGCTCAACGAGGTCAGCCACACGTCACGCGGGATGAGCAGCCGCATCTCATTGAGCACCGACGACGCCGGGAGCTGTTGCGCTAACAGGTCGGTGATCACCGTCTCCTTGCTGCGCATCTCGGCGATCTGGCGGTCCAGCTCCAACACGCGGTCGACTGTCGGCTTGATCTCCGCGATCTGCGTGTTCACGTCCGCGATCTGCCGCTGCAGGGCGGCATTTCTGGCCGCCATCAGGAACCCGAGAATGATCACGATCACCAACGTCGCGGCCGGGATGCCGATCTCGAGGAACTGACGGCTGGGAAGCCGCCGGCGCGGGACGCGTGGGAGTAGGTTGATGCGGATCAACTCACATCACCTCCCCGCATCGCAAGCCCGACCGCCACGCCCATCGTCGACCCCATCGTCTGCAGCCGTTCGGCCGGAAACGTCTGGGGGTTCACGCGCACGTTCACGAAGGGTTCGGCGACGGTGGTCGCGATGCCGAGTTCGCTGCCGATGGTGCGAGCCAGGTTCCGCAGGTGGGCGAGCCCGCCCGCCAGCAGGATCTGATTGACGACGGACGCGCGGGAGCGTGTCTGGTAGTAGTCGAGCGACCGCCGGATCTCCGTGACCAGATCCCCGATGTGTGGCGCGATGATGTCGTGGAGCCGCTCGGTCGTGTGGTCGGCGGTCGTCGCGCCCTCCTCGAGCACCTCACCCTTCTCCTCGAGCAGGTTGCGGGCGGTCGCGGCGTCCACGTCCATCGCCTCGTGAATCGCCGTGATCAGCACCTGCCCGCCGATGGGGATGTTGCGGGTGAAGCGCAGACGCTGGCCTTCGGTAATGAGGATGTCGGACGCCTCGGCTCCCAGGTCCACCACCGCGATCGTCTGGCCGTCGGCCGACACCGGGACGACCGACCGCAGGAGCGCGAACGATTCGACGTCGAGGATACGCGGCTGCACCCGCGCGGCATCCGCCACGGCCATGATCTGATCGACGACATCCTGCCGCGCAGCCACGACGATCACGTCGAGCATCCGGCGGTTGTCTTCGGTCGTCTCGCCCAGCACCTGGTAGTCCATGTAGACTTCTTTAATGTTGTACGGGAGATACCGCTCGGCCTCGTAGCGCACGGCGGCGGTCAGTTCTTGCTTGGTCATCGGCGGCACACGGATCTCGCGGACCGTCACGGCCTGACCGCCGACACCCATGACGACCCGGTCGGTGCGAATCCCGCTCTGATCGAGCAGGGCCCGGATGTGGCTGCCCAACTCTTCCGGCGCCGTCGGCACGCCGTCGCGCATCGCGACCGGCGGGCTCGGCGCCAGGCCCATGCGCACGAGTTGGAACCCCCCCCGGTAGGACCCCGCGAGTTCGGCCACTTTGATGGAGTCGCTACCGATGTCGATGCCGACGTGGTGCTTCGGTGCGGCGGAGAAGAGGCCCATAGACGTCCCTCACCCTCCTGCGTTGTTGACCGATCGAGGGGCCGGCACCGCCCTCATCGACACACGTACGAGTACGTTCGTAGCGCTTCGGGTCGAACCCTGCTTTGTCCCTACGGCTGGATCGAAACCCGTCCCGTCACTTCGACGACCACACGGCGCTCCATCCCCGCCTGCGTTCTGAGAGTCACCGTGCCCCCGTTCGGGTTCCCGAGTGGCCCATAGGTGAGTGTGTCCGCCCCAAAGGTCGTCGCTATGAGGTCTACCCCTCTTGGCATCCGTCTAGACACGGTATCGGCGGCTTCTTGCCGGAAGACCCGCGGCGTCCAGGCGGCGGCGGCGGGACAGTGGCTGCTGCCGGCCGCCGGCGCCACGGCAACCTGGGCGGGATCGTACCGGTCCATGTTGTACGTGTCGCCGGCCAGATCGAAGACGATCCGGTAACAGGTGCGCTCCGCGCGGGCGCGCTGCTCGAGCATGCGCAGATCGCTGACAAGCGTGCGCGCTGCGCCCACGAGCCGGCGGTTCGCGAGCATGCTTGACCCGTTGAAGGCGAGCACGATGAGAATGCCGCCGATGGCGACCGCGACGACGAGTTCGACGAGGGTGAACCCCGCTGCCTCCGGTCGAGGACGCCCGATCACGATCCGACGACCTCCTCCCACTCCGGCCGGTCGTAGAGGGGGTCACCGTTGATGAATACGGCTTCCTGGCTGCCGAAACGCGGGATCGGCGCCGCGTAGCGGTCGGTGAGTGGAAAGAACGGCGGCGACACGTTGGAGCGCAACCGCCAGTCATACGTCATCACGCGGCCATAGCCACGGAGGTCCGGGACGAACTGGCCGAACGCCCCGAATGTCCCCTGCACCGTGCCACCGAGGTGGTACAGGTTCCCCAGGTCGGGCAGGTTGGCGATCCCGGTGACCTGAAAGCGCCCGTTGGGCGCGAGCACGACCGCGTCGACGTACATGGGGTTGTTCGCCACGGGACCGGTCCTGGTGGCCGTGATCTCACCGATCACGTTCACGTCACCGGTCCGTGCGTACAGCCCCAGCACGTTGACCGTGTTGTGGCCTGGCCCGGCCGGCGGGGCCTCGTAGACGAGAACATCGGTGATGCTGATGTTCTGCTCGGCCGCGATCGTCAGACGCATCCGGCGGTTGACGACGCCGTAGAGACCGGAAGATGCACCGGAATCCGGATTCCCCGCGCCGTCAGTCGCGTACGTGATCGACCCGTTGACGTAGAAGACCCCGTTGAACGTGTTCGCGCCAAGCGCGGCGCTGGTCTGGCAGATGGTCGCGTTGCGGTCACAGTTCCAGAAGACCGTCACGGCCCTGGTGTCCGGGTTGATCTCGACCCGCATGAAGCGGCGGCTCGGCGGCGCGCTACGCATCTCGAGTCGGATCACCTGCTGGTCGTTCTCGCTCGAGAGCACCATTTGCTGGACGTCGCCCTGCACGTAGATCCCGCCGCACGGCGGCGCGGCGCAGATCGGCGGCGTCATGACGTAGAGACCATCCGGCAAGTTGTTCGGGTCGAGGGACCCTAGATCGGCGGCCAGACCCGCACGATACGTGGCATTGATGTTGTTGGAGATATCTGCCGGCGACGGGTTCGTGCGCGTGTCATTCGGGTCGCCGATCCCGGTGGACGTCCGCGCGGGGTTGGCGTTGGAAGGCAACGCGACACGGGCCGCGTGACCCTGCACCGTGCCGCGGAAGACCGACGCGGTGGTATTGTCGCATCCCGATGTCTGCAGCGCGGCGTTCGCGGCGACAGGATCCAGCAGCCCCGCGGGGATCGGGAGCGACGTCGGAATGCCGCATCGTCGAAAGTCCATCTCGCCGTCGACCTGCGTCACGTTGTCGTTCAACTGCGGGTTCCCGGCAATCCGGATGCGGTTGTTCGAGTGCACCGGGCCGTTGATCACAGTCCCGCTGTAGAGCCAGACGTTGCTGACGTCGAGCAGCATGAGTGCCCAGCGCGAGAACGGCGCCTTCGTAATGAAGACCGGCACGCCCCGATGGCTCCCGGTAATCGTGAAGCTCCCTTGCCAGTTCGTCCACGTGGTGTACGGTGCTGACCAGTCCCAGTCCGGGCACCCGTCGGCGAACCGGCTGCGCAGGCAGACCGAGCGCCTCGCGTTCGCCACCTGACCGGTGGCCCGGATGGCGTAGTCGAACCACAACGTCTCCTGCTCGGGCGACTGGGCGCCGTACTGGCAAAGGGCCGGCGCACCCGACGGCTTCACGTGGATGGTCGCCGTGAACTGGCCGACGGCGCCGCTTCCGGGATCGGTCATCGTGACTGTCCCGGTGGTCAGCGTCGCCGTGTCGCCGCCTGTGACGACCCAGTCGCTCGCGCCCAGGCCCACCGGATAGGCGAACATGGCGATCATGTCGATCGCGCGCCGGCCGTTGGTCTCGTTGCAGATGTCCCGAATGGTGCTGTCCGACACCGACCCGACGCGGTTGCCGAGGTCCACCTCGATGCGGCGCCGCAGCTCTGCCAGGGCCCGATAGGCGCCAGCTTCGGCCACGGCCAGCGCCTGCTGTCCGCGCAACTGGTCGAACGCCTGGGTGGTCTCGCCCATGGCGGAGAACACGAGCAGGATTACCACCGCGGTCATGATCAGGATGGCCAGGATCACCGCCAGGAGGGCTACACCCCGTTCACCTGCCCGGTTCCGATACCCCCTGGTCATCGTCGAATCCCTCGCTTCGTGCAATCTCGTCCGCCGACGTACCGCGCGGTCACGGCCGTGCTCACCGCACTTCGGTCGGGGTGGGCGTTGGGGTTGGCGTGCGTGTCCGCGTCGGCGTGGGCGTCGGCAGCGGGGTCGCTGTCCGCGTCCGCGTCGGCGCGGGGGACGCAAACGTCGGTGTCCGCGTGGGCGTCGGCGTGCGCGTCCGCGTCGGCGTAGGGGACGCAAAGGTCATCGTAGGCGTCGGTGTCCGGGTCGGCGTTGGCGTGCGCGTCCGCGTCGGCGTCGCGGTCCGAGTCGGCCCGAAGGTCACGACGGGTGTCGGTGTGGCACCGGCAAACGTCCGCCCCGGCGTGGGCCGCCATTCCGGCGTGGGCTCCGGTGTGGACACAGGCGGCACGGTCACCGCGCCGACGTTGCGCAATTGCACATCGGAACCGATCAACCGCTCCTGCGTGGTGCCACCGCTGGTCTTGCGGACCAGCAGGTCTACCCTCACGCGCACGACGCCGGAGATCATGCCGGTGCGCGGATCGGTCGGGAAGGTATCGTACGCCGCCGGCGGCGCGCACCGGGGTGTCGGTTGTCCGTCGCAGTACGTGAACGTGAGCCCGTCGGTAAACGACGCCAGGGATTCGGCCGGTCCGAGAGACGGGCAGATGCCTGAGACCGCCCGGGTGACCCGACGCGTGAACGCGGGTGGCGTCGCGCGCCCATCGCGTGCGAACCTCACCTCGTACTCGCAGTCTGGAATGATCGGGTTGTTGGCCGGAATGCGCAGGGTCACAACCTCCGGGCACAGCGGGTCAGCCCCACAGGCCGAGGGCAAAGGCTCCGGGACAATCCCGCTCGCCCACCGCGCCTCTTCCGCGAACCGCTCCAACGCCCGCCGCGCGTTCTGCTGCACGTCGAGAAAGTCCTCACCCAGACCGAAGGAGCGGATCGCGCCGCTCACCAGCGCGTAGATCCCCACGAGCGCGATCAGCAGGATCGACAGGGCCACCAGGATTTCGAGCACGGTCAGCCCCCGCCCGTGCCCGCCAGACAGCTGCGAGATGAATCGAACGCCGCATAGGCGAAACCACGGGCGCATCGGGCGCTCCGCTACGGCCCCCGGTACATTTCGCGGATCACGGCCGACGAAACGACGGCCAACGGGTCGGGACCGCCGCGGTAGGTCACCCGCACGGTGATCCACTTGATCGAGTTCTCATGGTACGGCGGGTCCGTCAGCCAGGCGGGCGTCGCCGGCGACGTCGTCACGGCGTTGACGACGACCTGATACTCGTAGTTCCCAAACGGCGCCGGGAACGGGGTCGGTCCCTCATTCACAATGTTCGCCCACTCCGTCGCCCACGCGTCGTAGCGTCCCTGGCCCTCCGGACGCGCGCGGATCTCCTCGAGCTTGCGCACCGCCAGCGACGTGGCGACCGTCTGGTTCCCCCCCCTGTAAGTCACCTGCATCAACGTCAGGAACGCGCGGCTGATGACCAGGACGGACATCGCGAGCAGCGTGAGCGCGACGATCACTTCAACGAGCGTGAACCCGCTGGGCAATCCCCGGGTCCGCCGATCGTAGGATGGGCGCGACTTACGGTGGAGCATGGCGGAAAGGGTCCACTCCCCCTATTCGTCGTGAGTGCCCGAGTCGAGACCACAATAGACCAGGTGACGCGATCTCGCCAGCCCCGCCGGTGGGTCGGCAGATCACGAAGATCGCCGACGAACTCCACCGCAGCCACGCGCTGATGATGTGGACGAAGTACCCCGGCAGTGGCACCCGCAGGATCCCCTTGAACACCACGGGCTCCAGACCGGCCTCCCGCAGCCGTGTCAACCACTTCCATCGGCTGAACTTGTGAACGTGTGTGGGGTCGCGGTCCACGATCCGGAACACCCACCCGGGTGGGGAGTCGTAGACCGGTACCGCCAGCGCAACGATCCCATCGGCCGCCACCAGCCGCCGCAGCGAGCGCAGCGCCGCATCGAGGTCCGGAACATGCTCGAGGACGTCGAAGCAGGTCACGACATCGTATGTCCGGTCGGAGGCGTAGGTCTCGAGCGCGGCGCGATGCAGGCGGACCCGTGGCAACGCATCGCGGGCAAAGCCGAGCGCGTACCGCGAAATGTCGAGCCCCTCGCAGGCATAGTGCGCGCACGCCGCGGCCAGGAAGCGGCCGAACGCGCACCCGACATCCAGCAAGATCCCCGTGGGCTTGACGCGACGGATTTCACCCAGGTATCCCGCGATCTTGTGCGGCGGGTTGTACGCGTCGTAGCGACCTCCCGTGTAGTTGGAGATCGCGGTGAAGTAGGCCTCATCAAACTCCGGGCGCGCCGGTGGCACACCGGCGCCGGCAGGCGCTGTCAGGACCCGCCGCAAGCCGGCGTCACGCGTGTCGCCGTGACTCATACGGAAAACCCCGACCCCTCGCCCATCCGCCGTCAGCGTCCATCTGCCGGTCCCGCGTCACCACCCCAGCGTGCGCACCCAGAAGACGCCCACGGCGTTCGCGCCGATCCCCAGGGCGAGCAGCAGGTAGTCGCCCGCCTTGGGACGCGGGCCCACCGCCAGCGCCAGCAGCACGAGCACAAAGACCCACCAATCCAGACTGTACCGGTAGCCGAACTGCACCCAGCCTGTCGAGAAGTAGAACAACATCGGCACGGCCGTGCTCAGAATCAGCGCGCCCCAGGGCCACCAGCCGCGCGCCCCGCCTTCCGGATAGAACAACCGCGCGATCACCGGACTGGTGAAGATTAGCGCCATCCCGTGGGGCGATGGCTTGAGAAACGGCGGCGTCGCGATGAGCTCGGGCGCTCGCACGAACATCGCGTACAGGTGCTCCGGCACGAAGTGCAGATTGAAGAAGCCGTAGCGCGCGTACGCTTCGGCGTTGACCGCCGCCATCGTGAGCAACGGGTACCCGAGCTGCAACGCATGTCCAAACCGCAGATGGTTGTACAGCAGGTAGACCGCGACACCGAGGGCGTTGACAGCGGCAAATGCGGCGACAGAAGTCGGCCGGGGGTGCCGCCGCCAGACAAGCGCGGCGAGCACCGGTACCGCGGGCAGCAGACTCAGCCGGGTGAGCCAGGCCATCACGGCCGCGGCGCCGATCACCAAGGGCCGTCCCGTGCCGGCCAGTTCCCAGAGCAGCCAGGCGCAGGCCAGCACGACCACTACCTGGGCGTAGTGCCAGGACGTCCCGATCGCGGTCGCTGGCCACAGCACGCTGCCAAACGCCAGTGCGGTCGCGGCGAAGACCCGCGGCGCGCCGCCGATCCCCATCCGACGGAGACCGGCCACGAACAGTGCCACCGCGCCGGCGGCGAAGATCTGACCGACGCGGCCCTGGTCCGTCGCCTCGCCGTACAGCGCGACAACCGGCAGGAGCAGCACGGCGGGCACCGGCGGGAACGGCGCATAGACGCGGCCCTGGACGTAAATGACATCGTGATACCATCCCGGGAGCCTCGGGAGGTCGACTCGAGCGTCGAGGAAGCCGAGCGCCATGTAGACGAAATGCTTATACGCCTGGTTCGTCTCCGGCGTCACGCCGACGTAGACCACGAGCACCAGAATGAAGACAAGCAGGGGCTCGAGCCACGAGCGTCTCATCGCAGTGTCACGATGAGCGGCGGATCAGCCGGTGCTCCAGCGTGTCGGCGTCCGCCGCCGAGGAGGCATGTGCAAGGTGTGGAATTGTTCTGCCCGTGACAGTAGGAATCCCTCCGGCCGTTCTCGAGCCCCCGCCGCGCGCGGATCGGGAGACTCGCATCTGGTGGACCCTGGCCGCGGCCGCGCTCGTGATGCGCTTCCTGATGATGCCCTACGGCGGGTTTCCAACCGACATCGGCACCATGAAGGCCTGGGCCACCGGGCTGGCGGAGCGCGGCCCGGCCGAGTTCTACGGCTCGGGGTTTGCCGACTACCTGCCGGGCTACCTGTATGTCCTCTGGGCTATCGGCGAGGTCAACCGCGCGGTGCGCTTCAGCGACCAGGCGCTTCTCTTCGCCCTGAAGTTGCCCTCGGCGATCGCCGACATCGGAACATCGTGGCTGATCTTTGCGATGGGACGGCGCGCCGGATCGGCGCTGGCGCTCCGGCTGGCGGCCTCGTACCTGTTCAATCCCGGCATCATCTTCAATAGCGCGTTCTGGGGTCAGGCCGACGCGGTCGGCGCATTCTTCGCCCTCGCCGGCGTGAGCGTGCTCGACGTCGCGGCGCCACCGCTGGTCGCGGTGTTGATCACGACAGCGGCGCTCGTCAAACCGCAGACAGCGCCGGTGGCCATCCCGGTCGGATTGGCACTGGTGCGGCGGCTCTGGAAACCGGCTCACGCGGCGCCCCGATGGGACCTGTTGCTGGCCAGCGTGGCCGCGGGTGTCGCGGTCCTGGTCCTCGCCGGCCTCCCCTTCCGGCTCAGCCTCATTGGGCTGGCACGCGTCCTGCGCACCGCGGTGGACGTGTACCCCCACGGCAGCGTGGTCGCCTTCAACCTCTGGGGCGCGCTCCAGGGATTCTGGGGCAAGGACAGCGCCACGTGGCTGGGTGTACCCCTCTACGTGTACGGCGCGGCCGCCACCGGTCTCGCACTGGTTGCCGTCGCCGTCTGGGCCTGGCGGCGTGACACCCTGGGCGAGGTAGCGTTCGCCGCCGCCGTGGTGCTGCTGATCACGTTCATACTGCCGACACGGATCCACGAACGCTATCTGCTCCCGGCCATTCCCTTCTTCGCGGTCGCGGCAATGACCGAGCGTCGCCTGACCTGGCTCTACGGCGGGTTGTCCGCGCTGCTCGCGCTCAACCTGCTCTACGCGTACACCCGTCCGTACGTTCAGACCTTCGCCCTGCCGACGTGGCTCGAGACCACAGTGTTCTCCGATCCTGGTACGCGCGCGCTGAGCGCGCTCGGCGTGTTGGCGCTGGGCGTGGCGTTCCTCCTCCTGCTCGCGCACCGCGGCGACCCGTCGGCTGGCCCAGACCGCTAGGAGCGACAAGGTGGCTCCGCGGCCCGCGCACGCCCCGGTCTTGAACGGCTCGCGGTTCTTCTGGCAGGCGCTGTGGATGGCCGTAGGCGTCCGTGCCGGGCTGTTCCTGGTCGCGTACGTCACCGGCGTCGTCTACATCGGCCGCGAGCACGCATCGCTGTGGCAGGTGCTCAACGAAACGCTGAACCGCTGGGACGCGCCGCACTACCTGAGGATCGCGGAGGTCGGATACCTGTCGCACGGGGAGGACCGGCTCTTCCTCGTGTTCTTCCCGCTCTTCCCCGCGCTCATCAGGCTGGTGAACCACATCGTGGGGAACGTCCTGATCTCCGGACTGGTGGTGTCGTTCGCCGCGGCGGTGGCCGCGGGATACTGTCTGCAGGTGCTCGTGCGGCTCGACGCGGACGACGAGGAGGCCACGCGGAGCCTGTGGTACCTGTCGCTCTTCCCGACGGCGTACTTTCTCGCGGTGCCGTACTCCGAAGCGCTCTTCCTGGCCCTGATCCTGGCGTCGTTCCTGGCGGCGCGGCGGCAGCAGTGGTTGTTTGCCGGTGCCTTCGGGCTCCTGGCGTGCGCCACACGGCTGCAGGGGCTGGCGCTGGTGCCGGCCCTGGTCGTCGAGGCGTTCGGCCGCACGCGAGGGCACGTGCGCAGCGGGGCGCGGCAGGCTTGGCCGATCGTGCTGGCACCACTCGGGTTCGCCCTGTATCTCGGTATCAACTGGCTCGTGGCCGGCGACCCGCTGGCCTGGTTGACCATCCAGGGCGAGCACTGGCAGCACTTGCCCACGCTCCCGTGGCGTGCGTTCCTGCACTCGCTCGGGAGGGTCGTCGGCGACCCACCAGGACCCTACCGAACCGTGGTCCACGAGGCCATGGTGGCGTCCGCCTCGTTCGCGGTGATCCTGCTCGTCGCCTCGGCCCGGTGGTTACGGCCTTCCTACCAGGTGTACGCGTGGACCGGCGTCGCGCTACTGACCGGCGCAACGTTCCAGATCAGCCTACCGCGGTACCTGCTCGCCGTGTTTCCGCTGTTCATCGTGCTGGCACGGTGGGGACACCGGCCCGCAGTGCATCACGCGGCCGTAGCGGCCTCGGCGGTCCTCATGGGCGGCCTGTTCATCATGTACGCGTCCCGCTGGGGTTTCTAGAATCGGCGCACGCGCCACCACAGCCGCCCGAGCTCATAGAACGCCCGCACCAGCACCCGGGGATTGCCGCCGGTCTGCGTGCCGTGGAGGCGCGGGCGGTGCGACACCGGCACCTCCACCACCCGCGCGCCGCGTCGGCCGGCTTTCGCGAGCAACTCCGCGCTGATGAACGCGCCACCACTCTCCAGGCCCAGCGACCGTATCAGACTTGCACGCATGAGCTTGAACGCGCAGTCGATGTCGCGGGCGCGCACGCCGAGCAGGATCCGCATGAGGTACCTCCACGCCACGGCGAACCACCCGCGATGCGCGGCGTCGGCCCGGCGCTCGCGGTAACCCAGTACCAGGTCGGCGGCACCGGCCGCGGTCACAAAGTCGTCGAGATCTCGGGGATCGAACTGCCCGTCGGCATCGAGTAGCAGGATCCACTCCAGCGTGGCGGCACCGAACCCGGTACGCAGCGCGCTCCCGTAACCGAGGTTTCGCGCGTGGTGCACCACGCGCACCGCCGGCATCTGCGCTGCAAGGCGTTCGGCGACCGCGGCCGTGCGGTCGGTGCTGCCGTCGTTGACCACGACCACCTCGTAGGCCTCGCAGGTCCGGGCGAGTACCGGAACGAGTTCTCCTACGGTCCGGGCCAGGTTGCCCTCTTCGTTGTAGGCGGGCAGGACCGCGCTGATTGACGGCATGGCGCCGCGAGGCGTCACGGCGAGGTTCCCGCACGTGACGCGATGCCGTCGCGGCGCGTGCGGACCGCCGCGGACGGATGCGGCATGCCCAGCGTGTCGGCAAAGGGAATCAGGAGCGCGACCGGCGCGATCCCGGCGAAGTATGCATAGGTCGTCCAGCGCGCCGCGAAGAAGGCAAGCAGGCTGGCGGCCACCGCGAGCATGACCGCGCGGCCAGGCCGATCCAGGCCCAGTCGCGCCGCAACGCCCAGGACGCCGAGCACCACGAGCACGGGCGCGGCGTGCAGCCACCCACCCGGCAAGCGGCCGGCATCCCAATGGCGCCAGGCGCGAAGGATCGCCCAGACGTTCCAGCCTCCTACCGGATGGCTCGGGTTGAACGTGCCCCACCACAGGCTCGCGGTGAGCGCACCGGCATCAACGAGCACGAACGGGAGGCAGAGAAGCGCGACGACGCCTGCACTCAGCACCGCGTACGCGAGCCACGCGGGGATCGGCCTGGCACCGGCCGGCGCCGGCCGACCGTGTGCCTCCTCCTGCACCACCCACCCGTCGACGGCGAGCCATGCCACGTAGAAGACCCAGAAGACGAGGGCGTACTGTTTGAACGCCACGGCCCAGCCCATGAGTGCCGCCGCGACGATCAGCCAGCCGGGGCTCATCCGCCGCCGCGCAACGAGCAGCGTTGCGGTCGCCGCAAACAGCAGCAACCCGACCGATGTGTCATTGCTGTTATCGGCGCTCAGGACCACCAGGGGCGCCGCGGACGCGTACAGCCCGAGCGCGGCAATGAGGCGGTCGTCCCGCAGCACCCAGGCCAGCACGGCAAACCCGATCATGATGAGCGTCGCGGCGACAACCTCCGTGAACCCGATACCGCCCAGGACCACGCCCGGAAGATACCACAGCAGCGAACCCGGCGGGTAGGGAAACCCCGCCCAGTTCGGAGTGGCCACATGCGTGTAGACGTGCGTGTACGGGTTCCCGCCCGCCAGTAACACCTGCACTGCCTCGCCCGTGAGGCTGAGCACGTCGGATCGGAGACTGAGCTTCTCCATCCCCGGCAGGCCAACCAGGTAGCCGATCCGATAGGTCACCCCGAGGGCCGCAAGGTACACAGCGGCCAGCCAGACCTGGCGCGTTAGCACGACCACGGCGGCGATGACCGGCCACGCCAGCAGCAGACCCATACCGAGAGTCGGCCGCGCCAGCCCCTGGGAGGTGAGGAACGCGAGGAGCGCGGCGAGCAGGCCGAGCATCGCGCCCGCGGGCACCTCGCTCGCTCGCACGGTCACACGACCTGGCGGCACGCCCACCGGTGCCGCTCCTGGCGGCCCCTTCGCAAGGCAACCGCTTGGCGCGGGCCGGTCCAGGCAGGACAACCGTACGCCCCCGGCAAAGGCCCATCGACGTCACACGGGTGGCCTGGCATGACGCGGACAACACTGACGGTCCTCGCGCTCGTTCTCCTCGCCGCCATCCTGAGGGCATTGTACCTCGGAGACAAGAGCGTCTGGCTCGACGAAGCGACGAGCATCCTCCTCGCGCAATCGGACCCGCTGACCGCCGCTCGCTCGGACATCCACGCTCTGCTCTACTACCGTGTACTGCGCATCTGGCTGCTGCTCGGCGACAGCGAGATCGCCATCCGGAGTTTGTCGGTCCTCTGGTCAGTCGCCACGGTTGCGGTCGTCTTCACCATCGGCCGAAGGCTGTACGGGATCACCGAAGGCGCGATCGCGGGTGTGCTCCTGGCGGTCAATGCGTTCCACATCGCCTACGCCCAGGAAGCGCGGAGCTACAGCCAGGCGGTCTTCTTCGTCACGCTGGCATCGCTGCTCTTCGCGCGCGCCCTCGAGCGACCCTCACCGGGCCGTTGGGCAGGCTACGCCGTTGCGCTCCTGGCGGCGGTCTTCAGCCACGGGTACGCGGCGTTGATCGTCGGCGCGCACCTGGCAGCGCTCGTCTTCTTGCCTCCTGGGGCTGTGCCCTGGCGAAGCGTCATGGGAAGCGTCGGCGCCGTGGCGCTGCTCGCGGTGCCGAGCCTGGCGGTCGCCGCCACGTTCGGGTCGCGCGGCGCCGCGTGGATCCCGCCCACCGGTGCGCGTGACGTCTACGAGACGCTGCGGAGCCTCGCCGGGTTCGCCGACCTTCCGCTGTTGCTCGCGTACCTGCTCGCGGTGAGCCTCGGCCTCGTCGCCGCCGGCCGGACCTGGGCGGTGGCCCAGGCCTCGCCGGTTTCCTTCCGCTATGGTCTCCCCGCGGCGTGGTTCGCCGTCCCGCTCATCGCCGCGTATACCGCGTCCAGCTTTGTGCCGGTGCTGCCAAGATACTTGATGCTTGTGGTGCCGGCGATGGTCCTGGTTGCGGCGCCCGGCCTGGCCAGGATCCGACCGGTCGCGCTCATGGCTCTCGCGATCACCCTCATCACCGGCCTCGCGCTGGGTCGGGTCTGGACGTACTACTGCTGCATGGGCAAGGAGGAGTGGCGAGACGCCGCGGCGGCGGTCTTGTCGCGCGCGCGAGACGGCGACGCGATTGTCTTCTACTCGCCCTACATCCAGCCGGCCTTCGACTACTACCGGACGCGCTGGGCCCGCGCCGCCCCGGCGCCGGCCCTGGAGCCCGTACTGGAACCAGCCCACCTGCCGCCGTCGAACGCACGCACGTGGCTGGTCGTCAGTCACGACGAGACCGTGGAGCACACAGGGAGCCGCCGGTTGCGCGACGCACTGGTGGCCCGCTATGGATCGTTCGACGAGTGGCGCTTCAACGGGGTGACGGTGTTTCTCTTTCCCGGCGGACGGCGTCCCTAGCGCACCGAGGCCTTCACCCCGAGGGCGTCGGCGTGCGGTCAGATCCAGGTCCCAAACCACATCAGGCGCATCATGCGCTCTGCGGCCATCGGCAGCGCCGACAGCACGGGGTAGTACGCCACGAACCATCCTGCGGCGATCAGCGCGAAGATCAGGACCACCCCGCCCCCCACGCGAGCGCGGACCTCGGCCAGCGCCGCGGCCAGACCGATGACGAGGAAGATCAGCGATGGCAGAAAGTGATACAGGAACAGCGCCCGAGGGATGAAGGCATACTGGAAGTACGAAAGCGCCACGCCCGCGACGAGGAACACGTCCGGCGCCGACCGGGTCCGCACCGCCCTCGACACGACGAAGGCGAATGCCGGCAAGCTGGCCCACCAGATGATCGGGTTACCGATGGCCAGGATGCCCCTGGTGAGCCCGGGCAGCACCTCGTCGTACTCGTACCAGATCGGCCGCAGCAGCAGCGGCCACGACCACCAGGCCGATTGGTACGGATGCCCCTCGGTCAGGCTCGCGTGGAACCGGTACATGCCGACGTGCAGCTCCATGAGATCGCGGATGCCGTGGCCGAGCAGGAAGTACGGTACGTACGTTGCCAGATAAACAGCCGCTGGCACGGCGCTGAACGCGAGGACCACGTGCCAGGCGTGCGGCCGGGGTATGGTGATCCGACCCCACGCGACCAGGAGCGCCAACACGAGCGGGATCGTCGCCAGCGGCACGACAGTGGTCCACTTCGTGGCCACCGCGCAGCCCGCCGCGGCGCCCGCCACATAGACCCACCGCACCCCGGCCGCGCGGGACGTCCCCGCACCGCCCATGCACCCATCCACGTAGCGCCAGGCCGCGGCGAACGCGCCGAAGAGAAACAGCGTCAGGAAGATGTCCGGCTTGGCGATCCGGCTTTCGACGAAAACGAGCCCGTCCAGGGCGACGAGCATGGCGCTGGCCGCGGCAATGAAGGTGTCACGGAACAGCAAGGCGGTCAAGACGTACACAACCAGCACGAGCCCGACACCGGCCAGGGCACTCGGCAGCCGCCAGCCCACGGCGTTGTCGCCGGCCACCAGGATGCCCGCGGCGATGATCAACTTCGACAGCGGCGGATGCGTCCGCTCTTCGGTCACCTCGACCCGCCTGAGCATCTGCTGCGCGGCCTTGGCATAGTACACCTCGTCGAACACCATCCTGTCGGGCGTGTGCAGGCGCGGCACACGCGCGAGCGCAGCGAAGAGGGCAATGGCGACCACCAGCAGCACCGGCGCGATCTGGCTCGCGCGTCGTATGACCGGCGGGGCCGGTGGGAACGTGTCAGCGGTCCGGAACACGGCGAGGGCGTCCACCGGTGCGCAACGCGTCGAGGGCTCGCTGCGCGGCCTCGGCGCCACCAGGGTCGAGCGGTTCGTGGCCATACGCCGCGGCCTCGACCGCGTCGGTGATGACCGCGACCTCCGGCGCGGAAGCGGCGGCCTGCACGCGGGCGCTGAACTCTGCGACCGTTTCGGCAGGCTTCCGTCGGAACCCGCGCCGCGCGAGCACCCCGCACATCTCGCGGTAGACGGACTCGATCGGTGCGACCGGCGCCGCGTGTGCGCGCGTCTGGACGCGCCGCATGGCGACGATAGTGGCGAGCCCGCCGACGAGCGCGATCAGCGCCCACGCACGATTGCGACCGGTCTGGCCCATCGTCCCCAACCACAGACGCGCGCCGGGGGACCGCTCGGCCAGCGCCGAGATCCGCCCTCGCAGGCGTTCCGCCAGATCCAGCCAGAGCCACGGCCGCGTCACCGGTGCCCCCAGTTCGTCGGGAGTCGGAAAACCCGGCGTGGGCTCGAACTCGATCCAGCCCACACCCGAGAAGAACACCTCGACCCAGGCGTGCGCGTCGCTGTTGCGCACCTCCAGCAGCCCGGTCACCGCGTTGAGCGTCCCGGGCGTGTACCCGGTGACCAGGCGCGCCGGAATTCCAACGCTGCGCAGCAGCACGACCATGGCGCTGGCAAATTGCTCGCAGTAGCCGCGGCGTTCCTCGAACAGGAAGTGGTCGACCGCGTCGCCCGACCCCTGCTGTGGAGGAATCGAGAGGTCATAGCGATACGCGGTCCACAGGTGCCGGTTGACCGCTGCGACGCGATCGTAGAGCGTGGGCTGCCCCTCGACGAGCCGAGCGGCCAGCGCGTGCACGCGGTCTGGCAGCGGCGGCAACTGCAGGTATCGCTCGCCGATGAAGCGCGGCGCACCCTGTGGCACGGCGCGCAGACGCTGTGCGTCGACCGTGATGGTGCGCGAGATCACCGAGTAGACCGTTCCAGGCCGCAGGATGTTGGGCAGCCGCATCGACCCGTACCGGTCGACGTAGACGCGGCCAGTCGGCAGGTAGAGCTGATCGGCGAGCGGCGCGGCGAACACCACGTTTGGCTGCTCGGCGTCGATGTAGAACGATTGAATGACACGGTCCGTGCGGGCACTCGACCCGATGACCTCGTCCCGGCGACCCGACACCGCGATGGGGGGGAACGCCGTGTCGATCGCGATCACGTGGGGATCGGAGATCTTCCACGCGGTCCCGGTATACGTGTCGAAGACCAGCCCGCGCCAGTTGAACTGCCGTGTGGCGCGCACGCGCATCACGACGGTGTCGTCGAGCCGGCCGCGCAGCCGGAGGTCGACGTTCGCGCTGAACCCGAAGTACCCGCGCGCGTTCCACACCGGGACTCGGCCGCCGGCGCCGGCGGTCAGCCCCGGATAGGCTGGGTTGGCGATCTGGCCCGCGAAGAGGTCTCGCAGGACGCGCTGTGGCGAGAACGGCAACGTCATCACCCGCATGCCCTCGAACCGGGGCGTGAACACGAACGCGAGACCGGCGCCGACGAGCACCAACACCAGGAGATGGCTGGCGGCCCACGATACCCCGCGCAGCGGCCCCCCGACCGCGGTGCCGGTGCGCCCGGGGTCCGCTGGCGCGCGGGGCATCTGCGGTGCCACCGGTTCGACTGCGCCCAGGACCGACTGCCAGGCATTGTGAGCGAGCGCCTGCACGGCAGCCAGGGCGAAGCCCGCCAGATAGACCAGGAAGACCATGTCAAGGGCAAACGCGGCGGCCACCGCCATGAGGATGACCGCGGAGAGCAAGCTGAACAGCACGTCGCGCCGCGCCGGCAGGTCAAACGAATGCAGCGTCTGTAACCACAACAGCAGGACCGTCAGCGGCACGCTGGTGTGATACGGATCGGCCACGACATCACGCAGGAACTTCCATCCGACCTGCAGGCACAGCGCGGCCAGAATGAGTTTGACCCACCAGTTGCGCTTTCCGCGGCGCCAGTACGAGAAGAAGAAACCCGCAGTCACCAGAACCGGCACGATCAGACGGTACTCCAGGAAGTCGTCGTGCGCGGTGACCGCGAACACACTGACCACGACCGCGGCCAGTGTCCAGGCGCGCAAGGGCACGGAATGCTCAGGGCTACCGCTGCGTGAGAGCCGCCGCCACGCTACCACGCTTGCACGGTTCCATCTGAGGCGTACGTGAGCCCGGACGGACGCGTCTCACTGACCCGAGCCTCGTCGGCCGGCAGGATCCAGACCACGCCGTCTGTGCGTGGAACGGCCGCGGTCGAAACCACCGCGATCAGGCGGCCGCGGCCACGCACCGCGGGCAGCACGTCGGCCAGCGGCGGGCCGCACGGCGACACGCGTGCCAGCCAGTCCATCGCGGCCTCCCAGTCGCGGCACTCTGCCAGGTGCTCCTCCCATCCGAGGAGCGTCGCCTCGGCCCGGTACTCACGGGCCAGGTGGAGCACCGAAGCCGCCGCGCGCACCGCGGCATCGAGGCGGTCGGGCGACTGGCGCCGGTCCAGATCGAGGAGGATCGTGACAGCCGGCGCGGCCGGCCGCTCGAACTCGCGGACCACCAAGGCGCCCCGCCGCGCCGTGGACCGCCAGTGAATGCGGTTGATCTCGTCGCCGGGTTGGTAGTCTCGCACGCCGTGAAGATCCTCGGGATGTCGCGAGCGCCTCGCCGTCTCCGCGGGGGCGAGGACCGATGCGATGCGTGCCAGCGCCTGCGGCGTAACTGGTCGCAGCCGGGGCCAGACCATCACCGTGCCGGGCCGGTCGATGCGCCGGCACGCCGTGAACATGCCCAGGGGACCCGGCGAGGACACGACGACCGGGCCCAGCGTGACGCGTCCCCGCCTGGTGGCCGTCACGTGCAGCCTGGTAGTGGTGACGCCGGGCGCAACGTACGGCACCAGCGCGCGGCGCCGGTTGCCGTCCCAACCGTCCTCCACGATCAGCAACCGGCCGCCGCGCGACGACACCAGCGTCACGTCAAGCGCCACCGACTCGCCCTCGGTCGCGCGGCGCGCCGCGGATCGCTCCACACGCAATGCACGCACCGGCAGGAGGGAGGCGGCCGCACCCACCACGAACACCGACACCAGGAGCGCGTCGAGGACGAACAGTAATCCGGACATCAGGTTTGTCGCCAGGAAGAACACGGCGACGGCGAGCAGAAGCACGGCCGCGCCCTCACGCGTCGGCACGCGGCGCCTCGAAGACCGGAACCGGAACCTGAGCCACGATCTCGGCGATCGCCGCCTCGACGCCGGTGGAACCGCCCGGCTGGGGCCGCGCGATCATCCGGTGCGCCATCACGGCGCCGGCGAGGGCCTTCACGTCGTCAGGAATTACAAACCGCCGCCCGGCGAGCAGCGCGCGCGCCTGCGCCGCGCGAAGCAACGCCAGGCCGCCCCGTGGGCTGCAGCCCAGTGCGATCGCCGGGTGCGCCCGCGTTGCGCCGGTGATGGCGAGCACATAGTCGCGGACCGCCGCGCTGACGTGCACCTGTCCCGCCGCCTCTTGCAGTGCCAGCACATCGGACGGCGCGAGGACCGGGGTCACGCTCTCGATGGGGTGGTGTCCCAGATGTCCGGCGAGCATGCGGCGCTCGGCCTCTACCGGCGGATATCCGAGCGACGTCGCCATCGCAAATCGGTCAAGTTGCCCCTCGGGCAAGGGATAGGTCCCGTGGTGCTCGGTCGGGTTGAGCGTCGCGATCAGAAAGAACGGATGCGGCAGGCTGCGGGGTTGCCCGTCAACCGTGACCTGCCACTCGTCCATCGGTTCGAGGAACGACGACTGCGTCCGGGGCGTGGTCCGGTTGAGTTCGTCCACCAGGACGACGTTCGCGAAGATCGGCCCGGGCACGAAGCGCGTCTCGTAGGTCCGCGGGTCGATGATGGACGTGCCCAGGACGTCGGACGGGAGCAGATCGGGCGTGCACTGGATGCGTGTGAACTCGCCGCCGATCGACCGCGCGAGCGCGCGCGCCAGCATCGTCTTGCCGACCCCGGGCACATCGCGCAGCAACACATGTCCCCGCGACAGGAGCGCGGTCATCACAAGGTCGATGACCGCGTCCTTGCCGAGGATGATCCGGCCGATGCTCTGGCGCAGGCGAGCGATGCGGTCGGCGACGGGCGCCATGGGCCTACCCGTGCGCCTGCCCACGCCACGTCCAGACGTTGTGCATCACATAGTTGAACAATCCGCCGACCCCCACCGAGATGAGGTTCGCGAGCATCGGCACCAGCCCCAGATGTGTCAGTCCCCACAACAGGCCCAGGTAGATGAGGTACCCCGCCCAGGTCGCCACGTAGTACCGGCCCAGACGCTGCACGAAGATCGACACGCCTCCGCCCTTGCGGTCAGCCCACGTGAACGCATTGTTCAGGATGAAGTTGGTGAACGTGGAGAGCAATCCAGCCACCACGCCCGCGGACAGGATGTGGACGCCCACAGGATGGACGAGGAACCAAAAGACCACCATGTTCACCACGACGCCGCTCGCGCCCACGAGCAGGAACTTCCACAATCGCGCGTCATCGGGGCTCGACGTCACGAGCCGCGCGACGTGCAGCAAGAGGTCGAGCCCTTGGCGCAGCGTCGCTTTCGTGCGACCGGCGTCGCGGCCCACGAAGACGTACGGCACATCCACCACGCGCTCGTAGCGTCCGCGAACAAGCACCTCCAGCAGGATCTTGAACCCGATCGGGCGCAGCGTCACGCCGTCGACGACCCCGCGACGGAGCAGGAAGCACCCCGACAGGGGATCGGTGCTCCGCCGGGCGGCGCGCAGCATCACCTGCGCCAGGCGACGGGTGGTCCACGAGATGAGCGCCCGCGCCGGGCTCAGCCCGGGATGCCCGGCACCGGAAAGGTACCGCGACGCCACGACGACGTCGGCACCTGCCTCGCGCAGGCGTTTCAACATGACCGGCACGACCTGTGGCGGGTGCTGCAGGTCGGCATCAAGGACGCCGATACAATCGCCCCGGCTCAGCCCGATGCCCTCGACGACCGCGCCGGCCAGCCCGTTCCCGACGTCGCGGTGGTAGACGCGCACCTTCGGATCATCGCGAGCAACACGCGCGAGGACCTCGTCGGTGCCGTCGGTACTGTCGTCAACGAAGAGCAGTTCATAGTCGATGCCCCGCAGCGCGTCGCGCACGGCGCCGAGCAGCCGCGGGACGTTCTCGCGCTCGTTGCGCGTGGGAATGATCACCGAGAGCGAGGGCGCGCTCACCGAGTGTCGCATACCTCAAGCGTCCGCGCAGGTCCCTTGAGAACCCCGCGGCCACGGCGCTCGATCACGGCCGCCACCTCCGGTCCATGCTAACGCGGTCCACGTCCGCGGGCAACGTGGCGGGGCACAGACGAGTGTCACGCGGACGGCGTCGGTTCGCGCGGTTCTCCACGCAGCGCCAGCGGCACCGTCTTGATGAGCACGATGAGGTCCAGCCACACAGACCAGTTGCTGACGTACCACCGGTCGAGCTTGCCGCGCTGCCGGAAGTCGAGCGCGTTCTTCCCGCTCACCTGCCACAGGCCCGTCATGCCAGGCCTCAGGTCGAGCATGCCGTCACCCTCGACATGCGGCATCTCTCGCGGCAGGTACGGCCGGGGCCCGACGAGACTCATCTCCCCCTTGAGCACGTTGAAGACCTGCGGCAGCTCGTCGAGGGCGTACCGCCGCAGCCAGCGGCCGGCCCGCGTCACGCGCGGATCAAAGGTGCGCAGCTTGCGGAACCGCTCCCACTCCTCCGCCGCCTCGGGGTGATCCGCCAGGTAGCCCGCAAGCCGCGCATCGGCGTCCAGGTACATGGTCCGCAGTTTCAGACAGTCGAAGAGGCGGCCTTTGCGGCCGACGCGCGGTTCGACGTGCAACACCGGCCCCGGCGAGGTGGCTTTGATCCAGATCGCCGCAAGCCCGATCACCGGCAGAGCCACCAGCGCCGCCACACCACCGACCAGCAGATCGGTCGCGCGCTTCACGACCAGGT
Source organism: Candidatus Fervidifonticultor quartus (assembly GCA_031458775.1). Taxonomy (GTDB): domain Bacteria; phylum Sysuimicrobiota; class Sysuimicrobiia; order Sysuimicrobiales; family Humicultoraceae; genus Fervidifonticultor_A; species Fervidifonticultor_A quartus. The sequence continues at coordinate 10,374 of JAVKJV010000002.1, read as the reverse complement.
TCCACGGCTTGAGCAGGTTGTTCGGCACCCGAAGCAGAATCGTGCGGTCTTCGAACAGACCGAGCACCTCGACACCCAGCACCGGGACCTCGGACAGATCGGGCGCAATGATCACGTTCTCGGCCACATCGCGCAGGCGTTCGACCAACCGCAGGAACTCTGTCCGGCCCAACTGCGGCGCGGCGAGGATCACCTCGCGGGCACCGATGGCCGCGGCGCGCTCAGGCGCCTGCTCGGGATCGGCGACAACGTCCACGATGGTATAGCCAAGCGTCTTGTCGCGCGCGAGCGCGGCGCGCAGGTGTTCGGTCTGCGGACCGGCGCCGACCAGCAGCACGCGACGGCGCCAGGGCCCCAGCGCGACCAGCGCCTGCTTCGTCAGGAGCCGCGACACCGGCAGGATGACCAGCAACGCTCCCCAGGCGATGACGACGACTGGTCTCGACACATCGTCGCCGACCCGGGCGATCGAGAGCGCGGCGAAGATCAGGATGGCGGCGGCGGTTGCGCCCCCGAGGCACCGCCGGACTTCTTCCCATGACGGATCGCGCCGGGTGTACAGGCCCGCGTACCACAAGGCGCCCGTGTACACCAGGGGCAACCACCAGAACTGCAGATAGTGGGTCAGCGGGAACGTCGGTCGTGCAAAGGCCTGCGAGAGTGCGGGCAAGATACTCACCCGGACGGCGACCGCGACGACGAGCGCCACGGTCAGGGCCGACAGGTCAGACGCGACCAGCGCGACCTGCGTCAGCGCGCCCGTGGTCGCGCCTGTGAAGGCACGCGCCTTGGCCCCTGGCAGCGCCCGTTCGGTCACAGCGGCTCGCGTCTCCCCCGAAGATGCCACCACTCTCTGAGCAGTATGCCCAAGAATGCCGCATCGTCTACCAGGTAGCGCCGCCACAGCCTGCGCGGCTCGTGCGCGAGGCGCCACAGCCACTCGAAACCGAGGCGCTGAACCCAGACCGGCGCGCGCGCGCGCACTCCCGCGGCGAAGTCGATCGCGGCCCCGCAACAGACGGCCACCGTGGCCGCAATCCGCCCCCAGTGGGCGTGCACCCACAGTTCCTGCTTCGGTGATCCGAGGCCAACGAACAGGATGTCGGGTGTCGCCTGCGCCACGGCGGCCAGGGCGGCCTCCACGGGTCCCGCCGTGGCGCCGAAGTCTGGCGGCGGCGTGTGGGTGCCGGCGACGCGGAGGCCGGGAAAGCGGGCCAGCAGGTTGGCGGCGGCGCGGGGTGCGACACCGTCATCCCCACCCAGCAAGAAGACCGAACGCCCGCACGCGGCCGCCGCCTCGCAGAGTCCGGGCAACAGGTCCGCACCGGCCACGCGCGCGGGCAACGGACGGCCGAGCCACCGTGACGCCCAGACGATGGGCATCCCGTCAGCGAAACAGAACGACGCAGACTCGTAGGCTTGGCGAAACGCCATGTCGCGCCGGTACCGCACGACATGGTCCACATTCGGCGTCACCGCGTATCCGCGTTCGCCCGCTTCCAACGCTCCGATGACAGCGGCGACCGCGCCCGCGAGGTCGACCGCCAGGAACCTGATCCCGAACAGCGACACGCCGTGACCGCCGGTCTCGGCGCGCGCGCTGGCCACAGGAGGCGTCGGGGCCGGCGTCATGGTCCCGGGACCCGTCCCGCGGCGACATCGCGCAGCAACGCCGCCAACGCTGCGCATCGGCGCTCGGCCGCGAATCGCTCGAGAACGAAGGCGCGGCCGGCCTGCCCCAGATCGTCACGCAAGCGGGTGTCGGAGGCGACCGCCACGACCGCGTCGGCGAATTCGCGAGGCGCATCGGCCACGAGCAGGTGCCGCCCGGCTTCGGCTCCTAGTCCTTCCGCCCCTGCGGACGTGGCCACGACTGCCAGGCCGCGGGCCAGCGCGTGCAGGATTTTCAAGCGGACACCGCCGCCTACCAGAAGGGGCACGATGAACGCGGCGGTCTGGTGGTACACCGGCTGCAGGTCGTCAACGTACCCGAGCACCCGTACGCCTTCTGGCGCACCGGTGCGCTCCAGGTACTTCGGCGGGGGGCCGACGAGCCATGTCTCGGCCGCCGGCAGCGCGCGGCGGACCAACGGATGCACGAAGCGCAGGTACCACCGAAGCCCGTCGGCGATCGGCGGCCAGTGGCCGGTGCCGATGTGGACGATCTGCCGGCGATGCGGCCCCGCCGCAACAGGTTCCACGGGTTCCACGCCCGGCGGCAGCACGACCATCGGCGCCCGGACACCGAGCGCAGCCAGGCGCTGCCGGTCCTCGTCGGACAGTACGACGACGGTGTGGAACGCGTTGCACTGGTCCCGCTCGAATGCCGCGAGGTGGCCCGCCTCAATCGCGCCGATGCCGCGCACGATTGGGTTCTGGCGGCGCCGGAAGAACTCGTCGACGAGATGCGACTCGACATTGTGCTGCTGCAAGACCTTCGGACCCGGCAGTCCCGACAGGTAGGGGGCCATCTGCAGGGTGTCGGCGAACAGGACCGCGTGATCATCCCGACACAGCGCCTCAACCTGCGCCCGCATCGCCGAAGAGTAGTCGCGCCAGATGTAGTACGGACGCCGCCGGGCCGCGAGCAACGGCCAGGCGACCAGGGGCCGGCGGCGCAGGGGAAGCACCACCGTCCGGCTGGCCACCTGTCGCAACCGCGCTGCGCCGTCGCCCCGGGCCCACGGCGGGTCGAAAGCGCAGACGTCGACATCGCCGATGCGGGCCAGACAGGCCAGCGTGTGAGACGAAACCGCCTTGCCGCCGGTATCTGCCGGGAACGGGACGAGATGCGTGGTGACGAGGGTGCGCACCGCTCAGCCCCCGCGCGTGGCGGTCTGGTTCAGCACGGTCTCGTACACGCGGATCAGACGCACTGCCACGTCGTGCCACGGCAGCAGCCAGCCGGGCCGGTGATCATACCGCGCCCCGCGCGGCGCGTGGTACGCCCGTACCACGGCGCCCCGGATCGATGGCGTCGAGCGCGGATCGCAGTACCACGCGACGCCGGCGAACGACTGCCGGAGCGCGGCCAAATCGGACAACACCAGATTCGCACCCGCCGCCGCTGCCTCGAGCGCTGCCAACGGCTGTACCTCCACCAGGCTCGGCAGCACGTGGACACGGGCCGCCGCGTAGGCCGAGGGCAGCAAGGGCGACTCATACGGCAGCCCCTTGATCCAGAGCACGTCCGACCGGTCGCGAACCGCGGCAGCCAGTGCGTCGGCATAGGCCTGTTCCTGAGCGCGAGGCGCACCGATGAGCACAAGGCGCATGCCAGCACCGTCCAGCGCGTCGACAAGCCTCAGCTGGTTCTTCAACGGGTCGACCGATGCGACGAGCAGTACGAAGTCGCGAAGTCCGTGCGCGGCGACAAACGCCGAGGGGTCCGCCCGAAAGAATCGCGCGTCGACACCGTTTGGGACCACGTGCACGTTGCGCGGGTTGACGCCGAAGAACCGGCGCACGTGGTCGGCCTCCGCCGGGGTCAGGGCCACGACGGCGTCGGCGGCACGCAGAATCCCGGCACGGACGCGAAATGATGTCTTCATGGGCACCAGGCGGTCCACCGTCTTCCATACCGCGTAGAACGCCTCTGAACGCCGGGGGGCGAACACCGACGACACGACGACCGGGATGCCGCGCGCCTTCGCCCGCGCCACCACCTCGCCGAGCTGGTAGTCGCTGCCGAAACAGTGCAGCAGGTCGGCCTCGAACAGCCGCTTCCACGCGTCGAACAGCTCGACCTGAACGCCGGCGGCGCGGAGCGCGTCGGCGGTTGCCAGCAGCTGCACCTCGAGTCCACCCGCGTCGAGCGCGAAGGGAACCTGGGAGACGATCGCGATCTTCACGGCGCGCGCGACAGGGCCGACCGGACGACCCGGGCGCCGACCACGCCGGCGCGGCCGAGCGTCCCCAGTCCCCACAGCAGGGCCAGCGAGCGGCGGCGCGATCCGGACGCGTACGGCCATGCCGCGGCGACGTACTGCCGGGCGTCGCGCGGCGCCCCTTCCCAGAAGCTACGTGTCGCGGCCAGATAGTAGACGTTGCCCATCGCCTGGTGCCTAACCGCCCGCAGGTGTGGCGGGAGATCGTCGCGCGCGAACAGCCGCCGATACACGCCGACGAGCTCCTGACCGAACGCCGCGCCGCTGGTGACCGACTTGGCCCGCGCGTGGAGCCTGGTCGCCGCCAACCGCACGGGCAGGTAGGCGATCGTATGGTGCAACCCGGCCCGGAGCCAGTAGTCGAAATCCATCACGTAGTGCAGCGTCTCGTCGAGCGGCCCCACGCGATCGAGCAGGCGGCGGCGCAGGAATGCCGCCGGCTGCGGGATGAAGTTCCGCGCGTCGCGGACGAGCGCGACGTAGTCGTAGGGCCGTGTGGGATACGGTCCGAGGACCCGCCCCTGGGCGTCCACGTAGTCGCAGTCCCCGTAGATCGCATCCACATCGGGACGCGACGCGAACACCTCCACCACCCGCCGGAGCGCACCCGGCAGGTATACGTCATCGGTGTTCAGCCAGGCGATGACCTCGCCGGTCGTCCGGCGCCATCCTTTGTTGATCGCTTCGGTCTGGCCGCGATCCGGCTCCGAGATCCAGCGCACGCGGTCGCCGTACCGGCGCAGCACCTCGAGCGTGGCATCGGTCGAGCCGCCGTCCACCACCAGGTACTCGACGCGCACGCCCTCCTGGTCGAGCACGGACTCGATCGTGTCGGCGATGTACGCGCCTTGATTGAAGGACGGCGTGACAACGGAGACCGTCGCGGCGTTCGTGGCCGTCACCGCCTGAGGCTCTCGCGGACCGCGCACGCGATCACGCCGACGTCGTCTCGCGTCAACCCGGCCCATGTCGGCAGGTTGATGCCGCGGCTCGCGACGCGCTCGGCGACCGGGAAGCGGGCGTCGGGCCGCGTGCGATACGGCGGCAGCATGTGCAGGGGGTAGAACACCGGTCGCGTCTCGATGCCCTGGTCGGCAAGACGCGCCATCACGGTGTCGCGATCCGCGACCGCGGGATCGACCTGAATCGTGAACATCCAATACGCGTGCCGGGCCCAGGACTGCTCGGCGTGCCAGGTCAGGCCGCGAACCCCGGCAAGTTCCTGCTGATACCAGGCGGCGACCTCGCGCCGGCGCTGCGTGTGCCAGTCGGCGTTCTCGAGTTGGGCGAGCCCGATCGCCGCGGCGATGTTGGTCAGCCGGTAGTTGTAGCCGATCATCGTGAACCAGTAGCGCCGGTTGGGATCCATGCCCTGGCCCTTGAGCTGGCTGATGCGTGCGGCCAGCGCGTCGTCATTGGTCACCACCATGCCGCCCTCGCCGGTCGTAATGATCTTGTTCCCGTAGAAGCTGAAGGTGCCCACATCGGCGAGCGCACCGACCGGTTGGCCGCGATACGTCGCGCCGTGCGCCTCGGCGGCGTCCTCGACCACGGCGAGGCCCCGCCGGCGTGCGACCGCGCGCACCGCGTCCATATCGGCCGGATGTCCGTAGAGATGCACGACGATGACGGCGCGCGCCCGCGAGGTGATCCGCGTCTCAAGATCCGTCGGGTCGATCCCCCAGGTGTCGGGGTCAACGTCGACGAATACTGGCCGCGCGCCGCAGTACGTGACCGCGTTCGCGGTCGCCACGAAGGTCACCGCGGGAACTAGGACTTCGTCCCCTGGCCCGATCCCCAGCGCCAGTAACGCCAGGTGCAGCGCTACCGTCCCGTTCGAGCAGGCGAGCGCGTGCCGCGCACCGCAGAACTGCGCGAAGGCCGCCTCGAAACGGCCGATGTAGCCGCCGTTCGAGGAGATCCAGGTCGTGCGCAGGCAGTCGAGGACATACGCTTCCTCGTTGCCGGCCAGCACCGGGGCCGCGACGGGGTAGAACCGCCGGCCGGTCACCGCGGGCCGCGCGCCGCGGTCGGCTCGGCCGCCGGTGTCCGCATCCAGTCCCACGTCAGCAGCCATTGGTCCTCCTCGCTGAGGGTGTGTCCCGCGGCGCGGCGGTAGACGGCCCGGTACGCGCGCGCGGTGCGTGCCCAACTGAAGTCCTTGAGCCGGCGCGCACCGCGACGCCGCAGGTCGTCGCGAAGGGTCGGGTTCGTCGCCATCTCCCCGACCGCAGCCGCGATCGCCTCAACGGACGTCGGATCGAAGATCAACGCCGCGTCGCCGGCCTGTTCGGGCAGCGATGTGACGTCGGAGCACGTCACCGGCACCCCCTCATGCCACGCCTCGTACAGCGGCCCGCTGGCCGCTTCGAAGAGCGTGGGGACGACCACGAACTGGGCCAAGCGATACAGCGCGCGCAGATCTTCCGGAGGGACGAGACCGACGAACCGCACCTGGTCGTCGAGCCGCAACTCGGAGATCCTCCGCCGGATTGTCGGCCAGAACGCATTCTGATGCCCGGTGCACACCAGCGTCACCCGGAGACGGTGGCGATCCCGAAGCAACGCCAGGGCATCCAGCAGCCGCAGGTGGTTCTTGTGCGGCCAGGTCATCGCCGGGTAGAGCGCAAACGGCCCGTCAAGCCTGTGATCCCGTCGCACCCGGGCGAGGGTCTCGGCCGTCGGCTCAGGATATGCCTGGGTGGGCGGCCCGAACGGGATGACCTGCACCTTCCCGGGGTCGACGCCGTACTGGCGCACGACGTCGTCCTTGACCCATGAGGACGCGACGACGACGGTGTGCGCCAGACGGCACCCGGTTGGATAGAATGCGGCCCGCCAGGCCAAGGTCTCCGCGGTGAAGAACTCCGGGTAGTGCAGGTGCTGGAGATCGTGCGGATTGTAGATCGATGGCAGACCGCAGACGACGAAATCCTGGTAGGCGAAGTGCAGCACGTCGCAGCCGAGCCGCTCATAGAAGCCGTCGGACGACGGCACCCGCACGGCCGGGGCGGCGGTCAGCACGCGGCGCACGCGTCGCGTCACGGCGCGCGCGACCGGTCGCAGGGCGCCGAGGAGGGCCTTCACCTCATCGAAGCGCGGACGGGGCCCGGCGACGATCCGCTGGTTCGGACCCAGATACGGACGCAGCCAGTCCGGCGCCTGCCACGGCCCGATGATGACGTACTCCTCTGGGCCGTCGAGCGCGCCGAGCGCCGACGTCAGACCGATCAGAGCGCTGATGACGCCGCCGATCCCTGAGTCGGGATGCACCTGGGCGTTGATGGCGACTCGCACGCGGTTCAGACCCCCCTGAGCGACTCTGGCAGGATCGCGCTCACCGCTTCCGCAGCACAGCCGTGAAGCACACCGGCATCAGGTCCCGCCCGGGCGTCTCGACCCTCTCAAACCGCACAAACTCGAACTGTGCATCAAACAACGCATGATAGCCGTCGTCGGAAATCCGCCAGCAGTCCGGCCGGGGACCGTGAAACCGAAGGTTCCACGGCGTCTGCAGGCACAGCCACCCACCTGGCCGCAGCGCCCGGGCGGCGCGATCCGGCACCTCCCAGACGCGGGGAAGGTGCTCCAGGACGCTGAGCATGATCAGTGTACCGAGGGAACCGGGTGCCACAAGACGATCCAGACTCGAGACGTCGCCGACGATGTCAGGCTGCACGGCGGGGTCGATGTCCAGCGACAGATACTGCTTGCCGCGAGACTGGAAGAGGCGGCGGCTGTCGACGTAGTACTGCGGGAATCGGGACAACACGGACGTCGTATCGTACCGGCCGTCGACCATCGGGCCGACCTCCAGAATCGGCTCGGGCAGGTCCTGATCGGCCAGCCAGTGGAGAAACTCGAAGACCACCCGCCGGTTCTCGCCGAGAACATCCTCGTCCCCCGGATACTTCACGTCCGGCGACGGCGGTCCGGCCAGGCGCGCGATCGCCTGCAGTGTGGCCGGCCATCCGGCAAAGCGCACTGCGCGGTCGTCAACCACGACGTCGCACACCGGCTTCCCCATGACGAGCCCATCGCATTCGAATCCGTGCATGGCCAGCCATTCGACGGTCATGCGATGCTCTGACCACGCACGCGCGGTGTGGATGACCACGGTGTGACCCTGACCGCGGAGCGCCCTCAGCGCCTCGGCGGCCCCGGGCAGCGGCCGGGCCAGCGAGCGTTCGAATGTCTTCTCCTCGGTGCACAGCACGCCGTCGAGATCAACCATGATGACCATACACGTATCCCTCGTGGAAGACTTCACGGTACGCGCGCGTCATCAGCACGCCCTCGCGCCAGACGACGGGCGCGACCGGGCGGCCCAGGGCCTCGCGGACCAGCAGCCGCGCGTAGTCGGCGCCGGCCTCCATGGACAGGATCACCCCGCCGCCGAAGCGGAGATTCCCTTCCACAAACCAGAAGCGGTCGGCATGCCGGATGGCTTGAAACGTCACCGGCCCTCGAAATCCGCCAAGGCCGAGTATCCGCGTGGTCTCGGCGACCAACGACGGCTGCCGTTCGGTCACCGACTGCACCACCTCGCCATCGACCACCTGAAGACGGCGGCGGGTCACGCATCCCAGCACCTCGCCGGCTCGCGACACATACGCGTCGATTGTGAACTCGGGACCGTCCAGCAACGGCTGCACGACGTAATCACCGAGATCGATGTCGGCCGTCATCCGCTCGAACTCCGCGTGCGTTCGCACGACGAACTGCCGGCGCGAGCCGAACCCATGGATGTGCTTGACGATCCAGGGCAACGGTGCGTCCGGTCGCCAGATCGGCGTGGTAACGCCGTGATCGAGGAACCATCGTTCCATCAGCCGCTTGTCGTCGAATACCCGACAGAGATCGATGTCACTGACGACCGCCCAGCACCCCTCCTCAGCCAGCGCAGGCGCCACCCGCGCCAGGGCCACCGTGGCCCCATCCATGCACGGGATGACCACGCCGATCCGGTGGCGGCGAACCACCTCGAGCACGTGCTCGCCGAACGCCGGGTCATCCCACCGGAGGCCGACCGTGACCGTTGCCGCCGAGGCCACGGGCACGGTCGCGGTGTCCTCGTAGCTGTGCAGCCTCGGCCGGACGCCCTCGCGACGACAGGCCCCGGCCACCCGCTCGAAGAGCGACAGCCGCTTCCCGGCCCCGAGGAACAGCAGGCTCAGCGCGTCCGTCATCGACCGTGCCCGGGAGTTCGCTCCGCCACGATGAGCATCCAGTAGCCCGCGCCGTCGCTCGTACGATCGCTGGCGAGCAGACGCCGCAGGCGCGCCGGCGACGTCGCGGGCATCAGCCGTCCGAGTCGTCCGCCGTGCCGAAGGCCGACAAACGGCGGTGTGCGCATCACGTGCAACTTGCTCCACAGGTCTCGCGCGCACACGAATCCCGCGATCGCGTCGCCGCCGTACCGCTCGACGCGCCGGACCATGAGGGCGTGCCGCAGCAGGCGGCGCCGCCACTCGTCCTCGGACAGCAGGTTGACGTGGCGGTGTAGACGGTGGTACGCGGTCCACACCCGACGCCCCAGGCCGACGCCGAGCCAGCCCACCGGCCCGCGGAACTTGTCCGACGGAACCAGGGCCGCCAGCACGCCGCCCGGCGCGAGCACGCGCGACACCTCCCCGAGCACCGCGTCGAGGTCGTCCATGTGCTCCATCGCGCCGTTGGAGTACACGGTGCGGAAGACACCCGACGCGAACGGCAACCGCCGCGCGTCGGCCTGTGCGAGCAGCCGGAACCCCCCGCGTGCCGCCGCGCGCGCCAGCACGGCACCATCCACATCCACACCCGCGTCGACCGGCACCCCCAGGGCCAGCGTGGACACGTACCCGTCGCCGCATCCGAGGTCGAGCACCGGAGGCCGGCAACCGCCACGCACGGCGCGAAAGCGCGTGACCTCGAGGGCCCGCAGGAGCGCCAGCCACGTGGTGCCCGAGTAATGCGCCAGCAACTGATCCAGCACGACTGCCGGCCCGTCCGGCATCGGGGAGGAGGCGTCACGCATCGCGCATCGACGACGCCATGTGACTCGCCGGGGCATCGCTCATCGGCGGAAGCATGCTCCACCCGAGGGCGGGCCGGATGACCCCAAGGCGACCATCGCGGACCGCGGCGCCAGCCCCGCCGGTCATGTAGATCGTGAACGTCACGACGTGCTCGTGCACGAAGAGGATCTCGTGGCCGGGTTGGTCGCATGCCACGGTGACATAGTAGTGTCCTTCGTTGAGCAGGTTCCCGGGGATGGTGCAGATGCTCGTGTGCGTGCCCGGCCTGCGCGGCGCGCCGGTGCCCGCGGGATCGGTGTCGCCGGTCGTGAACACCAGCGTGCCGTCGTTTGTGTGGAGCCGAAACCCTACCCGGACATTCTCGATCGGTGAGGTCACCGTGTACTCGATGCGCACCAGGAATTCCGCATCGCTGGGCACGGCGTCCATCACGCCGCCGTGCCGGTCCGTGATCGAGACACGACGGAGGG
>JAVKJV010000019.1:0-60633 GCA_031458775.1 Candidatus Fervidifonticultor quartus | reverse complement strand
CGGGGCGGCGGCGGGACACCCGGGCCCGGTGGCACTCGTGCTCGGCGACCTGGCCTTCTATCACGACATGAACGGGCTGCTCGCGGCGAAGCTGCATGGGTTGCACGCGACCATCATCGTCATCAACAACGACGGCGGCGGCATCTTCTCGTTCCTTCCTCAGGCCTCGCATCCGGAGCACTTCGAAGCGCTGTTTGGCACGCCGCACGGCCTCGACTTTCGCCACGCGGCCGATCTGTACGGCGCATCGTACGCCCTGGGCGACACCTGGGACGCATTTCGCACGCACACGGCGCGGGCCATGTCCGGCGGGGGGCTGTCCATCGTTGAGGTACGCACGACGCGCGAGCGCAACGTGGTGTTGCACGGGCAGATGTGGGCGGCGGTCGAGGCCGCGCTGGCCGCGGAGGTTTTCGGAGCCGGCTAATGCCGAAGATCGTTGTCGACGGCGCGCAGATCAACGTCGAGACCGAGGGCGCCGGTCCGGCGCTGGTCCTGCTGCACGGATTCACGGGAAGCGCGGCGTCGTGGGCGCCGCACATCAAGGCGTTCGCGTCCCGCCACCTGACCGTGGCCGTCGACCTGCTTGGGCACGGCCAGTCCGACGCGCCGGCCGATCCCGGGCGCTACGGGCTCGCGCACTGCGTCGAAGACGTCCTTGCGGTGCTCGACTCGCTGGAAATTCGCCAGGCTGCGGTCCTCGGCTACTCGATGGGCGGGCGTGCGGCGCTGGCCGTGGCCGTGGCCGCGCCCGAGCGGGTGTCGGCGTTGATCCTGGAGAGCGCCTCCCCCGGACTGCGCGATCCCGAGGTGCGCATGGCGCGCGCGGCCCAGGACGCGCTGCTCGCCGAGGCGATCGAGCGCGACGGCGTGGAGGCGTTCGTCGAAGAGTGGGAACGACAGCCGCTGTTTGCGAGCCAGACGACGATGCCCGACGAGGCCAGGGCCGCGCTGCGGTCGCAGCGCCTGCGCAACCGCGCGGTCGGGTTGGCCAACAGCCTGCGGGGCTTCGGCCAGGGCACGATGATGCCGATGCACGACTTCCTGGCCGAGATCGCGGCGCCCACGCTGGTCATCGCGGGCGCTCTCGACGAGCGATACGTCGGGTTGGCACGTGAAATGAGCGACCGCATTCCCGGCGCGCACCTCCAGGTCGTCGAAGGCGCGGGACACGCGGTACACCTGGAGCAGCCCGAGACGTTCCAGCGCCTGGTGCTGGAGTTCCTCTCGCGCGTGAGCGGAATCCGATCGAGGTGAGCGATTCATGACCGTCGTGTGGACACGGGCCGGCGAGTACTCGGACATTCTCTACGAGCACGGCGACGCCGAGGCCCGCGGCATTGCCCGGATCACGATCAACCGGCCCGAGGTGCGCAACGCCTTCCGGCCGGAGACCGTGATGCAACTGATCGACGCGTTCGCGCGCGCGCGCGATGACGCGGACATCGGCGTCATCCTGTTGACAGGTGCGGGGACCGAGGCGTTCTGCTCGGGCGGTGACCAGCGGGTACGGGGCGCGGGCGGCTACGTGGGCGGCGATCAGGTGCCGCGTCTGAACGTGCTCGACCTGCAGCGGTTGATCCGCGTGATCCCCAAGCCCGTCATCGCGGTGGTCGCCGGCTACGCGATTGGCGGCGGCAACGTGCTCGCGACGGTGTGCGATCTCACGATCGCCGCCGAGAATGCCGTGTTCGGTCAGACCGGGCCGAAGGTCGGCAGTTTCGATGCGGGCTACGGGTCGACGTACCTCGCGCGAATCGTGGGACACAAGAAGGCCCGCGAGATCTGGTACCTGTGCCGGCAGTACAACGCGCAGCAGGCGCTCGAGATGGGACTGGTCAACGCCGTCGTGCCGCTCGAGCGCCTCGAGGACGAGGCGGTGCAGTGGGCCAGGGAGATCCTGGACAAGAGCCCGCTGGCGATCAGACTGCTCAAGGCGGCGTTCAACGCCGATACCGACGGCCTGGCCGGGATCCAGCAGCTTGGCGGCGATGCCACGCTGCTGTACTACCTGAGCGAGGAAGCGAAGGAAGGCAAGGATGCGTTTCTCCAGAAGCGGAAGCCGAACTTCGGCAAATTCCCGCGTTTCCCCTAGCCGCCCCGGGCGCGACGCGTGGCGGGCCTGGGTGCTGGCCGCCCGGGTTCCCACGCTGACGGCGGCGGTGTCTCCGGTCCTGGTCGGCACGGCCGCGGCTGCGGGCAGCGGGGCATTTCAGGCCCTGCCCGCGCTCGCCGCGCTGGCCGGCGCCCTGGCGATCCAGGTCGGTACGAACTACAGTAACGACGCGCTGGACTTCCTGCACGGTGCCGATACGTCGCAGCGCCGCGGCCCGGCCCGCGCGACGCAGAGCGGCTTGCTGACCGCCCGCCAAGTGCTCCTGGGTTCGTACGCCTGCTTCGGCGTCGCCGCGCTGGCCGGGCTGTATCTCGTCGCGCTCCGCGGCTGGCCCATTCTGGTCGCTGGTCTGCTGTCGATCGCGGCGGGCGTCGCGTACACGGCGAATCCGTTTCGCCTCGGCTATCGAGGGCTCGGCGATGTATTCGTGTTCGTCTTCTTTGGGGTGGTCGCGGTGGCGGGTAGCGACTACGTGCAGACCGGCGCCGTCCGCGGGGCCGCGTTGCTGGCCTCGGTCGCGCCAGGGCTGCTGGCGGTCGCAATCCTGGTGGCGAACAACTTGCGCGACCTCGAGACCGACCGCGCCGTGGGCAAGCGCACGCTGGCCGTGCGGCTCGGTGCGCCGGCGACGCGGGTGCAGTACGCGCTCTGCCTGCTTGGCGCTCTGGCCGTGCCCGGCGTCATGCGCGCGGCGGGCATGGCCGGCCCGTGGTTCTGGCTGCCGTGGCTGACGGCCCCGCTGGTCGCCGCCCTCGTCTACACAGTCTCGACACGCACCGAAGGCGCCTGGCTCGTCTGGGCGCTCAAGCGCACCGCGCGGCTCCAGCTCATCCACAGCGCGCTGTTCGCCATCGCGCTGGCGAAGGGACCGGCGTGAGCGACCGCTGGATGCCCTGCGGCTTGATGGCCGACTGGCTGCGGCAGCGGGCGCGCACGCATGCCGACCGCCTGGCGCTCGTCTGCGGACACGAGCGCCTGACGTTCTCCGCGCTCGACCGTCTGGCTGACCGCACCGCCGGGCAAATGGCCGCAGTGGGTGTCGCCGAGGGCGCACGCGTGGCCGTGCTGCTGCGCAACGGCGTTCCGTTCGTGATGGTCACTCACGCGCTCGCGAGACTGGGCGCGACCATGGTGCCCTTGAACACCCGGCTGGCGCCTCCTGAGCTGGTATGGCAGATCCGCGATGCGCGCGCGCCGTTCGTCGTGCACGATGACGACACCGACGTGTCCGCTCTGACCGGTCAGGTTCCTGGCGTGCAGTGCCTGCCCTGGTCGGCGGTGACGTCAGTGGCGCCGGCCAAGGTCGTGTCGCGGCCGGCGATCGAGCTGGCGACGCCGCAGGGCATCATCTATACGTCGGCCACGACCGGCCGGCCCAAAGGCGTGCTGCTGTCGTTCGGCAACCACTGGTGGAGCGCTGTGGCCTCGGTGCTCAATCTCGGGCTGCGTCACGACGATCGCTGGCTCGCCCCGCTGCCCCTGTTCCACGTCGGCGGGCTGGCCGTGCTCTGGCGCAGCGTGATCTATGGGATCACGGCGGTCGTCCACGAGACCTTCGACCCCGAGCGTCTCAACCACGCCATCGATGATGACGGCGTGACCATTGTCTCGGTCGTCAGCACGATGCTGCAGCGCATGCTCGACGCACGGGGCAATCTTCCCTACCCGGCCACCCTGCGCTGCGTGCTGCTCGGCGGCGGGCCGGCCCCACGGTCGCTGCTGGAGCGCTGCCTGCGCCTGGGTGTGCCGGTCGCCCCGTCATACGGGCTGACCGAGGCGGCCTCGCAGGTGGCCACGCTGATCCCCGAAGACGTGGGCCGCAAGCTGGGCTCCGCGGGCAAGGCGCTCTTCCCGACCGAGGTCCGCGTCGAAGACGGCGAGATTCTCGTCCGCGGGCCCACGGTCATGCTGGGATACATCGGGCGCTCCGAAGAGACCGCGCGTGCGCTGCGCGGAGGCTGGCTGCACACCGGCGACCTCGGCTATCTCGATGAAGACGGCTATCTTTATGTGACGGAACGCCGCGACGACCTGATCGTCTCGGGCGGCGAGAACGTTTATCCGGCCGAGGTGGAAGCCGTGCTGTTGAGCCACCCGTCGGTGGCCGACGCCGGCGTGGTGGGCCTGCCGGACGACGAGTGGGGACAGGTCGTCGCGGCAGCGGTCCAGTTGCGCCCGGACGCCCGCGCGCAGCCCGAAGAGGTCCTGGCGTTCGTCCGTGAGCGACTGGCCGGCTACAAAGTACCCAGGCGCCTCTGGTTCACATCGGAACTGCCCCGGTCGCCGTCGGGCAAGGTGATTCGCCGGATGCTCAGGGCACAGATACGGGCACAGGCCGCCGGGGCCACGCCCGGCGCCGGAGCATGACCGCGCGGCCCGACCGCTCGTCTGACGCGCTCGGCGCGCCGCCGCTCGAGCGACGGCGGTGGGTACGCGACGCGTTCCATGGCATCGCCCACCGGTATGACCTGTTGAACACGATTCTCAGCGGCGGGGTGCACTACCGGTGGAAGCGCGCCGCGGTGGAGGCCGCGCACCTTCGGCCCGGCGGGATCGGACTCGATGTGTGCTGCGGGACAGGCGACCTGCTCGTGCGCATGGCGAGCGTGGTGGGAGCGTCCGGCCGGACCGTGGGCCTCGACTTCGCACCGGGCATGCTCGCGGTCGCGCGGGCACGCGCGGGCGCGCGGGTCCGCGGGCGCGTGTCGCTCGTGTGCGGGGACGCGGAGGCGCTGCCCGCCGCCGACGGCTCGGTCGACGCGGTGACCATCGCGTTCGGACTCCGGAACCTTGCGCGCCCGGAACAGGCGCTGCGCGAGTTCCGTCGCGTGCTGAGGCCCGGCGGCCGGCTCGTGATCCTCGAGTTCGGCCGGCCGCCGCAGCGATGGGTGCGCGGTCTGTACGATGTGTACTCTCGGACGATCATCCCGCGGCTCGGGGGATGGCTCTCGGGCCGGCCGGACGCGTATCAGTACCTGCACGATTCGATCCGGGCCTGGCCGGATCCGGAAACGCTGGCCGGCCTGGTCCGGAGCGCGGGCTTCGCCGATGTGCGGTACCGGCTCTTCACCGGCGGGATTGCGGTGCTGCACGTGGCGACCACGATGTGATCCGGAGGTTGGCGATGAGCGACACGAATCTCGACGCGCTGAAGGCCGCGATTCGCGAGACCACCGCCGAGTTAGCCGCGATCCCCGGCGTCCCGGGGCACGAGCAGGCGGTCATCGCCTATGTGCGGCGTCGGCTCGAGCGGGTCACGGACGAGGTCACCGTTGACCGCTTCGGCAACGTGTTCGGCGTGCGCCGCGGGCGCGGGGCCGGCCCGCGCCTGATGCTGGCGGCCCATACCGACGAGATCGGGTTTCTGGTCAAGAGCCTTGAGCCCAGCGGATTTCTGCGGTTCGAGCGGCTGGGCGGCGCGACAGAGTTCGCGCTGATCGGCCAGAAGGTGATCGTGGACGGCGCGCACCACGGCGTGATCGGTGTGCGACCCGGGCATCTGAGCCGCGAGGCCGACAAGAAGCTGCCGCCGGTCTCCGAGATGTACATTGACGTGGGCGTGACGTCGGCGGCCGAGGCCCAGGCGCTGGGGATCGCGCCGGGTTCCACCGTGACGTTCGCGACTTCGATCACGCCCACCGCGAACCCCGACCGCCTGGTCGGGCATGCCGTGGACGACCGGCTCGGTCTTGCCGTGATGCTGCAGGCACTCGCGCTGGTCGAAGAAACACCGGCCGGCGACGTGGTCGCGGTGGCCACATCGCAGGAAGAGGTCGGGCTGCGCGGTGCCGAGGTCGCGGCATTCAGGGTGCAACCGGACTACGCGCTCGCGATCGACACGATTCCCGTCGGTGATACGCCTGACGTCCATATGACCAAGGAGCTCCCGCTCGCGCTGGGCCGCGGCCCGGCCATGATCCTGGCGGCCGGGAGCGGGCAGCGGGGCGCGATCACTCATCCGGCGGTGAAGCGCCACCTTCTGGCGGCCGCGAGCCGTGCGGGCGTGGCCGTGCAGCAGGTGCTGATGCTGAACATGGCTAACACTGACGCCACGGCGATTCATCTAACCCGCGAAGGCGTGCCGACCGGGACGATCAGCCTGCCGCGGCGCTACTCGCACTCACCGGTGGAGATGTTCGATCTGAACGACGCGCGATGGCGGTGCGGTGGCTCGTGCGGTTCATTGCCGAGATGGCATCACACGACCTGGCGTTCGCCGAGGCCTGAGCTGCTCACCGCGCGAACACGGTCCGCAATGCATCGACCAGCGCTTCGGCATCGCCTGGCGTGTTGTATCCCTGGATCGAGAACCGCAGTACCTGCCGGCCGTTCCACGACGAGACCGGCACTTCGATTCTAAACTCCTCGCGCAGCCGTTGCGCCAGCACCTCGGGATCGCAGGCCGGCAGCAGCACGCTCGCCATCTGCGCAAACCACCCGTCGCCGTCCGGGCAGAGGGCCGGCTGGCCGGTCGCGCCGTTGATCGCGGCCCGGGTCGCCCGGGCCAGGGCGTGGCACGCGAGCCGGACCGCGTCCCAGTCGTGGGCGTCAAGGAACGCGATCGCCGCCGGCACCGCCAGGAACGCGGCCAGGTCGCGTGTGCCCTGCCACTCGTGCTCGTCGATGAAGCGCGACGGCCCGGGTCTCTCGGGTTTCCAGCCCCAGCTCACGACCAGCGGTTCGAGCAGCGGCTGCATCTCGCGCCGCGCGTAGAGGAAGCCCGAGCCCTTGGGCGCGCACAGCCATTTGTGACAGTTGCCGGCGTAGAAGTCCGCGCCCAGCGCGTGCAGGTTGACAGAGATCTGCCCGGGCGCGTGAGCGCCGTCGATGACCGACGTGATGCCCGCGGCCCGCGCGCGGCGGATGAGCTCCTCGACCGGCAGAATCATCGCCGTCGGTGCGGTGATGTGGCTGGCAAACAGCACGCGCGTGGCCGGCGTGACGCGGGACCAGATCGCCTCAACAATCTGCTCCTTTGACTCGACCGGAGTCGGGATCGTCGCGCGCACCAGGCGCGCGCCGCCACGCTCGCAGTAGAACCGCCATGTGCGCTCGAGCGCGCCGTACTCGTGGTCCGTGATCAGGACTTCATCGCCGGGGCCGAGCCGCAGCGCGCGCGCGACGATATTGACGCCGATCGTCGCGTTGGACACGAAGACAAGGTCATCGGCGTCGGCCCCGACGTAGGCGCCCAAGACGCGGCGAGCCTCGGCGAGCCGGTCCCTGGCGTGCCGGAAGAACTCCACCGGTTGAGCCTCCAGGTCGCGCTGCAGCCGCTGATAGGCCTCGAGTACCGGCCGCGGGCAGGCGCCGAACGCGCCGTGGTTGAGGTAGATGACGCCGGGACGGAGTAAAAACTGCTCGCGCAGACCGGAGGTCACACCGGACGACCGTCTTCTGTAGGCCGGCGCACCGCGGTCTTCACACCGGCAGCACGCGGACTTCGCGTGGCAGGGCGCTCAGGCGTTCGCCGCCCCGGCTCGTGACCACCACGATCTCTTCGAGCCTCACCCCGAACTCGCCCTCGAGGTAGATTCCCGGCTCGATGCTGAAGACCATGCCCTCCTCCATCGGCATCTCGTTCGTGTGCGTCACCGACGGCGGCTCGTGACCGGTGATCCCGATGCCGTGCCCCGTGCGGTGGGTGAAGTACTTGCCGTACCCGGCATCGTCGATGACCTTGCGGGCGGCGCGGTCGACCGCGGCCAGCGGCGCACCCGGTTTCACCGCGTCGATGCCGGCGCGCACGGCACGCTCGACGGCCGCGTGGACCTCACGATAACGCGCCGACGGTTCGCCGAGATAGGCCATGCGTGTGATGTCCGAGGCGTAGCCCTCGAGCCTGCCGCCGAGGTCCACGAGCACCGGCTGACCGGTCTGGAGCGGCCGGGTGCCGGATGCATGATGCGGGTACGCCGAGTTCGGGCCGCCGCCGACGATTGCCACGCCCGTGTGCGTCACATGCTGCGCGGCGAACGCGTCGGCCACGGCCCGGGCGACCGCGACTTCGGTCACACCCGGTCGGCACGCCGCGAACGCGGCGTCAACGGCGACGTCGGCGGTGGCTGCCGACCGCCGCATCAGGGCGATCTCGTCGGCCGTCTTGATCATGCGCACCGGCGCCATGACGTGCGCGCCGGCGACGAACGCGCTCGTCGACCACCGCTCCTGCAGCAGCAGCAGGAAGTCGGCGCGCATCGTGTCCCCGACGCAGAAGCGTCCTGCCGCCCCCAGGCGATCGCGGGCCTGTCTCAACGCGTCAGCCGGGCCCTCGGCGTCGGTGTATGTGAGAAAGGGAAGATCGACATGCGCCCGCGCCTGACCGGCGTTCAACTCGGGAACCAGGAACACCGCGTCCGCCGCCGAGAGGAACAGGTAACACGGCCGCTCGTCCGCGTGAGGGCTGTACCCAAGGAGATAGAAGAGGTCGTCGCCGGGCGGCAGGCCGAGCAGGTCGACGTGCGCGGCCTTCATCTGGGCGCGGATGCGGGCGAGACGATCCTGATGCATGGTCACGGCTCCTCGATGTTGACAGGTGTGGAACGTTCTGCACATTCGGGCCTCGCGCCGGTTGGTCCTGGTGACGGGGCCCCGCCGGCGACTGCCTACAGCGCACTTCCAATGGCAGTGCGGTGGTCCAAAGCCTGCGGCAGAAGACGCTGTCCAGCAGACGACTGCCATCGTCGCCGTCCACGATGGTCAGGATGAGCTTTGCGCCCACGGCCCAAGCGTAGCCAGGCCTGCCGGACGTCGGCAAAGAGGTGCCTGAACTCGCACACATGACTGCGCGAAGAGTCTGCGCAGGCAGTGGTCCGAATGTCCCTCGGGGTAACGCCACGCGGGATAGCATTGGGCACAACGCTCGTCCAGGCGATCCGAGGCCGGACTTGACCTGAGCTTCGGTCAGGCCTCGCGTGGCCTTGATACGCGTCTGCTAGACGGCATGTCAGGGCGCGACTCGTGGCGCTTGAAGCGGCGATCCATGGCTGAGCCACTGGAGACCTGCGAATCTGCCGGGAAGTTACCTGACGAAGCGCCTCAGCAGGACCGGCGGAGCACGCTGCCGAAAGCGGCGGCGGCCATGTCGACCGGTTACGCAGGATCATCGCGTCAGACCCGCACGAGTTCACCCATGACGTCCCCGCCGCAGTTCCCGACCGGCGAGACGTTCGCACGGGTCCGCACCCGCGCCCTCAAGATCGCGCGGTTCCTCGGCGAGCGCTACCCGGTCACCCGCCTGCCGCTCCGGCACCGGAATCCGTTGCAGTTGCTGGTGGCTACGATTCTCTCGGCGCAGTGCACCGACGCGCAGGTGAACAAGGTCACGCCCGCGCTCTTCGCGCGCTACAAGACCGCGGCCGACTTCGCCGCGGCCGAGCCGACTGAACTCGAAGGTCTCATCCGGTCAACCGGGTTCTACCGGCAGAAGGCGCGGGCGATCATCCGCATGGCGCGCACCCTCGAGGAGAAGTTCGGCGGCATCGTCCCGCGGACGATGGACGACCTGCTGCAGCTCCACGGCGTCGGTCGCAAGACCGCCAACGTCATCATCGGCGGCGCCTTCGGCCGGCCCGGGATGGTCGTGGATACCCACGTCCGCCGCATCAGCCAGCGCTGGGGGTTCACGGTCAACCACGACCCGGCCAGGATCGAGCGTGACCTAATGGCTTTACTGCCGCCCGAGATGTGGTCGGACTTCTCGCTGCGGGTGATCTACTTCGGGCGTGAGATCTGCTCGGCGAAGCGGCCGCAGTGCGCGGGCTGCCCGATCAAGCGCCTCTGTCCTTCCGCGCCGTACGCCGGCGCACCGCCCTGGCTGCGGTCTGTCGGGCGACGTGGGGATAGGCGCGGCAGATCGCCCGCATCGGGCACGCGCCGCACCGCGGCGAACGTGCGACACAGATCGTCGCGCCGAGGTCCATCAGCGCCTGATTGAAGTCGGGCGTGGCCCGCCGAGGCAGCAGGGCTTCAGCGACCTTCCACAGGTGGCCGTCACGCTGACTCGCCACGCCGTAGAACACGCGCTGGAGCACACGTCGGACGTTGGTATCGAGGATCGGGGCGCGGCGGCCGTACGCGAACGACAGCACCGCGCCGGCGGTGTACCGCCCGATCCCCTTGAGCCTCAGCAGCGTATCCCGGTGGTCCGGAACGCGGCCGTTGTGGCGCTCGACGACCTCGCGCGCGATCGCGTGCAGCCGCACCGGCCTGACGTTGTAGCCGAGCGGATACCAGGTCTCGCGTACCGCGTCGACCGAGGCCGCGGCCAGCGCCTCGATCGAGGGATATTTGCGGAGGAACTCCCGGTACTTAGGAATGACACGGTCGACCTGCGTCTGCTGCAGCATGATTTCAGACACGAGCACACGGTAGGGGTCAGTCGTGCGCCGCCAGGGCAGGTCGCGCTTGTGGACGCGATACCACGCCAGCAGGCGCCGGACGAACCGTCGCGCGCGGGGTGCCGAGGGGCGTGGAGGCCGGTGGCCCGGCGCCGCCGGGCGGGTCACGAGTGTCCGGAGGCGCCCCCGCCGAACCCCGCATACTGGCCCAGGATTCCGACGATGAGGTGGAAGGCGTTGGACACCGGTGTCACCGCAACGGTGTTGAAGATGGCGCCGGCGCTGGTCAGACCGAGGAGTGCGATCAGCGTGAACGCGATCCCGGCGGCCTGGATGGCGAACCGCTCGCCCGTGCGCGTCAGGCGCGCCAGGATCAGACCGGTTCCGGTGATCACGTACACGGCACCCAACGGGTCCGCCGGCGGAAGCCCGATGCGCATGGCCGCGCCTGGCGCGAGGGTGATGCCCAACCCAAGGATGACGAGGACGGCTCCGGCCCCTGCGCCATAGGCTCGCGGCATCGCAGTCCCCATTGGGTCGGTTTGGGACTCCACCTCAACGGTGAGGAGGGAGCAACGGGATGCTCCCTCCTCGGGTGCCCGGCATGCTGTAGGGGCGGTCTGCGCTGACCCTACTGCTTGAAGGCCGCGCTGTTGGTCGCCAGGTGATAGATCGCCGACAGTCCGACCAGGATGTAGATCAGTCTCGAGATGAGCGACGTCATGCCGCCAAAAATGCTGCCGATGTCCCAATTGAAGAGGCCGACCAGAAGCCAGTTCAAACCGCCGATGACGAGGAGCAGGAAGGTAAGACCCTTGATCTTCACCGCGGTCACCTCCTAAGAATGAGTTCAAACACACAGACTACGCTGGAATCATAACATGCGCCTCCGGAGCAGAGAAGGACTTGTCAAACGTTATCGCGTCGCGTCTGCGTGCACCTCGAACGGCCGATCGACCGGGAACAACTCGATCCAGACCGGGCCGGGCGGCAACACCAGCGACCTTCCGCCACCGTCCGTCATCTCGAGCGGGCCGCCTATCGACCGGGTCCATCGGCCCTCGAGCACGTGACCGGCGGTGACGATGGCGAGTCTCCCGCCGCCGACCAGGTCGATCTGACTGCTCGGACTGCCGTTGACCAGGACGTCGCGCCAGCGGATGAAGGCCACCAGGACCGATGCTGCCGCAATCTGCCGGCCGTCCGCATCGAGGTGCGGCCGGCCCGCCTGCTCGCGCAGGTACCGGCGCTTCGAGGCATCGTAGACGTAGCGCACGTCGTAGAGAGCGCCATAGTTCAAGGACACGACGGCCGCCGGCGCCGATGACGCGGTGACCTCGGCCGAGCCGTCATACGAGAAGCTGTACGGCAACTTCCGTTCCGGCGTCCTGATCGGTCGTTGTTCCAGCTCGACCAGCAGCCGGTCGAAGCCGGTGTAGAGATTGTGCGGCATCTGGCGCGCCGGGTCACGCCAGAACGGCCCCGGGCGTGTGAATTGATTGATCACCGGCAGCCCGTTGCCTGCGATCACCTGCCGGGCCTCCTCGCTCTGTCCGGCGTGCACCAGAATCCCACCGACGTCGGACGCGATGTCGAGCATGTGCCTCCGCACGCTGCGAACCGGTCCGATTACCTTTGGAGCCCGCTGGCAGAATGCCGCCATGAACCGCGTGATGAGCGCTTCGGTCGGCAGCGCATACACCAGGCAGGCGTCGGCCAGCCCGGCCTGCGGCCGCGCCTGCGGCGTGTTCTCGATCACCACCAGCAGGAGCGGCCGGCCGCCTTGCCGGGGATTCAGGACGATGTTGGGGTCCGGCAGCGTCAGGACGGGCTCGCGCAGGTGCAGGCGCGGGAAGTCCGGCATGCTGCGCCACGCGGCGACACCGGTGACGAGCACGACCATCGCGGTCGCCGTCCAGATCAGCACACGTTGTTTCACGTTCATGGACGAGTAAGATTATACCGGCGGGCCGATCCCGCGGCGACACGTTCCGGAGGTGGCACATGCCAGATGCACGGCACGAGCGCACACTGGTCTTCCTCAAGCCCGACGGTGTGCAGCGGGGACTGGTGGGCGACGTGATCGGGCGGTTCGAGCGCGCGGGGCTCAAGATCGTCGGCCTCAAGATGCTCACCGCTTCGGCCGACCTGCTCGAACGGCACTATCCTTCACACGAGGGGTTCCTGCGGACGCTGGGCACCAAGACGCGCGAGGCCTTCGAAGCCGCCGGCCGCGACGTCCACGCGGAAACCGGCACCGACGACCCGCTTGTCATCGGCCGTCAGGTCCGGCAGTGGCTCCTGGACTTCGTCGCGTCGGGACCTGTGGTCGCCTTCGTGCTGGAAGGCACCCACGCCATCGCGGTCACGAGGAAGCTCGTCGGCGACACCCTGCCGTTTCGCGCCGCGCCGGGCACCATCCGGGGTGACCTTTCGGCGGACTCGCCCACGGTCGCCAATCTGCAGAAACGGCCGGTGCGAAATCTCGTGCATGCCTCGGGAACGCCCGAGGAGGCCGAGTTTGAGATCGCCCTCTGGTTCAGGCCCGACGAACTCCATGACTACCGGCGGGTCGACGAGACGCTGATCCTAGGGTAGGACTTCGCCCAGCACCCACCCGCTGCCGGAGAGCACCATGCCGATTCGGGGTTCGAGCGGCAAGGTCTCGCGGTCCGCGACGAGTGACAGCGTCACGCCGGCGGTGGCGATCCGCATCCACCAGAACGTCGCGCCGGTCGCCGGGTTCACCATCTCGCGCGCCTCGGTCACGTAGCCCGTCACCAACGCCGTCGCATCGGCGTCGCCGGTCGGGCCTTCAATCGCATGGTGGATGCTGGAGGCAAACGACTGCACCGGAGGCCGGTACGAGAGCTCCTGAACGGCCTCATATGCCTTCGCGTCCGGATACAGCGTCGCCTCGTGCAGGATGACCGCGAGCCGGAGGGTGATGACGCTCGAGGGGCGCAGGCGCGGCCGGACCATCGCGTAGTTCACCAGGTCGACCCGTAGTGGGAAGACGCCGGAGTAGGGTTCGTCGTCCTCGGTCGGGTTGAGCCACCCGTCGATCCAACCCTCGAACCCCTCTTCGTCGGACGGTCCCGACCCGGTCAGCGCGATCCGATAGGTGTCGTCGGTGGCGAAGAACGGCGTGGCGAGAAGGGCCTGCCCGGCCGCGTCGGACTGCGCCCAGATCTCCGGCCCTCCACCCGGCGCCCATCGCACGAGCGTGCGGCCTTCGGGCGCTTCCAGCCGGTCCCCCGAGCGTACCGCGCGCTGCGCCAGCGCCCAGTACTCGCGCATCTCGCGCACGGGGAATCCGATCGCGGTGAAGTGACTCGACATGATCCGCCGCCGCATGTCTTCACGAAGCCAAATCCACCTCCCTGCTCCGATTTGCAGGGAAACGCCGGCCAGCGCAAAAACGACGAAGAGGGGGGATGACAGTCCGATTGGGGCGGGGAGGTTCGTCGATGCGTGCACGGGTGCTGCTTATTGCCCTCGCAGGGTTGGTCGTGGGGGGCCTTATCGGCGGGTTGCTGGTGACAATCGCCGTGCGGCAACAGGAGGCCCGGCAGACATTCTTCCGCGTGGTCGAGGTGCAGGACGACGAGCCCAATCCCGCGGTGTGGGGCCGCAACTTCCCCAACCAGTACGAGGCTTACGTGCGCACCGAGCGGACCTCCGACTATGTGAAGTACAGCCCCTACGGCCGGTATGGCGGGTCGGAGTCCTTCGACAAGCTCAAGCAGGCGCCCGATCTCAAGGTGATCTTCGCCGGCAACGCCTTCAGCGTGGAGTACCGCGAAGAGCAGGGGCACCTGCAGGCCGTACGCGACGTGCAAACGACCAAACGGCTGGGCGACGCGAAACCTGGGACCTGCATGACCTGCAAGAGCAGCGACGTGCCACGGCTCATGAAGACCATAGGCGCCGCGCAGTTCTACGCGACGCCGATGAAGGAACTGGTGGCCAAACACGACATCAAGCACCCGATCTCGTGTGCTGACTGCCACGACGCCAGGACGATGGCCCTGCGCGTGACGCGGCCGGCGTTCGTTGAAGCGATGCGGACTCGTGGTGTCGATGTGGCCAGGGCCTCCCGCCAGGAGATGCGCACGTACGTCTGCGCGCAGTGCCATGTCGAGTACTACTTCAGGGGTCAGCAGGAAAAGTATCTGGTCTTTCCCTGGGCGAAGGGCCTCACGATCGACAGCATCGAAGCGTACTATGACGAGATCAAATTCTCGGACTTCGAGCACAAGATCACCAAGGCCCCGATGCTGAAGATGCAGCACCCGGAGTACGAGCTGTGGTCGACCGGCATCCATGCCCGGTCCGGCGTCGGGTGCGCCGACTGCCACATGCCGTACAAGCGCGTCGGTGCCGTCAAGATCACCGATCACTGGATCCGCTCGCCACTGACCAACATTGCCAACACCTGCATGACCTGCCATCGTCAGACCGAGGCCGAGATGCGCGCGCGGGTGCTGGACGCCCAGGAGCGGACGTTTCGGCTGATGAAGCAGGCCGAGTCCGCGCTGGTCGACGCCATCCGGGCCATCGAGAAGGCCATGGCCGACGGCGTCAAGGACGAGGGTCTGGCGGAGGCCCGTGCGTTCCATCGGCGGGCTCAGGCGCGGTGGGACTTCATCAGCGCCGAGAACAGCATGGGGTTTCACAGCCCGCAGGAGGCAGTCCGTGTGTTAGGGGACGCGATCGACTACGCACGCCGCGCGGAGATCGCCGCATTGCGCGCTCCCCGTCCGAAGCCGTAGGGTGGCGCCGTGCGGTCCCGGGGGCTTGCCGGCCTGGCCGTGATCCTGGCCGTCAGCGTCGTGCTCGGCCTTGGCGCGTTCACATTCATCTACGGCAAAGGCTACTCCTACTTGCTCGACGATCCGCGGGCGTGCGTGAACTGCCATGTCATGCGGGACAACTTCGACACCTGGAGCGCAGCCACGCACCGCACGGTGACATGCAACGAGTGCCACGTGCCGAAGGGCCTGGTATCGAAGTACTACTCAAAGGCCCGCAACGGGTGGTTCCATTCGTACGCCTTCACGTTCGAGGACGTTCAGGTGATCCGGATCAAGGCCAAGAACCAGCACATCCTCCAGTCCAACTGCCAGCAGTGTCATGAACGCCTGACCGTGAACCTGAGGATTCACGGCATGCCCGATCAGGACAGATTCTGCTTCGACTGCCACCGGGGCGTCGGCCACGGCCTGTAGCGGCCAGCCCTGGCTACGGATGCCCGCGCGCGGCGAAGTAGTCCTCGTCGAGAATGGCGTACCGGATGGCGTCGTGCCACCGCCCCTCGTTCCACAGGCGCTGGCGGGATACGCCCTCGCGCCGGTACCCGACGCGCTCGAGGGCCCGCTGGCTGGCGACGTTGTCCGCATAGGCCTCCGACTCCACGCGGTGCAGGTTGAGGGTCTCGAAGGCGAACTTCGTGCGGACGCGCATCGCGTCGGTCGCGTAGCCGCGGCCCCACGCGTCCTTGTCGCCGATGACAATGCCGCTGGTCGCCCTCCGATTTCTCCAGTCAATGGCGTGGAGCCCGGCGAAGCCGATGTGCCGGCTGCGGTCGTCGTGGATCGCCCAGACGATCTCAGTGTCGCGCTTCTGAACTCGCGCGATCCACTCTTCTTCCATGCCCCGCGTGACGCCGATGGTGAGGTTCAGGTAGCGGGTGACTTCGGGATCGTTCATCCAGCGGATCGCGTTGTGTAGATGTTGCTCGCGATCCACCGGCACGAGCCGGACCTTCTCGCCCTGCAGTCCCACAATCTCCATGGGAGGTCCTCCTTCGACGCGACGGCCGCTCGAATCACTGCGAGCGGTTCAGGCGCCGCACCCCGCGCGTAGCCGATGGTGGCGAGCACCACGACGTCGCGACGCCTCACGTAGTGGACAATCCATCCGAATGCGACTGTATCATACTTGGTGGTGTGCCGCGGAAAGCGTGATGGGATTGCGCGATGAGATTTCCTGAAGGGTTTCGCTGGGGGACGGCGACCAGCGCCTACCAGGTCGAGGGCAACAACACCGCCAGCGACTGGTGGCTCTGGGAGCAGCAACCGGGGCGCATTGCCAATGGTGACCGTTCCGGACTGGCGTGCGACTGGTGGCGGCGCGCCGAGTACGATTTCGACTTGATGGCGGGTCTGGGCCACAACGCCGCCCGTATCTCGATCGAATGGGCCCGCCTCGAGCCGCGCGAGGGGCGCTGGGACGACGCCGCGCTGGCGCGCTATCTCGAGATGCTGCGGGCGCTGCGCGACCGCGGCATGGAACCGCTCGTCACCCTCAACCACGTCACGCTGCCGCAGTGGGTCGCCGAACGGGGGGGCTGGTTGTGGCGCGGCATCGCCCGGGCGTTTGGCGCCTATGCCGGCCGCTTCGCGCGCGCGGCCGCGCCCTTGACCGACTTCTGGCTGACGCTCAACGAGCCGGTCGGGCATCTCATCAGCGCGTACCTGGCCGGCCGCTTCGCGCCGGGGTATACCAGCGTGACCGCCCTGGGCCGCGCGCTCGTCAACTCGGTGCGGGCACACGCGGCGGCCTACCGCGCCGTGCGGAATGCACACCCTTCGGCGCGCGTGGGCGTCGCGGCGTACCTGCGGCCCGCCATGGCCGTCGTGCCGGGATCGCGGCCGCAGCGGTGGCTTGCGCGACACCTCGACCGGTTGGTGAACTGGATGTATCTGGACGCGCTGGTCTTGGGCCGGCTGGTCGGTCCGCTGGGGATCGCCGTGTCCGTACCCGAGGCCGCCGGCACCCTCGACTACATCGGCGTGAACTACTACACGCGCAGTCACGTCGCGTTCGACCTGCGCCGGCCGCGCACCCTGTTCATCCGCGACGAACCGCGTCATGAAGCCGAGGTGAGCGACGGCGGGTACGGTGAGATCTATCCGGACGGGCTGCTCGCGGTGTTGCGCCAGGCCCGGCGGTACGGCCTCCCGATCTACGTCACCGAAAACGGGGTGCCCGATGCCGACGACGACATACGGCCGCGGTTCATCGTAGAGCACCTGCGGCGCGTGGCGCAGGCGATCGACGAGGGCGTCCCGGTGCTCGGGTACTACCACTGGTCAATCGTCGACAACTTCGAGTGGGCCGACGGATGGACTCTGCGGTTCGGCCTGTATCACCTCGACCGGGCGACGCAGGTCAGGACCCCGCGGCCCAGCGCCGCCCTGTACGGCGAAATCTGCCGCCGCAACGCGCTCCCCTAGAGACCGCAGTCGGGGCCGCGACGAGCGGCGGGCTCCTGGTCGGATCCGGCCGTCAGGGCTTCAACGTGAAGCGCCGGAAGAACGACCAGATGACCTCATTTGCGTCGATGTCCCGGCTCGTGCGGCCAATGATGCGCGCCGGCAGGTACTGCAGCCCGCCAGGCCACGTGTGCCCGCCGCCTTCGACGGCGTATAGCGCCACCTCGGTGCCATCGCGGCACGGCCCGTAGACTTCCCGTCGCACGCGGGTCCCGTCCTCGGGGTCGCGGTCCGGCTCCATCGTGATTGAAGGTGCGCGCGCACACTGGTTGTGTTCGACCCAGTATCGCGTGGTGTCCGCGATCGACAGCACCCGGCCCACATCCGCCCGGCCCTGGTTGCGCGCCGCGGCAAATCCGATCGCGCCGCCGCCGTAGGGCACCAGGGGGTCATCGACGCCCGGGATCATCACGACGGGCACCGACCGAACCGGCTGCCGCATCTGCGCGATCTGTTCCGACATCGAGATGGCGACCGGCGCAACGGCCGTGACGAGTGTCGCCGCTTCGCGCGCCAGGCGGAACGACATCAGTCCGCCGTTTGAGATGCCGGTCGCGTACACACGCGCTCGATCGATCGGCACACTCCGCGCCAAGTGGTCAACCAGGGCACCGAGGAACCCGACGTCGTCCACGTTCTCACGGTGCGCCCGGTAGCTCGTCACGCCCCGGCCATCGTTCCAATGGCGGTCGAGGCCGTCCGGATAGACGACGACGAAGCCGTCGCGATCGGCGAGGCGGTTGAACCCGCCGCGCGTGAGCTTCTGCATGCCGTCGCCGGTGCCTCCGCCGCCGTGCAGCACGATGACCAACGCGGCCCGACGGCTTCGGTCCAGGGACACGGGGACGTAGACTCGATATGTGCGCTCGAGACCACCGAACCAGAGTGATCCGGGCACCGCGGCTTGCGGCGCCGTGGCGGCGTGCACCCCTGCCAACCATGACGGCCCGGCCCACGGCCCCGCGAGCGCGAGCCACAGCAGCAGTATCAGGGAGACGAACCGAGATCCGATCCGCACAGTGCTCACGCCCCTCGCCGCGCGGGTGCGCGGCCCTACCGGTGTGACGTGGCCGGTGCGCGTGCCGTTTAGTTCCAGATGCCGGGGATCGCGCGGGCGCAGTCCGGGCAGCGGCCGCCGGAAGCCGCGAGCCGGTTCTGCACGATCCGGTAGCCGGCGCGCTCGACGAGCATGGCGCCGCAGCCCGGACAGAGCGTGTGCTCGAGGTTGCCGACCCGGCCCGGCGCATTGCCCGCGTACACGTAGCGCAGCCCTGCGGCACGGCCGATCGCCGCCGCGCGCCGCAGCGTTTCGACCGGCGTGACCCCGCGGTCGGTCATCTTGTAGTCGGGGTGGAAGGCGGTGACGTGCCAGGGGATGTCCGGCGAGATCGAAGCCAGGAAGCGCGCCGCTGCGCCCAGCTCGTCGTCGGTGTCGTTCCAGCCGGGGATCACCAGGGTAACGACCTCCATCCAGAACCCCATGCTGTGCACCATGCGGATCGCGTCGAGGACCCGGTCGAGTACGCCGCCCAGTTCGCGGTAGTGGCGCTGCGTCATCGCCTTGAGGTCAATCTTGTAGCAGTCGCACCAGGGGCGCAGATACGTCAGCACCTCGCGCGTCGCGTTGCCGTTGCTGACGAAACACGTGCGCAACCCCACGGTCTTGGCCTTTTCGAATACCGCGACGGCCCACTCGGCCGTAATGAGCGGCTCGTTGTAGGAACTGGCGACCAACCTAGCCCCGTGGCGCAGCCCGAGGCGTACGAGCTCGTCGGGCGAGATGTCCTGGGGGAGCGTGCCCGCGGTCTGGTCGCGGAGCGCCTGTGAGGTCAGCCAGTTCTGGCAGCCGGGACACGCGTAGTCACATCCGAGCATGCCGAACGTCAGGGTCGTCGAGCCCGGCAGGACGTGGTAGAAGGGCTTCTTCTCGGTGGGGTCGCACTGGAGCGCCGCAACGTACCCCCACGGGACCCGAAGGGTGCCGCCGTCGTTAAAGCGCACCCGGCAGATTCCGCGCCGACCCGGAAATACCACGCACCGGTGCCCGCACGCGACGCACCGCACTTTGCCGTCCTCGAGCGGCTCGACGAGCAGGCCGCGGGTCGTTCTGGCGTCCAGCAGGGCGCCGAGCTCCGGCGCGACGGTTGCCACGGGTCTCACCTGGAGCCATTGTACCGCAGCGCCCTCAGGCCCCGGCCATTCACCAAACATTCACAGCCCATTCACGTCTGCTCCAACGCGGCGGGCTAGGGTTGGGGTGAGCGAACACGCACCTTGAAGGGAGATGATCTCAGTGTTGCGTTTCGTCGCCCTGGCTGCCGCTGTGGTTCTTGCCTCCGCGGCCTCTCCGACTCTCGCCCAAGGCATCGGCCCGGGCGGCGGGTTCGGTCCGCTGCCCGCACTGGCGGCGCCGGCCAATGTTCCGGTCCTGCCGCTCGAGCTGGCCGTGACGCGGGCCCGGCAGTACCTCGTGCAGTTTCAGAACGCTGATCTGGTTCCGGTGGAGATTCTCGAGTTTGCGGCCGTATTCTACGTCGTGGTCGGCGAGAAGAGTACCGGCAAGGCCGCCTTCGCGCTGTTGGTGGACCGTGTGAACGGGAACGTCTCGTCAGAGATGGGCCCGCCGAGGATGTGGAACACGAAGTACGGCGCGTGGGCCGGCGCGCCCGGCATACCAGGGCCCGGCACAATGGGACCCGGTATGATGGGACCGGGGATGATGGGCCGTGGGATGATGGGGCCGGGATACGGACCGGGTATCGGGCCGCGTGCGCAGGCGTCGCCGGGCGCACGGGCGGCACTCGACGAGCCCAAAGCCCGGGCCGCGCTGCAGACCTGGATCAACCAGGCGTTTCCCGGCGCGGGCATCGGCAAGGTGGTCGAGTATCCGGGCTTCTTCACGTACCGGCTGACACGCGACAGCAGGGTGTTCGCGCTGGCAAGCGTCTCCGCGTACAGCGGTCAGGTCTGGTACGCTTGGCGCTACGGCAACTTCGTGCGGGAACAGGTCGTGCGCTAACGCTCGACGCGCAGGAGTTCGACACGAGGGAGGAGCGTTCCATGAAAGCAAGAGACATCGGCATCGTGGTGCTCGTGGTGCTGGGTGTGCTCATCCTGGTGCCCTTGCTCACCGGAGGCGGCAGGATGGCGATGGGTCCGGGATTCGGGTACGGCCCCGGCATGATGGGGCCGGGGATGATGGGTGGTCAGTGGGGCGGCCGGTGGGGATTCGGGTGGATGCCGCTGGCCGGCGGGCTCTTCTGGCTGCTCATCATCATCGGCGTGGTGCTCGTGGTGACGTCGCTGGTCCGGCGCGACGGGACGCCTGCCGGGCCGGCCGCGGGTGAGGCGCCGCTCGATGTCCTCAAGCGCCGGCTCGCGGCGGGCGAGATCACGCTGGAGGAGTACGAGAAGGTCAAGAAGGAGCTCACCTAGGTGATGACGGGCATGCAGACCACGCGGACGCTGTTGATTGCGGGCATCGTCCTCATTGCCGTCGGGGTTGCCGGACTGCTGTTCGTCGGCACCCGCGCGCCGTGGGTCGATGACGATGACATCTGGAAGGGTCCCTGGAGCGGAGGTCCGATGATGCGGGGGCCCATATTGGGTGGGCCGGGCATGCGCGGCCCGATGATGGGTCCTCGCGCGCAAGGCTGGAGCCCGCCGCCGATCAACGGCGGCCGGACCGTTGAGATCGTGGCAACCGACACCTCGCTCGCGCCGACCCAGATCCCGGTGAAGGTCGGCGAGGCCGTGAACGTCACGCTCGTCAACCGTGCAAGCACGGTGTACCGCCTGGTGGTTCCCCCTCTGGGGATCCGGCTGGTCGCGCCGCCCGGACAGTCGGTCACCGCGGGATTCAGGGCGGATGTGGCCGGCGAGTACCCGTTCTTCGCCGGCGTGCGCGGCCGGCGCGGCGCGCACGTGATCGGGCGCATCGTCGTGTCGCCCTAGTCGGGTCCGGACATCAACGAAGGGGGCTGGACGTGTGAGCCGGACCGTCCTCGTCGTCGACGACGAACCGGAGATCACCGAGATTGTCCGCCGGTATCTCGAAGAGGACGGATTCCGCGTGGTGAGCGCCGCCAACGGTCGTGCGGCGCTCACCACCTTTCGGCGGGAGCGGCCGCACCTCGTGTTGCTCGACCTGATGTTGCCAGAGGTGGACGGCTGGGAAGTGGCCCGCCAGATCCGCGCGGCCGGCAGCACGCCGATCATCATGCTCACCGCCCGCGGCGATGAGGTGGACCGGTTGCTCGGCCTGGGGCTCGGCGCCGACGACTACATCACGAAGCCCTTCAGCCCCCGCGAGGTCGTCGCGCGCGTGCGGGCGGTGCTGCGGCGCGCGAGCGGCGAGACCGCGACCGAGATTCTGAGCGTCGGTGATCTGTCGATCGATCTGGGCCGGCTGGAGGTTCGGCGTGGGGGGACTACAGTGCCGCTCACGCCGACGGAGTTCAGGCTGCTTGCGGCCCTCGCCCGATCGCCGGGCCGGGTCTTCACCAGGCTGCAGCTCATCGATCTGGTCCACGGCCACGCGTTCGAGGGGTACGAGCGCACGATCGACGCGCACATCAAGAACCTGCGGCAGAAGCTCGAGCCCGACCCGCACAGGCCCCGGTACGTCCTGACCGTGCACGGCGCCGGTTACCGTCTCGCGGAACCTGGCCGGAGCGGCGGCCGATGAAGAACCTGCAGGGTCGGTTGATCCTCGCGTTTGCCGCGGTGTCGCTGGTCTCAATCGCGGCCACGGCAGCTATTACCGGCGCGTTCGTGCGCACGGAGTTCGACAGGTACTTCTTCACGATGCGGATGATGGAGCGCCCGCCGGTGCCGCCGCCGGGGGCGCGCACGCCACTCCCCGGCGCCGAACGGTCGCCCATGCCGGGCATGCGCGATCCGTCGCGCATGCGCGACATGATGCGGCGTATCATGGGCGCGCCCGAGTTGCAGTTCCTGGACCAGTTGCGCCGTGCGACGTGGCGAGCCTCGCTGATCGGTCTCCTGGCCGCCGTGCTCCTGGGCATCGTGGTCGCCCGACACGTCGCCGCACCGTTGCGGCAGGTGTCGGCGGCCGCTGTGCGCGTCGGGCAGGGAGACCTCTCACAGCAGGTGCCGGTCCTCTCCGATGACGAACTCGGCAACCTGGCGAAGGCGTTCAACGCGATGACCGTCGACCTGAAGCGGCTCGACGAGAGCCGGCGTCATCTCGTCGCCGACATCGCGCATGAACTCGGTACGCCGCTCTCGGTCCTGCAGGCCAATCTCGAGGGAATGCTCGACGGCATCATCGAACCCCACCCCGACCGACTCGCCGCCCTGCACACGCAGGTCACACTGCTGGCCCGTCTGGTCAACGACCTGCGCGACCTCTCACTGGCGCAGGCCGGCCGCCTCGTGCTCGACCGCCGGCCCACCGATCTCGCCGCGCTCGTCGCCGACGCTGCGGCCGTGGTGTCTCCGCACGCGGCGGAGAAGGGCGTCGAGTTGCTGAGCCGGCTTGCGCCCAATTTGCCGACGCCGCCGGTTGATCGTGACAGGATTCTCCAGGTGATTCACAACCTGCTGGACAACGCGATCCGGCACACGCCGGCCGGTGGCACGGTGACGGTTGGGCTTGACGCGCACGCGGGGCGCCTCCGGCTCTGGGTGGCCGACACCGGGTCAGGGATTCCGCAAGAGGAAGTGGAACACGTCTTCGACCGGTTCTACCGCCTGGATGCATCCCGCGCCCGCGCAAGCGGCGGGGCCGGGCTGGGGTTGGCCATTGTAAAGTCGATCGTCGAGGCGCACGGCGGACAGATCCAGGTGGCAAGTACGGCCGGTGGTGGGAGCACCTTCACGGTTACGCTGCCGGTGGTCTGAGCGGCGGCCGAGGTATCGCTACGCGGCGGTCGCGTGGTCCAGCACCACGACCTTGTCGGCTGCCGCGTCGAAGTGCGGCCAGCAGGTCAGCAGGACGATCTGGCGCTCTTTCGCGGCGGCCACGAGCAGCCTCGTCATCGCGTGGCGGCGCTTCTCGTCGAGGTGGGCGAAGGGCTCGTCGAGGAAGAGCGGAGGCCGCCGGTCGCCGGTGATCACGTCGAGCAGCGCGAGCCGCAGGCAGAAGTACAACTGGTCGCTTGTGGCCTGGCTCAGCTCCGAGGCGTCCTTCCAGGCGCTGACCGACGGTACCCACACCTGCGGTCGCAGCACGCGCTCATCCACCGCCACGCGCGTGTATGCGCCGTCCGTCACCGCCGCCATGTACTCACCGGCGCGGCGCTCCAGGAGTTCGCGCGCCGGGTACACGCTGAGCGTCCGGGCTTCCTCGAGCATCCTTGATGTCAGATCCACGATCTCCAGGCGCTGCTTGTCTCGCGCCATGCGCACCTGGAGGCTGGCAATCTCTTCCTCCAGGCGGGCCGCCTCGTCGCCCCGCTCGCGCAGGTCGTCCAGCAACCCCTCCAGCCGCGCGCGTTTCTCGCGCAGGTCGTGCAGTTCGGCCGTCAGCGCCCTGGACTGCTGCTCGATGGTGTCCACGCCGCCCGCCGGCGTCCTGCGGGCGTTCTCCGGCAGCGTCTCGAGGGTCTTGCGCACGCTCGCCAGTTCGTCGGTGACCTCCTTCAGCCGAGCCTCCAGCGCGGCCTTCGGATCAGAGCCCCGGATCTGGCGGAGCGACGCCCTCACTTCCTCACGTTCTCGCAGGAGTTCCATGTAGGTGGAGTATCGGCGCTCGACGTCCTCGAGGCTGCCGCTCCCCACCGCTCGCAGCCGGGTCTCGACCATGTCGCGCGCCTCGTGGAGCTGCTTCTGCATGACCTCGCTGCGCCGGCGAAGGTCGAGCACCCGCTGCTCCTGAGTCCGGTAGTTCGCCCCGGCCTCGCTGATACGGCCTCGGAGCCGCATCCCAGCCACGGTCGCGACGGCCCCCAAACCCAGCAGCACCCATCCGGCCAGGTGTCCGAGCACCGCCACGATCAACCCGCCACCCACGACGCCGATCACGCCGCTCCCGGCCATCGTCCATCCTGCGCCGCCGAGCCGCTGCGCATTGTGGTGCGTCGTCGCCAGATGCTCGAGCGTCCGCTCTTCGCGCTCAGCCTGCTGCGCGGCGGCCTGCAGGCTCGACTCGATCTGCAGGTACTGGCGCCTGGCGTGAAACAGGTCGGCGATCAGCGCTTCTTGCTGTGACGAGAACTCTGCGAGATCGGCGTCCAGCCTGGCGAGTCGCCACAGCAGGCCCTCGACTCGGGTCATGTGATCGCGGGTGGCAGCTTCTTCTTCGAGAAGCGCCTGCTCGCGCCGTCGGAGGTCGCCGGCCCACTTGGTGACACGCACCAGCTCGCTCTTTTCCGCGGCCGCGGCCTCGATCTCCTCGAGGCGGCGGACCACATCACGCAGCTCGATCCGGTGACGGTGCGCCCGTTCCTCACGCTGCCGGAGCAAGGCCTGCTGCGCCCGCAGGTCCGCAATCCGGTCGGCGATGGTCTTGCCGCCCGGCGACGGCGCGGTCAGTCGCGCGCGTTCATCGCCGAGCCACTGGAGGGCATGCTGGACCGTCTCGACCCCGGCGCCGCTGAGGATACGCGACAGGTGCGTGGCGAGCAGTCGCCGGTCTTCGGTGACACGCGCGACGTCTGCCTGCGCCACGAACGCGGTCGAACGGTACGCGGCCTCCGTCGCGAGGCCGATCCACTCGAGCACGCGGCGCTGGACGTCGCGCGGGTTCTCGATGCGCTCGCGGCTGTTCTCGCTCTGGAGCAGGACGGTACCGGCCTCCAGGTCCTTGCGCAGCAGGTACCTGTTGCCGCGGAACTCCATCTCCATCGTGATCTCACCCAGCCGCTGTTCGCCCCAGGACCGCAGCCGGGCTG
This sequence comes from Candidatus Fervidifonticultor quartus, assembly GCA_031458775.1. Taxonomy (GTDB): domain Bacteria; phylum Sysuimicrobiota; class Sysuimicrobiia; order Sysuimicrobiales; family Humicultoraceae; genus Fervidifonticultor_A; species Fervidifonticultor_A quartus. The sequence goes on along the minus strand of JAVKJV010000019.1, from coordinate 35,042 downwards.
CCCCTTCACTCCGCGTCGAGTCCCGGAACAGCCCTTCGAACACCGCCTCCATGAGGGTCGTCTTCCCGGCTTCGTTCTGGCCGCGCACGACCGTCAACCCCGGAGAGAAGTCCGCGGTCCAGTCGCTGAACTTCTTGAAGCGGCGCAGCCGGATCTGTGTGATCGTCATGACGGGCGTCGCCCTTCCAGCAGCGCCAGGCCGAGCCGCAGTGCGGCGCCCGCCCGCTGCCGCGCCTCATCGGTTGCCGCGCGTTCCATCTCGGCCCGCGCCAGCCCGACGAACTTGCCCGCCACCGACAGCTCCGGGTAGGCACCGGCGCCGAGTTCCTCGAGGCTCGGCCTCGACTCATCCACGATATCGAGCGACAGGAACTCGCGCGCCACGCGCTCGCGCAGCGCAATGACGTCGATGTGCTGGTTGATGCGCGAGCTCCCGACCAGGCGCACGACCGCCGCCAGATTGGGGTCTGCGAGTGCCCGGATTGCCTCGCTGAGTTCTTCCGGGCTTGCGTAGGCGATCGGTTGCAGCGTGAACCGACCGAACCGCCGCCGGGCGACCGGCCGCGGCGTGACGTCGGGTGTGGAACCCAGGCTGACGACGAGCGGCGCCCCATCGCCTTCTTCGGTCGCGACCATCTCCGGCGCCCCGGGACACCAGGCGGTGACCTTGTCGGTTGACAGATCGCGCCGCACCGGGGACCCGCCAAGGGCCAGGTAGTGCACGCCCGACGCCGAGATCTGACGTCGCAGCGACCGCACGCCGTCGTCGCTGTCCGGCCACTGCACGTAGCACACGCCCACCAGATACCGGCTGCCGCGCTGTCCGGCCATGCCCGCGACGAAGTCGGGCGAAGGCGCCGACGACGCCCACGATACACCGACGATGCCCAGGTCGTGATCCGGAAGCGCGATGAGTTTGGGCGAGGCAGGGAACACGCTCACGCGCTCGAGTTCCGTCAGCGCACCTGCCGCGTAGTTCTTCTCGTAGAGCGCGTCGAGCGCGCCCGCGGCGATCAGGACCGGTATGCCGGCCTGCGAGAACCGGCTGAGTTGCGCCCGCGCGAACTCCGCCAGTTCGCGCGAGGGAAACGGTGTGCCAAAGAGGTTGCCGCTGATCACGACCGCCGAAGGCGACGACTCCAAGCCAAGCTGCACGGCGCGGACGAAGGTCTCGCGAATCTGCGCCCGGTGGCCTGACCCGGCTTCGCCCAGGAACGGGAACGCGCCGCCCAGCCGGACGTCGGCCATGTGGTAGATCGTCGGTCCCCCGCGGGACCGCGCGCCCGTCGATTCCGTCGTCGTCATGGCTCGTGGCCTATTGCATACGTCATGTGGGATTCCTGCACTGGGCGTCGTTCGCCCGCCTCCAAGGCCGCGCGGCGGCATCTGTTATTGTGCCCGTTCGCGCGGATGTTCAGGCTTCAGCCGCGATGCCGAAGACGCGACGGGCGTTGCCTGCCAGGACCAGGTCTCGATCGGCCGGGCTGAGGGCCAGCCGGTCGAGAATCGCCACCTGTTCCTCGACGATGCCCTTCCGGTACCCGCTCAGGAGCGTCGAGTCGGTTCCAAACAGCACGCGCGAGGGGCCGAACGCGCGTAGGGCGTCACGAAAGACCTGCTCGAGCGACGGCTCGCCGGGCACGTAGAGCCGCCAGTTGTTCGTGCCCGACGTGTCCACGCAGATGTTCTCGGTGTGATACGCGAGCAGCATGGCTTCGCGCAGGAAGCCCGCGCCGAAATGGGCGATCACGAACGTGATCTCCGGGAAGTCGCGGCCGGGCACCGAGAGGGCGAGCGGGTTGGCGCAGGTGAGATCGTAGAAGGAGCCGACCGTAATGCCGAAGTGGACGATGATCGGCAGCCCCTGGTCGGCCGCGGCCTCGTACACGGGATAGAAGACGCGATCGTGCAGTGGAGTCCGGTACGCCGGCGCGTAGAGTTTCAGCGCGCTGATTCCCAGCGAGCGGAATCGGCGCACCTCGCGGGCGGCGTCCGGGTGCGCGGGGTCGAGCAGGGAACCGCAGCCGTAGAACCGGCTGGGGTTGATCTTGATGAACTCCGCAAGTTCGTCGTTGACCTCGCCCATTGCGATGAAGACCGCGGCCTGAATCCCGGCGTCGTCGAACCCCTGAAGCCACGTGCGCGCCTGATCGGCCAGCGACAGGCTCTCCATCTGCGCGATGCGCTCCTGAAACGTCTGGCCGCGCACCCGCGCGCGCTCGCGCGCCGCCTGCCGGTTCGACGCGGCCCGCTGCATCTGGCGTCGGAACATGTTCGCCGTCATGAGGTGCATGTGAGCGTCGATGATCGCCATACGTGCAGGGCTCCTGATCAGTGGAGGATCTTCGACAGAAAGATCTTTGTCCGTTCCTCTCGAGGACTCTTGAAGAAGTGCTCGGGGCTGCCCTCTTCGACAATCATGCCCTGGTCCATGAACACCACCCGGTCGGCCACCTCGCGCGCAAAGCCCATCTCGTGGGTGACGACGACCATCGTCATCCCCATCTCCCGCGCCAACCCGCGCATGACGTCCAGGACCTCCTGGATCATCTCCGGGTCCAGCGCCGAGGTCGGCTCGTCGAAGAGCATGATCTTCGGGTGCATCGCCAGGGCCCGCGCGATCGCGACCCGCTGCTGCTGGCCGCCCGACAACTGCGATGGATACGCGTGCGCCTTCTCGGGGATGCCGACGCGCGCGAGCAGTTCGAGGGCCGCCTTCTCGGCCACCGTCCGCGGCCGCCCTCGCACCTGAACCGGCGCCAACATGATGTTTTGGAGGGCGGTCAGGTGCGGGAACAGGTTGAACGACTGGAATACCATGCCGACCTCGCTGCGGACCGCGTCCACGTTTCGCAGATCGTCGGTGAGTTCGATGCCGTCGACGATGATGCGGCCGCGGCTGTGAGCTTCGAGCCGGTTGATGCAACGGATCATGGTGGACTTGCCCGACCCGGACGGGCCGCAGACCACGACGACCTCTCCCGCTCGGATGCTCAGCGTGATGCCGCGGAGGACGTGCAAGCGGCCGAACCACTTGTGGACGTCGTCGAGGATGATGATCGGCGCCCCGCCGGTCTCGGGCACAGTACCGTCGTTATTGCACAGACCGCCCGGCCTTCCTGCCCCTGCCGGTGGCCGTTGACAGGACTTCTCCGACGGTCTGCGAACCAGCGGAATTGGGCAACGCTCCATTGAAGAAGGAGGCCCGGCTGTGACATTCGGACAGCGGCTCCGCGAGTGGGCGGGCAGCCGCGTGAGTGTGATGTTCACCGACGGCGAGACGCAGGTCGGGGACCTGCTCGAGGTCGGTGACGACTACATTGTCCTCCTGGCCGGGTCGCTGCAGTACATGATCAGCCTGCGCAGCGTCGTCCGCGTCAACCAGATCCGCGAGCAGTAGCCTTCACGCCGCTGGCAACCTGCCTCGAAGGTCTTCGGGCCTGAACGGTCCCGGCTCGGCGATCAGCGCGCGCGCAGCGTCGACTTGGCCCCAGACGTTCCACAGCAGCACACCGCGCACCCGGCCGTCGCGCAGGTAGTACACCACGCCTTCCTTGTAGGGGTCCTTCCAATCCTCGTACGTCGTCAGATGCGGGTCGAGCTCGCCGACGGCCTCGTATCCCAGATCGAAGAGGTCGGAATAGAAGAACGGGAGATGGTGATAGGGCAACGCCTCGCCAGCCATGTTCCGGCCGGCATGACGGCCCATGGTGTTGGCGTTGTCCTCGTGTTCCACTCGGATTCGCCGGCCCAGGGCCGGGTTGATGAACGCGGCCACATCGCCCGCCGCGTAGACGTCTGGGTGGTTGGTGCGCAGCAGCTCGTCCACCGCGATGCCGTTGTCGATCCGAAGACCCGCGGCGTGTGCGAGCCCGATGGCCGGCACGATGCCCAGGCCGGCAACCACACCCTCGACCTCGATCATGCGCCCGATGCTCGTCTCGATCACCGCGCCCGCCTGGGTCGCCTGCAGCGTCTCCACCGCCTCACCGGCCCGGACGTCCACCCCGCGGCCGCGGTAGTACTCGTTCAACGATCGCGCGAGTCCGGCCGGGAACATGCGCGCGCCCACGCCGTCTTCGGGGAAGAGCATCACGACATCCCTACCGTTCATGGCCAGTGCCGCCGCGATCTCCGTGCCGATGAATCCGCAGCCGACGATGGCGAAGCGGCGCCGGTGCTCGGACCACGCGCGCAGCCGCTCGTAGTCGTCGAGGGTTCGGAAGTAGATGACGCCTTCGTCCGCGCCAGATGGCAACCGCCTGGGCGTGCCGCCGGTCGCCAGCAGGAGTCTGTCGAACGCGTACACCGTGCCCCGGTTGTCGACGGCCCGCTTTGCTGCGAGATCGAGAGACTGCACCGTCCTGCCGAGATGTAAGTCGGCGCCGAGCTCGGCGGTGCCTCTCCAGATCTTGTCAGGCGAGCCGCCTCTCCACAGGCCCTTCGAGAGCGGCGGCCTGGCATAAGGCGGATGCGTCTCGGCGCTGATCAACCCGATCGAGCCGGAGGGATCGACGTCCCGGATACCCCGCACAGCCGCGTCCGCAGTCATGCCTCCACCGACGACGAGGTACCTGTAGCGCGCCATGCCCGCCTCCCGGTCGCGGTCTGTGCGCCAGCGCTGGTGGCGAACGCCACCTTCCAGCCCGTGCACGCAGCCCGTGTTCGACCGCACGGCCGGTTGTCCTCTTGAGACCGATCCCGAGAACCTCCCACGTATGTACGCCGGATGTGCCCGGAGGACTACCGCAACTTCCCGTCGGGCATAACCCAACTTGCGACGAGGCTACATGCCAATCTCAGGCTCCGAACGCCCGGTCACCGAGGCAACACACATGGAACGCGGCTCGTCGAGGGTACAGTCAGAGGACGATCTGCGGACGGTGTCCGTCGCCCGCCGGATGCCGTCTCAGGCCGAACCGCCGTGGGTCGAGGTCCTGGCCGCACTGGGCGCCGCGATCGACCAGGGCGGTCTCCGCGAGGAGGCGGTCGTCGGGTGCGTTGCCGCTCGGCTCGCCGAGTTGCTCGGTGACAGTTGCGCCGTGCTCCTTCGGGCGGAGGACGGGGCCACGCTGCGGCCTGCGGCGATTCACGATCCGGACCCCGAAGCGCGTCGTTTCCTCCAGGCACAGCCGGCGTTGGTGCCGTCCGCCGGCGACGGTCCGACGCTTGCCAAGCGCGTGATCGAGACGGGTCATGCGGCGCTGATCCGAAACGTCGACATCGATCAGGTCCGGCCGATGGTGGATCCGGAGGCCTGGCCCGGCCTGCACCGGTTCGGGCCCCGCAGCCTGCTCCTCGTGCCGATCGTGATCGGGGCCCGGGCTGTCGGCGTACTCTACCTCTCGCGTCATCGGCAGGACGCACCGCCCTATGACGATGCCGATGAGCGTGGTGCCGAGCAGGTCGCGGAACGTATCGGTCACGCGCTCGCACGAGCCCGCCAGCATGCCGATCTGCACGCCAGACACCGGAGGCTCGAGCGCGACCTCAATGGACTGAGGGCCGCCGCCCAGCAGCGGGTCATGGACCGCGCCATGGCCGGACGCGACGCGGAGGCGTTCTTCGAGAACCTGCTGGCGACGAGCCCGGTGCTCATCTGGCGGGCCAACGCCACCGACCTCTCCGCGACCTATGTCAGCCCCAACGTGGAGCGCATTCTCGGCTTCACCGTGGAGGAGGTCCTCGAAGCCGAGGGATTCTGGAAGGCGCGCATGCCGCCCTCGGACTACGAGGCCCTTCGCGCGGCGATCGCTGACGCGGACCGTACGGGTCAGCACCAGTTCGAGTCGGAGTTCTGTCTCGAGCACAAAGACGAGACGTTCCGGTGGCTGTACGCGCTCATCGCCATCGAGCGCAGCCAATCGGGCGAGACGGAGTCGCTGGTCGGCTTCGGTCTGGACATCACCGGCCGCAAGGCGGCCGAGGCCAGCCTGGAGCAGGCGCGGCACGACGCGGAGCGGGCCAACCAGGCGAAGAGCGAGTTCCTCTCGCGGATGAGCCACGAACTGCGCACGCCGCTCAACGCCGTGCTGGGGTTTGCACAGTTGCTCGAGATGGATCCGCTGTCGCCCGAGCAACAGGAGAGCCTGGGGTACATCCTGAAGGCGGGCCGGCACCTGCTCGACCTCATCAACGAGGTGCTCGATATCGCACGCATCGAGGCCGGTCGCATGGCGATCGCGCCAGAGTCGGTCAGCCTTGGTGCGGTCATCCACGAGGCCCTCGCGCTGACCGCGCCGCTTGCCACTGAGCGGGCCGTGGCCGTGCGTGCGGAGATCTCCGAAGACGACACCCACTACGTCCTGGCCGACCGGCAGCGGCTCAAGCAGGTCCTGCTGAACCTCCTCTCCAACGCCGTGAAGTACAACAAGGTCGGCGGGGAGGTGGTGGTGGCATACCGGACGGTGGACGACCGGGTGCGCGTGCTCATCACGGACACCGGGCCCGGCATCCCGCCGGACAAGCAGCACCGCCTCTTCATCCCGTTCGAACGTCTCGGGACGGTGCAGGGCGGCGTCGAGGGCACCGGGCTCGGCCTCGCGCTCTCCAAACGGCTGACCCAGGCGATGGGCGGCTCGATCGGCGTGGAGAGCGAGGTCGGCCGCGGCAGCACGTTCTGGGTGGAACTGCCGCTCGCCGAGCAACCCGTCGAGCCGGCGGAGCGCGTGGCCGAGCAGCCGCGAACCCGGGGACCGGCCATGGCGCCGGAGCGCCACTACTCCGTGCTGTACATTGAGGACAACCTCGCACACCTCGAGTTGATCGAGCGGCTCGTGGCGCGCCGGCCCGGCGTGCGGCTGCTCTCCGCCATGCAGGGGCGCATCGGGCTGAACCTGGCCCGCGAGCACCGGCCCGACGTGATCCTGCTCGATGTGCACCTGCCCGACGTGCCCGGATTCGAGCTCCTCCACCGGCTGCAGGCCGACCTGCGGACGCGGCTGATCCCTGTCGTGACGATGAGCTCGGACCCGTCGCCCGAGCAGGTCGAGCGGCTGCTCGCGTCGGGCGCCCACGCGTGCCTGGCGAAGCCGATCGACATCGCCGAGCTGATGAAGATCCTGGATGAACTGCTGAGACTGCGCATCGACTAGCGCGTACCGGAGACGACGGAGACCCGAGGGCATGACGACCGAGATCTCACTCAAACCCTACGTCGGCGATCGCACGCCACGCATCCTCATCGTCGACGACGAGCCGATCAACCTGAAGGTCCTCGCCGCACACCTCGTGCGGTGGGGCTGCGCGGTCTATGCCGCGCCGGGCGGCCGGGAGGCGATTGCCGCGGTCGGCGAGTTCGGTCCGGATCTCATCCTCTTGGACATCATGATGCCGGAGCTGTCAGGGCTCGACGTGTGCAGGATCCTCCAAAACGACCCCATGACGAAGCACATCCCCATTATCTTCTTGACCGCGGTCGCCGGGGAGCAGGCCATGGTGCAGGGGCTCGCGCTCGGAGCCCGCGACTACGTCACCAAGCCGTTCGTCTCGGCCGATCTCGCGGCACGCGTGGGCGCGCAGCTCCGGCAGCACTACGAGGAGCTCGACCGCGCCATGGCCGGTCAGGAGGCAACGCGATGAAGCATCAGTGGCGGATTCTGGTCGTTGACGATCAGCCGGCCAACCTGACGCTGGTGCGCCGGGTTCTCGAACCGGCCGGCTTCGAAGTGCGGGAGGCGCGGTCTGGCGCCGAGACACTGGCCGTGGCTCAGGAGGCGACGCCGGACTTGGTGCTGCTCGACATGCACCTGCCCGACATGCATGGACTCGACGTGCTGCGCCGCCTGCGCGAGAATCCACGCACCGCGAGCCTGCGCGTCGTTGCCATGAGCGCGCTCGCCACGCCCGAGGACCGCGACCTCTGGCTCGAAGCCGGGTGCGTCGGCACCATCGAGAAGCCCATCAACGTCCGTCAGTTTCCCCAGGAGGTCGGGCAGTGGCTGCCGGGTGCCAAGCCCCCGCAAGCCGGGACGGCGGCCGTGGAGGAAGACCGGCCGGACAAGCTCGGCGAGTTGCTGGTGGCGAATCTGCTGATCTCGCCCGAGCAACTGGCCCGGGCCGTGGCCGCGCAGGCCGGCAGCGGCAAGCGTCTGGGGCAGGTCTTGGTCGAGCAGGGCGCGCTGTCCGAGGACGACATCGCCTGGGCGCTGAGTCACCAGCTCGGATACCCCTACGTCTTCCTGACGCCGGACATCATTGACGGCGATGCGGTGGGGCTCCTCCCCGAGGCCTTCCTGCGCGAGCGCCGGATTCTGCCCATCCTCAAGTTCGGCGAGGAGATGACGCTCGCGATGGTCGATCCCACCGATCAGAAGACCGTGGAGGAGGTAGTGGCGCGGACCGGCCTGCAGGTCAAACGGGCGCTGGCGCTGTCGTCGAACGTCGAGGAGATGCAGAACCGGTTCTTCGGCCACGCGGCGGCGTCGCGCGTGGCGGTCGCGGCACCGACCGCCGCAACCGAAGCGCAGTACTTCCAGTTCCACGTCGTACAGGCCCTGCAGCAGGGTGGGACCGAGATTCACTTCGACCCCGGCGGCGACGGTCAGGCGCGGGTGCGCTACCGGCTGCAGGGTGTCCTCGTCGATCGACCCGGACAGCCGGCCGATCTCCACCGTGCCATCGTGCATCACCTGCGGCAGCTCACCGGTGCCAGCGAGGTGCCGGCCGGCACGGCGACAGCGACGCTCACAGTCGGGGAGAAAGACATCCTGCTGGTCGCGACATTCCTCGCCACAATCGCCGGAGAGGCCGCGACCGTCGTGATGCACCCGTTGCACGCCGACGCGCCTCACCTGGGGTTGCTCGGCGTGTCCGACGATCTGGTTGAGTCCGTGCGCCGGACCCTGGATGCGGCGGCGGGCGTGGTCGTCGTCGGGTGCGCTGACCGCTGGGTACGGTCCACCCTCGTGCACGGGCTCGTTCCACTCGGATCGCGGGGCAAGGTCTGGTCCCTCGAGCACGCGCCGGTCTACCGGCGGTCCACCATCAACCAGACCGTGCTCGACCCCCGGACGAGCGTGGTCGGCCCCATGCTGGCGGCCGCGGGCGCGGGCGCGGATCTCATCGCCGTGGACGACGCATCGGCGCGCGACGCGCTGACCGCGGTGCTGGAGACCGGGCGGACGCGGGTCGTGCTGGCCGGGCACGCCGAGAGCGACGTCGCGTCCGTCCTCGGGGAGGCGGTTGAGGCGGCCGGTCCGGCGCTGGTGGCATCGACGCTGAGGGGCATCGTCACGGCGCGCGTCATTCGGCTGCTGTGCCCGTCGTGCAAGCAGCCCGTCAACGGCGACGGCGGGCCGTTCGGTGGCGCGAGGACGTTTGTGCCGTCGGGGTGCGAGGCCTGCGGATTCACCGGGTTCAAAGGCCGCCGACTCCTCACGGAGACCTGGTTCGCCGATGCCGAGAGCCGGCGGCACATCCGGGCAGGACGGCTCCAGGCGGTGTTCGACCTCATGGCGCAGGCCATATCACAGATGCGCGAGGCCGGCCGGGCGCTCGTGCTCGACGGCTTGACTTCGGCCGAAGAGTTCGCGCGCGTGGCGGATTGACGCATGGACATCACCGAGCTGCTCCTCCTGACGAAGGACCGCAAAGCCTCGGACCTGCACCTGGCCGCCGGCGCGCCCCCGGCGCTTCGCATCAACGGCGCTCTCATCCGGCTCGAAGGCGCCCCGCTGTCCCGCGATCAGATGCACGGCCTGCTCTACGACGTGCTGACCGACGAGCAGAAGGCGCGATTCGAAGCAACGCACGATCTCGACTTCTCTCTCGAGTTGAGCGGCATCGGCCGTTTCCGGGTCAATGCCTTCATGCAGCGGCTCGGCGAGGGCATGGTGCTGCGGTTGATCCCGGCCAAGATCCGCACACTCGACGAGCTGGATATGCCGCCGGTCCTGAAAGACCTCGCGATGAAAGATCGGGGGCTCGTGCTGGTCACCGGTCCCACCGGATCCGGCAAGTCCACCACGCTGGCCGCGATGGTCGACCACATGAACGACAACCGCGAGCACCACGTCATCACGATCGAGGACCCGATCGAGTTCGTGCACACGCCGAAGAAGTGCAACATCAACCAGCGCGAGGTCGGACCGCATACCCACAGCTTTGCCACCGCACTGCGCAGCGCGCTCCGTGAAGACCCCGATATCATCCTGGTGGGCGAGATGCGCGACCTGGAAACCATCGCGCAGGCGATTACAGCGGCCGAGACCGGTCACCTGGTCCTGTCCACCCTGCACACCAGCAGCGCGCCCCAGACGGTCAGCCGGATCGTGGATGTCTTCCCGCCCCATCAGCAGGAGCAGGTCCGTGTGCAGCTTGCCGAGTCGCTGATCGCGGTCGTGGCGCAGACGCTCATTCCCACCGTCGACAGCAAGGCCCGGGTGGCGGGGCTCGAGATCATGGTCGCCACGCCGGCCGTGCGCAACATGATCCGTGAGAACAAGATCCATCAACTGCCGTCGGCCATTCAGACCGGGGCCCGCGACGGGATGCAGAGCCTCGACCAGCACCTCAAGACGCTGGTGAAGCTGCGACGAATCAGCCAGGAGGAGGCTCTCAAACGCGCCATCGAGCGCGACGCGTTCACCGCGGACCGGGGCCAGGGCATGCCGGCCGAGTTCTCGGGGTTCACCAGCCGCCGATAAGATGCACATCGACGACCTGCTCGTCCACATGGAGGTCCGTGACGCTTCCGATCTCTACCTGAAGGCCGGGCAGCCGCCGCTGCTTCGCGTGTCCGGCGAGATCGTTCCGATCGACGGTCAGATCCTGAGCGACGAGACCATCAGGCGCCTGGCCGAGCAGATCATGGGCCCCCGCCACCGGCACGACTTTCAGCACCGCCAGCGCGCCGACGTGGCCTACTCCTCGTCCGCGGCGGGCCGGTTCCGCGTGAACGTGTATGTCCAGCGCGGGTCGGCCGCGCTGGTGGCGCGCCGGGTCAAGAGCCACATCCCAACATTCGAGGAACTGCGCCTGCCTTCCGTCGTCGCTCAACTCGCCCTGGCGCCCCGTGGGCTCGTGCTGGTGGTCGGGCAGACCGGCGCGGGCAAGTCGACGACGCTGGCGGCGATGATCCGATACCGTAGCCAACAGCGGTCCGGCCACATCGTGACGATCGAAGACCCGATTGAGTTCATCTACCCCGATGATAAGAGCATCGTGAGCCAGCGCGAGGTCGGCACTGACTGCGAGTCGTACAGCCTGGCCCTGCGCGACGCGGTGCGGCAGGCGCCCGACGTCATCTTGATCGGCGAGATGCGCGACGAGGAGAGCGCGACGGCCGCGGTCCATTTCGCCGAGACCGGCCACCTGGTCTTGTCCACCCTGCACTCCAGCACGGCCAGCCAGGCGCTGGAGCGCCTGTTTCACTTCTTTCCCGCGGGCGCGCATCAGGCCCTGGCTATGCAACTGTCCCTCAATCTGAACGGCATCATCTCGCAGCGGCTCATCCCGCGCAAAGACGGGAACGGCCGCGTCGTCGCCGCCGAGGTGCTGCTTGCCACGCCACGCGTCCGGGAGCTGCTGCGCAAGATGGACCTCCCCGGCATCCGGGCCGTGATGCAGTCGCCCGCGGGCAGCCAGGAGGGCATGCAGACGTTCGACCAGGCGGTCTTCCATCTCATCAAGGACGGACTGATCGACGTGGAAGCCGGGATGGCCGCCGCGGAGAGTCCCAACGACCTGCGGCTCCGCTTGAAGGGTCTGCTCTAGCCTACTTCTGCGTGACGACCCGGTCGCGGCCGCCCGACTTGGCAAGATACAGCGCCGAGTCCGCGGACCGGATCAGCGCCTCGACCGTGTCGCCGTGCTGCGGGTAGGCCGAGACACCGCACGACAGCGTAATGCCGCCCAGCAGCATCCCCAAATGCGGTACGTGCAGCACCCGGGCGCGCTCGCGCAGTGTGTCGGCCCGGCGAGCCGCCGCCTCCAGGGGCGCCTCGGGCAGGATCAGAACGAACTCTTCGCCGCCGTAGCGGCAGGCGATGTCCTCGCCCCGGAAGTTGGCCTGGAGGAACTCACCCAGCGCACGCAACATCGCGTCGCCGGCCAGGTGGCCGTGCGTGTCGTTGAACTGCTTGAAGTGATCGATGTCGAACATGACGACGCCGACCGACGCCTTTCGGCGTACAGCGCGGTGCAGCTCACGCTCCAGCGTCTCCTCCATGTAGCGCCGGTTGAACAGCCCGGTCAGCGGGTCGCGGATGGACTGGCTCTTGAGGCTCTCGCGGAGCCTGAGGTTGGCCAGGGCCAGGGCGACGTGCTCGGCCACGGTGGACGCGAAGAGCCGCTCCGCGTCTTCGTCATGCGCCCGCTGCCTGCACGACTCCTTCGCGGCGTCAGCCGAGGAGTGCGCGAGCGTCAGCACGCCCAGCGTCTCGCCCTGCGCCGACATCGGGATGCACAAGGAGCACGCGGGCGCGAGGAACTGCACGTGCGGACACATCGGCCCCTTGCCGCTCGCGAGATGCGACCGGCCGCGGCGCACCGCCCAGCAGTCGTCGGGCGCGAAGACGCGGTCCGCCTCGTGCGTGCCCCATGCCGCTACGGCCTCGAGCGACTTGCGGGACGCCGACTGGATGTAGACGGCGCCGGCATCGGCGGAGAACAGGTCCGGGAGGCACGCCTGCAGGATCTCGTAGGCTTCGTCGGTCGTGCGCGAGCTCTGCAGCAGATCGGTCATCTCCGTCAGAAGGGTAATCCGCCGGCTGCGCTGCGTGAGTTCGTCCATGGAGCGGGTGAGCCGGCCGTGCGCTTCTTCCAGCGCGATGCGTGCGCGCCGCTGCTCGTCGATGTCTTCGATCATGCCCAGGGCGTACAGCGGCTTCTGCTCCGCGTCGAGTACGACTCTCGCCGTCAGCCTGGTCCACACGACTTGCCCGCTCTTCTTCACGTACCGCCGTTCGGCCTTGTAGATGGACCGCAGGCCCCTGAAGAGCTGCTCGCGTTCCGGTTGCGCGCGAGCATTGTCTTCCGGGTGGGTGATGTCGAAGATGGTGATCGCGGTCATCTCCTCGGCCGTGTATCCCAGCATCTCGCAGAACGCGGGATTGACTTTCATGAACCGGCCGTCGAGCGCGACGATCGCCATGCCGATGGGCGCGTTCTCGAAGATGCTCTCGGAGCGGGTCTCGCTCTCGCGGAGCGCCTCTCGCACGCGCTTGCGCTCGGTAATGTCCTCCAGGACGCCCTCGTAGTACAGCACGCGGCCGTCGTCGTCCCGGACGGCGTGCGCGGTGTCGCGCACCCAGATCACCTGGCCGTCGGCACGGCGCACCCTGAAGTCGAACGCGCGGACGAGCCCGTCGCGGTCCATCTGAGTTTGCCACCGGTCGCGGTCGGCGGGATCGGCGTAGAAGTCGGCCGCGTTGAGACGCAACAGGTCCGCCGCCGGGATTCCCAGGAGACTGCTCATTGCCGGGTTCACGGTCAGGATCTGTCCGGACGGCGTGCTCCGGTAGACGCCCACGGGCAGTCCGTCCACGAGGCGCTGGAGGCGATAGCCCTCCTCGCCGACCGAGGACAGAGGTTCGTAAGATGGATGGGCGGTCGTGGTCAACGGTTCCTCCGCTCCGACCCGGAGGGGGTTGAGTTCTTACGGGGATTTTGCCCGGAGACTCCCTCGGTTAGTCGGGAAGACTGACCCCGGCACCGACTCGTGGGGGCCCGGAGCCGCCCTCCGCGGCATCAGGGGGAGGGCACCGCGGCGACGCCCCGGATCTCGCCTGCGGGTGTCGGGATCTCGTACCCGGCGATCTGCGCGACCGCCTCGACGCACTGCCGGTCGTAGCGTCGGCCGGCTTCCTCACGGAGATGGGCCAGGACCGCGGTCAGGGGCCATGCCGCGCGGTACGAGCGGCCCGATGACATCGCGTCAAACACGTCGGCCACGGCGAGAATCCGGGCTTCGAGGGGGATCGCGTCTCCGCGCAGGCCCTCGGGATACCCTGTCCCGTCGAGCCGCTCGTGGTGCCACCGAATTGCCGGGATCAACGGCCGTAGCGACGGGATGCGCGCAATCATCTCCTCGGCCCGCATCGGGTGCTCCTGCACCACGGCCATCTCATCGTGCGTGAGGCGGCCCGGTTTGTTCAGGATGCTGTCCGGGACGCCGATCTTCCCGATGTCGTGAAGCAGCGCCGCATGGTGGAGGACCCTCAGGCGCTCGGGCGACAGGCCCAGATGCTCGCCGATCTGCACGGCAAGCCGGGCCACCGCCTCCGAGTGGCCCTTTGTGTAGACATCGCGCGCCTCGACCGCGGCCACCAGCGCGGTCAGCACCTCGCTGTGCGACCGCTCGAGCGTGTCCACCGACCCCTTCAACAGCAGCGTCGAGATGGTCTCGAGCAGGTTCGCCCCGCGGCGATAGTCGAGGACCATGCCGTACAGGATTGCCGCGACGCCCATGAGGATCAGCACGTGATACATCCACCAGCTCAGCCGCCAGACCGTGCCGAAGAAGAGCGGCAGCAGGCTCTCGAGGAGGAGCACGATGCCGGCCACGATGGTGGCGTGGAGAGGAAGCCGGCTCAGCCGGAAGATGCGGCCGTAGCGCAGCGCCGCGAACACCAGCAGACCGGCCGTCGTCAGCATCATGGCGCCCGCGATCCACGGCGGATGCGGCGCCCTCGCGGCCTGAGGCCGGGCGTCGTACAGCGGGTCCACGGGGTGGGCGTGCGCCGGAGCCGCCGGCGGGGGCGCGGCAGGTCCGGTCCCACCGACCGCCGACTGCAGGGCGAGCGAGGTCGGGTGCCATTCCAGGAAACGTGGCACGGTGAGCGATACGGTGAGAAACGCCGCCCAGGCCGCGAACAGGGCCACGGCCAGGGCCCTGCGGTGTCGAAACACCCACGGCTCACCGTGGGGCCGCGTACGGGCGGTGCTGAGCGCGAGACAGATAGAGCCCAGCAGCAGGCTCAGCAGCGGCGCCCAGCCAATGCCGTTGCTCAGTCCAGCCATGATGACGCCCGGGGTCAGCAAGCCGTGGATGAAGAAGAAGCCCGCGATCGCGCAGAACGCGAGCCCCAGGTAGAATGCGCGCGGGTCCCCGAGTTGTGACGCGACCGCGAGCACCGCGAGCGCCACGAGGGCGGCGGTGCCCGCGGCCAGCGTGACGATGGCAAAGTGGAATCCGGGCACCTTGATCATCGGGTCAATGGCGGGATTGAAGAACATCACGACGAGGATCGCCACCGGCGAGATCAGGAACGCCAGCCGGATCTGGTCCCAGATGTCGAGACCCGGGCGCTGGGGGCGGGCAACGTGGCGCGACATGGCTGACACTCCCCATATTCCTGCCCACGCGCGCTGGCCCGTAGTCGGCGTGGAGGGGCGTGCGCGCCGCCGCCCGAACCTTCAGGCAGACAGCACCCGACAGGCACCGTGAGGAGAACCGTGGCCGCTACGTCGCTCTTCCGCAAGGTGATTCTGGTCGGGGCGCACAGTCCGCGGATCACGGCGTGGGTGCGCCGGTATGGCATGCGGTTGGGCGCGGCGCGGTTCGTGGCCGGCGAGACTCTGGACGAGTGCGTCCGCGTGCTCCGTCAGCTCAACGACCGGGGACTGGTCGCCAACACCACGCTCCTCGGCGAGGCCGTGAAGGACCCGGCCGTAGTCGCTTCCGTCGTCGATCAGTACGTGGACATCCTCGAACGTCTACACCGGGAGCGCCTCCGCTGCAACGTGGCCCTGAAGCTGACACACCTCGGCCTCGATCTGGGAGAAGACCTGGCCTACGCACATGTCGGCCGGCTCGTGCGCCACGCCGCGGGCCTGGGAAACTTCATCCGCATCGATATGGAAGAGTCGTCCCGCGTGGACGCGACCCTCCGGATTTACCGCCGCCTGCGTGCCGACGGCCTGGACAACGTGGGGACGGTGCTGCAGTCCTATCTCTACCGCACCGGCGACGATCTCACCGCGCTCTTGCCGCTGCGTCCCAATTTGCGGTTGGTCAAGGGCGCGTATCTCGAGCCGCCGACCGTGGCCTACCCGAGGAAGGCGGACGTTGATCGGAGCTTCGTGCGGCTGGCCGAGCGGATGCTGCGCGAAGCCGGCTACAGCGCGATCGCCACCCACGACGACCGAATCATTGATCACGTGATCGCGTTCGCCCGGCGCGAGGGCATCCCGACGGACCGGTTCGAGTTCCAGATGCTCTACGGCGTGCGCCCCCAGTTGCAGCGCGACCTGGTCGCGCAAGGCTACAGGGTGCTGGTCGCCACGCCGTTTGGCAGGGACTGGTATCCCTACTTCATGCGGCGGCTCGCCGAGCGACCCGCCAACGTGCTGTTCATCCTGAGGAATCTGGTCAGGGGGTAGGCAAGACGCGGGGCGCTACCCGGCCGCCGGGGGCACGGCCATGATCGCCGAACGCGCCACGTCTTCGTAGCGGATTGTGCTGACGTCGAACTCCTCGAGGTTGGCGCGCAGCTTTCGGAACGTGACGTCGAACGACGGCAGCGTCTTACGCGCCCGGGTCAGCGGCGTCGTGCGCGCCAACACGAAGTTCTTCACGTACGGATGACGGATGCCTCGCTTCTTCAGCCTCGCGACGACGTCGGTCAGCAGTTCGTCAACATCCCGCACCAGGGCGGCGCGGTGCTCTCGCTCCTCCAGGGCCCTCGGCAACGCGGTCTTCAGAAACTTGTCCACGCGTCGCAGGATCGGCGCGAACGCACCCCCGGCGAACCGCGTGTTCGTCTCGTAGAGCAGCCCCAGGGTGATGAAGTGCGCCGACTCGAACTGGAACGCGTACTGGTCCTCGGTCGCCCTCGGCGTCTCGCCAGCGAGCGCGCGATACATGCGGATGACCTCGAGCGACTTCTCCTTGAGGTTGTGGGCCTTCTCGGTGTTCAGGGCCAGGATCTGATACGCAACGGTCTGATCGGGGATCAGGATCGCCGGCACTACCTTGCCCCTGAGCTTGCCCAGCGCAGCGAGCCGGTGGTGGCCGTTGGGCGTCCAGTACCGCCCGGGCTTCGGCGAGACAGCGACGATCGGGTCTACGAACCGGTCGAGCTTGCGGATGACCTCCTGCAGCCGCCTGGCGTGCGTCGGCGAGAGATCGCGCTGGTACGGCGTCGGCTCCACGCGGTCGATTGGCAGCAGGCAGAAGAGCTGCCAGTGGTCGCCGACCGGATCCTGATAGATGCCGAGCACGCGGCCACCGTCGCGCTCGACCTGATCGGCCAGGGCCTGCGCCTCTTTGGAGGGCGACCTGTCGGGGAACGTCACCCAGGCGGCCATGGTCGTATCCCACTTCGCGCCGCTCCGGCGCGTTCCCGCCCGATCAGAAGTACGCCAACAGCCGGCCCGCGGCGATGGCGGCCGTCCACAAGGCCAGCGACGCCGCCGCGGCGGCCTTCCCGCCCGCCGGAATGGGCCGGTGCTGGTCCCACCGGTCAATCGAGCGGGCGGTGCGGCGGTGGAACACCAGTGTGTTCAGGATGGCGACGGCGATCAGGACGACCTTCACACGAAAGACCGGGCTCATCCCCCACTCCGTGGCGTGGGCCATGAACATGAGCAGGCCCGACGGCGCCACGATCGCCAGGCCGAGCCTGGCCCGCGGCAGCAGGTGCCGGGCCATGTCGGTGACCCGGACGTGGCGCGACAACCCCAGGAGCCGCAGATCGAACATGAACGCCGCGCCCGCCAGGAGCACAATGCCGACGATGTGCACGATCTCGACGAGGGGATAGAGCCAGATGGACGTCCGCATGGCCATGCCCGGCCCGGTCTGCTCCAGCCAGGCGAGCCACGCCGGCGCATCCGGCGTCATGTCCATGACGGGCGCGTCCTAGCGAAGCTCCGTGGTCTTGCCGGCGATGGTGATGCGCTCCGCGCGCATCTCATCCGGGGTGTTCCGATGAGGATACCCCATGACGGTGACCCGTGTCCCGGGCGCGAGCATCTCTTTGGTCAGACCCCTGACCTGCATCCGCGACGGCGGGGCCAGCACGACTTCCCAGGTCTTGTTCTCCACCTTGAGCTTGATCATGCCGTGCGGGTGCTCGTAGCTCGACTCGTCGATGACCCCGGTCAGGTTCAGGGGTTTCGTGCTATCGTAGCCGCCCCAGCCGTGATGAGCGTCGGCGACGGCTGTCGCGATGGTCAACGCCGCGGTGACCACAGCGATCGTGAGCGTGACTCTCGTCCTCATCGTGCACCTCCGCGGTATGAGATCACGCGCCCGACTCGCGTGGCCGAGCCGACGGGTGTATGGGAGCGTACCCAATACCCGTCCACGTGGTCAAGCGTTTGCCAGCGCCACAGCCGCTGCCCGTCCTGCCGCCTGCTTGCCCGGCGGCGTCCGGCAAAGAGTTGCCGCCCCTGCCGGAGAAGGGTTGATGTGGAGAGGCAGTCTCAAACGGAGGTGCATGGCGTGGCAATCTGGGAGATCCTCGCGCTCAGTCCCGGCGGCCGACCGGTAGACTGGTCGACCCGGCTCTACTTGTATCCGGTCGGTGAGACGACGACGTCGGCCTACTTCCTCTGGGTGCTGCAGGGGCCCGGCGGGCCGGTCTTGATCGACACCGGATTCACGCACCGGCAAGGCAAGCTCAAGGGTGTGCCGGTCGAGCACATGCGCACGCGTGAGGCGCTCCTGGCATCGGTCGGCGTGGACCCGAATGATGTCCGCCGCGTGATCCTGAGCCACATGCACTGGGACCATTTCGACCTGGAGGGCGCCTTTCCGCGGGCCGCGTTCTGGGTGCAGCGCCGCGAGCTGGAGTTCTGGACCGGCGACGGCACAAGCGACCCGTGGTTCCGTCGCTGGGTGAGCGACTCACTGTCCGAGGATCTGCACGGCGTCCGTGCCAGCGACCGCCTGCGCGTCATCGACGGCGCGCACGAGCCGTTCCCGGGCGTTCGCGTCGAGTGGGTCGGCGGTCATTCGCCGGGGATGCAGATCGTCGTCGTCGAGACGGCGCAGGGGCCGTTTGTGCTGGCCAACGACGCGCTCACGACCTATCGTAACCTGCGGGAATGGGCGCCGCCGGCGATTCACCTGTGCAGCATTCCGGAGTGCCTCGACGCGATGCGGAGGATTCGCGACCTGACCGCAGGAGACGAGAGCCGCCTCTGCCCTGGCCACGACGGCGAGATCTGGCACAGGTTTCCCGAAATCAAGCCGGGGGTGTATCGTCTCGCCTGACCTGGCGGCGCGGCCGAGCCGACGCGCGAGTCGGCACTACCGCGGCGGGAGCCCGATGACAGTAATGACGCCGGTCCGCGTGTCTACCGAGTGGCACGACGTGCAGGTGCCCTTGTACGCGCCCGCGAACGCCGCGGCTCCGAGGTGCCGCTTGTGCAGCACCCGGCCGAGCGGTGTGGCCGCGCCGCCGGCCTTGTGACAGCCGGCGCACATCGCGAGCGTCGGCGCCGGCAGTTGCGGGTGGTTCTTGATCTTCTTCAGTCCGGCGTCGAGGGTTCCGGCCTTTCCGGCCACGTGACACGTGGCGCAACCGCCGGACGGTGCCGCCGGCACCGGGGGCGTCGCCAGTGGTGAGAGCACGAGCGCCGTCGCGAGGGCCGTGAGGGTCAGGAGCGAAACACTGCCGGTGAGCAGACGCCTGTGCATGATGACCTCCCGTCGCACAAGACAGGCCGCGGTGGCGGCGCTGACCTTTGTTATGAAACGCGCTCCGGTCGCCGGCGGTTCGGTCGGCTGAGCGTTCATCCGACGCCCGCTATCCACGATGGCAGCATGATACCACCTCACCGGCGCGGATTCCGGGACCCTGTCGGGTTGGCGAGTCTTCGGTCAAAGGCTCTCAAGATCCGCCGCGTCTCGGAGCGCGTCGCCGAGGAAGTTGAACGCCATCACCGAGACCAGGATCAGCGCGCCGGGCGACAGCAGCCACGGGTAGAGGTGGAGGACGTTGAGGTTCTGCGCATCGCGGAGGAGCAGGCCCCACGACGCCATCGGTTCCTTCACGCCGAGGCCGAGAAATGAGAGCGCGCTCTCACCCAGGATGTACCCGGGAAGCGCCAGCGTGGCGGTGACGATCAGATATGAAGACAGATTCGGCATGATGTGGCGCAGGATGACGCGCAGGTCCCGCAACCCGGCCGCCCGCGCGGCCGTGACGTACTCGAGGTCGCGCATCGCCATGACTTGACCGCGGATCACCCGCGCCAGCCCGGCCCAGCCGATGAGGCTGAGTACGGCGATGATGCCGACGTACACGTACGTGCTGGGCCACGACGCCGGGATGACCGTGGCCAGCGCGAGGAGGATCGGCAGCCGCGGAATTGACAGGAGGATCTCGATCACGCGCTGGATCAGCGTGTCCAGCGCGCCAGTGTAGTAGCCTGAGAGGCCTCCGACGACGATCCCGATGGCGAACGAGATGGTCACGCCGACCACACCCACCGTCATCGAGACGCGTGATCCGATCAGAGTCCGAGAAAGTAGGCACCGGCCGAACGCATCGCTCCCGAGCAGAAACACCGTGCCGTCTTCGCTGCCGAACAAATGCCGGGTCATCGGGATGCCGAGCAGCGAATACGGTTCGCCCCGGACGAACAGCCGGATCGGATGGGGTCGGGACGCATCTTCCGTGAAGCGCACGACGAAGGTGACAGGGTCGCGCGCCCGGACCATTGGGTAGACATAGGGCCAGACCAGCCGGCCCTGGCGAATCACGCGCACGCGCTGCGGAGGCTGGTACCGAAGGTCGGGATGCTGCGTGGCCGCCCCGTAGGGGGCCAGAAATGGGGCCAGCAGCGCCACGGCGTACAGAACCAGCAGGATGGCGGCGCTCACGACGCCGGGTATGGAGCGCCTGAACCGTTGCCACCCGCGTGACGACGCGCCCGTGGGGATGGCTGCACGGTCTGTCACTGGTAGCGAATCCTCGGGTCGATCCAGACGAGCGCCAGGTCGGCCAGGAGATTGCCGACCATCAGCAGCAGACTGCTGATCAGCAGCAGCGTCGTGACGACGTACTGATCTTTGTTCAGCAGCGAGTCATAGAGGAACGGGCCGATCGTCGGCAAGTTCAGCACGATCGAGACCAGGATCGTGCTGCTGATCAGGCCCGGGAGGCTGAGCCCGGCCAGACTGACCAGGGGATTGATCGCGTTGCGCACCGCGTGCCTCCACAGGACCGCCTGTCCGGGCACGCCTTTGGCGCGGGCCGTGCGCACGTAATCGGCGCCCAGCACATCGAGCATCTTCGCGCGCATCTGCCGCATCAGACCCGCCACGCCCTCCAGGCTGATCGCCGCGATGGGAATCCAGAGGTGCGCCAGCATGTCGCGCGCTTTGGCCCACCCCCAGGGCGCGTCAATGTACTGCGGGCTGAACAGCCCGCCCACGTTCGTGCCGCCGCGGCTCAGCACCATCGCGACCAGCAGCAGCGCGAGCAGGAAGTCCGGGGTAGCCTGTCCCACGTAACTGACGAAGTTCACGGCGGTCGCCGCCGCGCCGCGCGGCCGCACCGCAGTATAGATGCCCAGCGGGATCGCAATGACCCACGTGCAGGCGATGGTCAGCCCGGCCAGGAAGATGGTCCACCCGACGCGCTCCCAGATCAGGCTGCCGACCGGGCGTCCGTTGAGGAAGGAATAGCCGAAGTCCCCACGCGTGACGACTCCTTGAATCCAGCGCAGATACTGGATGTGCGGAGGCTCGTCGAGCCCGAACTGCCGCGTGATCGTCTCCACGGTCTGAGGGCTGAACCGCGGATCTTCCAGGTACTGGGTGAGGAACCCGCCAGGCTGGAGCTGGATGATCGTGAAGACGAGCGCCGAGACGACAAGCAGCGCCGGAATCATGAGCAGCACCCGGCGCAGGACGAACCGCAGCATGGGCGATCAGGACAACGGCGTCACTTCTGGTAGATAAGGGGCACAGGATTGTAACCTGGAATCACGCCGAGGCTGTAGACGTAGTTCGCGTACCGGTTGTGGATCACGCCGACTGCCATCGGCTTGGCGATCAGGATGACCGGCAGGTTCTGCGCGAACAGCACCTGCCACCGGTCGTACAGCGCCTTGCGCTGCGGCCGCGACACGGTCGTGCCCGCCGTCTCCCAGATCTCGTAGATCTGCCGCTCCCACGGCTGCATGGCGGCCATGTTGGGCTCGCCGCCGGGCGTCGCGGGCTGCGTCGCCCGGTGCCAGTAGTACAACGCGCCGCCCGGCTGCCAGATGGGTTTGCGCAGTTCGGGATCGGGCTGGTCGCCGAACGCGAGCAGCATCGCGTCGAAGTTGCCCGACAACCCGGTGGACAGCAGCGTGCGCGAGAGGATGCCCTGCAGATTCACACGGACACCGATCTGCTTCAGGTCGTTCTGGAGGATGGTCGCAATCGGCGGCCAGACCGCCGAGTCGGTACCGTACGTCAACGTGAACTCCAGCGGCCGTCCGCTGGGGAACTGCCGCACGCCGTCGGGGCCCGGGCGCAGGCCCATCTCGTCGAGCGCGCGGCCCGCGGCCTGCAGGTCGAACCGGCCCAGGGACCGCCGGGTGTCGAAGTACCAGCTCGAGACCGGCGCCACGCCGTGACCGGGCAACTCGGCCAGACCATTGTAGACGTCGTCGATGATGCGCTGCCGGTTGATGGCCGTCTGCACGGCCTGCCGCCAGCGGAGATCGCTGAACAGCCTGGCGAGTTCCGGGTTCCGCGCATCGAAGTTGAATGCCAGATGCGGCGGGCTGCCGAACAGCGCTCGTGAGCTTACGACCTTGAACGGTGCGCCGGCCTGCTCGCGGGCCTTGAGGTCCGGGAACTGGGCCCCGGAGATGTTGAGTTGCCCGATGTTGCCGGCGAGGAACTGCGCCACCTGCTGTTCTGGGTCGCGGACGATCAGGAGCTCGATCTGGTCAAGGTATGGCAGGCGGGTGCCCTTCGCGTCGGTCTTCCAGTACGCGGGGTTGCGTGCCAGTGTGATCTTCTGTCCCGCGACGTAGCTCTGGAGCCGGAACGGACCCGTGCCGATCACGTCACGGGGTTCGACAGTCGTCGGCCACGCGCTGTTGATGTCCGCCGGCCGCGCGCCGCCCTCGACGCTGTGGGACAGCAGCTTGTGCTTGGGCATGATGTACAGCCGCATGTACTGCAGGGTTGCGGGCGCCGCCCGCGCGAGCGTGACGCGTACGGTATACGCGTCCACCTTCTCGAAGCGCGCGCGCTGCCCGCCGATCATGAAAGCGCCGGCATCCCCGCCGCGCGCCTCGGGGTTGGTGACGATCTGCTCGAACGTGAAGACGACATCGTCGGCCGTGAAGTCCTTTCCGTCGTGCCACTTCACGTTGCGTCTGAGGGAGAACGTGTACACACGGCCGTCTCTGCTGACGGTCCATCGCTCGGCCAGGGCGGGCTCGAGTTCGTATGTCGCGTAGTTGTACTCGACAAGTCCGTCGTATAGATGTCCGGCGAGCGCGTGCAGGTTGCTGTCAATGGCGCCGTAGTAGAAGAAGCTCTGGGGGCTGTCGCCGAGGACCATCGTGAGCCGGCCGCCGGGCTTGCCCGGTACGACGCCCAGGCTCTCGTAGCCACGGATCAGTTTGTCCGAGGTGGCAGCGCTCACTGCCAGTCCGGTGGTGGGCCCCAGACCAACAGCGGGTGCAAGCAGGCTCGCCGCACCGGCGGCCAGCATCCACAGCCTCAGCGGTCTGATCATCGAGCAGTTCTCCGGGAGGTCAGAGCATCAAGCACTTCCTCGGCTGCCATTTCGCCAGCCGGTACGAGACCCCTCGCGGAGCTGGCGCTTTGATGGAGTCTCTGGAGACCTGCGAGGGAACTCGGTCCGGAGCGAGGTGATCAGCGAATGCTCAAGGCCGGGTTGCCGGTCCACAGGAGATACAGGAGCAGCAGGTTGAAGATGATAGGCAGCAGCTTGTTTGGCGCGATGAACAGGACCATTAGGATCAGTTGAATCGCGGCGCCGGCGCCCGCGAGCGCCCGCCACCAACCGAGCGGTATCCACCACCCCATCACGGCCATCGCAGCCAGGAAGAAGAGGCCCGCGCTGGTCATGGCGATGAAGAAGCCCGAGATCGGAAAACCTGACTGTAGCGTGATCCTGCCCAGAACGCCTCCGTCGCCATCGGCCCACGGCCACACCCACTTCAGCAGTCCGAGGAAGGCACCTTGAGACTTGTCGTCGAGCGGGACGAGATACGACGCCGAGAAGTGGACGCCGAGCGCGAGGATAGCCGCTAACAGGTATCTCGACATCTGGTGTGCCTCCAGGCGTGTAGATTCACCCGCGAGCCATAGCCGCTAACCTGCTCAGCGTGTTGAAGTTCTTCATGGTTGCGGAGACGCGTCACCTCGCGAAGCAGCAGGACACAGGTCTTCACGGTGCCTCCTGGTGCCCCCTAATCGCATCTAGGATAGCAGGGACAGGCCGGCTGTCCGCGTATGTGCTCCTTATGCTTGAGACGAGGAAGCGGCCCTGGTTCGAGCGGCAGTTTCCCACAGGCCTGCCGGCGGATCTCTTTCCGCTCGTTGTCGAGCGCCTGCGCGGCACACCTGCTCGTCTGGAGGCTCGACTCCGGTCCTTGCCAGCCGCCGTCATCACGCGCCGCCTGGGCGCAACGTGGTCCGTTCAGGAGAACGCCGGGCATCTGCTGGACATGGAGTCACTGTGGCTTGCACGTGTGGACGATCTGCTGGCTCGGCGGTCAGAGATGACCCCGGCTGACCTGACGAATCGGCGAACCCACGAAGCCAATCATAATTCGGCGTCACTTGCGGCGATTCTGGTCGATTTCCGTCGCGCCCGATCGACGCTGGTCAGTCGGCTCGAGGCGGTTGACGACGCTGCGTTGGCCTACAGCGTCCTCCATCCCCGCTTGCGCGTGCCGATGAATCTGGTAGATCACGCGTTCTTCGTGGCCGAGCATGATGACTACCATCTGGCGCGGGTCACAGAGCTGCTGACCGAGCTCGGCGTGTCGTGACGCTCGGCGTTCGGGGATTTCGCGTCCATCATGCCAGCGCTTTTCGATACGGAAGAATCCGGGTTTGAGGTGCGGACGCCTCAAACCTTCCACGTGGCCAGTGAAATCTCGGTCCTGGAGAGGACAACGCGGACGGCGGGCACGAAGTAGTGGCCTGGGTATCCCACATCGCCAGGGAGGGACTGCGTGGATCTCTATGTGATTGTCCTGCGGCTTCTGCACGTGTTCCTGGGAGTCTTCTGGGTGGGTACGATCTTCTTCTATGCCCTCTTCTTGTTCCCGCGCGTCAAGCGGGCGGGCCCGCTCGGCGCGCAGTTCATGCAGCGGCTGTCGCAGCCTCCGTTGACGGACACGCTATCGCTCGCCGCCGGCCTCGTGGTGCTCTCCGGCATCCTCCTGTACTGGCGAGATTCCCGCGGCCTCCAGGCCGCCTGGATGGCAACCGGTCCCGGGATGGCGCTCACGATCGGCGGGATCGCCGGGATCGGCGCGGCCAGCATCGGGATCTTTGTTTCCCGACCGATGGTGAATCGGATGGGCGCGCTCGGTAGGGAGATCGTGGCTGCCGGTGGCCAGCCAACGCCGGCGCAGCTGTCGGAGATGCAGGCACTGTCGGTGAGGTTGGAGCGCGCGCTCTACCGAACCGCCTATCTCCTTGTGCCGTCGCTGATCGCGATGGCCGTGGCGCGCTACCTGTAGCGGGATGGCCGTCTGACCCCCCCGCCGCCGGGGACCGTCTGGGCGCTGCGCCGCCTACGACCTACCCCAACCGGGCAAGGCAGCCGCCTGCTTCACCCACGCCGCCATCTGCGCCTCGTCGAGATCGTCTTCGTGGATGTCGATCCATCGCGCGTCCTTGCCCGTGCCGCCGGGTGGAACGGGTCGCAGCGACGTGCCTCGGAAGAAGGTCACCTTGACGTAGCGGGTGAAGACGTGGAACGCCAGGAACCAACCCTGACCCTCGATGCCGTAGAACGGCGAGTTCCACTTCACGGCCTTGCGCACGTTGGGTACGTTGCGCACGATGAGCGCGTCGAGGCGGCGCCCGACTTCGCGCTTCCAGCCCGGCATCGCCGCGATGTAGGCCTGGACGGGGGCGTCGCCGCCGGCCTTCGCGATCTGAGGGTTGCCGCCCGTCAGGAGGACCGGCTGCGCAGCCGCCGAAGGACCCTTGCCCTTGAGGTTTAGCGCGACACCTGCACGGACGAGGGCCTTAAGCGCCGTTTCGTTGATCTTGTCACCCTCACGAGTATCGATGGCGCGCCTGACTCTCCCCTCAAGACTGGAGTTGAATAGGCGTGAAGGGTCCTTCAACGATGCGCCCTTGGCGAACGTCACCTTGACGAGGCTCTTGTAGGTTTCACCCGTACAGACAAGACCGTTGTGGGACCAGACGGGGGTCTCCCATTTCCATTCCTCGACTATCTCCGGGTCCGCTTCCTTGATGATCTTGCGCACTCTCTGGAGGACCTTCCCCCGCCAGTCGCCCAGTTCCGTTATTCTCCTGTCAATCAGCTTCGATGCTGAACCCTTCGCAGCGACCCGCCTGGCGGCGTCCCTGTTTGCGACCTTCGTTGACTCGACAGACGTCCTGTTGGCCATTGCGTTCGCCTTTGCGCTTTCGAGTTCCCGCGGAGCCAGC
The DNA here is from genome assembly GCA_031458775.1 of Candidatus Fervidifonticultor quartus. Taxonomy (GTDB): domain Bacteria; phylum Sysuimicrobiota; class Sysuimicrobiia; order Sysuimicrobiales; family Humicultoraceae; genus Fervidifonticultor_A; species Fervidifonticultor_A quartus. Next base: position 8,476 of record JAVKJV010000019.1, on the reverse strand, counting down.
ACAAGGTGCTGGCTTCGCGGATAGGATTCGAACCTGAAGGGCACGACCCCTGGCCGCCGCTCGTGTTCGACGGTGTTCCCTGTCATTCAGGCCCAGCGGGCTCCCGGCGGTTCGAGAGACGAAGCCCCTCGAACCGCGAGGCGAGATTCCCGGCACTCCAGCCTACGGAAACACCGCGGGCGAGGAGAATGGTCTGTTCGCGTCCACCACGAACATGATGAGCTGGCGCAGATCCGTCGAGCCGCAACTGGCGACCGTAATGGGAGTGTCGGCCTCTGCGCCTGCCGTGGCCTGACCGGCCGGGATGCGGATCAGCCCGTTGGGTGTGCGCAGGCACGCCTCGCCCACGAGCACGTAGAAGGCTTCAACCCCAGGATGAGTGTGCACCGAACTGACGCTGCCGGGCGCGCCGGTGGCCTCGTTGATGCGAAGGAGATACTCCTGCGCCCGTACCGGCGGGAGCGGCCCCACTTCGACAACCTTCGTGCCTCCCGACGTAGGCATCCCGTTGGGACCCAGCGTGAACAACCAGGCCCTGCCAAACGCCTCGGCGGCCACCGCCCAGGGGCCGGCGGCCGCCTGCGCCTGAGCCAGGCTGGGGAAAGTGTCGACCCGCCAGTAGAGCCGCGGTCGCCCCACCGGCAGTGCCGTCACTCTCCTTTCCGTCAGCGCCTTCACCAGGAGCGTACCCGGGACGATCGTCCCCGGGGCCGATTGCTGGGCCTGTTGCCCGTGTTGCGCGACTGCCGCAGTCGAAAGAAGGAACGCCCCCGCGATCACGGTCGTCACCGCCAGCACCAGACGCTTTCCCATCGCAAAATTCCCCCCTTGCAGGATGGAACCCGGAAACCAAAGATCGCCAGGGGTTTCAGCGGGGCCTCTTGAGTGCTGTTGCCTATCTTGTGCCAGTGGGCGAACGCGTGCCATCCGAGAAAGGACCTAGGTACAGCGCAGGTGTTGGGGCGAACGGAGAATCAGGCCGGCGTATCCGTCGGAAGGTGGGTGGAAGCCCAGACGGCAATCTGGGCGCGTCGCTCCATTCCGAGTTTGTTCCGGACGTTCTGGACGTGGGCGTCCACGGTGCGCTCGGAGATCTCCAGCTTCCTGGCGATCTGCCGGTTGGTTAGGCCATGGACGATGTCCAGGACGATCTGCACTTCACGACCGGTCAATCCGCCGGGCCGATCGGGTCGTGCACTTTGCCCCGACACCGTCCGCCCGAGCGCCAGGGCAACCGCGTCATCCGCGGTCATGCCCCGACCTCTCGCCACCGCTGCCTCGTACGCGGCGGCCTCGAGCCGCTGGCGCGCGACGGCGCCGGCTGCCTGGATGGCGGTCTGCGTGCCGGGATTGGCGACCACCCCGGAGGCCTCTCGCAGAGACTCCGAGGCACCCAGGAGGACAGCGGCCGCCTCGGCGCGATCCGAACGGGCCAGAATCCCGGCCACGTTTTCGAGACAGAGCGCGGTTAACCAGCGGTGTCCAATGTCATGCGCGAGGGTCAGACTCTCCGCAAACAGGCCGGCGGCCTGGACGGGGTCGTCTCGTGCGAGGACCCGGCCCAGCCCGCCCGTCACCACGCTGATCAGCCACTTGTCGCGGCGCGGCCGGGCCAGCTGGAGGGCTTCCTCGAAGACCGCCCGGGCGTGCGTCGTGTCACCGCGCTTGTGCATGGCACTGCCAATCCCGCACAGCGCCCGTACCGCCAGCGCCTCGTCACCTGACTGCCGCGCCGCCTCGAGCATCTCACGATTGGCGAGTTCGGCCCGCTCGGGATCATCTGCTGCAGCCGCGGCCAGGGCCAACCCGTGCAACACCCACGCGAGCACCGACGGCTCGCCGATTGATCTCGCGAGAACTGCGGCGCGCTCCGCGAGCGCGAACGCCCGGTCCGCCTCACCCTGTCGCGTCAGGAAGAACGCGAGGTTTCTGAGGGCCAGGGCGCGCGCCCGGTCCGAGATGTTCCGCTTCGATGCCGCGATCTCGCCCCACCGGCGGCCCTCCCGGATGTGGCCGCGCGCGAACCAGAAGCGGTGCATGGATGCCGCGAGCAGCGCTCCGGTTTCTTCGTCGCCTCCGTCGAGGCACCACCGCAGCGCGGCGCGCACGTTGTCGTGCACCCGCTCGATGCGCTCGAACCACACCGCCTGGTGCTCGCTCCAAATGAACCGCTCCGCCTGCCGGGCCAGTCCGAGGAACCACGCGGCGTGCCGCCGGCGCACGGCATCCGCCTCGCCGGTCAGCTCGAGCCGTTCCTCTGCAAATCCCCGGATTGTCTCCAGCATGCGGAAGCGCGGCTCTCCGTCTCCAACTCTGACCAACAGGTTCTTGTCGACGAGTCGCGCCACCGACGTCAGCACATCAACGCGAAGTCCCGCGCATACCGCCTCGATAGCTTCAAGCGGCGTCTCGCCGACAAACGCCCCGAGCGCGCGGAAGACCGCCCGTTCGGCGTCGCCCAGAAGGTCGTAGCTCCAGGCAATCGCGTCGATGAGCGTGCGCTGGCGCTCAGGCGCGTCGGGCGGGCCGCCCGGCGGGAGGTCCTGATGGGCCAATAGCCTCGCCAGCATCGCCTCCAGCCCAAGCGGACCAATCCAGGCGGCCGCCAGTTCGATTGCCAGGGGCAGGCCGTCCAGCCTGCGGCAGATCTCCACGATGGTACGGACGGTTTGGTGGTCGACCGTGAACGTCGGCTCGACGGCGCGGGCCCGCTCGAGAAAGAGAGCGGTGGCCGGGACGCGGGCGAGCGAGGCCGCGTGCGCTTCTGCTGCCGGATCTGGAAGCGCGAGGGGCAGCAGGTTGTATTGATGCTCCCAGCGGAGGTGCAGTGGTTGCCGGCTTGTGGCCAGCACCTTGGCCGCCGGACACGCGGCCAGGAAATCGCCGACATCAGGAGCGGCGGAGACCAGGTGCTCGAGATTGTCCAGAACGAGCAGGATGTTCCGATCTCCAAGATGGCGGCGGAGGCGCTCCAGCGATGGCCGGCCCGGGTAGTCCGGAAGGTCCAACTTCTGCGCGACGGCGTCCAAGACCAGGGCAGGATCACGGACGGGGGCGAGATCGACGAACACTGCACCGTCGTCGAACTCCGCCGCCACTCTGGAAGCCACTTCGATGGCAAAGCGCGTTTTGCCGACGCCCGGCGGACCCGTGATGGTGACGAGGCGCACATGGCTGCGCAGAATCAGGTCGTGTGCCCTCTCCAGGTCTCTGTGCCGACCGATCAGGACATGCGGCCGCGGCGCCGGTGATCCTTCGGGGCCACCGGCAAACGACTTGCTACTGGCCTGGGTGCGGCTGCGCCGTCTGTCCGCGCTCATGATGAGGTCTCTCAGGTATTGCTCGGTGAGAGGCCTCAATCCCTTTGCGTCAGGACACGGCGTCCTGCCAAGCCGCACGGCACCTCTGCGGACGTTCTGGACCCCGAGAACGGTTTGGACGCCAGCAGCACGCGCCGCGCTCGTTGTCGTGGCGCGTGCCGCGCCGGACTCGACCTCCACGCTTCTCGCGTGGCGCAGATGCCTCCGGGGCTCAGGGCCGCACGGTCACGGCCTTACCGTCCTCACCGGCGAACACGACCAGAACCCTGAGCGGCCGCGTGCCCCGGTTGATGCCATTGTGCCAGGTATTGACGCTCTCCGCGAAGGATTCGCCGGCGCGATACGTGCGCGGCTCGTGGCCGTCGGTCTCGATCGTGATCTCGCCTTCGAGCACGTAGACGTAGTTCGGGAACGGATGAAGATGCCGGCCTACCTCGCCGCCCGGCGCGAGCTCGATCAAGACGCCGGCAAACTGGTTGCGGCCCTGCGGGAACTGAATCGGCTGGCCAATCGCCGTGGTCGTCGCCTGCAGCACCGTCGTCGCCGTCATGCCCACCTGGGCTCCGACGGCGGCCGCACCTCCGAAGACCACCGCGAGTGCACACGCCCACATCCATGAACGCTTCATGACATTCCACCTCCGCTTCGGGATGATGCGCATGGTTCTTCCCTCCCGTCTGACTCCTTGATGACTACAGGGAGCTTGCCGTCGCGCCCCCGACAGGCTCGTACAGCATCGGCCGGGACTTGGGCTTCGTGTAGATCCCGCCTCCCAGGTGGGGTGCCAGCCGCAGGACCAGGTTCTGGGAACGGGAGACTTCGCCCGTCGCCAGGACCCGCCCGCCCCGGACCATCGTGAAGCTGATGCCGCGAATGTCCCGCCGGGACCCCAGAATGGCACCGGTCACCAGGCCCGCTTCGTCGTACAGCAGTTCCCTGGAGGTTCCGATGCCGTTCCGGGCTCTGTATGTGGCTGCCTCCCAGCGCATCACGGCGGTCGCATCGACCGACACTCGCACGGCTTTCACGCTGTCTCGTCCGAGCACGTTCTCGGCGATCGACTTCACGATCTGGTCCAGAGGCGACGCGTCGGCTCGAACCGGCGCCGTCACGGCCAGCGATAGGGCCAGGACGACAACCCACACAAAGCGGACTCCCCAGAGGCCAGTCAGTGCAAGACGCATGGCGATCCCTCCCGTCGGAGTTGTTTCACGTCCAGCGGCTTCGCAGCGCGCTGTTCCGCTATTGTGCGCGGCTGGCGGACTGCTGCCATCGGGCAATCTACGTACGTATGTGGGGAGCGGCGGTTGGCGGCGCTAGACGGTCAGGCGGGTGTGCCCTTCGGAAGGTGAACCGCGGCCCAGGCGGCGATCTGGGCGCGTCTCTCCATGCCAAGTTTGTTCAGGATGTTCTGGACATGAGCCTCCACGGTGCGTTGGCGGATCCCCAGCCGCTCTGCGATCAGACGATTCGTCAGACCACGAGCGATGTCCAGGGCAATTTGAACTTCCCGGCCGGTCAGGCCGCCGGGACGTTGGGGCCGCTCCTGCGGGGCCGGAGCGCTCCGCCCAAGCGCGAGGGCCACCGCCTCATCGGCCGTCATTGCCCTTCCTTTGGCGTACGCGGCGTCGAATGCAGCAGGTCTGAGACGTTCACGCGCCGCCGCGCTGGCATCATCCACTTCTGCCTGCACCCAACCGGAAGGCGCAAACCCGAACGCGTCTCGCAACCCCGCCGACGCGCCGAGCAATCCGGCTGCGATTTCGGCGCGATCCGAGGATGCCACCACGGCTGCCAGGTCCTCGAGGCGGCGGATGGTCAACCAGGGATGCCCGATTTCGTGGGCTAGCGCCAGGCTCTCTTCTAGGAGCTGCACGGCGTGGACGGGGTCATCTGACGCAAGCACGGAGCCGAGGTTGCCGGTTGCAAGGCTCGTCAGCCACCTGTCGTGGCGCGGACGAGCCATCGCAAGCACTTCCTCGAGGATCGGCCGTGCACGCGCCTTGTCGCCCCGAAGCCGCAGCGTGGTGCCAACGTTGTGGAGCGCCAGAATCGCCACCCTTTCGTTTCCTGCTTGGCGCGCGAAGTCGAGCATCTCCCGGTAAATGGGCTCTGAGCGCTCGAAGTCCCCTACCGTATCCGTTGCCAGACCTAACTGCAGCAGGCTCCATGCGATCAGTGAGGGCTCGCCGACCGACCGGGCCAAGGCCACGCCCTGCGCCGCCAGCCTGACGGCATGGTCGCGCTCGCCTTGTTGCATCACAAAGAACGCCAGGTTGCTGAGAGCGAGCGCGCGCGCCTTAGGCGAGACCTGTTGCTTCGAGGCCGCGATCTGGCCCCATCTCCGCCCTTCACGTATGTGGCCGCGCGCGAACCAGAAGCGGGTCATGGACGCCGCGAGCAGCACACCGGTTTCCTCATCTCGACCCCCGAGGCACCACTCCAACGCGGCGCGGACGTTGTCGTGGGCGCGTTCGAGGCGCGGAAACCACTCCATCTGGTGCTCGCTCCATAGGAACCGTTCCGCTCGCTGGGCAAGGCCGAGGAACCAGGCGGCGTGGCGCCTGCGGACGGCATCCGCCTCGCCCGTGAGTTCCAGCCGTTCCACCGCAAACTCGCGGATGGTCTCCAGCATTCGGAAGCGCGTCTCGTTGTCGCCTACCCGCACAAGGAGGTTCTTGTCGACGAGCCCCGCCACCGCGGTAAGGACATCGACCCGAAGCCCTTCGCACACCGCCTCGATGGCTTCAAGAGGGGTCTCTCCAGCAAAGGCTCCTGAAGCGCGGAACACACTGCGCTCCGCCTCACTCATGAGGTCGTAACTCCAGGCAATTGCATTGAAAAGGGTCCGTTGTCGCTCGGAGACGTCCCCGGGGCCGCGTTGTGGAAGGCCAAGGTGGCCCGACAACCGCGCGAGAATCGCATCCAGCCCGAGCGCACCGACCCAGGCGGCCGTCAGTTCAATGGCCAGGGGAAGCCCATCCAGACGGCGGCAGATTTCCGCGACGATCGGCGCACTCCGGTCATCGACCCCGAACGCCGGCTCTGCGGCACGGGCCCGCTCGATGAAGAGGGCAATAGCCGGCGATCGGGCGAGTCTGCCTTGCTCGGATCTTGCCGCAGCGTCGGGAAGGACGAGAGGGAGGAGATTGTATCGATGTTCCCAACGGACGTGTAGCGGTTGTCGGCTGGTGACCAGCACCTTGACGTCTGGACAGGCCGCCAGCAGATCGGCGACACCAGTGGCAGCCGCAATGACCTGCTCGAAATTGTCCAGGAGCAGCAGGACGTTTCTGCCATCAAGGTGCCTCTGGAGACGCTCCAGCGGTGGGCGATCTGGGTGTTCGATCACGCCCATCGCCCGCGCGATGGCATCCAGCACGAGCCCTGGGTCGCGTACGGGGGCTAGATCGCTAAACACCACGCCATCATCGAATTCCGAAGCAACGGTGGAGGCCAACTCCACGGCGAACCGTGTCTTGCCGACACCTGGAGGACCCGTGACTGTGACCAGCCGCACGTTGCCCCGCAGAATGAGATCCTGAGCCGCCTCCAGGTCCTTCTTGCGACCAATCAGCGAGTGCGGCGGCTGTGGCAGCCCGTGTGGATGCAGTTCTTTCGCTTGGACGCTGCTGCCGGTAAGGATGTGACTGCGCGGTTTGCCCGTGCTCATCGCGGTTTCTGCTGGAGCACTCCACGCCTCGCGCCTAACCTGGCGTCGTGACTCCGGTCAGTATTGCCTGGCAGTGACCTCAAACCCTCTCGTCCAGCAGAGGAGCCCCCCGATGTGGTTCTCTTTCCCCATGTCCTGGGGTCAGCGTTGTGTTGGCGCGCCCGTGGGGACTGCGAAGCGAACCGGATATATGCCGGTCGCTCCAGGTGATCGGGCATGATCAGTCTTGTTGGAACGCTGGCTCCCCACGCAGGAGGATCTTCGAACTTTTTCAAACGTCTCGCTGGTGCTTTCCGAGAGGATCCCGTGCAGTTCCCTTTGCCAGCCTAGCGGCTGTCGGCACCTATTCCGCGCAGCACGACAACTTCTCCACATCCTTGAAGAACGAAAGGGCTGCGATCTTCAACGCCTCCGCCATCGTCGGGTATACGTGTATCATGTCAATGAAGTCGTAGACGGACGCCTTGAAGCGGAGGGCCATTGCTGCCTCATGAATGACCTCCCCTGCATCCCGGCTGACCATCGAGACGCCGAGGACTCGCTTGGAGTCCCAGTCGAGCACCATCTTGATGAGGCCGCGAGTGTCTCGTATGGCGCCCGCGCGCGGAACTATTCGCATTGGGACCGTGCTGCAGTTGCAGCGGAAGCCGCGTTTGTTCGCCTCTTCGTCGGTCAATCCTACCACGGCTACCTGTGGATCTGTGAAGATGGTCCGCGGGACAACTGTGTGATCGACCACTCGCTTCTCCCCGTTCAGGGCATTCGATGCTGCGATGACACCATCGTGCGCGCCCACGGGCGTGGCAAGGTGACTATCGGTGTGCCGGCCGATCACGTCGCCCGCGGCCCACACATTCGGTACCGAAGTCTGGAGGCGTTCGTCCACGACGACGAATCCTTGACCGTCGGTTCGAACACCGACCTGGCCAAGCTGCAGGTCCTGCGTGTTCGCCACTCGGCCGCTGGCCACAAGGAGTCGTTCTCCCTCAAATTCCTGCTCGGAACCATCGGCTTCGCCCACAACCGTGACTCCGGCACCGTTCTGGCGGACTCCCCGTGCCGTCACGCCTGTGACAATGTTTACACCTTCGTCGCGCAGAATCTCCGTCAGGCTGGCTGAGACCTCGGGCTCGTAGCCAGGGAGAATCATGGCGCTCCGTTCGAGGATCGTTACCTGGGTGCCGAAGCGCTGGAACATCTGGCCAAGTTCGAGAGCAATGTATCCCCCGCCGACAACAACGAGTGACTTCGGACGGTCCCAAAGTTCCTGCGATTCCCCGGACGTCAGCAGATCGGAGGTGAGGTACGAAACCTTGTCGAGGCCCCCGATCGCTGGAATGGTGGGGCGGGATCCCGTGGCAACGAGGTAGTGCCGACCAACGAGCCGATGCCCGTCTACCTCAACTACCCCATCGGCGGTGAACGCGGCGTGGCCGGCGTAGACTTTGATGCGCTCCGACTCGTGAACGATGGATTGGTACTT
>JAVKJV010000018.1:0-62902 GCA_031458775.1 Candidatus Fervidifonticultor quartus | reverse complement strand
AACGAGATCATCTCCTTCCCCCTCGCTCCCGTTTCTTGGAACGAGGGATTCGATCTCCCCAGAAGGTGGGTCACTTTTCAGAGAGAAACCTGGGTCCCTTTTCAAAGAGAAACTACAACATCCTCGATGCGCAGCCGCAGGGCTTCGCTCACGCGCAGGCCGGAGTCCGCGAGCAGAGCAACCAGAGCCTTGTTCCGTCGGCCCTCGAACGTGTCCGGGCAGGCCAGGAGAAGCCGGCGGACATCGTCATCTTCGGGCACTGTGGGCAACGTCTTCGGCGCCTTCATCGAGAGGCCGCGCATCGGATGCTCGGCGAGTAGACCCGCATCCAGACACCACGTGAAGAATGTCTTGAGGCAACGGTAGTGCTGGTGGACGGTGATGGCACTGACTTGCTCGCGCAGCTCGGTGAGATGGTGTTGCACCACCAGAGTGGGCACAGCCGCAAGACTGTCCGGCCCGGTGGACCGCTGGAAGCGAGAGAACGCGCCGACATAGGTGTCCAGCGTGCGGGTCGAGCAGTTGGCGCCCCTCCGGCTCAGGAGAAACGCGTCGATCGCGGCCCGAAGCAGGTCACAGGCTTTTTCGGGGAATTTCTCGACGGGTCCAGAGGCTGAAACCCGCGTCCCGTCTGCGTTTGGTGCCCCCAGCGGGATTCGAACCCGCGTTACCGGCTTGAAAGACCGGCGTCCTAGGCCTGCCTCAGAACCCGCGTCAGATGCGGGTTTCGTGAGGGTGACTACCGGACTTCACGCGGCCTCACCGACGCCAGAGGCAGTCGAAGCGTTCCTCCTGTCCAGACAGGTCATGGGCTGCACCGAGGCGACCCTGGGCTACTACCGCGAAACCCTGCACCGGTTTTCACGGAACCTTCGCACCCTGGACGCGTGTGACACCCCGGCGGTTCAAGGCTACCTGACCAGGCTTCGGGGGGATGGGCTCGCCGCGGTCTCCGTCCACAAGCACTTCAGGGCCCTCCGCTGTTTCTTCGGATGGGCGACGGAGGCGGAGGTGCTTCCCCAGAACCCTATGCGTGGGTTGACAATGAAAGCCCCGAAGACGTTGCCACGGGTTCCCGAAGACGCGACTGTACGCGGTCTGTTCGCAGCCTGCGACCCGGAGACCTTCGAAGGGAAGCGGAACCGCGCCCTCATCGCCGTTCTTGCTGACTCGGAACTGCGCATCGGGGAGGCGCTGCGGCTGCGCGTCGAGGATGTGAACCTCGCCGCAAGAACACTCAACGTGCGGGCCGGCAAGGGACAGAAGGACTCGGTGGGGTTCTTCGGAGCTGAGACCGCACAGCATGTCCGGGCTTGGCTGAATCGGCGCCGCGACGCCAAACCCGAGGATTACCTGTTCTGTGACCAGCAGGGACGGTCGCTTACTCGCCACGCAGCAGCGAAGATACTGCACCGGCTGTCTGTTCGCGCCGGCCTCCCCCGCAAAGTCGGCCCTCACGCCCTGCGTCACTACGCGGCCACGTCCATTTTGAAGCAGACAGGCGACTTGGAGTTGGTCCGTCAGGTGCTCAGGCATGAGTCACTGGCGATGGCGCTGCGATACGCCCACCTCACGAAGCCTGACGTGTCCGCCAAGTTCAGGAGGGCGAGTCCGCTGGACAACCTGAGGGCAGGGAGGTAAAGGGCAGAGCAAATGGAGGCAAGAACTCCAGGGCTGCGGGCAGGGAGGTAGCTTCTGCTCTGTGTCGAGAATTCTTGACGAGGCAAAGGGGCACTTCGCCTCGACGGTCCATACACTGTAGCCTGCGCGGAGGACCGACACAGTCTTGACTACTTTTCAGCGGCTTGTCGCAGGAGTGGCGGCCGGCGCTGTCGCCATTCGCGTATTCTTCCCTGCGCGATACTATGGGCAGTACGGTCTCAGAACGGACCTCCACACGACACTTCTACATGTCAGCGGTGTCCTGGCCATAGCAGCGGCACTCTTCTTCCTTGTACCCTCCCCCAACTTCGGGGCACTCCACGCCAGACTCAAGCATCGCCTGGCCGAGTTTCGCGAAATTAGCCCCGCCGTGATGGTGGGCTTGCTGTTTCTAGTCATGATGACGATGAGGGTGCTCTACCCGGTCCAATTGGCGCCTACCAATGGTCGGTACGCACTGGAATTCCCGTTGTGGTCCACGGAGAGACTGTTGCTCACCCTTGGCCTTTTCGACGCCAGCACGATTGGCCCCGGATGGAGTGCCAAGCCGGATTGGGCAACAACAGACCTGCACTTTGTGGGCCTCCTTCTTGCGGGGGGATTGTTGGCCTGGTGGCGTTGGCCTCGGGGACATAGAGCCTGAAGCGGAGTGTGGACCGGTGGACCGAAAAGTGCAGTGGGTGCTCGAGGGGAGGTTGGTGAGGTCGAAGGCCTTGAATTCAAGCGCAGGGAACTCCGGGCCAAACTCAGTACTGACGAAGCCCGGGTGCTAGACAACTTCCTCAGCCGCATGAAGAAGCTTGGCGTGGTACGCCCAAACCCAGAGGCAGGGCCGGGCGCCTATCGCTTTGCCAACATACTCCACTATCTGTATTTCGGTCTCGAAGCCGAGCGGGCACGGGGCGGGGCGAAGTCCCGCTAGAGACGGCTGAACCTGTTGCTGCGCTTGGGCTATGAGCTGCAGGGCTTGCCCTAAAGACATCTCCGAAATCGTCGGCAGAGCGTGGTGACGAAATCTACAGACAGTCGCTCCCCCCCGCCCGACCTCACGCGGGAATCGGGAGGTAGCGCGAAACCCTGCGCCAGAAGGCCTCGTCGGCCACCGCTTCCCATTCTTCAACCGCTTGGCAGAGTCTCTCCCACGTTCGGCGCCAAACGCGCGGCGGCTTGCTGGGGAATCTGTCGCCGTAGTGCCAGTCGGGGTAGTACCGTCCGACCAGCGCCATGACCTGTAACTGCGCGTACCACATCCAGTTGCGACTGGCCCGCTGGCTGGGGTAGGTCAGGTGCCAGCAGCGCCGGCAGCGCCAGGAGAACCATCGCTCCTCCCTCACAAACTCGTCGCCCTTCAGAAACTGCTGGACGAACTCCCGAGCGTAGAGCACGAGGCGTCGCTGGCTGCAGCAGGAGCAGAGCAGCCAGGGGCGATAGCCGCCGAAGCGACAGGGCGAGAACGCCAGCTCCACGGGTGTCCCGTTTGCCAGCAGTCTTCCCGGTGGGAGGCCCGAGTCGGGACGAGGGACACCTTGCAGCACGGCCCGGCACTCGGCGCTTCGCAGGTCTAGACGGGGAAGTTCGTTCGTGCCCAGATAGCGGCGAGGCCGACCCACTTTCACACCTCCGAGAATTCAGAAATCCCTTGGCTAAACTCGCTGCTCACCCGCTCTACCCGACCTGTCGGGACGCGACAGGCACCCACAGACTGTCTCACCAAGACGCCCCAGGAATACCTCGCTGACGCTCCTGCTTTCTGGTGTTCTCGGGTGCGTTGGAAGCACAGAGGGAATGACATCGCTCCTTGCCACGGACGCGGGTTCCCGTACAGCGTAGGGGGTCGCGGGTGGTTCGACTCAACCGCGCCAGGTGCCCTGCCGACTCGTCCCTTCACTCTTGCATCGACCGCACAGACTGAACACACAGTACTACCAGGCCCTACTACTTTTCAGCCGCTGCGCGAACTGAACACAAAGAGATACCAGGGGCAGAGGGGTTGGTCTCGACGCGAAACGACGCCGGCATCGGTAAGATGCGCTTCACCTCGGACGCGACCGCGGACTCCATGCCGGGGGTGCCTGGTCTGTACTGAATGAGCCCCGCCCAGCTCAGCCGCCGCAGCGCCCCACCGATGGTGCCTACGCCGTAGCCGCTGGCGTCGGCCAGTTCTCGATAAGACACGAACAGTCTGGCGCCCGGGGTGTACCCGCGTTCCCGCTCAATGGCCCGCAGCGCCTCGTAGATGGCCACGTCTGCCTTCCGGAGGTGGTCCACCCAGGCGGTGGCGTACAGGGAGCCATCCTGCGCCCGGAGGAGCGCTGCCTGGGCCTCTTTGGCGGCGATGGAAGCCACCACACGGGCCACGTCAGCCTCACCCCACGGATGCGACCTCTCGGGGTTGCGGAGCGCCCAGCCGGAAAGAATTTCCTGTACCTCCTCGGCCGGGAGTCCAAACCTGAGGAGTCGGCCGGCGAGTTTCGCCGCCGTGTCGTCGCGTTGCCCTTCGGGAACACCTTGCCAGCGGGTCACCCAGGCATCGGAACCGTTGTTCGTAATCCTCGGAGGTCCCTGCGCCAGTTCTAGGAGCCAATCAGGACACGGTGCCAGTCCCGCTTCAAGCGGCACCTCCCAGGTGTAGACCGTGCCGCTCACATGACGAGACGGCGGCAGCACGGCGCACGCGCCCTCAGCTTGGAGGTCCACGCCCGGCAGCAGGCCGGCGCGCGTTCGCAGTGGTGTTGGTGGGGCCTCAAGATGATACCGGAGCCCTCGGTGACTGCGGGCCGTCGGGGTCTCAGGCATCTGGAAGGGGCGGATATGTTCCGCCCCTTCCTCGCTGTCGACATCGAGCACCACCACACCCGAGGACATCCCCGCGACCATGCCGACATTGGCCCCGGGCCAGCGGCGTACCCAACGGGCCACCGCTTCCGCTGACGCGCCGACCTCTCGAATCCGTGACCAGTTGACCAGCGGCGCTTTCCCGGGCTTCCGGCATCGGTCGGTGTGAATGGAATTGCACCCCACATGGTCAGGGGGGCAGAGCGGGAGCACCGTGAGACCGCACTCCACATAGCGTCGCGCCGCGTCCGCAAATGGCGTGTCGCTCATGGGGTTGGACCCCGCCCCGGAAACAGGGGAAGCTGCGGCCGGTCCTCGGGAAGAGGTTCGAGGTCTTCCCATCGGAGCGCTCGCTGCGGGCCGAATCCGCGGTTGATGTGTACGCCACGCCACCATCGGGACAACGGCGCCCACAGTACCTCGCCGGTACGGACCCGCTCGACGACAATTCCCGCGACGCCGTCTTGTTCGGCCTCGCGGAGGACCGATTCGTTGACCGCCACCCCCGGCGGCGTGATAAGCTCGTGCTCGGGCTCGACGGTCTTACGCAAGGCCGGTCGGCCGTCGGGCAGGAACTTCCGCCGATAGGGCGAACGAAGCCCACGGCGGGTGAGAAGAGGGACCACCTGTCTTCACCTCCACACAGGACCCCGTGTCGTCTAGGCCTGGCAGCTCGAGCCGACGCGGGGCCTGTCGTTTTGTTCTTGCACACCTATGTGGGACACTCATCCTCCAAGTCTGCTGCTCGCACCCTTAGAGCCTGAGCCAGCCGCCGAAGCTGCGGTCGGTAGGGAACCATACGCCCCGTTTCAATCCGACTGATGTCCGCCGGGTGAATCCGACTGCGACGGGCCAACTCGACCCGCGTCCATCCGCGTTTCTCTCGCAAGACCCGAACCTGTTCGATTGCGATTCACCTCCTGCACTTGGGTTCGCACAAAGACTTGCCTGGAAGGACTCTCCTAGTCCTTGATAGAAATGCTAACAAAGAGCTAACAGCCCATGAGGGTTCAAGGATGACCGAGGGCAGAGGGTCCGTCCCCCAGCAGCTGCGCGACCATGATTTCGAATGGCGCATTGAGGCCTGGAAGCTCCGAAAGCGCCGGAACCGCCCCCTGGCTCTTGAATTCTCCGGCGGGAGGGAGACGTGGTGGCATCCTCTCCGGGATGCTCCTGCGCTCTACCGAGAAGTGGCTGCGCTGAATGTCGAAGACCCACAGGCCGTCGTGGCATGGGTCAACAAGCGTGGAATGCTGTGGGACTGCGACAAGCAATTGCCAGAGGTGTGGAACCTCACATCGGTAGAGATTGACTTCCTGCCGTTTCCGTTGCCCTTTGAGGAAACACGCGACGGGTGCGTTGTTGTTGAACTCGCCGCCGTGCAGAACGAACTCCGCGCCCTGGGAGATGCGGTTCGCACACTGGATGCCCTGCGGGGAAAGGGACCGATGCCCCCCACAGAGTACTCGCCGAAACGCGAACCCGGAGGCGAGCCTGTCTCGTTTGCGGTTGGCAACCTCGGAGCAACAGGGGAAATGCTCGCATGGGCATGGAGGTCAGCTCAGGGAGTTCGGGGCCGAGAACTCTACGCGTCAGCCTGGGCCGCCTTCTGGCAGACATTGGCCTGGAAACTCAACCGTGGCCTGAACGTCACCATCACGTGGCACACGAACAAGGACCGCGACATATTGGTTCGGAGAGGGCGCATGCGTGGGGTTCTCATCGTTCCCGACTTCAAACTGCACTTCTTCCCGGCCTCTCTGGCGTCGTGCATGTGGTGGCAGTTGTACCTCGACGCAATCGGAGACAGGGAATACCGTCAATGTCCAGCGTGTGGGACGTGGTTCCTGCCCGGACGTGCGGACCAAATGACGTGTGGACGACGATGCTACATGCGGAAGTTCATGCGACACAAGAGGGCTTGGGAGAAGACCAAAGCACGGGTCGCCACGAAGGCAGGTTCTCGCTCACGACAGAGGGGTTAGGCCCGATTCGACAGGCGAGTTTGTGGAAGGACGCGCAACTGGGCCCCTCAACAGAGGGGCACGTGGGGGGCCGTACCCTCAAAATACGAGGAGGTGAATGGGATGGACGATTCAGTTCGCAAACGGGGGTGTCCACCGGTCTTGCAGGGCGTAAACACCGCCGCCCAAAACGCTGAAACCCGCGTCCCGTCTGCGTTTGGTGCCCCCAGCGGGATTCGAACCCGCGTTACCGGCTTGAAAGACCGGCGTCCTAGGCCTGCCTAGACGATGGGGGCCGCCGGACGTCTAGCAGCATAACACGCGCGCGCCGATGAGGGAAAGCGGGCCGGCGGTCGCGCTGTGGCGCGAACACACACCGTTCACGCCGCGGCGAACCGCTCCAGAAACGCCGCCACCGAGCGCTCGTAGAGCCGCATCCCTTCGACCGTAGCGTACTCGTTGGGGCTGTGCGCGCGGCCGCCGTGTCCCAACCCGCCCATGACAAACGGCATCCCGAGGACCTTGGAAAAGAGATACATCGGCGCGCTGCCGGCCAGCGTCGGCCAGGCGTACGGCTCAACCCCCTCGCCCTTGATCGCGGCGACCATCGCCTGCACCACCGGGCTCTTCCACGGCGTCCGCGCCCAGGGATACGCCTGCCACAGGTCGACCTGTATGTCGTCGAACCCTTGATCGTGCAGGTGGCGGCGCAGGCGCTGCAGGGTGCGCTCGATGTCCATGTGCGGCACCAGCCGGATGTCCAGCCGCGCCCGCGCCTCGTGGGGGATCACGGTCTTCGAGCCGGGGCCGACCCAACCGGAGATCATGCCGTCGATGTTCAGGGTGGGCAGCGTCAGGTAGTTGCGCAGCAACGCCTCGCCGTGCCCGTCGAACTTGAAACGGCGCACGTCGTGCGACGCGAGCGTGTCGGCCTCGCGCCAGACGTCGGTGAGCCGTTCGAGCAGATGCTCCTCGTCGGGATCGAGATCGGCCACCTCGTCGTAGAAACCGTCGATGAGGATCTGCTCGTCGCGGCCCATCATCGAGGTGAGCGCCTGCAGCAGCCGCCAGACCGGGCTGCCGATCCACACCGCGTGGCTGCCGTGCACCATGCGCGTCTGCGGCCCGCCCCACGCGCCGCCCCGGCAGACCAGCTCCATGAACATGATGCCCTTGACCCCGAGGTAGAGGTTGGCGATCCCCCGCGGGTCCTGCCCGTAGAACGCGAAGTACGCGGCGTCGGCGCGGAGCCGCTCACGGTGCGCCTCCACGAACTGCGGCAGGTGACGGCTGCCGAGTTCTTCCTCGCCTTCGACCATGAATACGATGTTCACCGGCGGCGTGCGGCCGAGCGCTCGGTAGGCGGCAAGCACATTGAGGAATCCGGCCATCGGCCCCTTCGAGTTGAAGACGCCCCGGGCCACCATCGACGGGCCGTGCCGCGGCAAGTCGACGATGCGGCCCTCGAAGGGCGGTACGGTCCACGCTTCGCCCTCGACCGGCTGTACGTCGTACATGCCGTAGAAGAGCAGCGTCTTGGGCGCGCCAGCGTCGAGGTGCCCCAGTACGACCGGGTGCCCCTCGGTCGCGACGATCTCGGCGCGGCCGCCGACCTCGCGGATGCGCGCGGCCACCAGATCGGCCATCGCGGCGATCCCGGTGCCGTCGGCGCTGACGCTCGGCTGCCGGATGAACCGCCTGACCTGCTCGAGGTGATCGGGCTGGTGAGCGTCGAGGTAGGCAACGAGCGCTGTGTCTGACACGACCGGTCCTCCGAGACCCGTGGTGCGCGACGGCCCGCGCTAGAACGGGCCGCGGATCGCGCCGCCGTCGACCTGGAACGTACCGCCCGTGATGAAGCTCGCCCGCTCCGAGGCCAGGAAGACCGCCAGGTTCGCAAACTCGACCGGCTTGCCCACGCGGCCCAGCGGGATCTGCGAGACCCACATGCGGCGCTCGGCTTCTTCAAACGAGACGTTCTCGCGCGTCGCGTAGCCCTGGGTCAATTCCACCAGCCGGTCGGTGGCGATGGGCCCGGGACAGATCGTGTTCACCAGGATGTTGTGGGGCGCGAGCTCGATCGCCTGGGTCTTGGCCAGCCCGACGACCGCCAGTCGCACCGCGTTCGACAGGGCCAGGTTCGGCAGGGGATGCTTCACGGTGAACGACGTCACGTGCAGGATGCGGCCCCACTTCTGCTGCTGCATCGAGGGGATGACCGCGCGGCACAGGCGCACGACCGACAGCAGCAAGGTCTCGACGGCCGCCTCCCATTGCTGATCGGTGAGCGCGGCCGCGGCACCAGACGGCGGCCCGCCGGCGTTGGTCACCAGGATGTCGATACGGCCGTGACGGTCGAGCGTCTGTGTGACGAGCCGGGCGACGTCCTCGGCGCGGCTGACATCGGCGGCGACCGCCGTCGCCTCGCACCCGGCGGAGCGGGTCGCGGCGCTGGCGTTGATGGCCTGCGCCGCCGCGCCGACGGCCTGGGCCGACCGCGAGCACAGCGTGACGTGCGCCCCCTCAGCCGCCAGCCCCTCGGCGATCGCGCGGCCCAGTCCCCGGCTGGCGCCGGCCACGATCGCGACCTTGCCCTGCAGTCCCAGATCCACTGCGCGGTCCTCCTGAAGACGGAATCCAGATCATGCTGCCACGAAAGGCGGCGAGTCGGGACTTTGCGACCGGCACGTGTGTCTCCTTCCCATCTTCGATCAGGACGCTGTGCGCGTGCCGGGACCACGGGATCAGGGCCTGCACACGCGCGAGATTGACGAGATAGGCGCGATGCGTGCGCAGGAACCCCCATGGCGCGAGCACGCGCTCGAGCCGGGCGAGCGACGTTCGCAGGCGAAATACCCCGCGGTCGGTGTGGAACACCACGTCGCTGTGCCGGGCCTCGACGAAGTGGATCGTCTCGGGCGGTAGCGCCAGCCGGTGATCGTAAGCCGGGATGAGGACACGCGGCACGCGGTCGCGCCGGGACGACGGACCGCCGCTGGCGTCGTCGGGGATCGCCGCCGCGTCACGCGTGGCCGATGCCGCGCCGGCCGCCCGCAGCCACAGACGCACACGCCGGATCGCCTCGGCCACCCGCGCCGAGGACAGCGGCTTGAGCAGGTAGTCGGCGGCGCCGATCTCCCACGCGGCCGCCGCGTGGTCGCCGAACCCCGTCGTGAAGATGACCGCCGCCGCGCCCCCGAGCCGCCGCGCGGTCTCGAGGCCATCGAGGCCGGGCATGCGCACGTCGAGACAGACCACGTCGGGAGCCGACCGGCTGACGGCGGCGAGCGCATCGTCGCCCGTGGCGCACTCGGCGACCACCCGCACCCGACAGTCGTGGAGGAGCGCGCGCAGGTGCTGCCGGGCGCCCGCCTCGTCGTCGGCGATGACCGCGCGAAGGGCTCCGTCGGGCCGCGTCACGGTGGTCTCGTCAGCGGCAGGCTGATCGCGGCGATCGTCCCACGGCCGGGCCGGCTCAGCACCCGCACCCGGGCCAGAGGACCCCAGAGCCCTTCCAGCCGCATCCGCAGCGCGACCAGCCCCAAACCCGGACGGCTCCGCGCGCGCCGGTCGATGCCCGGGCCGTCGTCGGCCACCGCGACCAGCAGCACGGGAGGGCGCACGCGCGCCGAGACGCGCACGCGGGCGCCCCCCGCGCGCCGCGCCACGCCATGCCGCACCGCGTTCTCGACCAGCGGCTGCACCAGCAGCGGCGGTACAAGGGCCTCGCGCGACTCGCGCTCGCAGTCTACGGTCACGCGCAACCGGCTGCCGAAACGAGCGCGCTCGATGGCCAAGTACCCGAGCGCCGTGTCGAGTTCGTCGGCCAGCCGGACGAGCGGCCCAGCCGGACGCAGATGCCCGCGTATGTACCCGGCCACATACACGAGCAGATCCTCGGCCAGGTGCGGACGCCGGCGTACGACCCCGGCGACCAGACTCAACGTGTTTGCGAGAGCGTGTGCGTGCGCGGCGGTCCCGAGCGCGGGAACCCAACGAAGATTCCGCGCC
This sequence comes from Candidatus Fervidifonticultor quartus, assembly GCA_031458775.1. GTDB lineage: Bacteria > Sysuimicrobiota > Sysuimicrobiia > Sysuimicrobiales > Humicultoraceae > Fervidifonticultor_A > Fervidifonticultor_A quartus. The sequence continues at coordinate 52,430 of JAVKJV010000018.1, read as the reverse complement.
GTGGCAGCGACCATGCGAGCCTCACGGGGCATGACCCGGCCTCCAGCGTGAAGTTGCAGCGCCGCGGCGGCGGGCGCCGGGATTGCGCGCCCCGAGGACACCTGACGACCCGGAGAGTGTGTGGTCGGTTCTGGCCCACCGCGCGCACTTCCTTCATGGCGTGTCGAGCACGCGACGCCGTGCGCGGATCATCGGCTGGCCGTCGAGATACCGCCGCAGCCGCCCTATCGCGCGCCTTTCGATCTCCGCCGCGCGTGTGATGGACAGGCTCAGGCGGTACGCGGCCAGTCGCAACGGCAGGCCGTGCACGGCCCGCAGCAGGAGCACCTCCCGATCGCGGACCGGGAGCGCGGCAAACCCCGCCCGCAGCCTGCGCCGCAGGTCCGCCTCCAGCGCCAGCGCCTCGGGACCGGTCGCTTCATCCTCCGGCATCGAGAGCGCGTGGTCGAGGTCGAGCAGGTAGAACGCCGCGCCGCCGTTCCGCGGCACGCCGTCTTCAACCTCCCGCAGAGCACGGCGAGCGGTCCGCGGGAGCGGGTCGCGCCGTCGGAGCCCGTCGAGCATCGCGCCGCGGATGCGGTGGCCGGCGTAGGTCGTGAACACGACGCCGCGCTCAGGGTCGTAACGCTGGAGCGCGCCGATCAACCCGATCACCCCGTCCTGCACGAGGTCGTCGATCTCTACGTACGACGGGAGGCCGCGGCCAACCGTTCTGGCGATCGCGCCGACGAGCGGCAGGTAAGACTCGGCTTTCGCTGCGATGTCCATCGCGCACCCCGATGATCAGACTCCGGGTGGCCACAGCATGCCGCGGCACCGGCGACCGCGAACATCCGGCGGGCCGAAAGGGGACAAATCGCCACCGACCGGTGCATTGGAACGAACCGGCGGGGGTCCGTGCGTTATGATGAGAAGGACGTTGAGGAGGGATGGGGATGCAGGTGAACGTTGCTGGCGTCAGGCTCGGGTATGAGGTGACCGGGACAGGTCCGCCCGTGGTGCTCCTGCACGCGTTTCCGTTGAACCGCGCGATGTGGGGACCGCAGGTGGCGGCGTTGCGTGACCGGTTCACAGTCATCACGCCGGATTACCGAGGGTTCGGGGAGTCGGATCTCCCGGCGGGCGCGTTGACCATGGATGACTATGCCCGCGACGTCCTGGGGTTGCTCGACGTGCTCGGACACAGGCGGGTGATTCTGGGCGGCTGCTCGCTGGGCGGCTACGTCGCGTTCCGCGTCGTGGCGCAGGCGGCCGATAGGGTCTCCGCGTTGATCCTGGCGGACACGCGCGCCGAGCCCGATACCGACGAGGGCCGCCAGCGCCGTCACGCGGCGATCGAGCGCATCGAACGCGAGGGGCCGACCGGGTTTGTCGAGGAGTTCGCGGCGAACCTCGTCGGGCCGACGACCAAGGCCCAGCGTCCAGGAGTGGCATCCGCATTGCGGCAAATCATCGGCACGCCCGCCCCACGCGGCCTGACCGCCGCACTCGCCGCGATGGCCGGCCGGCCGGATAGCCGGCCGCTGCTGGCATCGATTGCGGTCCCGTCACTGATCGTCGTGGGTGAAGAGGACGCGCTCACCCCGCCGGCCTCGGCGGAGGTCATGGCGCAAGGGATCCCCAACGCGAAACTGGCCGTGATCCCGGCCGCCGGGCACTTGGCGTGCCTGGAAGTCCCCGAAGCCTTCAACCGGATCATCCGGGACTTTCTGATCTCGCTCTAGGAAGTCCTCGCCTCCAGCGGAACGAAGGCGCGGGGAGCCGGCGAATGATGTCGCTGCGCCACGATCGGCTACGACGGGTGGCACGGGAAGGTCGTGGTGAACCACTCCCTGGCCGCGACGACCTCCTGACGTGTGAGGGTATGCCCTGCCGCGACCCAGTGCTCGGTGACGTCTGCTCCGCCCGCGCGGAGTAGCGCGGTCAGGCGGCGGGTCTGCGCCTCAGGGATCAGCGGGTCCGACCGTCCGGCGGCCACGAACACCGTGGTCCCGGTGAGGGACGGGAGTGTGGCGGGTTCGAAGGGCACCATCGGCCGGAAGAGCACAGCGCCGCGCAACAGGCCCGGGTGCTGCAGCAGCAGGCTCGCCGCAATGTTGGCCCCGTTGGAGAACCCCACCGCCACCACGTGATCCGGGCTCAGACCGCGCTGCGCGACCGCGGCGGTGACGAACGCGGCAAGTTCGTCGGTGCGCACCCGCAGGTCGTCAAGGTCGAAGACGCCCTCGGCGAGACGCCGGAAGAAGCGCGGCATGCCGCGCTCCAGCACCTTGCCGCGCGGGCTGAGCAGCGCCGCGCCGGGCGCGAGCTCGCGGCCGAGGGGCAGCAGATCGTCTTCGTTGCCGCCCGTGCCGTGGAGGAGCAGCAGCGTGCAGCGCGAGTCCGCGGCCGCGGGGATGAAGCGGTGGATGAACTCCGGGCCGGAGGCCGTGGTCGCGTCCACGACGGTCTACGATCCCGCGGCGCTGGCGTGGCGACGATCGAGATCGCGGAAGAGCCCGAACTCCTTGTTGAAGTACACTTCGATGTCCTTGACCGGGCCGTTGCGGTGCTTGGCGACCTTGATCTCGGCGATGTTCTCGCGTCCTTCGGCACGGGCCTTCTGCGGCTCGTAGTACTCGTCGCGGTAGATGAACATGACGAGATCCGCGACTTGTTCCAGCTCGCCACTCTCTCGGAGATGCGACAACTGCGGCCGCCGGTTACCGGTCGTCTCGACCACGCGCGAGAGCTGCGAGATCGCGATCACCGGCACGTTGAGCTCTTTCGCCAGCGACTTCACCGCCCGCGCGATCTCCGAGACCTCCTGCGTGCGGTTCTCCGACCGGCGATACGATTGGATCAACTGCAGGTAGTCGATGACGATCAGCCCAAGCCCATGCTCGTGCTGGAGTCGCCGGGCCTTGGCCCGGATCTCGACCGCCGTCAGGCTCGACGAATCGTCGATGAAGATCGACGTCTCGCTGAGCCGCGCCATCGCGTTGGCCAGGCGAGGCCAATCGGACTCCTCGAGGTCGCCGCTGCGGACGCGCGCCGAATCCACGTGGGCGTCGCTGCACAGCATGCGCTGGACGAGCTGCTCCTTGCTGGTTTCCAGGCTGAAGATCGCCACCGGGGTCTTGCGTTCGATCGCGGTGTGCTGCGCGATGTTGAGCGCGAGCGTCGTGTTGTGGACGCAGACATCGTTGGCGACGAAGTTGTGGGTGTCGGGCACCGTGAGGTCGTAGACCTGGTACGCGCCGATCTCGTCGATCGCGATGATTTCTTCCCACATCACGTCGATATCGTCGAGCAGCGACCGCTGGGCGTTGCGGGCCCACCGGCGCAGGCGTTCCCACCCGAAGATACCGGTCTCTCGCACCAGCGTGATGGTTGCCGCGACCCCCAGCGTCAGCGTGCTGCCCTCGCGGGTGCTGGGCGCGCCAAACCGCAGCAGCAGGTGCTGCGTCTGGCTCGCCATGCGCGCCGACGGCAGCGTCACCATCACCTGGTAGCCGTTGGGATGTTCGATCACCTCGGCCAGCGCGCCGAGCAGCCGGTTCAGGAAGAGCGCCAGTTTCTCGCGCCGGAGCGTGAACACCACCGGCGGCACCGGCCGCGTCACCGGCGGCTGGGCCAATTCCTGATAGCGCCACAACAGATCAGCCACTGCGGCGCCGCCCTCGGCGCCGCCGCTGATACCCGATTGCGCCGCGGTGCGCCCCCGGCCGGCCCGCGTGGTGGCGAGGATCGCCTCGGCCGCAGCCGCCGCGTCGGCGAAGTCCTCGGCGACCTGCGGGCTCGCCGGCAGCCGGCCGCTGCACAGATAGGCGAGGAGTTTTGTCTCGTGATCGGGTAGCTCGGCCCGGCCGAAGACCGGCAGCCGCCTCGGCACGGCGACCAGCGCACCGGGCTCGAGCGCGGCGAGCGGCACCCACCCCGCCGGCGTCAGAAACGGATGCGTGAGCGTGGTTTCGACCTGACGGCCGCCGGCGGTGCGCACGCGGAACACCGGCTTGATGCCGTCGTCGACGAAGTGGCTGGGCGCGGCCTGTCTGAACCGGTGGTCGGCGTTCAGCGAGAGGAGGTGGCCGCGCCCCTCGGCGACCATCTGCTGGATCGTACGGACCTCGCCGGTGGCCGCGTCCACGACCTCGGCGTCGAACTTCAGGCATTTGCCCATGGACGGCCGCGCGGCCAGGATGATGAGGTCGCCGGGCTGGAACCCGCCGGTGAGCTTGTCGAGATCGGCGAGACCGCTCGGGACGCCGGTGATCGTACCCTTGTGGTGGTAGCGCCGATCGATGATGTCGAACACGTCGTTCACCACGCCGGCGATCGGATAGAGCTGCCTGCCGATGCGCCGGTTGGCGATGCCGAAGACCAGTTTCTCGGCCTGATCGACCACCTCTTCGACATCGTGGTCTTCGCGGAAGCCGATCTCGACGATCCGCGTGCCGGCCGTGATCATCTGGCGGAGAATGGACTTCTGGACGACCAGCCGCGCGTGGTAGTCCACGTTGGCGGCGGTGGGCACCGCGTGCAGCAGCGACGTCACGTAGGAGGCGCCGCCGACGTCATCGAGCACACCCTGTGCGCGCAGGCGGTCGGTGACGCTGATCAGATCAGCGGGCTCACCACGCTCGAAGAGGTCGGCGATGACCTCAAAGATGCGGCGGTGCGCGTCGCGGTAGAAGTCGTCGGCGCGGACGAGTTCGAGGACCCGCGCGATCGCGTCGCGCTCCAGAAGCATAGAGCCCAGCACACTCTGCTCGGCCTCCAGGTTCTGCGGAGGGACGCGCTCGACTGGCGGGCCAATGCTCATAACGAACTCCTGTTCGCTGTTTGGACTCTCAGATTACCGAACAAATGTACGCATGTCAAGGCCCGCAGGAATCCCCGGGGACAGCGCACGAACGGGCCGCCGTCGCGTCGAAGGCATGGACACATCAAGTGGTGTTGGGCAGCCGCCTGTGAATCCCCTTGTGGGCTAGCTGGGGAACACCGGGATTCTTCTGTGTGCTCGGGAGGGACAACATGCTCGCATCCTGGGAGTCATCTGTGGACAACCCGGAGGTACACCGGGGGGACAATGCGGCTACTTCGTACCGACAACGTTGAGGTCGATCTTGACGACGACACCGGGCGCCACCCGCACCGGGACTTGATAGAACCCCTCGACCCGGATCGGTTCATGGAGCTCGACCTGCTTGCGCGAGATGTCGAAGCCCCGCTTGACCAGCGCGTCGGCGACCTGCTGTGACGTCACCGATCCGAAGAGCCTGCCGCCCTCGCCAGCGCGGCCGCGGATCTCGAGCACCAGACCCTTGAGCCGTTCGATCAGGGCCTCAGTCTCGTGCCGCTCGCGCTCAGCGCGGCGCTGGACGGCCCGCTGCTGGTCAACGAGCGCGCGCACCGCGCCCTCACTCGCCGGCTTCGCCAGACCGCGTGGGATGAGGTAGTTGCGGGCGTGCCCGTCCTTCACCTCTTTGATCTCTCCGGCCGCGCCGGTGCCAGGGACGTCTTTCAGCAGGATGACCTTCACCGTTGCACCTCTGAGAGTTCGCTCCGGGGCCGGCCCCAGCGCTCACGCACCTTCCACGCAGAGTCGATCATGCCGAGGAACAGGAACACGACATTGATGATGGGCAGCGTCGTTGAGAACATGACGGCCAGGATGATCCCGATCGTCCGCTCGACCGGGCGAAGATCAAAGTTCCCAAGGATCATCCAGGCCGCGACAATGCCCTGCAGCATGAACGCAAAGCTCATGGAGATCAGCAGCCCGGTCCCGAGATTCTCCAGCGGCTTCACCTGCGACGCGTGCCCGACCACCGCCAAACCATAGCCCAACGCGAAGAGCCACGGCGTCCAGTGGGGGAACCGCCAAGCCCGGATAGGCGGCAGGGCCGCCAGTTCGTACCCGAGGCGCCGCAGCACGCGGCGACCCACCTCGTAGTTGAGCCATGCCGCGGTCGCGGCGCCCGCCAGCAGCATCGCCGGCAAGATGTACGGCAGGATCTGGATGAAGGCCTGGTACTGCGTGGTGACGGCGTCGATCTGTTCCTTCGACAGCCCAAACCGCGTATAGAGGCCCGCGGCCATCTGGATGCTCTGGTTGATCGCTTCCACCATTTGCCGCCGCATTCCCTCGAGCGTCTGGACGCCCTGACCGGTGAACCCCATAAAGCTGGCCGCGGTGGACACCGCGGACGCGAGGGTGCCGAGCAGCACGATGCGGGCGGCCTGCCAGCCTTTGTGGGCGCCGATGCCGATGATGATGCCCATCGGCGCGAATGAGATCAGGATACTGAATCCGACAATGGGCCCGGCCAGCATCGTGCCGACAAGCGTGGCGACGATGGCCGCGAGGATGGCGATCCGTAGCCCCCGACGGATCACCAGCAGCGCCAGCGGAAGCGGACACAGGTACACGGTCACGATGCCAATCAACGGCAGGTACCGCGTGGCGAGTGCCAGCATGGCGACGATCCCGGCGAGGATCGCGCCCTCGGTCAGCCCGCGCGGCCCGCTCTCAGACTGTGCCTGCGTCACCGGCCGGATCGCCGCCAGCGCCGCGCCGCCGCCGTGCGGCCGCGCGGGGGTGTGCGACGCCCCGGACCGCGATGCCGCGGCCTTGTGGCGCTTCCGCGATGGAGCGCCTTCTTGTGGCAACGCGCGGACTACTCTCCGGTGTAGGGCAGCAGCGCGAGCTCCCGCGCGCGCTTGATCGCGACCGCGAGCAACCGCTGGTGCTTCGCGCAGTTTCCCGACACCCGCCGCGGCAGGATCTTGCCGCGGTCGGTCACGAACCGCCGGATCTTCAGCGCGTCCTTGTAGTCGATGCCCTTCGCCTTCTCGACACAGAACTGGCAGGCCTTGCGCTTCGGCCGGCGGCCGCGCCACTGCTTCTTTGGTGCTCCTTCAGCCATGCGATGCCTCCGTCGTCTGGAACGGCGAAACGCCCCTGGCGTCCGCCGTCGTGCCGGGTTCCGGCACGACTAGAACGGCACGTCTTGTTCGGTCTCTTCGGCCAGCTCGTCGTTCTGCGCGACGCCGGCCGGCACGCCTGTGGCCTTGCGGTCGAGGAAGCGCACACCGTCGGCGACCACCTCGCTGACCTTGCGCTTCTGGCCGTCCTGCGTCTCGTATGAACGAATCTGAAGCCGGCCCTCCACCGCCACCAGACGGCCCTTGCTCAGATGCTGGCTCACCTGCTCGGCAAGCTTGCGCCAGGCGACGATGTCAATGAAATCGGTCTCGCGCTCGCCCTGCTGGTTGGCGAACGGCCGGTCCACCGCCAGCGTGAACGACGCCACGGGGTGCCCGCTCGGGACGTAGCGCAGTTCCGGATCGCGGGTCAGACGCCCGATCAAGATAATGCGGTTGAGCACAGTGCTCCCTCCCTCTGGGCGATCTACGCCGGTGGTGCGTCGACCTGCGGGGGCTCGGCCTGCGGCTGCTCGGCAGGAACGGCAGGCGCAGCGGTGTCGGCCGCGGGAGCTGCTGCAGTGGGTTGAACGGCCTTCTGATGTGCGATGGGGCCGATGGCTACGGTGATCGACACGCGGAGCACGTCCTCCATGATCTTGAGGCCGTGCCGGATCTCGGGGATGCGGTCGCCCGCAGCGGCGAACCGCGTGAACACATAGTGGCCCTCCCGATACCGCTGGATGGGATAGGCCATGCGCCGCTTGCCCCAGACCTCACTGTGCTCGATCGTGACGCCTTGATCGAGGAGGCGCTGCGTGGCCCGTTCGATGACGGCGGTCATCGCCTCCGCCTCGAGGTCGGGTCGCACAATATAGACAAGGTCATAGCTGGGCAATTTGCTTTTCCTCCTCCTGTGGACTCCCAGGACCGATCTGGACCTGGTGGGCGTCTCGCCCGCGGCCCTCCGTCCCGCGCAGGCGCCGGCGGAGGGCAGGAGGAACGCGCAGTCCACACACGCGCGTTCGACAAGCGACGCCAATCATATCATCGCCAGCCAGCCGGGGCAAGTGCGGGGGTACTGCGTCCTCGGGTCCAAGACGACGTGACGCCCGATGTCTGTCGAGCAGGTGTTGCCCGGTTTCGCGATGGACCACGAGGCGGTGTTTGCCTGACCGGACGGCACCCTCCTGGCGCTACACCGCAAACCGGAACGTGATCACATCGCCGTCCGCAACCACGTAGTCGCGGCCCTCGGTGCGCACCGCCCCGTGCTCCTTCGCCGCGTGCAGGCTGCCTTGCGCCACGAGCGGGTCCCACGGAATGACCTCAGCCCGGATGAATCCACGCTGCATGTCGGTGTGGATCCGCCCGGCCGCGTCCACGGCGTGCGTGCCTTTGGGCACCGGCCACGCCCGCACCTCGTTCGACAGCACGGTGAAGAAGCTGACGAGCCCCAGCAGCGCGAAGCCGGCGCGAATCAGCCGCGGCAGACCAGGCTCATCGAGGCCCACCGCGGCGAGATAGGCCTTCGCTTCGTCGGCCGGCAGGTCTCCGAGTTCGGACTCGAGCTTCGCGGCCAGCGCGATGAACCCGGCGCCCTGGCGCTCGGCCAGCGCACGCAGCGAGGATGCCAGCGGGCCGCCGTCCGGTAGATCCGCCTCGTCGATATTGGCGACATAGAGCACCGGCTTCGCGGTCAGCAGCCGCAGGTCGCGCACGATCTCGCGCACCGGCGCCTCGACGCTCAGGCGGCGCGCCGGCGTGCCCTGGGCCAGCCCGGCCTCGAGGTGCTGCAGCGCGGCCTCCTGCTCGCGCGCGTGGTGATCGCCGCTCTTCGCCTGGCTGTGCGCCGCGCGCCGCGCGCGCTCCACGGTGTCGAGATCGGCCAGCGCGAGCTCGGTCTCCACGATCTCCGCGTCGCGCACCGGGTTGAGGTCGCCCTCGACGAGTGCCACGTCACCCGAGGTGAAACACCGGACCACGTGCACGATGGCGTCTACCTCGCGAATGTGGGCGAGGAACCGGTTGCCGAGGCCCTCGCCTTTCGAGGCGCCCCGTACCAGGCCCGCGATATCGATGAACCGGATCACCGCGGGGATCACGCGCTCGGGATGGATCACCCGCGCCAGCGCGTCGAGCCGGTCGTCGGGCACCGGCACCTGGCCGAGGTTAGGATCGATGGTCGTGAATGGGTACGACGCGACGGCGGCGCCGGCGCGGGTAAGGGCGTTGAACAAGGTGGACTTGCCGGCGTTCGGCAGACCGACGAGGCCCAGGGCGAGGCTCACGCGCGATCACTCCTCCTTGGTGGAGTTACGCGCGCCGGCGTCCGGGGCCTGCCGCAGACGGGCTACGGCGACTGTGCGACGTGCACTGTGTTCCCGCCGGACCGTTTGGCGAGGTACTGGGCGCGGTCGACCGCCTCGACCAGCGCGTCCACCGTGGCGCCGTCGTGCGGGAACGAGGCGACCCCGACGCTCAGCGTCACCGTGGTGATGACCTCGTTGCCGAGGATCAACGGGTAGGCCTCGACGGTGCGGCGCAGGCGCTCGGCGGTCTCGTGAGTGGCCGCCTTGCTCACACCCGGCAGGATCACCATGAACTCGTCGCCGCCGTACCGCGCTACGATGTCGGACGGGCGGCTGCCACGGCGCAAGAGGCCGGCCACGGTGCGCAGCGCTTCGTCGCCGCTCTGGTGGCCGTAGGTATCGTTGTAGCGCTTGAAGTGATCGATCTCCAGCATGATCAGGCCGACCGGCTGGTCGTCGCGGCGCGCGCGCTCAAGCACGCGGCCGAGGGACTCGTGCAGATACCGGTGGTTGAACAGTTCGGTGAGACCATCGGTGATCGCCAGCCGCTGCGCGGTCTCGTACAGTCGCGCGTTCTGTATCGCGACGACGGCATACGAAGCCAGGGTGGTGAGCAGCCGCAGGTCGCGGGCGCCGAAGGCGGCCAGCCGCGCGCTCTCCACGTTGAAGACGCCAAGCACCTTGCCTTCCGCGATGAGCGGCACGGCCAGCTCGGACTGCGTGCGGTCACCCAGCCGATGATCGCGCGTGTCGGCGCGCACAGCGTCGACCAGCGCCGGGGTGCCCGACCGCGCGACCGCGCCGCTGATCCCTGCGCCGGCCGGTAGCCGCCGGCCGACGACCGTACCCTTCAGGCCGTACCCGGCCTCGACGACGAGGTCTCCACTCTCGGCGTCCACCATCATGATGGCCCCGTTGTCGTAGCCAAACGCGCGGCATGTTACTGACACCATGCTGTCGAGGACGGTGCGCAAGTCGAGGGTGCCGCTGACGGCCCGCGCGGCCTCGTAGAGGACTTGCAGCTCATCATGCGCGCGGCGCTGCTCGCCGTAGAACACGGCGTTCTGCACGGCGTTGCTCAATTGCTGCGCGACGGCGGCCAGGAACTCGACGGTGCGCTGCGTAACCGGCCGGCCGGTCACGCCCTCAGCGACGATGAGGCCGGTACTCGTACCCTCGCGCAGCACCGGCACGACCGCAACGCTGGTGACGTCGAAACTGCTCGACACGTAGTCCGGGTCGTCGCGCACGCTGGCCACGAACTCCGGCCGGCCGGTCCGGACGACGCGACCGGTGATACCGCCGACCGCGGGCAGTTCGGCCGGCACGTCGGGTGCACCGACCTGCGCCGCCAGCCGGAGGATCTGACCGTCCACGCGGTAGATGCTCACCCGGGGAATCCCGAGGGCACTCGACAGTTCGGCCGCGGCGGTCCGGTAGACCTCGGCCAATTCGAGCGAGGCGCCGACGGTTCCGATGATGCGGTTGAGGAGTGCCACCTCGGCAAGTCGGGCTTCGCTCTCCGCCAGGGCCGCCGCGTGCCGGAGCGATGCCGTCGCCTGCTCGCCCAGCATCTCGACCAGCGGCAGCACGTCCGGGGCATGTTCGTGGCCGCCGGCCAGGAGCAGTGCACCGACAAGCTCGCCCTGCGCGCGCAGCGGCACGAAGATCCCGGAACGGAGGCCCTCCTGCCTCGCCTCGTTCCGCACAGCGCTCACGCGGGGATCACCGTCGAAATCGGCGATCGCGACCGGGTGCGCCGACGCCGCGACATGACGGCCGACGATTTGCGACGCGTGCTGCCGGATCGCGTCGGCGAAAGCGTCCGAGAAGCCCGACGCGAACACCTGCGCCACCGGGCCGCGGCCGTTCCACACGAGCAGGAGACACCGATCGGCCCCGAGCACCGCACGCGCGCCGTCGACGAGTACCACAAATACCCCGTGCAGGTCCGACGCGGCCGCGAGCCGGCGGAAGACCGTGAGCATCGCCTCGGTACGGCGGAACTGCGCCTCCATCGCCACGTGCTGGCGCGCGTGCTCCAGCACCGCCGCACCCTGCGCGGCGGCGGACTCCAGCGTGGTGATCTCGGCCTCGGCGAACGGCGCTGGCTCGTTCGAAACCACCATGAGCGCACCGATCGCCCGGCCCTGGCGCAAGAGCGGCACGGCGAGGGCGCTCCTGGCATCCGGCAGCGCGGTCAGCGCCGGACACCCGCTGGCCTTGATCTGCGTCTCGTCGTAGACGATCGGCCGGCGCTCCCTGACCGCGTGCCGCAGTTCCCTGAGCACGGGCGTGTCGGCGTCCAGGCGGACGCGCAGCGTCGCAAAGCTCGATCCGTCGCCACCGTACGCGGCCTCGCCGTACAGCTCGCGCGTCCCGTGGTCGACCAGGGCGAGCAGCGCGTACTTGGTCCCGAGCATCTCGGCGGCACGCTCCGCGAGCTGCCGGCAGGCCTCGTGTGGGTCGAGTGTGGACCCGGTGAGCAACCCGGCGTGCTGCAGGACTGCCAGCCGGTCGGCGTGCCGGCGGACCTGGTCTTGAAGGTGAAGAGCCCGCAGGGCCTGGGCGACCTGATCGGCCAGCGATGCGACGACGCGCTCGTGCCGAGGCCCGAATGCGTGGCGCACGCCGCGCGCCAGCGCCACCAGGCCCCACGTGTCGCGGCCGGTGGTGATCGGCACGATGAGCCCGGAGCGGACGACGCCCCGGCCGAAGACGATCTCGGCGCGCGGGCTGCGCCGCGGGTCGCGCTCGTAGTCGCCGATGCGCATCGGCCTGCCGGTGTGCAGCGCGTGGCTCGCCAAGCCCTCGGGTTCGAGCTGCCGGGCCAGGCCCATGCCCCCGGGCCCCCGGTAGTGCGCGACACGCATCTCGGCCTGGCCGGGCGCGCGCAGGAACACGATCTGCACGTCCGCGGACAGTACCCGGTCGATGCTGGCCGCGAGCACCTGCGCGATCTCCTCCGCCGACACGCATCGCGCCAGATCGGCCGCGGCGCCGCGCACGACCTCGAGTTCGGTCGCCGCCTGACGGCTGCCGGCGTAGATGAGCACCGCGACGCCGGCGGTGACCACCGGCAGCAGCAGAAGCAGGGCCTCAGCCGGGACGGCGCGGAGAATCACAAGCGCCGAGATCGTGCCCAGCGCGAAGAGCACGACGGTGTTGGCAACGCTGAACGCCAGCGAGCCGCTGAAGACGCCGACGAACGACGCCTGACGGTCGAGCGTCAGGCGCCACGAGGTCAAGGCGCCGGTCACGACGACGAACCCGAACACCGACGCCATGACGCCGGCGATGTATCCCGAGTCGACGGAACGCACGAAGACCGCGTGGCTCCACGAGGGCATGTCGAGGTGCACGAGAAATCCGGTCGCGCCGGCGGCCAGTGTGGCCAGGACAGACTGCCCGGCGTTGAAGAGTCCGGATCCCAGCGCCCGTCGCCGGATCAGCACTTGTCCGACCAGGACGCCGACACCCATCGCCGCGGCGGTCGCCGGTCCACCAAAGAGCGTCAGGCCGGCCGAGGCCACGGCCGCAGCGAGTGTCTGGTCACTGTCCGACGGCTCGGGCAGGAAGAGCGCGTTAGCCAGGACGGCGGCGAAGCACAGGAGCACGATGCGCGGCGCGCCGGGCCATGAGGCAGAAAGCAGCGAGACGGCAAGCGCGACGGCGCCGGCGAGGACGACCGCCCACGTGTAGACGTGACCGGCGGGGACCGCAAGCTCCCCGACCCGACGCTTCACCAGATCCCCTCTCACCCTCAGCCGGGCGTGGTGGTGCCACGCGAGCCCCCCTGCGACGCGTCGTCCTCCGCTCCTTCACCCCGCCGGATGAACTGACGGATGCGACGCTCGAACTTCACCCGAGGCATCAGGACCCGGCGACCGCACTTCAGGCATCGGATCCCGATGTCCGCGCCCAGGCGCACCACTTCCCACTGATCGTTCCCGCAGGGATGGGTCTTGCGCATGCGCACGACATCCCCCAGGACGATCTTCAGCACCCCCACGGTGCCAAAGCCTCCTGTCCGGCCCGGCGGGACTGTCGCTTCTCCATGGATGTACCCAGATCGGGGATCAGCGAGTCGGGATCAGCCGGTCGATCGGCGCGAAGTCATCGGTGAGCACCGGCACGTCGTCGGTGGGAATCGGTGCGGTGTACAGATCGGTTGCGGCCGAGAGGAACCGGCCCACGGTCACCGCCTTGCGATCAACCAGTGCCTGGGCCCGGCGCGTGATCTCGCCGGCGGGCAAGGCCGGCGCGTCTGTGGCGATCACGATGATGTTGCGCAGCGACTGCGCCGACCCATATTGGCCGAAATCCACCGGAAACACGTAGACGGTCGCGAACACCTGGCGGAAGGTCTTGTAGATCGCCCGAAAGAGCTGGCTGTGGGGGCCATCGAGCGCGCCGATGATGTTCGACGCCACCACCCCGCCCGGTGCGAGCCGGGCCTTCGCCAGTTCAAAGAACTCGCGCGTCGCCAGATGGAACGGAATCGTGTCGATCAGGTACGCGTCGGTCAGAATGATGTCGTGCGGCGCCGCGGCCAGCCGCAGGTGCAGGCGCCCGTCGCGCGCCGTGAGGCGCAGCCGGTCGCTCTCGCGCACACCGAAGTACGCCTTCGCGGTCTCCACGACCTGGGGATCGATCTCCGCGACGTCCATGATGACCGTCGGGTAGTCGGCGACGTAGCGTTCCGGCACGGTCCCGCCGCCCAGCCCGATGAGCAGCGCATGCCTGGGTTCGGGGATGAAGACGAGCGGGAGGTGCATGTAGTCCGCGTACGCGAACACCGTGCGCTGGGGCTGGCTCCGATCGAGCGCGCTCTGCCAGTAGTTGTCGAGCTTCAGGTAGCGGACCGTCCCCTCGTCGGACACGGTGATCTTGTGATAGACGGTGTCGCGCACGTACACGAGCGTGGGCGACTGCGCGGGTTGCGCGGTGGTCACGCCTGCCGCCAGGAGCACCACCAGAAGGGCGCCGGCCACCGCGGCGGCGCGGCGTCGCGCGGCGAGCCAGTCGAGCACGGCCATGATCATCAAGGTGAAGCCCAGCACCAGGATGATCGACCGCACGCCCATGTAGTTGATCAGCACGAACGACGCGGCGAGCGTGCCGGCGATCGAGCCCATCGTGCTGATGGCGTACAGGTTCCCGGCGGTCTGCCCCATGGTCCCGACGGCCCGCGCCTTCAGCCGGACCGCGAACGGCGATACCATGCCCATGACGATGCTCGGCACCACGAAGAGCGCCACGGCGCCAATGAGCGGGTTGAGTTGCGGCCCGAAGTCGGCCCGGGCCACCCCCTCGAGCACCGGGGCCGCGGCCAGGGGGATCGGCACGGTCAAGAGGCCGGCCACAAACACGATTCCCGAGAACAGGCTCGGTGAAGGGTAGCGGTCGGCGACGCGGCCGCCGAGGGCATAGCCCACACTGAGCGCGGTGAGGAAGACGCCGATCAGACTCCCCCAGACATAGATCGAGTTGCCGAAGTACGGGGCGAGTACGCGGCTGGCAATGATCTCGAGCGCGAGCAGCACCCCGCCGCTGACAAAGACCGTGATCTCGAGGATGACACCCACCTCCGGATGCGCGGCGACCCGCGGGGATCGGCCGGCGGCAACGTGGCCTCATTATAGCGTGATGGTCCGCCGCGCAGCGGGACGTTAGGCCGGCACCGGGTCGAAGCAGGCGGTGCGGATCTCGCGCTCGACGTCCGCGTCTTCGTAGACGATGCGGTACAGGGCGCGGAGCAGTGGCAGACCTTCTACGCCCGACTCCTGCGCGTAGCGCCAGCACGACCGGATCGCCGCGTAGCCCTCGGTCAGCTGGTCTTGTTCCTGCAGCCGGGCGACCACCTGCGCGGTCGGCAGACCCGCGCCGCGCAGTTCGCCGAAGGCCCGGTTCCGGCCGGCCACGCCGGTCACGAAGAGGTCTCCGGCTCCGGCGAGCGCGGCCACCATCTCGGGACGGAGCCGCACCGGCCGGCCCAGATGCGTGATCTCGACCAGCGCCTGGGCGAAGATCGCGGCCTTGGTATTGTACATCGCCTCGGCACGACCGGCTGCCACCAACCCGTCGCACAGCCCGATCGCAATCGCGTAGGCGTTCTTGAGCGCCGAGCACAATTCCAGTCCTTGCTGCTCGTGGGTTTCATCCACACAGTAGTAGGGTGTCTGCATCCTGCGGCGCGCCGTCTCACGTGCGTCGGCATCAGGTGACGCGTAGAGCACGCGGGTGGGTACGCGCCGGGTCAGTTCCAGCGCCTTGCTCGGCCCGCCGACCGTCACGGTCCGTGGGAATCCCAGCGCGGCAATGGCGGTGGACAGCGTCACGACGCGACCGTGCCACTGCACCAATCCCTTGGACACGACGACGAGTGGAGTGTCCGGTGCCAGCAAGCCGCGGGCGCGCTCGAGGGTGGGCAGCGCGCCGTCCGATGTGACGGCCAGGATCACCAAATCGGCGCCGTCGAGGGCGGCAGGAAGCTCCCCGGCATCGAACGGGCGCACCGTCTCCGGCAGCCGCGTGCCGAGCTTGGGGTGCGGTCGGCCGGCACGTAGCGCCTCGATGATGTACCCGTCGAGATGCGTGCCCCACAGCGCGACGGCGTGGCCGTTGTCGCTCGCCGGTACAGTGAGCGCAGACCCCATGTACCCGGCACCCAGCACGGTGATGCGTCCCACGTGTCGCCTCCTCGGAGCCGGGCCCCGCCCGGGTTAGATCTCGTAGGTCCCCCGCTCGACGACGGCCTCAACCGGCCCGGAGAACACGCGGCGCGCGGCCGTCTCCTGTTCGCGCGGATCGGTGCCCGGAAAGAAGTGCGTGAGCAGCAGGCGTCCGACGCGCGCCCGCGCGGCCATCTCGCCAGCGGTCGTTCCGGTCAGGTGGGCGAACGACGCCGCGGGATCCTGAAGGCGGTCGGGAAAGGTTGCCTCGGCCAGCAGCACGTGTGCGCCAGTTGCGAGGTCGGCGACCGCGTCGGCGGGTGCGGTGTCCGCGGTGAAGACCAGCACCCGGTTGTCGTGCTCCAGCCGCATCGCGTAGGCTTCGACAGCGTGGCGGGCTGGTGCGAACTGCACGGTCATGCCGCAGAAGTCGAACCGCCGGCCGGTCTCGATCGGTATGAAGTCGAAAAAGCGCACCAAGCGCGCAGCCTCGCTGGCCACGGGCGCAAATCGCGCGAGGTGCTCGCGGGCCCGGGTCGGTGCCAGCGTGGGCACCTGTCCCTCCCACTTCGTCGGCGGATAGGACTCGTATTCGAGCGCCAGCTGCAACGCTGGAAGATCGGCCACGTGGTCGGGGTGCAGATGCGAGAGGACGATACCCGACACGGACCTGGCCGGTCCATACTCGAGCAGGCGCGCGACCGCACCGTAGCCGACGTCGACCAGTATACGGGCTGCGCCCGCGTCCACCAGGTAGCCCGTGCACGCGCCGCCCCCGCCCGCATATCCCCCGCACCGGCCAAGCACCGTCAGGCGCATCGCCTCACCCCTTAAGTCCGTGCGCTCAACAGATCGCGCAGCGTCCACAGGTCCGGCACCGTCAGCGTGGGCTGCAGATCGCCGGTGGGAGGGCGTTTGGTGTTACCTGTCAGAACCAGCGCGGTTCGGATGCCGGCACCCACGCCCGCGGCGACGTCAGTCTCGACCGTGTCACCGACAATGAGCACGCGCCCGCGTTCCGCGCCCAGCCGCACGAGCGCCTGCTCGACGATGAACGCACCGGGCTTCCCGATGACCTCGGCGCGGCGTCCTGTCGCGGCTTCGAGATACGCGAGGACCGGCCCGCACTCGGGCACTGGACCGTCCGGCGTCGGCAGGAGCGCATCGGCATTGGTCCCGATGAGCCGCGCGCCCGCGAGCACGTGCCGAACGGCCTGCGTCAGCCGCGCCGTAGTGAGACCCGGATCGTATCCGGCCACGACAAACTCCGGCGCGTCGGACTCGACACAGCCGGCGGCCAGCAGCTCGGCTCTGAGGCCTTCGCTGCCGAGCACGAAGATGCGCACCTGTCGGTCAGGACGGCGGAGGTACTGCGCCGTGGCCCATCCTGAGGTGAGCACTTCGTCTTCGGCGAGGTCTACGCCCAGCCGGTTGAGCTTCTCCACGTATCCACTGACGTTGAGCCCGGAATGATTCGTCACAGCCACGACGCGCCGGCCGCTGTCGCGGAGGGCCCCGATGAACTCGCGCACACCAGGCAACAGACTCGACCCCGAGTACACAACCCCATCAAGATCGAGGATGATGGCCTCGACCCCGGCCAGCGCGTCCGGGTTGCCCGTTGCGGCCGCAGACTCGGAGCCGGCCGCGGCGCCCTGCGCCGGCGCTTGGCGCGGCGTGCGCGCCAACCAATGGTGGCCTCGGTGCTTGAACGGCAGCACGAATGTTGCGGCATCGCGGCCGTGCACGTCGAGGCGCATCCCGTGGTCGACGAGATGAAGCACGGCCCAGGCACCGGCCGGGTGCGGGTGGGTCGTGAACGTCTCGGTCAGCGACTGGACGGTGACATAGCGAATACCGTCAATCGTGGACACCGAGTTCCAGTGGACGTGTCCGGATACGACCAGCACAGCGCGGTCGGTGCGTTCAAGCACGGCGCGGACGTCGGCGGAGTTCCGGTAGAACGGCCCTCCCGGCACGCCGTGTGCGAAGTAGTAGTTGCCGACCATCGAGGCGTCGTCAACCGGGACGTGCGAGAAGACGACCGACGGCAGATCGGTCGACCGCAGGTCGGCCTCAAGCCAGTCGAGATCGGCCTGGCTGGCCGTGCGGCCGCCGGGCTGCTGCCGGCAGTCGATCTGCCAGAAGACCAAGTGCCAGCCCGAGAGATCCAGGCTGTGGGGACGCAGCCGTACGCCCAGCAGCGCCTCACAGTCGGCAAGTGAGAGGTGCACCAGGTCGTGATTGCCCGGCAGGTACACCCAGGGCATCTGGAGGCGCCGGAACCGTTCGGCAACCTCGCGGAACCGCACCGCGTCCTCGCCGGGGCTCGACTCGTTGATCCGGTCGCCGAGGTCGACCACCAGCGCGGGCCGCAGGGTGTTGATCTCTGCCACTGCCTCGTCGAGCAGCGGCAGGGCCGCAGGCCCATCCTTGGCTTCCGAGAACGCGCCGTGGTGGATGTCGGCGATGACGGCGAGGCGCAACGGGTCAGGTGTCGGCATTGGAGCAGTCCGCCCTAGAGACGCTTCTCCTCGATGATGGCGCTGGTGCGTTCCAGTGTTTCGATCGCGCTCTCCAGGCGCCGGGTGGCCAGCGCCACATAGAGCGCGTCGATCACCGACAGATGCGCGATGCGCGACGCCATGGCCTCGACGCGGAACGCGGTCTCGGCCGACGCGGTCACCAGCACTACGTGCGCAAGAGCCGTGATCGGCGAACGCTGAAACGAGGTCAAGGCGATGACGGTGGCGCCAGCCGCGCGGGCCTTCTCGGCGGCGTTCAACGTCTCGCGCGTGCGACCGGTGTGCGAGATGATGAAGGCCGCGTCGCCCCGGCGCAAGAGCGACGCGCTGACCGCCTGCATGTGCGAATCCGTGACCACGCCGGCGGGCAGGCCGATCCGCAGCAGCCGGTAGTACGCGTCGACCGCGATCGGCGCGCTTGAACCGATGCCGTAGACTTCGATGCGCCGGGCCGCGTCGAGCGTCTCGACGGCGCGGTTCAGTGCACGCTCGTCGAGCAGCTCGAGGGTCTGGGCAATGGCCTGCATGTCGGCCTGAAACACCTTCCGGGCGATCTCGGCCGGCGTATCGCTCGCCCGGATCTCGTCGGCCAGAATCGCCGGGGAGCGGCCGCTCTCCACGGCGAGCGCGATCTTGAAGTCCTTGAAGCCTTCGAACCCCAGCGTCTGACAGAACCGCAGCACGGTCGCGGTGCTGACACCCGCCCGCCGCGCCAGGGCCTCGATGCCCAGCCGCACGACCTGCCCGGGCTGCGCCAACGTCAGCGCCGCCACCGCCGCCTCGGACGGCGTGAGACTCGGCTGCAGGGTACGGATCTGCGGCAACACCGGACGCGGGCCGCCAGCCTCAGCGTGCGGACGCGTCGGCGAGGGCGCGCGTCGCACAGTCTAACCTTTCACCGAGATGTGCGCCAGGCTCTCAATGAACTGGCGCCGCGCCATGATGAACATCACGAGCAGCGGCGACACGATGATGACCGTAGCCGCCATGACGGCGCCCCAGTTGGCGCCGCCGTCCGCGTCGGCGAAGTACGCGATCCCCGCGGGCGGCGTGTAGAGGTGTGCGCTCTGGATGGCGATGAGCGGCCAGAAGAAGTCGTTCCAGTGCGTCACCACGCTGAAGACCGAAAACGCGGCAATCGCTGGCCGCACGAGCGGGAGCAGCACGTGCCACAGCAACCGCCCGGTCCCGCACCCGTCGATCAGCGCCGCGTCCAGGATCTCCCCGGGGATCTGGCGGAAGAACTGCCGCATCAGGAAGATGCCGAACGCGGACCCGACGAACGGCAGGATGAGCGCCCAATAGGTGTTCGTCAGGCGCAAGTCGCTCAACAGCAGGAAGTTCGGTACCGATGTCACGTAGCCTGGGACCACGAGCGCCGCCAGCACCAGCCCGAACAGCAGGCCGCGGCCGCGGAACTCCAGACGCGCAAACGCGAAGGCGGCCGGGATTACGGTCAACAACTGCAGCACGAGCACCCCGCCAGCGACGATGACGCCGTTGAGCAGGAAGCGCGACAACGGCACCTTCTGCACCGCCGTCACGTAGTTGGCCCACGTCACGGTTGATGGGACTAGGTGCAGACCCGGTCGGAAGATCTCCTCCGGAGGCTTGATCGACGTCGCCGCCATCCACAGGAACGGGAACAGCGTCAATGCGGCCATGACGAGAATGCACAGGTGCAGGGCGCCGGCTCCGGCCACGGCTGATACGGTACGCCAGCGGCGCGCCGGATGCGCGGTGCGGTTCATTGGTAGTGTACCCGGCGCTCGACGCGCATCTGTAGCAGCGTGACCCCGGCCAGCAGCAGGAAGAACACCACCGAGATCGTGGACGCGAACCCGGTATCGAAGTACTGGAAGCCGACCTGAAACAGCAGGTGGGACAGCACCTGCGTGGCTCCGAGCGGCCCGCCGTTTGTGAGGACCTTGATCGAGTCAAAGGCCTGCACGGCGCGCAGCGTGAGGATGATGACCACGAACAGCGTGACCGGCGACAACAGCGGCCAGGTGATGGCGCGGAACTGCTGCGGCGCCGAGGCGCCGTCGATCGCCGCCGCCTCGTACAGGTCGCGCGAAATCGTCGTGAGCCCGGCCAGGAACAGCACCATGGCATAGCCCATGTTGCTCCATACACCGATCAGGACCACGGCGCCCATCGCCAAGCGGTCGTCCTGTAGCCAGCTCAGAGGAGACAGGCCCCACGCCCGGGCCATCGCGTTGAGGACGCCGATGTTCGTATCGAAGATGAAGCGCCAGACCACGGCCATCGCGGACATCGTCGCGGCCACGGGCAGGAAGAACACGGCCTGGTAGATGCCCTGCAGCCGACCTGATCTCCGAACGGCCAGCGCCAGCACGAGCCCAAGCGCGATGCTCAACACGCCGACCGCCACGGTGTAGACTATGGTATTCGTCAGCGCGTTCCAGAACTCGGTCGACACGAGCAGCTTGCGGTAGTTGCCCAGACCGACGAATGCCCGGGTCGTGCTGCCAAGCCGCCAGTCCTCGAGGCTCAGCGGGATCAGGTAGAGGACGGCGCCGAACTTGAAGACCACAAAGAACACGAAGGCAGGCAGCAGGAGCAGGTAGGCCACGAGCGTTCTGCCCGCTGCTGCCCGCCCCGCGCGATCGCAAGCACGAATTGCCTGTCCCGCGAGGGACCAGTTCACGGCTTCAGCAGCGGCTGGATCTGCGCCGCAGCCTCATCGAGCGCAGCCTTCGGGGTCTTCCGGCCCAACAGGAAAGCCTGCTGCGCGTCCCTCAGGATCTGCGAGATACGTGCCCCATGTGCCCCTGGCCAGGAGTGCCAGGGCACGACGCGCGCGGCGTCGTTCAACTGCGTCTGATAGTTAGGGTCGGTCGCGTACTGCTTGCGCAGCGCGGCGATCACGCTCTGATTGGCCGGCGTGTAGCCGCTGTTCTCGCCGACGATCCGGCTCACGGGTGGTTCGGTAACGAAGCGGGCGAAACGCCAGGCCGCCTGCAGCCGGGTGACGTCCTGCGAGAGCACCATGATCCCGTTCCCGCCCGCCGGCAGGCGGCCGGGGCGGCCGTCCGGTGTGGGAATCGACACCATGCGCACCGGGAACCTGGATGCCTTGGGCAGGTTGACGCGCTGGAACGAGGAGTCGATCAGCATCCCCAGCCGCCCCGAAGAGAAGAGTTGCACGGTCTGGTCGGTAACGGGCATGAGCTGCTTCGCCGTGAGATCGGCCAGGTACTCGGCCACGCGCACGCCGGGCTCGCGGTTGAATGTCACGGTGAGCCCGTCGTCGCTGGCCATGCGGCCTCCGGCGTTCTCGAGCATCGTCTGGAAGATCCAGTTGCCGGTGATCGACCACCCCCACAGGACACCTTCATAGCCGGCAGCCTTGAGCTTCTCCGCAGCGGCGCGCGTCTCGGCCCACGTCTTGGGAGGACTCTTGGGATCCAGACCCGACCGCTGAAAGGCCTCTTCGTTGATGAACATCGCAGGCGTGCTGATGCCGACCGGCACGAGGTAGTAGCGGCCGTCGACCTTCCCGAGCTCGAGCATCGCCGGTAGCAGGTTGTCGTTGCTGAAGGCCCGGTCGGCCTTCATGAACGTATCGAGGGCCACGGCCCGACCGCTCTCCACGAACGTCCGAGTCAGGTGCCAACCCACCTGCACCACATCCGGCGCGGTGCCCGCCGCCGCGCTGAGGAGCGCACGTGCGGCAATCGCCTCGTACCCACCGGTGGGCACCTTGATGGACTCGACCGCGATGCCCGGGTGGGCTTTCTCGAACGCGGCAGCCATGGGGTCGAGGTACGCGTCGTGCGCAGCCGACGTGAGACGCACGAAGGTAATGCGCACGGCTTGCGCGGCAGCGGGCGGTCCGGCCGCGAATACGGCCAGGATCGTGAGGATGGTGCTGAGGGCACTGGCAACGAGTGCTCTTCGCATGAGGACCACCTCGGGTCTGACCTGCACTCCGTCTTCAATCCATGTGGGTATATTCTTCTCCTCCACTAGCAATATCCTGTCAAATCTTGACATCCGCGGGAGCTGGTCTTTGTCGCCGGGTACACTGGGACGACCCACGCTGGGGGAGCAGAGACAATGCGATCGTGGCGCTGAGGTACGAGTAGGCAGCCCCGCGGCGGGGCTGCCTACAAGATCGGCCCGCGAGTGTGGCCTACGTCATCACTTCAACCGCGGCCTGTGTCACGAACACCAGCCGGTCGCCCTGCAGGTCAACCACCACCGTCTCGCCGGCGCGCACCTCGCCGCCGAGCACCTTGCGGGCGATGACGTTCTCGATCTCCCTCTGGATCAACCGCCGCAACGGCCGCGCGCCGAAGTCGGGATTGTAGCCCTCCTTCGCCAGCCAGCGCTTGGCGCTGTCGGTCACCTCGAGCCCGATCTCCTGCGCGGCCAGGCGCTGGCCCAGGGCTTTGATCTGCAGGCCCACGATGTCCACGAGCTGCGCCTCGGACAGCGGCCGGAACACGATGACCTCATCGATGCGGTTGAGGAACTCGGGCCGCACCGCCTTGCGGAGCTCGCCCATCACCAGCACGCGCGCCATCTCGAAAGCGGCCGCGTCGCCGGGGTTGAGCCCCTGGAGGTGCCGGCTGCCCAGGTTGCTTGTCATGATGATCACGGTGTTCTTGAAGTCCACAGTGCGGCCGTGCCCGTCGGTGAGGCGGCCGTCGTCCATGATCTGCAGCAGCAGGTTGAAGACGTCGGCGTGCGCCTTCTCGATCTCGTCGAAGAGCACCACGCGGTAGGGCCGGCGGCGCACTGCCTCGGTGAGCTGCCCGCCTTCGTCATAGCCCACGTAGCCCGGAGGCGCGCCGACCAGCCGGCTCACGGTGTGGCGCTCCTGGTACTCGGACATGTCGAGCCGGACCATCGCGTTCTCGTCGTCGAAGAGCTGCTCGGCGAGTGCCCTGGCCAGCTCGGTCTTGCCGACGCCCGTGGGCCCCAGGAACAGGAACGAGCCGATCGGCCGGCGCGGGTCTTTCAAGCCGGACCGCGCGCGCCGGATCGCGTCGGACACCGCGGCGACGGCCTCGTCCTGACCGATCACCCGCTCGTGGAGCCGTTCCTCGAGGTGCAGCAGCTTGTGCATCTCGCCCTCGATCAGGCGCGAGACCGGGATGCCGGTCCACCGGGCAACGACCTCCGCGACCTCATCGGCCGTGACCTCTTCGTTGAGCAGCCGGCCGTACTGCTGGATCTCGCGCAGTCGCTCCTCCTGCGCGCGGAGCTGCTTCTCGAGATCGGGCACGGTGCCGTAGCGCAGGCGTGCCGCCGTCTCGAGATCGGCCCGACGCTCGGCGTCCTCGATCTGGCGCCGCGCTTCTTCGATCTTCTGCTTGATCTCACGGATCGCGCCGATCGCCTGCTTCTCCTGCTCCCACCGGGCGCGCAACGCGCTCGACCGCTCGCGCAGGGCGGCCAGTTCGTCTTCGATCCGGTCGAGCCGCTCGCGGCTGGCCGGGTCGGTCTCCCGGCGCAGAGCCTCACGCTCGATCTCGAGCTGCATGATGCGCCGGTCCACCTCGTCGAGCTCGGCGGGCTTGCTGTCGATCTCCATGCGCAGCCGGCTCGCGGCCTCGTCGATCAGGTCGATGGCCTTGTCGGGGAGGAAGCGCGACGAGATGTACCGGTCGGAGAGTGTCGCGGCCGCGATCACGGCCCCATCGGTGATGCGCACGCCGTGGTGCACCTCGTACCGCTCCTTCAGGCCACGCAGGATGCTGATGGTCTCCTCGACGGACGGCTCGCCCACGAGCACGGGCTGGAAGCGTCGCTCCAGCGCCGCGTCCTTCTCGATGTGCTTGCGGTACTCGTCGAGTGTCGTGGCGCCGATCGCATGCAGCTCGCCGCGGGCGAGCATCGGCTTGAGCAGGTTGGCCGCGTCGATCGCACCCTCGGCCGCGCCCGCGCCCACGACCGTATGGAGCTCGTCAATGAACAGGATGATCTGTCCCTCGGACGCGGCGATCTCGCGCAGGACGGCCTTCAGGCGGTCTTCGAACTCGCCGCGGTACTTGGTGCCGGCGACGAGCGCACCCATGTCGAGCTGCACGACGCGCTTGTGCTTGAGACCCTCGGGGACGTCACCCTTGACGATGCGCTGGGCCAGGCCCTCGACGATAGCGGTTTTGCCGACGCCGGGGTCGCCGATGAGCACCGGATTGTTCTTCGTGCGCCGCGACAGCACCTGAATGACCCGACGCACTTCCTCGTCGCGGCCGATCACCGGATCGAGCTTGCCCGCGGCCGCCAGTTTGGTCAGGTCCCGGCCGTACTTCTCGAGCACCTGGTACTTGGACTCCGGCGTCGGGTCGGTGACCCGCTGCTGCCCGCGGATGTCCTCGAGCGCGGCGTAGGCCTTCTCGATTGTGACGCCGAGCTGCGCCAGTTCCTTGTAGGCGTCGCCGTCGCGGGCCTGCAGGATGCCGAGCAACAGATGCTCGGTGCTCACATACTCGTCCTTGAGCCGTTCGGCCTCCCGCTGGGCGGCCTCGAGCACGCGCGCCATGCGCGGTGAGATCACGACCCCGCCGGGAGCCGGCGCGCCCTCGACCTTCGGCCGCCGCTCGAGCCCGGCGACCAGACGCGTGCGCAGCACGCGGGGGTCGACACCCAGCCCGACGAGCAGCGGCGGGATCAGGCCGTCGGTCTGTTCGAGCAGTGCCAGCAGCAGGTGCTCGGGATCCGGCGCCTGGTGGCCCCGCGCGGTCGCCTCTTGCTGTGCGCCCAGGAGCGCCTCCTGCGCCTTCTCGGTGAACCGGTCGAAACGCATCGCCATCGTCGTACTCCCTTGTCGCTCCCTACGACCGCAAGTGCTGTCGTGGGTTCTCTTTTCGCAGCCGGCGCAGTTCCTCGAAGAGCTCGCGCTCCTTCGGCGTCAACGCGGTGGGGGTGACCACCTTGACGCGCACGTACAGGTCGCCGCGGCCGTCGCCGCGGGCGCGCGGCATTCCCAGTCCCTTGAGCCGGAACCGCCGCCCGGTCTGCGTCTCGGACGGCACGGTCATCGTCACGTGGCCGCCGTCGATCGTGGGCACTTCGACCTGACCGCCGAGCGCCGCCTCGCTCATCGTAATCGGCACCTCGACGGTCAGGTCGTCGTCGGTCCGCTCGAAGAGCCGGTGCGGCGCGATCTGCACGGTGAGATAGAGGTCTTGCCCGTCAGCGGCGCCGGCAAGCCGGATCGTCTGCCCGGATCGGATTCCCTTCGGGATCTCCACATCGAAGCTGCGGCCGAGATCCGGAATCCTGATCTGGCGCCGCGCGCCGTGAAACGCCTCTTCGAGCGTGATCTCGAGCGTGGACTCCAGGCGCGTGTGCGGCGCATGCACGCGAGTCTGTGTCTGCGTACGGGTCGCGGTGCGGCCGAACCCGCCGAGCCCGCCGAACAACTGCTGGAAGAAATCGGAGAACCCGCCGCCTCCCGCGCCGCGGCCGAATAGCCATTCCAGGTCCTCGGCGCTGCCGACCTCGAAGGTCACGCCGCCCGGACCCCCATATGCGCCCGGCGCGGCGGCGACACGGCCGAAGAGGTCCTGCCACGGCATGCCGCCGTTCTTATAGGCGTCGTAGATCTGATCGTACTTCGCGCGCTTCTCGGGATCGCCCAGGACCTGATAGGCCTCGTTGATCTCCTTGAAGCGGTCCTCGGCCCCCTTCTTCTTGTTGACATCGGGGTGCGACTCGCGCGCCAGACGACGAAACGCCCTGCTGATCGTCTTCTGGTCGGCGTTCCGCTCGACACCGAGGATCTGGTAGTAGTCCTTAAACTGCATCTACTGCGCCACCCGCACCTTCGCCGGACGGAGCACCTCCTCGCCGATGAGGTAACCCCGCTCGACCTCGCCGACGATCACACCCGGCGTCACGCCTTCCGGCGCGGGCACGGCCTCGACGGCCTCGTGCACGCGCGGATCGAAGGCCTGCCCCACCGAGTCCATCGGCTGCACGCCCATCGTCTTCAACGTGTCTAGGATCTGGCGCCGGGCGAGCCGAATCCCGTCGGCGATCGCGGCCACCGCGCCGCTATCCGCTGCGTCGTCGGCGCCGCCGCCCGCGTGCACCAGCGCCCTTTCCAGCGTGTCCACCACGCGCAGGATGATCCCGAGCATGGCCCGCTGCGTGCCCGCCACCGCGTCGTCGCGCTGGCGAGCCGCCTGCTTGCGGTAGTTCTCGAGGTCGGCGGCCGCGCGCAGGAACTGCTGCCAGTTGCGCTCGGCTTCCCCACGCGCCCGCTCGGCCTCCTCGGTCAGACGCGCCACCTCGGCCTGGAGGCTCTCCACCGAGACCTCCGGCGAGGCTTCCCGGATCTCGCCATTCGGCGTTCGCTCGTCCATGGCCATCCTAGTTGCTCGGCTTGTAGTCGGCGTCGATCACATCGTCGCCGGCCTTCCCTTGACCGCCGCCGGACTGGCTCCCGGAGCCGGCCGCGGCGCCCGCGGGCGCGCCGGCCGCGGCCTTGTACATCTCCTCGCTCAGCTTGTACGAGGCCTGTTGTAGCGCGTCGATCGCCCGCTTGATGCGCTCCAGGTCATCGCCCTTCAGCGCCTCGCGCAGTTCCTGCAGCGCGGACTCGACCTTACCCTTTTCGTCGGCCGAGATCTTGTCGCCGTGATCCTTAAGGAGCTTCTCGACTTGAAACGCCAGGGAGTCGCCCCGGTTGCGGGTCTCCGCGGCCTCGCGCTTCGCCCGGTCCTCGGCCGCGTGCTGCTCGGCTTCGCGGACCATCCGGTCCACCTCGGCCTTGTCCAGCGTGGACGAACCCGTGATCTTGATCGACTGCTCACGACCGGTCGCCTTGTCCTTGGCGGTGACGTGCAGAATGCCGTTGGCGTCGATATCGAACGTCACCTCGATTTGGGGCGTGCCGCGCGGCGCGGGCGGGATGCCGTCGAGGATGAACCGGCCCAGCGTGCGGTTGTCCCGTGCCATGGGCCGCTCACCCTGCAGCACGTGGATCTCGACCTGGGTCTGCCCGTCGGCCGCGGTCGTGTACGTTTCGGTCTTCCGGGTCGGGATGGTCGTATTGCGCGGCACCATCGGCGTCATCACCCCGCCCAGGGTCTCGACGCCCAGCGTGAGCGGCGTGACGTCGAGCAGGACGACCTCGCGCACGTCGCCGGCGAGCACGCCCGCCTGGATCGCGGCGCCCACGGCCACGACCTCGTCGGGGTGGACCTCGCGGTTGGGCTCCTTGCCGGTGAGGCGCCGCACCAGCTCCTGGATCATGGGCATGCGCGTCGCCCCGCCGACCAGGATCACCTCGTCGAGGTCCTTCTCGGTCATGCGGGCGTCGGCCAGCGCCTGCTTGAACGGCCCGATGCAGCGCTCGACGAGGTCGGCGGTCAGCTCCTCGAACTTCGCCCGGGTGAGCACGTAGTCGAGGTGCTTGGGCCCGGTGGCGTCGGCGGTGATGAACGGCAGGTTGATGGTGGTCTGGACGACCGTTGAGAGTTCGACCTTCGCGCGCTCCGAGGCCTCGCGCAGGCGCTGGAGGGCCTGGCGGTCCTGCCGCAGGTCGATGCCCTGCTGCTTCTTGAACTCGTCGGCCAGCCAGTTGACGATGCGCTCATCCCAATCGTCGCCGCCGAGGTGCGTATCGCCGTTCGTCGCCTTGACCTCGAAGACGCCTTCGCCGATCTCCAGGATCGAGACATCGAACGTGCCGCCGCCCAGGTCGAAGACGAGCACGGTCTCGGCCTTCTTCTTGTCGAGGCCGTAGGCCAGGCACGAGGCCGTGGGCTCGTTGATGATGCGGAGCACCTTCAGGCCAGCGATCTCCCCCGCGTGCTTGGTCGCGGTACGCTGGGCGTCGTTGAAGTACGCCGGCACAGTGATAACGGCCTCGGTGATCTTCTCGCCCAGGTACGCCTCGGCGTCGGCCTTCAGCTTCTGCAGGATCATCGAGGAGATCTCCTCGGGCGTGAAGGTCTTGCCGGCCGCGGGGATGCGGACGACGGCCATGCCGTTCTGTCCTTCCTCCACCTTGTAAGGGACGATGCGCCGCTCGGACTCGACCTCGGCATACCGTCGGCCCATGAACCGCTTGATCGAGTAGACGGTATTCTCCGGGTTGAGAATCGCCTGGCGCTTGGCCATCTGACCGACCAGCCGCTCGCCGGTCTTCGTGAAGCCCACGACCGACGGCGTGAGCCGGCTCCCCTCGGTATTGGCAATCACCTGCGGCTCGCCGCCGATGACCACGGCGATGACCGAGTTGGTGGTGCCTAGATCAATCCCGACAACCTTGCCCATCGTCAATCTCCTCTCCGCATCCTGCCGCGCCGGGCCCGCCGGTACGGCACGCGACGCTGCACCGGCGGGCCCGATCGTGGACGGTCGGCGTTAGCTGTTGACGTCCACCTTGATCGTCTTCGGCCGCACCCGCTCCGACTTGGGGATCCGGACCTCGAGGATCCCGTGCCGGAACGTCGCCTTGGTCTCGTCGCCCTTGACCTCGGTGGGCAGCGAGATGGCCCGCTGGAACATGCCGTAGCGGAGCTCGCGGCGGTAGTAGTTGCGCCCCTTGTCCTCCTGCTCGGCCTTGGCCTCGCCCTTGATGGTCAGGGTATCGCCGGTCACCGCGACCTCGACGTTCTTGGGGTCGATGCCCGGAAGCTCGGCCCTGACCGTCACTTCGTTATCGGTCTCCGAGATCTCGACCGCGGGCTGCCAGACCAGCGGGCCGGCCTGGCGCGGGCGCCGGCTGAAGAAGTCCTCGAACAGCCGGTCCATCGACTCGCGCATCGACATGATCTCGTCGAACGGGTCCCACCGGATGATGCTCATGTTACTCCCTCCTTCGCCCTTCGAGTATGCGGTTGATCAGCCACTCCACGGCCTTGGTGCCGTCGCCGCTCATGTGCAGCCGTTCGTACACCTCAAGGATCAGGCGTACGCCGGCCAGGTTGAGCCGGTAGCTGTCGATCAGCTGCCGGATCAGGCGCACCCGCTCGATGTCCTCGTCGGAGTAGAGCCTGATCCGGTTGCGCCGGGTCGGAGCCAGCAGGCCGCGTTCTTCGTAGATCCTGAGCGTGCGCGGGTGCAAGCCTGTGATTTCGGCCGCGACGCTGATCACGTAGACCGGCCGGCTCTTCCTATCGCTGCGCTCCTGCACCTGTTGGCCTCGTGTCGTCACTGTCGACCGCGCCATACCTCATTTATTGATATAAAGATTGTCAATGGACTTGTCAAGTATTCTGTAAGGGGATACTCCAGAAGATTGGGTACTGCCGTTGGACAGCTTAGCGCGCTAGCGGACGAATCCCTTGCGCAGGGCGTAGGCGACCGCCTGGGAGCGGTCGTGCACGTTGATCTTTCGGTAGATGGTGCGCAGGTGGCTCTTGACCGTGCTCTCCGACACGAACAGTTTGGCCGCCAGCTCGCGGCTCGAGAGGCCGTTGGCCACCCCCACGAGGATCTCGACCTCCCGCGACGTCAGCCCATCACTGTGAATGGACTGCTGTCCGGGTGTCCGTGCACGCGACATCGACGAGATTCTCTCGAGCAACTTGCGGGTGATCCCGGGGTGCACCGTGGACATCCCGGCCCGCACCGAGCGGATCGCCCGGACCAGGTTCACCGGCGTGATGTCCTTGAGGACGTAGCCGCTGGCGCCGGCCTGGATCGCCTGGAACACGCTCTCGTCGTCCTCGTAGGCCGAGAGAACCAGCACCTCGACGTCGCTGTAGCGGTCTTTGATCTGCCGGGTAGCCTCGATGCCGTCGATCTTGGGCAGCTTGAGGTCCATGAGGATCAGATCGGGCCGCAGGTCGCAGGCCATCTGAATCGCTTCCTCGCCATCGGCGGCTTCGCCAACGATCCGGATGCCTTCTTCACGGTCGAGCAGGGCGCGCAGGCCGGACCGGACCAGGTTCTGATCTTCAACGAGCAGGACGTTGATCACTCGGACCCCCACATCCACCCGCCGAACCCCTGACGCGTCATCGGAAGACGGACGCAGCGGCTGTTGCGTGCGACCGCGGGTCATCACCGGCTGCGCCGACGCGCGACGTCCTTGGGGCAAACTTGTTGATTCGTTGGACGCCGCGAACTTCCTGCTTGCTGGCAGTCGCCAGCCGGACCCCGCATGCTCGACACCTACGCGCTCTTGCCGACGGTCGGCTGCGCCAGGGGCACGCTGAGCACGACGCGGGTGCCCTGTCCGGGCTGGGAACGGAGGGTGAGGGTACCACCCAGGGCACTCATGCGCTCCTGCATCCCCATCAGGCCGAAGGAGAGACTGCGCAGATCGCGGCGCAACGCTTGCGACACGTTGAACCCCACACCGTCGTCGCTGACCACGACCTCGAACTCATCGGCGCGCAGCCGACCGGCGATGCTGACGTGCTTCGCCTGAGAGTGGCGATAGACGTTGGCTAGCGCCTCGTTGATCACGTGAAACATCTCGTCCACCGCCGTCGCCGGCAGCAGGTTCTTCGGCTCGCGCCAGCGCAGCGTCCACGAGATGCCGCGCGTCTGCTCCAGCCGCGCCAGGGCGCTGCGGATGCGCTCTTCGAGTGATGTCTCGGGCTGCGCCACCCGCAGGCGCCGGATGAGGCTGCGCATCTGCGTCACGGCCTGGCGCAGCTCGGCATCGAGTTGGACGATGGTCTTCTTGGCCTTCGGGTCGATACCGCGGCCCGCGGCGCGCAGGTGCAGCAGCACCCCGGCCAGCATCTGCAGTGGACCGTCGTGGATCTCACGCGCCAGACGCTCGTGTACGCTCGCCGAGGCCAGGGCCTCAGTCTGCGAGCGCAGGACCATTGCTTCGATACGTGCCAGCGCACTCTGCACCGGCAGCGACAACGCATAGTGCTGGTCGCGCGAGGTCAGCCGCCGGCTCGCAAAGAAGGCCGCGAGCACTCCGGTGCCGCCGGTGGCCGTGAAGACCGGGATCGCGACACCGTGCTTCCACGGCGCACGCCGCGTCCGCGCACCGACGTCGAGTTTGACCGGCGTGACGGCTTTGATCACACGCTTGTGCCAGCGCGCCAGCATCCGGGCTGGCGGCCAGGTCGCGTCTTTCGGCCATCGCATCTCGATGTGGTCACACGTGCCCTTCGGGAGGCGGACGACCAGGAGGTCGGCGCCGACGAGCGCAGCAGCCTCTCGCAATGCCGCGGCCAGATAGTCACCCGGCTCCTGTCCCGGAGCAAGGCGGGCCAGGCGACCAAGCGCCGCGTAGAGATGATCAGGCAACAGCGTCCTCCGTCTGCACTCGACGGCGCGTCACGGCCGATCGTGGGTCCGGCACTCTTGCATCAATATTGTGGCCATTTCCCGCCGTTTCTAGACACAGTTTGCGAAAGACATGTGTCGGGTTTTGCCACCAGTCGGGTGCCGGCGGACGCCCGCCGAGCTGTGAACCTTGTGGCGTCTGTCGGCGTCACCCTGGAGAGGGCCATGAGCTGCCATACCGCAGGGGTTGCTCCGCGCCGGCGCGAACACCGGGGGACGATGAGCGGTTACCGTCCCGTCGTCACTGTCGCCGTGATGGTGATACTAGCATGCTGGGGAGCGCCGTCGCTAGGGTGGTTCCCGCCCGCCGGCGTCACCGGCGCGCCCGCGGTCTGGGCGGCGCCGGGCCCAACGGCCGTGCTTGCCCCCGTGGTGATCTACGTGCCCGAGGAATATCACACGGGTGGGGCGTACACGGCGATCCAGGCCGCGGCCGACGGACGCGTCTACCTCGGCACCACGATCTACGACGGCTACGCTCACCTGCTGGCGTTCACGCCGGCGACCGGGCGATTCGAGAGCCTGGCTGAGATGGCCGCGGCGACCGGCGAGCGCACCCCCGGGCCCTACGCGCAGGCGAAGATCCACACCAAACCCGCGATCGCGCCCGACGGCCGGGTCTACTTCGGGACCAAGTCGGGGAAACCCGCGGCTGATGCCCGGTGGCAGCAGAACTATCCGGGCGGCCATCTGCTGGTGTACGACCCGCGGGCGAATGCGACCACCGACCTCGGGATCATCAAGCCGCGCGTCAGCATTATCGCCGTCGGCGTGGACGCGTCGCGCGGGCTCGTTTACGCGTTGACCGATCCAGAGAGCCGCCTGGTCGTCTATGATCCGCGTACGCGTATCTTCACCGATCGCGGCGAGTTCGGGCCGCCCGGGCAGGATCCGACGCGCTATCTGATTGTGCTGGCCAACGGCGACGCGTTTCACCCGCTGAACGAGACCACGATCGCGCGGTACACAGCGGCGACCGGCCGGATCGAACGGCTGCCCCTGGTGATCGGCGGCGGCGCCTACGAGTCGCCGTACGCGCTGGCGCCCCTGCCCGACGGCCGACGCTTCGTCGGCGTCGGCGATCGCAGCGGAGGTGTCTACGTCTTCGAGCCACGTGAGCGCGAGGTCGCGGTGCGCGTCCTGGGATCGGCGTCCGCGGAGGTCCAGACGAGCCGGCACTACACGATTGCCGCGGCGGCGGACGGCGCCGTCTTCTACACCGGGGTCGCCGGAGGACAGGAGTTGTTCATATTCCGCGTCGGGCCGGACCTGTCGGCCCCGCGCGTGTTGGGTCGCGTACCGCCGTTGGGGCCTCCGCCGGCCGGCTACTCGCGCACGGTGGCCCGCCGTCTGATCGTCCAGGGCTCGACGATCACCCCGGACGGCACGCTCATCGTCATGACCGCGTACCCGCTGCGACTGCTATTGTTCCGCGGTCTGGCCTCCCGGTGAGAGCCGTTCTGGAAAGGCCGGGGATGCGGTTGGTCGCCGTGATCATGATGGCGTGTGCCATGGCGGTCGTCGGGGCGGAACGCGTGACGACCTCGGCGGCGCCGGCGGCGCTCCGCCGCGTCGCCTTCTTGATCGACTCGTGGCACCCGATCTCGCACGCGGATGTCATCGGCACCCGTCTGCTCGAGGGGTACCGCATCGGCGATCGACGCCAGGCGTCGCCGGTGACGATTGGCAGCGTGCTTCAGGTCGAGCCGCGGCCCAACAGTACGCTCCGCGACGTCGCCACGAAGCACAACATCCGTATCGCGTCCTCGGTGGCCGAGGCGTTGCTCGACAACCCGGCGGCCGCACAGCCGCAACTCGCGGTGGACGGCGTGCTGATCGCGGTGCGCACACCGCTGCCGAGAGGTGTGCCGGCCGAGCGGTCGGCGCAGTACCGGCTCTTCATGGAGACGATGGCCGCATTCGATCGGGCCGGCCGTCCTGTGCCGGTCTTCGTGGACAAGAACTTGGCGGCGACGTGGGAGGAGAGTCAGGCGATCGTCGCCGAGGCCGCGCGCCGCCATGTGCCCCTGGCCGGCGGCTCGGTTGTGCCATGGGTGCCGCTGGAACCGGCGCCGCCGGCGGGCCGGAGGGTGCAGGTGGCTGTCGCGATCTCCGCCGCGCCCTACGCCACGTATGCCATCCACGCGGCCGAACTGCTCCAGGCGTTCATGGAGACACGCGCGGCGCGGGAGACCGGGATCGCGTCCGTCCGCGAGGTCGGACGGGGCTACTGGTCGTTGCCGGACCGTGATCGCTGGGGAGGGGACGTGATGGATGGCCTGCTGGCGTCTGCGCGCACGAAGCGCGCCCGGGCGCCCGGCGTGCCAGGGGGGCTAGGCGAGGAAACGTACGTGGTGCTGGTGCAGTACGTGGACGGTGCGCGGGGTGTGCTCGCGCTGATGCCGCGCGTCTTCGACGACGCCGAGTTTCTGTTGGGCGCGCGCTACGACACCGGACCGCTCTACCTGGGCGGGCTCGTGCTCGGCGGTGCGCCGTACGACCACTTCGGCTATCTGGCCGACGCGCTGGTGCAGTTCTTCACAACGGGCCGGCCCCCGGCCGCGGCCGAACGCACGCTGCTGGCGACCGGCATGAGCCTGTTCGGACTCCGCTCGCGGGAATCGGGCGGTCACCCCCAGTCGCCGCCTTCGCTCGCGGTCGCCTACACGCCGACGCCCAGGGGCCCGGGCCGCTAAGCCGCGCGCGCGGCGAGCGTGCGGTACAGCGCCTCGAGTGTCTGCATGCTCACCTTGATGTCATAGCGCTCGCGCGCCCAGGCCGCGGCCGCGGCACCCAATCGCGCAGCCTCATCGCGATCGGCTGCCAGTCGTAGCAGGCCCTCGGCGATCGCCTCGGGGGATCGCGGCTCGGTGAGGACTGCGACGCGGCCGTGATCGGTCACCTCGACCAGTGCCGGGATGCGGCTCACCACCGCCGCGCGGCCGGCAGCCAGCGCCTCGAGCAGCGCCACGCCGAACCCCTCTGATAACGAGGGAAAGACGAACAGGTCGGCGGCCTGGAGCAAGCGGTCAACGTCCCGGCGCTCCCCGGCCAGCACGACGTGATCCCCGAGCCCCAGCGCGTCGATGCTGGCCTGCAGATCGTTGCGCATCCACCCGTCGCCGACAATTACGAGACGAGCGCGAGGGTACGCCGCGACGACGCGCGTCATCGCGGCGATCGCGTACCGTTGCCCTTTCTGCGGCACCAACCGCCCCACCGAGAGGATGACCGGGTAGCGGTCGCCGCTTCCGAGGAACGCCCGCGCCTCGGTCAGATCGGACTCCGGGACCGGTCGCTGGCCGTCGAACGACAGCCCTCGGGGGATCACCGTGATACGCTCGGCCGGTATGCCCAGTTGCCGCACCGCCGAGGTCTTCACGGCCTCACTGATCGCGAGGAACCACGTGCCCCACGCCCGCGCGGTGAAGCGGTCAACGTAATAGACGATGCGGACCCCGGGCCCGTGCAGGTGGGGATCGTCAATGCGCCACTCCGGCGCATAGGTCGGGCTGACGAGCGACGTCAGCACGGGCAGGCCGGCCAGCCGGCCGACCGCGCGGCCGATGAGCGACGCTCGGAACAGCGTGACGTGAAGGATATCCGGCCGTCGCTCGCGGACGACCTGCCGCAACCGCGCGATGCCCCGCACGTAGTCGTGCTGCGGCGCGAGGTTCAGCGAAACGACGGGGATGCCCGACTCGCGCAGGGCGCTGGTGAATCGCGCCTCTCGGCTCAGCGAGCACACCACATGCCGGAACTGTCCGGTATCGGTGTGCCGCATGTTCAGCGCCAGCTGCTGCTCGGCGCCGCCGGTCCGCAGGCTGTCGATGACGTGCAGGACGGTAATCGGGGGCATAGATCAGGCCACGGTGTTGCAGCCAGACGTCATTCGCCGTTCAACATCTCGCCCATCGACAGGGGTGTGTGCGGCTGGTGGCGCGGCTTGGCGCGCATGTGGTCAAGGTCAACCTGTTCGAGCACCTCGCTGAATAGTGTTCCAATTCTCAACTTCCCCATCAAGTCCTTGTCGCTCAGGCCCTCGACCTCCATCGCCGCGTCCTCGACCTCCTCGAGTCGCAGGAACTTCTGGTAGGCCTCTGGGCTGATCGTGTCCCGGAGGTCCTGCTCCAGGTGCACCTGGAGGATCAGCAGGAACTCCGCGCTCACCCGCCGGGCCAGCCAGCGACAGTGCTCGTTGAGAAACGACAGCCTCCGGTCGTAGAGGAACGATACGTCGCGCCGCGTAGAGGCTTCATGCAAGCGCTCGGCCACTGATCCCAGGTCACGCAAGATGTTGAGGTAGGCCGACAGCACCACCGCCGGTGCGCTCTCCGTGGCCGTCGTCTGCAGCGCGAGAAACCGGCTTTCTGCCTCGCGGAGCACCGCGCGCATCGACGCGGCGGCGCGCGCGTCGGCGTCGGCGCGCGGCACCGCGCGCGGACGCATGCGCACCCGCGGTCCTTCCTGATACCGATCCGATCTGTGCTGAGTCATCGCGCGCCTCCTGTTGCTGCCAGGAGCTTGAGATACTCTCGATACACCAGACGACGGTCTCGCGGACGCTCCCACCAGCGCCGGACGTCGAAGAAACTCTCCTCGGATGCCCGCACCCGCACACGCAGCCCGTCGGCGTGGAACACCCGGCGGAAGATCACCGCCGCGCGGCGGGTGTGGTACGGCGACGTCACCAGGAACGCGGTTCTGAGACCGTGCGTCCGCATGAGAGCCGCCGCGCCCACGGCATTGTCATAGGTGCTGGTGGCCCGGTCGTCCATCAGCACCTGCGCGGCCGGCACGCCGGCCGCGAGCACCTCATCCCGCATGACCTCGGCCGAGTTGCGCGGCCGCCGGCCGAGCACATACGGCCCGCCGCTGATGATCAGCACCCGCGCGAAGCCGTCGCGCAGCAGCGCGACGGCCGTGGTCAGCCGTTCGGGGCCGTTCCCGCTGATCGCGATCACCGCATCCGCCTGCTCGAGCGGGTCGTTCACGACCAGGAAGTCACCGACGGCCTGAAGCGCGGCGTCCCGGAACACACCGCCGGCGGCCAGGAGGACGGCCGCCGCCAGCGCCAGCCAGCGCACCATCCCTACAGGATCTTCGACTCCCCGGAGGCCGGGTCACCCTGCGACGAGCGCCACGGGTCCCGCTCCGGGGGCAGGGCGAGCAGGCCGGCGTCGTCGTTCGCCAGACGCCGGAGAATGGTGCGGATGCCGGCCTCGTCGCGCTGCGCGACCAGATGCTCGAGTTGCTGAAGCGCCAACCGCAACATAACCTCGTCGGGCTCGCGCTCGTCCGTGACCTCGAAGATGCCCGGGTACTCGGAGGGCACCATGCTCTCGGTCGGCGTCGCCAGTTCCTCGCGCAGCTTCTCGCCGGGACGGATGCCGGTGTACACGATCGGGATATCGATGTCGGGCTCCAGGCCGGACAGCCGGATGACCTCCGCCGCCAGGTCTGCGATGCGGACCGGCTCGCCCATGTCGAGGATGTAGAGGCCGTAGGGCTTCTGCGACAGTGACGCCTGAAGTACGAGCAGCACCGCTTCGGCCGGGCTCATGAAGAACCGCGTCATGTCGGGGTGCGTCAGCGTCACCGGCCCGCCGTTACGGATCTGCTCCTGAATGATCGGAATGAGGCTGCCCCGGCTGCCCAGCACGTTGCCGAACCGTACCGACAGGAACCGGGTGCGGCCGCGGTGGCTCAGCATGTGGGTGACCATCTCCGCCACCCGCTTCGACGCACCCATCACGCTGGAGGGCTTGACCGCTTTGTCGGTCGAGATCAGGACGAACTCCTCGACGCCGTGGCGGACCGCCCGCTCGGCCAGGACCATCGTCCCCAGCACGTTGGTCTTGACCGCCTCGTCCACGTCGCGCTCCATCATCGGCACGTGCTTGTAGGCCGCGGCATGGTAGACGGTGCGCGGCAGCACCGAACTCATCACCCAGTCCATCTTCGCGCCGTCGCGGATGTCGGCGACCAGTGTCCGCAGCGACGCGCCGGGGAAGTGCCGGCGGATTTCCTCATCGAGCTCGAAGAGGCCGCTCTCGTTGACGTCGAGTGCCACAATCTCGCACTTGGCCAGCCGTGCGATCTGCCGCACGAGCTCCGAACCAATCGACCCCGCGCCGCCGGTCACCAGCACGCGACTGCCGGCCAGGCGCTCGGCGATGGCATCGGTGGCGATCGCGACGGGCGGCCGGCCGAGCAGGTCGGCGATCTGCACCTGCCGGATGTCCTTGAGTGAGGCCCTGCCGCTGAGCAACTCGTGCACACCCGGCAGGATCCGCATGCGCTGGACGCCGGCCCGCCGGACCCAGGCCACGATGTCACGGATGTCGCGCGAGGGCGCCGACGGGATGGCGATCAGGACCTCCTCGACGTTGAGCCGCTTGACGATGTCTGGAATCATGGTGCGGTCGCCCAGCACGCGCAACCCGTGGATGTAGGTGCCGCGCTTGGCCGGATCGTCGTCGATGAAGCCGACCGGCTGGTAGCCGTTCTGCGGCGACTCCAGCATGGCGTGCATCAGCCGCGACCCGGCGGCGCCGGCACCGACCACCAGGAGCCGCCGCGCCGTTTCCGACGTCCGCGAGCGAAACGCATCGCTGTACATCTGGAAGATACGACGCCCCACCCGGATCAGGCAGACGCCGCCGAACGACAGCGCGAAATCAATGATGAGTACCGAGCGCGGGAACGAATCGAACTGATCGAACGCGCGCAGCAGGAAGACCGCGGCCGCGATCGTGAGCGTGCTGGCGCCCGAGGCCTTGAACAGGCGGATCAGCTCCGAGAGCCCGACCGTGCGCCATGCCATCGAGTAGGCACGGAAGGTCCAATGCCACAGCAGCTTGAGCGGAATGAACACGAGGAACAGGTAGGGGATGTCCGCCACATACCGGGGCGGAATCGCGCCGTCGAAGCGGATGAGGAATGCCGCGATCAGGGTGGTCGTCCAGACCACCAGGTCGCCCGCCAGGAAGATCGCCGCCCGCAACTGCGGCGTGGGTCTAACGATGAACCGTGACATGCGTCTTCACTCCCTCTATGAGCGCGTCGGCGACCCGCGCGATCTCGTCCTGGGTCAGGTCATTGAAGAACGGCAGCGCGATGGCGCGCCGTCCGGCGTCCTCGGCGACCGGGAATGGTCCGACATCGCCGGCGATGCTGCGGAAATACGGTTGCAGGTGCACCGGCGGGAAGTATGGCTTGCCGGGAATGCCGCGGGCGGCCAGGTGCGCGATCACGCGGTCCCGGTCCACGTAGGGGGCGACGCGCACCACGTAGACGAACCAGTTCACCCTGGCCCAGGACAGCGCCTGCGGGAGAGTCAGCTCAGGGACGCCACGCAGCGCTTCTCCATACCAGGCCGCGACCCGCGCGCGTTTGGCCATCAATGTGTCGATACGCCGCATCTGCGCGACACCGAGCGCGGCCGACAGTTCGTCCATACGATAGTTGAACCCCATGACGTCGTGCTGGAGCCAGTCGCTGCCCTCGCCACGGCCCTGGTTGCGCGCCGCGCGGCAGTATGCGGCAATCCGCGCGTCGTCGGTGACGATCACCCCTCCCTCGGCCGTCGTAATCTGCTTGTTCGGGTAGAACGCGAAGATGGACACCTCGGCCAGCGCACCTTCCTTCACCCATCGTCCCTGCGCGGCGGAGTGATACTCGGAGCCGAGGGCTTCGCACGTGTCGTGCAGGATGCGCAGCCGATAGCGGCGTGCCAGGTCCAGGAAGCCGTCCATGTCGATGGGATGCCCGAACACGGCGACCGGCAGCAGACCGGCCAGGGGCCGGCCCGTCGTGCGGTTGACCAGGCGCTCGCCCGTCCATCGGTACTCCTGTTCGATGAAGGCCCCCACCGTCGCTGGTTCGAGGTTCATGGTCACCGGGTCCACGTCGACAAAGACGGGATGCGCCCGCTCCAGCAGCAGGACATTGGTGGTCGCGACAAACGTAAACGGCGTCGTGAGCACCTCGACCCCCTCGCCGAAGCCCAAGGCCCGCACCGCAAGGTGCAAGCCGGTGGTGCCGCTGCTCACCGCGATCGCGTGTCGGTTGCCCTGGAACGCGGCGATCGCCGCCTCGAACTCCTCGACCTTCGGGCCGATCGACAACCGCGGGGTGCGCAAGACGGCGAGGACCTCGTGGATCTCGGCGTCGGTGATATCGGGTTTGGACAATGGAATGGTCATCTCACACGTCCTTTCGCACGCTGTCGAGTGCCGGAAGCGGGCCGAACCACCGAGACCTGTGGCGCCAGCGCACGGCGATGACCGGCGGCCGAAGACCCAGCCGGTCTGGACTCAAGACATGCCCGGCGGGAGCGTTCGGGGCCACGAGCACGTCGGCGAACAGCAGGACCTCGCGCCCCAATCGCCACACCCACTGGATCACACGGACGATCTCGCGGGCGCCGACGCGGGCCATGGTGCGCAGGGACGCGGTGTTGCCGGACATCACCCAGAAGTAGAGCGTGCGCGTGCCGCGCGCCTGCAGGTGCTCCGCCATCGCCGCGAGCACCGCTGCGTGGAGGCCGTGGCCGCGGACCGAAGGCACGGTGTAGGCCGCGAACCCACAGGCCTCGCCGGTGCGCAGGGTCGCCCACACGCCCAGACGCGGGATCGACGCGCTCCGCAGGTTTGCCCACCGAACGTGCACGATCGTCCCGGCGTGCTCTGCGACAAAGCACAGGTGGCTATCTGCCAGCGCCCGCTCCAGGGCCGCCTCCGGGTCGCCGCCCCGACCGGATTCCTCGAGCACGCGGCGAACGGACGGCATCGCCGCGTCGCTCGCGAGCAGATCCCCGGGCAACGCTCGGCGAATGTCAACCGCCAGCCTGGGCACAACGACCGGCAGCGGCTGTGTGAGGTTCAGCGCAAACGCCCGCAGATCGACGCGGGCCAGCACGCGGCGCCTCGCCCTGATGAGCACCGGTACCCGCTCAGCGCTCAGCATCGGGCACCAGCCAGCGCAGGGCCGCCCGGCGAAGGCCTTCGGAGAACCCGACCACCGGTGTCAGGATGATGATGACGAGGTCGGTGACCCACGTGCGCCGGCCGGCGTATGCGAGCTCCAGGGCCACCTTGCGCGGGAGCACGGCCTCGAAGTACGCGGCTTGCGGGTCGGCCGCGTCCGCCAGCACACGCTCCTCATCGATGAACGCCAGCGACGCGATCCCGGTCATCCCCGGCGCGACGGCATAGAGGCGGCTGGCGAGCGCCGCGGGAATCGCCGCGACCTCGTTCGGCGTCAGCGGCCGCGGCCCCACGAGGCTCATCTCGCCTCGCAGCACGTTGAGCAACTGCGGCAGCTCGTCGAGCTTCGTGGCGCGCAGCAGGCGTCCCAACGGCGTGACCCGCGGGTCGCCCCGCGCGGTCACGGTGCCGCCGTGCTGGGCGCCGTCAATCATGGTCTGGAACTTGACGATCGAGAACGGCACGAGCCCCCGGCCCACGCGCGTCTGCGTGAAGAACACCCGGCGAATCGCCAGCCAGTTGCAAGCTGCAATGATTCCTAACAGCGGAGCCGTCGCTCCGAGCAAGACCGCGGCGACCGCCACATCAAGCGCCCGGCGCATGTCGACGCCCGCTACGCGCGCAGCGTTCCGTGTGCCGACCGCTGGGTCCATTCCGCGGTCAGCGCCACCGGATGATCAGACGCTGCGCCCACATCAACACAGCCGACGAGACGATGCCCACGGTCGCCCAGGCGGCGATCCCGGCGTAGAGTTTGTCGGTGCGCAGCGTCTCCCAGGCCAGCCAGATCATGGCGCCGACGCCGGTTCGCGCCGAGACGAACTCCGACGCGACGACCATAAGCAGCGCCATGCCGAACGCGAGCCGCAGCCCGACGAATACCATGGGCAGGCTGCCGGGCACGATCAGCCGGCGGAACTTCTGCCAGCGGGTCGCGCCGAAGTTCCGCGCGACCTCGAAGTACACGGGCCGGATCCCCGTGACGCCCGCCGCGGAGTTGATCAGCGCCGGATAGAAAGCGCCGACGGCTACGATGACGATCTTGGACGCTTCGCCGATGCCGAAGATCAACATGATGATGGGCAGGATCACGAGCTTCGGGATCGGCAGCGTGGCCGAGATCAGCGGCTCGACGATGACCCGGACCTTGCCCGACCAGCCCATCGCGAGCCCGAGCACGACCGCCGGCGTCGCGCCGACCAAGAAACCGTACCCGACACGCCGCAGGCTCACCTCGAGGTGCCGCCAGAGCTCGCCCGAGGCGAGCATCTGGCCCATGGTCGCGAGGATGACGGTGGGGGCGGGGAAGAACAGGGCGTTGAGCCACCCCAGCCGTGACGCGGCCTCCCACAAGGTCAGGAAGGCAACCGGCGAGACGGCGGAGAGCGCGACGTTGACCCACGCGCGCCGCGCGCGGACGGGCGCGACCACGCGCGGTGGAGCCGCGGCCGGTTGATCGACGGCATCCGGGACCTGGACGGCGACGGGTTGGCTCATGCCGCACCTCCCAGCACCTTCATGACCTCGCCGCGCACCAGGCTCCAGAGATGCTCGCGCAGGGTCAGAAACTCGGCATGCCCGCGGAGCGCAGGGCGGCGCGGCCGCGCGAACGGCACCGGGACTTCGGCGACGATCCGGCCGGGCTGCGTGCTCAGGACCAGCACGCGGTCGGCCATGAAGATGGCCTCGTCGATGTCGTGCGTGACGTACACGATGGTCCGCGCGTGCGCCGACCACAACGCGAGCAACTCCTCCTGGAGGATGGCCTTCATCTGCGCGTCGAGCGCCGCGAACGGCTCATCCATCAGCAGGACCTGCGGGTTGCAGGCGAACGCGCGGGCGATGCCGACCCGCTGCCGCATGCCCGTCGAGAGCTGTCCGGGCAGGTGTCCCGCGAATCGGGTCAGGCCGACCCGGTCGACGAACTCTCGGGCGATCTGCCGTCGCTCGGCCAGCGGCATCCCACGGATCTCGAGGGGAAACGCCACGTTGTCGAGCACGGACATCCAGGGGAAGATGCTGTCTTCCTGAAACACCATGGCATTCAGCGGCGCGCCGGTGCGCGGTCCCTCGTAGCGCACCTCGCCGCCGGTCGGCCGCACCAGGCCGGCGATGATCTTGAGGAGGGTGGTCTTCCCACACCCGCTCGGCCCGACGAGGCATACGAACTCGGCTTCGGAGGTCGAGAACGAAATCCGATCGAGGGCCAGCACGTTGCCCTGGGGGGCAAGATAGGTCTTGGTCACGTCACGACAGATGAGTCGCATGTGCTCCCTCTTTCGTCATGCGGCCAGCGCATCGACCCGAGCGGGCTAGCCCACGGGCCGTGTGTGCGGTCAGCCAGCGCGGCTGTCGGGTTGCAGCGCGATCACGTACACGCG
Organism: Candidatus Fervidifonticultor quartus; assembly: GCA_031458775.1. Taxonomy (GTDB): domain Bacteria; phylum Sysuimicrobiota; class Sysuimicrobiia; order Sysuimicrobiales; family Humicultoraceae; genus Fervidifonticultor_A; species Fervidifonticultor_A quartus. The sequence continues at coordinate 9,391 of JAVKJV010000018.1, read as the reverse complement.
CGCGATCTCGCCGGGATGGATCTCGGCGTCACCCAGCAGGCGAAACCCGGAGCGCTCGTAGACGCGCGCCGCGGCCTCGTTCGACAACGCCGTGGTCACTCGCACCTGTGTAACCCCGCGGCGCGAGAACTCATCGAGCACGTGTCGCACAAGGGCATCGGCCGTGCCGGTGCCGCGTGCCCTCGGCCGCACCGCGATCGAGAGCAACTCGGACCCAGGCAGGTCGCCGGCGGTGGCGTACCGCGACGTCTCAGCGAGGCGCCGCCACCGCCGGACGTCGAGCACCCGCCGTAGGACGACGCCAGCGGCCAGCCGCCAGTTGCCGGCAAAGAATGCGCGATAGAAGCGCCGCCAGTGCACTACACCGGACGCGAACCCGACGGGCCCAGCGTCGTCCTCAGCCACGAATACGAACCCGACTGGTGACGACAGGAGCGTCCTATAGAAGGCCTCGACGAACCGCGGCCCCAGATCCGTCAAGAGCCCCCAGGGGATCTGCTCCCGGTGCATCGTCGCGATCGCGTCGCTATCGGCCTGCGTCGCGCGCCTGATCGAAATCATCGGCTGGTGTGCGGCTCCTCTCCGCCAGCAGGCGGTGATAGACTTGCAGGACCTGCCCGATGATACGGCGTTCGTCGAACTGCGCCACCGCGCGCTCGCGGTTGGCGTCGCCAAAGCGACGCCGCAACGCGGCGTCGCCGGCCAGCCGCAGGATGGCCGCCGCGAGCGCGCGGGCGTCCCGCGCCGGCACGAGAAACCCGTTGCGACCGTCGTCCACGACCTCGCGACATCCGCGGATGTCCGTGAGGACCATCGGCAGGCCCATGGCCGCCGCCTCGACCGCGGACCTCGGGAATCCTTCGCGGTACGACGCGAGCGCGAAGATGTCCATCGCGCGGTAGAGCGCCGGCATGTCGTCGCGCAGGCCGAAGAACCGGACGACGCCTCGACGTTCCAGGTCGTCGGTGACCGTTCGCGGCACGACGTCCTCCTTCGTGTCGTCGTGGGGCCCGACGACGACGAACCGCACGTCGGGCCGCGCGCGCCGCACGGCCTCGGCGGCGGCGAAGAACTCGCGATAGCCCTTCTCCCACACAAGGCGGCCCACCGTGCCGACGACCACCTCATCCTCGCCGATCCCTAAAACGGCCCGCGCTCCGGCACGGTCGACGGTGTCAGGGTCGAACCGCCCCAGGTCGACCCCGTTGCCGATGAACTGCGAGCGCTCCGGCCGCACAATCCGCAGCCGCCGCAGCAGGTCCAGGTCTTCGGCGCTCTGACAGAACTCGAAGTCCGAGCACGCGGCGGCCAAACGCTCCAGTCCCAGGAAGAGGGCCCGGCGCGCGCGGCCGCCGTCGATTCCGTACAGGCCGTGCACGGTATTGACCACCACCGGCACGCCGGCCACGCGCGCGGCGATGCGGCCAAAGACGCCGGTCTTCGGATTGTGCGTGTGCACGATGTCGAACCGGTGCGCGCGAAAGAGCCGGACGAGCGCCGCAAACGCGCGCAAGTCGCTGCCCGGCGTCCAGGCACGGCTGAGGCTCGGCAGCGGGACGTGCGCCACACCGGCCTTCACGAGCGCCTCGGCCCACGGCCCGGGTGCGCTGATCCCGGTCACCTCGAACCCCGCCTCGCGATAGGCATGGATCTGGTGACCCAGCAGCAGCGCCAGGCTGATGTCCGAGGTCGTGAGGTGCGCGAGCTTCACAAGCGCGGGCTCAACTGGCTGGCCGCGTACTCGATGAACGTGCTGTCGATGATGTTCTGGATCGGGTTGCGCACACCGATCATGCCGATCTCGTACAGCCAGTCCTGGAACCGCCGCAGCAAGTTCACCTCGACGTGCCCGTCGGCGAACATCGAGATCCACCCGCCCTTGCGGATCGTCTCCGTCGGCAACTGCGTGTACTCGGAGACGATCTCCAGATTGCGCGGCGTCATCCCGCGTACGTACTGGCGCAGGCCCTCGACGTACGCCACCATGAACCGCTGACCGAGCGCCCGGTCGCGCCGGAGAAAGTCCGGCCCGAAGAACAGAAACCCGACCTGCTCATTGGGAATGTAGTCGCCCGACGCGGCGAACAGGACGCCGAATCCCTGCTCCTCGGCGTGGCTGATCCACGGCTCGGGCACCATGATGGCGTCCACCGCGCGGCTGCGCAGGGCCACGACGGCCGACTCGGTCGGCAGCCGGTGGAGATCGACGTCCTCGATCTTGAGCCCGCCCTTCGCCAGAATCCGGGTCAGCGTGTAGTGGGCGGTACTGCCGAGCGCGTTGAGTGCGATGCGCCGGCCTTTGAGGTCGGCCGGGGTCTTGATCGCGCTGCCGGCCAGGTCCTTGCGCACGACCAGCGACGACCACACGTGGCTCCCGGGCGCGACGTAGCCCTTGTCTGCGACGATCCGCACCATCTCGCCCCGCGCCGCCGCGTTGAAGAACGCGGCCGACGCGGCCTCGGGCCCGACCTGCAGCTGCCCGGCCAGCAGCGGCACCATGGCTTCACCGCCGCCGCGCTGTTGGACCCACTCGATCTTGATGCCCTGCCGGGCAAAGAATCCTTCCTTCTCGGCGATGAACAGCGGCCCCCATGTCTGCAGGGGACGAAATGCCACGCGGACCGTGGTGAACTGCGCCGGAGCACCGGCGGCCGGTGGCAGGGCCAGGGCAAGGATCGCCACGCCCAGGATGGCGACCACAACGCCCCGCGACATTGAGTATTTCCTCATGCCTCTCATGTCGTCACCTCCACAACCCCTGTTCCCTCACTCGCGATGCGGCCGTCGTCGAGCCTGGCCCGCAGCGCGAGATCCACGATGAGTCCGCCATTGGCGCCCGGCGCGGTCGCGACAATGCGGCCGTCGCACGTGATCGCATCCCCAACGTGCACCGGCGCGACGTGCCGCACGCTGAGCCGGCGCACGTGCCCGCGGGAGCCCAGCCAGTCGGTCAGCATCCGCAGGAGCAGCGCGGTTCTGTGATTGCCGCTCTGCACCGGGCCGGCGAGACGCGCACGGCCGACCGCGTGCGTCTCGTCGTAGTGAATGCGAAGCCAGTTCTCCTGATAGCCTGCCCACCGGACGAAGTCCGTGAGCGTGAACGGACCGGCGCGCAGCGCGGGCAGCGCCCGGCCTGCGGTGAACTCGTCCTGTGGCGAGCGCCACGGCGGGGTCAGCCGGGCCAGACCGCCGCGGTCACCATCCCCAAAGAACCGCCGCGCGGCCAGATGGGGATCGCGCGCGACGTCGAGCGGGGCGTGGACCGGCGCGACCGGAATCAGCCGCGCCTGAAGCAGGTCGCACAGTTCATCCTTGCCGAACCGCGCGGTCCACTCGGCGACCATGGCGAAGATGTCGGCCTGCCGCCGCATGCGCTCCCGTTCATCGTCGAGTGCCGGATCGCGGAGCCGCGCATCGCCAATCGTCTCGACCAGGGCGCGCCACATGCCGCGCTCGTTCGCCGAGATCACCACCCAGCCGTCGCGGCAGGGCAACGCTCCCGCCATGGCGATGTGTGCGTGGCGGCCGCCGGCCCGGCGCACGACGCGATCGGTCAGCGCGGCTTCCAGAAGTCCCTGACTCGCAAACGACGCGAGCGCTTCGTGCGCGCTCACCCAGATCACCCGGCCTTCGCCGCGGGCGCGCGCATCGCGCGCGCCGAGGAGCGCCGCGAGCGCCGCGTACGCTGCGACGATCGCGTCGGGCATCTCGCCGCCGGCCACAAGCGGCGGCCCGGACGGGTCACCGGTGATCGACATCAGCCCGCTGCGCGCGTAGCGCAGGATGCCGGAGCCAGGTGCCGGGTCATCGACCCCGCGGGCGAACTCCCGGACAGCAACCCAGGTCAGGCGCGGCGCGACCCGGCGTGCCGCGTCCCGGAGCCCTGCGGGGTCGGCGACGCGGGGCGCGAGACCCTCGATCAGCACGTCGGCGGATGCGCACAGGTCCAGCAGGACGCGGTGGGCGTCGCCGCGCCGCGTGTCCACGCGGACGGTATCGACGCCGGCGGTGAAGTATCGTGACACCGCGCCAGGCCGCCCAGCGTGGCCCGCGTCGCCGCCGGCACTGCGCGCGTCCGGCAGCACGACGCGCGTGACCCGGCACCCCAGGTCGGCCAGCAGGCGGCCGGCGTAGACCATGGTGTCGTCGGTCAGATCGAGCACCCGCGTCATCGTCACTCGACGCTCACCTGCACCGGCTCCCGATCACGAGGCTCCGGAGCGGGGACCGGACAGACGGCGCACCGTGGTCTGCCGCGCGACCGCGACCGGCTCACCCCGCTGGTCAACGTAGCGCCGCTCTTCGACAATGAAGACCGCCGGCCCGTCTGCGGTCGTGCGCATCTCGATGCCGGTGATCCGGAAGGTCACGGCGATCCAGTCGCCGATGCGCAGCGGCCGCAGCCACTCGACCTCGGTACCGGCGTTCAGCCGCGCCACCTCGCCCGGCACCTCGATCGTCGCGGACAGGCCGCCGATGCCGGGAAACGGCCGGGCGCCGGTCTCCGTGACCTGATCACCGCCCGCCTCGGGTCGCAACACGTCCAGGATCATGCCGGGCGGCGCGAGCGCGCCGATCCGCGAGGGATTGGCCTCGAGATCGGCCGCGCCCCACAGGGGGTTGCGGTCGCCGGTGGCATTCACGTAACGCCGCACGTCGCTCCACTCGATCGGCCCGGGAGCGCGCACCGGGCCGTGCTCGCGGCCGATCCACGTCCGCAGATCGCCGGGCAACTCGGCCATGGCAGCCCCGCGGTCCGCGGTCTGCGCCGGGTCGTTCACGTCAGCACTCCGTCGGCGGCCAATTGATCGACGGTCTCAGCACTCATGCCCAGGATCTCGGCCAGCACGCTCGCGGTGTGCTCGCCGAGACGCGGCCCAGCGCGGTGCGCGCGTCGGGCCGCACGTTCCGGGTGGAGGGGATTCGGCGGCACCGGAATCTCTCCGACGACCGGGTGGGTCATCGTGCTGTGCGACGGCACGAACCGTGGCAACTCAGCGAGCGCCTCGACGTTCGTGCGCACGGCGGCCGCGGGCACACCGGCGCGCCGCAGCGCGGCCTCCACGTCGGATGCGGGCCGCGATCTCGTCCAGCGTTCGATCACCGCGTCGATCTCGTCGGCGTGCGCCTGCCGTCCTGCGAGCGTGCGGTACGCGGGCACGGCGAGCGCGGCGTCGCCAATCAGCGCGACCAGCGCGGTCCAGGCCGTATCGTCGGTGACGCTGACCGCGCACCAGGCGTCATCGCCCGCGCAGGGATAGCACCCCTGGGGCGCCGCGAACACCGAGCGGTTGCCGGGTCGTGGGCTGGCGTATCCACGCTCCACCGATTCCAGGACGAGATGACCGATCGGCAGCACGTTGGCCTCGTACTGGCTCAGATCGATCCAGCACCCGTGGCCGTCGCGGTCGCGGCGCTCGAGGGCCGCGGCAATGAGCGCGGCGCCGTGCAACCCGGCGACGAAGTCCGCCCAGGAGTTCGAGATGCCGACCGGCGGGTCACCGGGACGGCCGGTGGCGAGCATGAGCCCGGACAGTGCCTGGATCACCACGTTGAAGCTCACCCACCCGGCCCGGGGACCGGTCGCGCCGAGACCCGACATGCTGAGGTACACGAGCCGGGGGTTGCGAGCGAGTACCCGCTCGTGGCCCAGGCCGAGGCGACCCATCGTACCGACGCTGAAGTTCTCGACCAGCACATCGCACCGGTCGGCCAGCGCGAGCGCGATCTCAGTCCCGCGGGGATGCTTCAGATTGAGCGCGACCGACCGCTTGTTGCGGTTGAGCGCGGCGAACAGCGCGCTGCCATCCGGTTCACGGGGCGCGCCCGGCGCGAAGGGTCCAAGCCGGCGACCGGGCTCCACGGCCGTCGCACTCTCGATCTTGATGACGTCGGCGCCATAGTCCGCGAGCAGCCCGGTCGCAAATGGTCCGGTCACCACATGGCTGAAGTCCAGGATGCGCACGCCGTCGAGCAGCCCGCTCATGGTGTCCCGTCCGCCGGCTCGAAGACCGGGATGTGCGCAGGTCCGCCGTCGGCGTCGCCGACCGTCTTGACGACCATGCGCACGCGCAAGCCCACGCGCGCGTCCTCCGGCGCGCAGACCAGGTTGGTCGGCATCACCGGTCCCTCGTCCAGTTCCACGATCGCGTAGACGTACGGCACGGCGAAGGCGGGAACGATCGGCAGGTGCTGCACCGAGTAGACGAGCACGCGGCCCAGGCCTCTGGCGCGGGTCCACACCAGATTGCCGAGATACGGCTCGTTGGGGTGCTCACGGCAGCCGGCAACCGGCCACCGCCAGGCCCCGCAGATGCGGCAGCGCAGCAGCAGCAGCTCGCCGCGCGCCAAGCCGTCCCAGAAGGGTCGCATCTCGGGCGTGGGGTTGGGCCGAGGCGCCCGCAGCTCCCGTGCGAGATCGGGCCGCCTCATGGCCTCTCCCGGTGCGCTAGTGGACGCCACGCAGCACCACCGTCGAGTGAATCGCGCAGATTTGCCCCGAGAGCACCTCACCGCCATGACCTGAGACGAGCGCGGTGCGAGCACCCGGCACCTGGCGTGCGCCGCCGTCGCCGCGCAGCTGGAGCACCGCCTCGGCCAGACCGGTCAGGTTGCCCAGGTGATGCGACGCCAGCAGGCCGCCGCCGGTGTTCACCGGAATCGCGCCGCCGGGCGCGGTACGCATCGCGGCCACGAACGGCCCGCCGTCGCCCTTGCCGCACCATCCGTAGTCTTCGAGCTGGAGGACCACTTCGCCGGTGAAGCAATCATAGAGCTGCGCCACGTCGATCTCGTCGAGCGTCAGGCCCGCCTGCCGCAACGCGGTGTCACGCGCCGTGCGTACGGCGAGCGTCGTGTAGTTAGCCTTCTGCCACCAGAGGTCGCTCATCTGCTCGCCGAACCCGACGCCGGCGATGAACACCGGTGGCCGGCGCAGGTCGCGCGCCCGGTCCGCGGTCGTGACCACGAAGGCTGTACCACCGTCGCTCTGCAGGCAGACATCGTAGAGATGATAGGGCCAGGCGACAAGCGGCGACGCCTGGTGCTCCTCGAGCGTGAGCGGACGATCATGCAGGTACGCGGCGGGATTCCGGTTCGCCCACTGCCGCTGCGCCACGGCTACCGCGCCGAACTGCTCGCTGGTGGTGCCGAACTCGTGCATGTGGCGCGCGGCCAGCAGCGCGTGATACGTTGTGGCGTTGCCGCCGAACAGCGGCGCCATCTGGTTCGCCTTGGGCAGATAGGCCTGTCCGCGATACCCCGTCTGCTGCCGGGCCGCGCGGCTGCGACTCCAGTCGTCGCGGGCACCGGCGCACACGACGTGGCGCGCCACGCCCATGTGGAGTAATTGCATCGCGATCATCAGCGCCTGGGCCGCGTACTCGCCACCGCGCCCAACGTTCTCCATATAGAGGTTGACCGGTAGGTTCAGCACCCGCGGGAAGGCATCATGATGCCGGGGCCGGACGCCACCGCCTGAATCGCTGCACATCTGGATCGCCGCGCCGACGTCCTGGGCCCTGAGCCCGGCGTCCTCGATGGCCAGACGCGCGGCCTCGACCTCGAGCATGAGCACGGACCGATCGGGAAGATGCCCCACCTCGGTGACCCCGAGTCCGACGATGGCGAACCGATCAGTGGTCACGGCAGCGGTCTCTCGATATCGCCGAATCGTGCAGCGCGCCCGCGCCTACATGAACGACTGCGGCGGCTTCGGGCCCCACAGATTCACTGCGCCCAGCCGGCCTCGAGCCGGATCCCAGACGCCGGGCACGTACGTCGCGTCATCCTCGATCCTGGCGATGTCGCACAGGGCCTCCCAGCGGAGCCCCCACGGATCGACGAAGTACACGAAGATCGTGTGGCCTGGGCCGTGACGGCCGGGCCCGAACTCGATCTGCGCGCCGTTCGCGGTGAAGTGATCGCCCAACCGCAGGATCTCGTCCCACGACGCGATCTCGTAGCCCAGGTGGTGCAGCCCGGCAGCACCACCGCGCACGAACGCCACCACCGTGTGCTCGGGGTTGCAGCGCAGCCAGTAGAACGTCTCGGGGATCTCGTCGGAGAGCCGGAAATCCATCACGTCCTGCCACCAGCGCGCCGCGCGCTTCGGGTCGGCGCTGCGCAGGTTCACGTGCGACAGCTTGACCAGGTCGAACGGCGTGCTGACCGCAGGCCGCGGAACGCGGCGCGGCGTGACCACCAGCTCGACTACGTGGCCGTCACAGTCGCGCAGCCGCACCGACGGTCCCTGAAACCCTTCGAAACCGCGCGGCCCCTCGACGTCGACCCCGCGGCGCCGCAACATCTCGGCCGCGCGTGCCAGGGCCGCGTCATCGGGCACGCCGAGGCCGAAGTGGTCGAGCGATACGTCGCCGCGCGACAGCACGATCTCGCGGGGCGGAACCGCGGCCTGGCCAGATGGCAAACTCGTCAGGTGGATCGTGCCGGTCGCGGCGTCGCGGCCGGTCTCCCCGAGCCCCATCACCCGCGCGTAGTAGGCCGCGGCCGCGTCGGGATCGGGTACGCGCAGGCTTATGTGATCGAGATGGGTGACCGGGAGACGGTCCGGCATCGGCGCATCCACTCCATGACGTCGGCGACGGTGATCACGTCGGCGTACTTGGCGTGCATTTCGAACAGGTTGACCGCGTGCGAGAGCCGGCTGCGGTCGAACGTGGCCTCCTCGACCACGAAGACCGGATAGCCCCACGAGAAGCCGTCGACCACCGTGGCGCGCACGCAGCCCGAGGTGGTCGTCCCACACACGATGAGCGAGTCAGTGGCCAGGCGGTGCAGGTAGGCCAGGAGCGGCGTCGCAAAGAACGCGCTGGCCTTGGGTTTGGCCAGCACCAGCTCGCCGTCACGCGGCGCGATCTCGGCCGGGATTTGCTGCGCGCCCGGCCAGGCCATCGGCGACCCCATCGGCCCGTCTTCTCCCTTCACCGTGCCGCCGAAGAGTCGGTCCGCACCGGGCTGCCCGGTCGTGTACACGACCGGCACACCATGGCCGCGGGCGGCGTCGATCAGCGCCGCGAGGTGCGGCATCGCCTCCCAGGCGACCGGGCCGCACGCCGTGGGCCAGACGCGCTGCGCGTCTTCCAGTGTCTGCCCGCGCTCGCCGCAGAACGCGCGCGTCACGTCGATCACGAGCAGCGCCGGCCGCTCACCGCGCGGGAGCACCGCGCCCTTGCGCATCGTCGCATAGGCCGCGCGCTCCTCCTCGTCGAAGACTCGTTCCCACCAGCGCTCCATCTCTCGCTCCTAGCAGGCTGCTGAAAAACGCTCTACATCTTGTGGCTTCACAAAGTGCGTGAGGCCCGCTACAGTCGGATCAACACCGTGTACCCATTCCACCTTTCGATGGAGTAGACGACGATGCGCGGAGACG
>JAVKJV010000017.1:0-65327 GCA_031458775.1 Candidatus Fervidifonticultor quartus | reverse complement strand
CCCTTCGACGCGGCCCACCGACGCCACACGTCGTTCGCGCTCGTGGACGTCATCCCGGAAGTCCACGAGGCGGAGGTCGAGGTGCGCGACGACGAGATCAGGGTCGAGACCTACCGCGCCGGCGGCGCGGGCGGGTAGAGCCACACCGCCACAGGACCCGCGGCGCCCGCCGCACCGATGTGAATGTGCGCCATCTGCACGTTCTGGATGTTGTCCACCGCCAGGTAGTACCGGAGTGCGTTCCCGGCGGGCGCCAGTTCGAACGTCGCGTACCCGGTGCCTCGAGAGTTCACCCGGGGTACGGTTTCCTCGGCGCCGAGCGGCGCATACCACGCTGTGCGCGCCTGCCCGGTCGCGACTGCCATCGGGGCCAGCACCACGGCCACCAGAGCCACGAGAAGCCATGCCTTCTTCATCCACGTCCCCCTTTTTGCGATGCGACAGGGCCCGCAGGTCTGTGACCTGCGCCCGTCCGTCTCCTGCTCGCTGGTAACGTATCTGCTGATTGTCACCGGATCGTAACGCCTGGCCCACCCTGCCCGGCGGGGGGATTCAGCCCCACCGCGGAGAATCCGACGCTTGCCGGAATGCTGGTGATCTGGGGGCTGCTGCGTGGGCGCAATCGAGCGGCGCATCAAAGAGTACGCGGAGCGGGCGAGCGCCGTACAGGCCGCCGGGCTCTACTTCTACCTGCAGCCCGTGGACGCGCTCGACGGCGCGTACGTCACGATCCGCGGCCGCCGCATGCTGCTCGCGTCATCGTACTCGTACCTGGGCCTGCTGGGTCATCCCGCGATTCGCGACGCGGCGCAGGCGGCGCTTGCGCGCTATGGCACCGGCACGCACGGTGTCCGGCTGCTCGCCGGGAACACCGACCTCCACGACCGTCTCGAGGCCCGGCTCGCCGAGTTCACGGGCACCGAGGCGGTCGCGGTCTACTCGAGCGGCTACCTGGCTAACGTGGCCGCGATCTCGGCGCTGCTCAGCAGGGACGACGTCGTGATCTGCGACAAGCTCGACCACGCCAGCATCGTGGACGGCTGTTTGCTCTCCGGTGCGCGTTTCGTGCGGGTGCCGCACAACGATCTTCCCGCGTTCGAGCGCGCCCTTCGCGAGGCGCCGTCCGGTTGTAGCGTCCTGGTTGTGGTCGACGCCGTCTTCAGCATGGACGGCGATCTGATCGATTTGCCGCGGTTGGTCGAGTTGTGCCGGCGGCGAGGCGCCTGGCTCATGGTGGACGAGTCGCACTCCCTCGGGGTGCTCGGGTACCGCGGCGAGGGCATCGAGGCGCACTTTGGGTTGACCGGCGCCGTACATGTCAAGATGAGTTCCCTGTCGAAGAGCATCCCGTCGGCGGGCGGCTACATCGCGGGATCGCGAGACCTGATCACGTACCTCAAACACGCGTCGCGCGCCTTCGTGTTCTCGGCGGCGCTCCCACCGGCGAGCGCGGCGGCCATCATCGCGGCGCTCGACGTCATGGAGGCCGAGCCTCAGCGCGTGGAGCGCTTGAGGACGCTGTCGGCGCGGCTGCGGACCGTGCTGCGCGACGGCGGCGTGCCGGTCCGGCAGGATCCGACCCCCATCGTCCCCGTCATCACCGGTGACGACGAGGCCGCCATGCACATCGCCCGGTATCTCGACGACCGCGACATCTTCGCGCTGCCGATCGTGTCGCCCGCGGTGCCGCCCCGCACCAGCCGGCTGCGGATCACGACGACCGCGGCGCACACCGAGGAAGAAGTGGACCGGATTGCGGGAGGACTGGTGGCGGCGTGGCGCCACGTCATGCCGGCCGCGCTCAAAGGATAGCGAAGGGGACCGACGATGGGGGATTGGCTTAGCGTCCTCTGGATCCTGCTGTTGCTCCAGGCGTTCATCCCGTTGTTCCAGCGACAGATGCTGGCGGCGCGGCGGCTCGCGATGATCCGTACTCTGGAGCGCAAGCGCAACTCGCGCGTGATCACCCTGATCCACCGGCAGGAGACTATGAACCTCCTCGGCATCCCGATCGCGCGCTACATTGACATCGAGGACTCGGAGCAGGTGCTGCGTGCGATCCGGATGACGCCGCCGGAGATGGCGATCGACCTGGTGCTGCACACGCCCGGCGGCCTGGTGCTGGCGTCTGAGCAGATCGCCTGCGCGCTGAAGCGGCACAAGGGGACCGTCTCGGTGCTCGTGCCGCACTATGCCATGTCGGGCGGCACGCTCATCGCGCTCGCGGCCGATCAGATCATTATGGATCCCGACGCCGTCCTCGGCCCGGTCGATCCCCAACTAGGCAGCCAGCAGGGCGGGTACTATCCGGCGGCCTCAATTCTCAAGGCGCTCGAGCAGCCGAACCCCAACCGCGACGACCAGACATTGATCCTCGGCGACGTGGCGCGCAAGGCGCTCGCCCAGGTGCGAAGCACGGTGCGTGGACTGCTGCTGGAGCACTTCTCCGAGGAACGGGCCGACGAGATCGCCGGCGCGCTCAGCGACGGCCGCTGGACGCACGACTACCCGATCAACTACGACGAAGCCCGGGCCATGGGGCTGCGCGTCACCGACGAGATGCCGGTGGAGGTCTACCACCTGATGGATCTATATCCCCAGGCGCGGCAGCGGCGGCCCGGCGTCGAGTATATCCCGGCGCCGTACCAGCCCTCGGTGCCGGCGCCGAGGCGGACCGAGCCGCACTAGGCCCACCCATCTCGTGTACCGCCGCTGGATCCTGTGGTTCCTGCTCACCGCGTTCGTGTGGGCCGTGTTCAGCCGGCTCCCGGAACTCGAGCGGCTCGGCGAGACTTTGCTGCGCGGCCGGTGGGAGTGGGTGCTCGCGGCCGCCGGTCTGCAGGTCTGCTACTATCTGGCCGTCGGGCTCCTCTACCGGTCTGCTTTCCTGACGGTGGGGCTCAGCGTCAGGCCGGTAGCGATGCTCACGGTCCTGCTGGCCTCCCTCTTCGTCAACACGATTGCGCCCAGCGGTGGGATGGCGGGGTCGGCGCTCTTCGTTGACGAGGCGGTCCGGCGCGGGCAGCCCGGCGCCCGAGCGGCCGCGGGCGCCCTGCTGGCGCGCATTGTCGATTCCACCGCCTTCACGGTCTGGATGCTCGTCGGCTTCGCATACCTCCTTGCCGGCCGCGACTTGAAGCCGTTCGAGATCGCCGGCGCCGCGGGACTCGTGGCCATGACCGGCACGGCCGCCGGGTTGCTCGTGCTGGGGCTCTCCAGGCCGCGCGCCCTGGAGCGCGTGCTCGACGCGTTCGCGCGTGTCGTCAATCACGTGATGACGTGGTCCGGCCGCGCCGCGCCGCTCCATACGGCCTGGGCGAAGCAGCACGCCGAGGAGTTCGCGCGGGCCGGGGTGGCGCTCGGCGAGCGGCCACAGCGTCTCATGGGAACCCTCGCGGTCGCGATCGCCGGGCATGGCCTCGATCTGTTGAGTCTCTACGCGCTGTTCGCGGCCTTCAGGCAGCCAACCGAGTCCGGCCTCGTCATCGCCGTCTACGCCATGGGCATCCTGTTCTGGAAGGTGTCGCCGGTGCCCGAGGGCGTCGGCGTTGTCGAGAGCGTGTTGGTGCTTGCCATGACGTCGGTCGGCGTGCCAGCACCCCGGGCTGCGGCCATCGCCCTGAGCTTCAGGGGGCTGACCTACTGGCTGCCCTTGCTGATCGGGTTCGTCATGGTCCGCCGGCTGCGGATGTTCCAGCCCGCTCCGGTGAGGATCGGGGAGGAGAGCCCGCGCATCACCGCGAAGGCCGCCCCGCTCGACGATGATCGCGAAGGAGCCGGCCATGGGTGATCGGTCACCTCGAGTTCGAGCCGCCGTGGTGCAGGCCGCGCCGGTGTTGTTCGACCGCGAGGCCACGGTCGCAAAGACCGGTCGGCTCATTGCCGAGGCCGCCGGACTGGGCGCGAGCCTCATCGTGTTTCCCGAGGCTTTCATCCCCGCCTACCCGTGGGGCATCCGATTCGGGACCCGAATCGGCGGACGCACCGCGGACGGGCGTCGAGCCTGGGCCCGCTACTGGGCGAACGCCGTGGACGTGCCAGGGCCGGCGACCGAGGCGATCGGCGCCGCGGCGCGGCGGGCACGCGCCTACGTCGCCATCGGGGTGATCGAGCGCGATCAGACCTACAGCCGGGGCACGGTGTACTGCACCCTGCTCTACTTCGGACCGGACGGTCGTCTGCTCGCCAAGCACCGCAAGCTCATGCCGACCGCGGCCGAGCGCTACATCTGGGGCAGCGGCGACGGGAGCACGCTGCCGGTGCTCGAGACCCCGTACGGCCGCCTGGGCGGGCTCATCTGCTGGGAGAACTACATGCCGCTCGCGCGCATGGCCATGTATGGCAAGGGCGTGGAGCTGTATGTGGCACCGACCGCGGACTCGCGCGATGCATGGCAGGCGACGGTGCGGCACATTGCGTGCGAGGGCCGCTGTTTCGTGCTGTCGTGCTGCCAGTACGTGACCAAGGATATGTACCCCGCGGATCTCGAGGTGGCCGACGAGCTGGCCGAGGCGCCGGACGTCCTGTCGCGCGGCGGCAGCGCGATCATCGCGCCGCTGGGCGACTACGTGGCCGGACCGCTGTTCGGCGAGGAAGGCATCCTGACGGCGGATCTCGAGCTGGCGCGGGTGGTGGAGGGGAAGTTCGACTTCGACGTCACCGGCCACTACGCCCGGCCCGATGTGTTTCGGTTGCTCGTCAACGAGCAGGCGATGCCGCCTGTGCAGGGTGTGTCCTGGGGCCTTGAGCGCGAAGGGACGCGGGCGTCGGGTGAGTGAGCGCCTGACGGCGGTTAGCGCTTGTAGGCGATCAGCAGCCCGTCGCGGACCGGCACGAGGCTGGTCAGCCAGCCGGGGTCGGTCGTCAGTCGGCGTGTGATCTCGCGGACCCCGCTCGTGGTCGGCGACCGGTCGTCGCGGTCGAAGACGCGTCCATGCCACAGGGCGTTGTCGACAATCAGCACCCCGCCCGGCCGCAGCTTCTCTCCGATGACGGGTAGCGACGCCGGGTACCCGTGCTTCTCGATGTCGTTGAAGATCAGGTCGAACGGTCCGTCGGTCGCGCGCAGCACCTCGACGGCCTCGCCGACCCGGTACTCGACGACGTCGGCGAGACCCAGTGCATCCAGGTGCCGGCGCGCGCGGTGCGACAGTTCCTCGTGCCATACGACGTGGAACACGATGCCGCCGCCGTTCTCCTGGACGGCGCGGGCGAACCAGGCGGTCGAGTAACCGAAACCCGAGCCCAACTCGAACACCCGGCGCGCGCCGGTGAGCCGGCCGAGCAAGTAACACAGGTGTCCGGCCGCCGGCCCTACGATCGGGAAGCGATGCTCGCGGGCGTAGGCCTCCATCGCCCGAAGTTCCGCGGGCCGCGGCGGCACGAGGCTGTCGAGGTACGCGTGCAGGTGGTCCGGAAGCGGCTCACCGGTCATGGGCGTCTGTCACCGCGGTCACTGCTCGTCCGTCACCTGGCGTCTCCCGATGCTCGACTGCGCAGCAGCGCACCGCCGGATGCCATGGCTCCGTCCTTTCTCTCCGGCCGCAGGCATCCCCTTCACGCCATCGAACACTCGAACACGGCGTGCGGATGCAGACGAGCGCGCAGAGGATGGCATGAGTGATCGAACAGTCATCGTGACCGGTGCATCCAGCGGGATCGGCGAGGCCGCCGCGCGCGCGTTCGGCCAGGCCGGCGACCGGGTCGTGTTGGCGGCCCGCCGGGTTGACCGCCTTGAGGCCCTGGCGACCACGCTACCCGAGAGCCTCGTGGTGCCTGCCGACCTGACCATCGCCGCGGACGCCGCCCGCGTGGTCGAGGCGGCCGCCGCGCGGTTCGGCGGAGTTGACGTGCTGGTCAACAACGCGGGACTCGGCCGCTACGATTGGTACGAGCGCCTCTCAGACGAGGACATCCTGGGCCAGGTGCAGGTGAACCTGCTCGCGCCCATGCTGCTCATCCGTGCGGTCTTGCCGATCATGTTGCGGCAGCGGCGCGGCGTGATCATCAACGTGTGTTCGGTCGCCGGGAAGATCGCAACGCCGACGACGGCAATCTACAACGCGACGAAGTTTGGTCTTGACGGGTTGAACCAGGCCCTCCGCCGCGAGCTGCTGTCCCGCGGCATTCACGTCTGCATCGTGTATCCCGGCCCCACGGCCGGGAGCGAGTTCGGCGCGAAGGCCAGACGCGTGCGGATGCGCGGAGCCGGACTGCCGTGGCTGCGAACGACGACCGACCGGGTCGCGCGGGCCATCGTGGACATGGCCGACCGGCCGCGCGCTCGGCGTGTGCTGCCCTGGGTGTACGCGCCGATGATCACGATCAATCATCTCGCGCCCGGTCTCGTCGATTGGGTGGTGGCGCGAGCGGTCGCCGGCGCGCAGGTGGCGGTTGAGCAGTAGGCCGCGGGCCCGGTAGTCGCGACGCCCGCCCAGATGTTGACAAGCCCGCGGGAACGCGAGACCATAAAGAAACCCTCGTAGCCGATCGTTGGGCCATGAGGAGTCGAGTGAGAAGGCGGCGGTGAAGAGATGGCACGAGGGACAGTCAAGTGGTTCAGCGCGGAGAAGGGTTACGGGTTCATCACCCCGGACGACGGTTCAAAGGACGTGTTCGTGCACCACAGCGCGATTCAGGCTGATGGCTTCCGAACACTGAACGAGGGCGAGAAGGTCGAGTACGACGTCACCCAGGGCCAGAAGGGTCCCCAAGCCGCCAACGTACGGAAAGTCTGACACCCAGCCGCGTCAAGTCAACAGGGAGGCCGTGGTACCGGCCTCCCTGCTCTCGGTCCGCCCTCCGGTCAGGTGGTGCCGCGCCTGGCTCCGGGTGATCTCAGGCCGGGTCCTCTCCCAGACTCCACGAAGCCGAACAGGACGTATCCGAGCGTCCTAAGGTCGCGCCAGCACGCGCGCCCGACGGCCGGACACCTGTGTCGGCGGTCCCTGGCTGTTCACAGAGAACCTGGCGACGAACTTGGCCGCGCGTGGGCTGGCGCGGAGCGGGTGCGCGTACGCGGAAGCGAGAATCTTGAGGGCCACCGCCTGCGGTAGCGTGATCTTCGCTTGTCCGGTAGATCCGAGCGCCCTGACGCGAACCGGTCGGATACCTGACGCCGTGCGCAGCGCCTGCTCAAACGCGGCGATCAGCGCGTGACTGCCTTCGAACGACAGCGAACGCACCGAGGTCGGCGCGGGGACCGCATCAGCGTGCCCCCCAAAGGGGAGGGTGGATCGGCTGCCCTCCAGGTAGCCCCGTACAAAGTCCGGGACGAGGTCTTTGGGCAAGAACTCAAACGAGAGGGTGCTCGAGTTCGCCGTGGACGAGATGCCCCACTGGAGCAGCACTTCGGCAAGCTGCCGGTCTCTGATGTAGGCCTGCCGGCCCTTCAGGTTGCTGTCGGCGAACTCCACCCGTGGGTGGCCGGTGACCAGGTCCCGGACCAGGTCCTGCACGTGTGGTTCGTCCAGGGGATGAATGGCCAGCACCAGCGTGCCCTGGCTGCTCTGGCCAAAGATCCGGCCGGTTGCCGTGATGTACCCGAGCCAGTAGACCTGGACCGCGGCGTTCGGCGGTGAGCCCTTGTGCCGGAACTCGAACGGGCTGGCCATGCCCGACGGCTCGGCGGCGGGCCGCAGCACCGTCTGCACGGCGAACCGCGACAGGTTGTGCTTGGTGGCGATTTCCTCGACCGACAGGCCGGAGGCACGGTCGGCTTGGATCGCGTAAATCGTGCGGGGGTCGTGCCTGGGTGGTGCGCCTACCGAGGGTCTCATTCGCTTATTTTAGCATCTTTCCGCAATCTCTGCGAGTTGAGGCCAGCCGGGAACCGCGACGGCGGCGCCGGCCGCAGGAAGGGTCCGCGCGCGCCCCGAACATCGCGCACACCCCTGCCTCATTGCGCAGAAGGAGGATCACGTGACCAGAGCCCGGCCCCAGTGGATCGACGTCTGCACACTGGCCACCGGCGCGCCACTGCGCCTCGCGGTCTACGACATCGTTGGATCGCGCGACGGTCCGACCTTGGGGGTGTCAGCGCTGATTCACGGCGACGAGATCACCGGTCCGGAGATCGTGCGGCGCGTCGTCGAGCAGACCGATCCCGCGACGCTTCGGGGCCGGGTGCGGCTGATTCCGGTCGCCAACCCCCTGGCGTTCCAGACCGTGACCCGGGGTATGCCGCTCGCCGTGGAGGCCGGCAACCTCAACCGCGTGTTCCCCGGCGACCCGACCCTCGATCTGGCGTCCCGGCTCGCCAGGGTGCTTGAGCTGCACTTCCTTGACACCATCACGCATCTGGTGGACCTCCACGCCGGCGGCACGTTCCCGATCGTCGACTACAGCATCAGCCTGCGGGACCTCGACATGGCGCTCGCCTTCGGCCAGCGTGTGGTGCGGCCGGTGGACGGCTACGCCGGCACGATGGGCGCGCTGGCCGCGGCCAAGGGCAAGCCGTCGCTTGTGGCCGAGGTCGGCGGCGGCTACGTGCTGGACGCCGAGTACGTCGAGATGGGGGTGAGGGGCATCGTCAACGTGATGCGCCACCTGGGCATGCTCGACGGCGCGCTCCAACTCCCGCCGACGCAGACCGTGGTCCGTGAGATCACCACAGTGCGACCAGGACACGGCGGTCTCCTGTACTCACACCTCGGCGTGGACCAGATCAACCGCGAGGTGGCCGGGGGTACGCTGCTGGGCCGCGTCGTGTCTCCCTATACGTTCGAGACCCTGGAAGAACTCCGCGCCCCGTTCGACCGCAACATCGTATTGCTGCTGCGGCCCGGTGTGACGCCTGTGAACCCGGGCGACTACGCGTACATGCTCGGCAATCTCGACGGCGCGCGTACGGTTACGAACTAGTCAATCAGTCCACGGACATCCCACCGTCGACGACCAGGGCATGGCCCGTGATCCAGTCGGCGTCGGCCGACGCCAGAAACGCGGCGGCCGACGCGATGTCGTCGGGTTGCCCCAGCCGGCGCAGCGGGATCTCGAGGAGCTTCTCGGCCAGCGTCTCGGGATCGGAGAACCGGGCCGAGGTCATCGGCGTGAGCACCGGGCCCGGGCAGATGGCATTCACCTGCACGTTGAAGGCCGCGCAGTCCAGGGCCATGGCCTTGGTCAGGCCCAGCACGCCGGCCTTCGACGCGCAGTAGGCGACGCGTCCCGGGAACCCGATCACACCGACCACCGAGGCGATGTTGATGATCTTGCCCGCGCGCGCCGGGCTCATCGCACGCGCCGCCGCGCGGGCACACAGGAACACGCCGGTGAGGTTGACCGCCAGGGTCTCATGCCACGCTTCGTCGGTCGCCTCCAACAATCCGCCTAGCTTGCCGATGCCTGCGCTGTTGACCAGGACATCGAGCCGGCCGTGGGACGCCAGCACGCCCGCGAACAGTTGCCCAACCTCGCCGGCCCGCGTGACGTCTGTGGGTACGGCGTGCCCACCGATCTCTGCGGCAACCGCCTCGGCGCTGTCGCGATCGCGGTCGGCGATCACCACGCGCGCGCCCTCCCCGGCGAACCGGACGGCGATCGCCCGACCAATCCCCGACGCGGCCCCCGTGACGATGGCCACCCGGTCCTGGAGTCGTCTGCGTGCGTCCGGGGCGTGCTCCCGTGCCACAAGGACCGGGATTCGCTGCGGCCGGGCGCGGACCTCCGCGGCGCGCCAACCCGATCCTTCGGCGCCCGGCCGCCACATCCATCGCAGGAGCCTCGTCGCGACACACGAATACTCATCCTCAAACTCCGCGCGGCCGAGATGTCACCGCCGCCGGAGCCAGGGGGGGAGTCGGATGTCGCGACCCATCAAGCGGCGGCAGTTTCTCGCGGAGAGCGCGAAAGCGGGACTCGGGCTCTTTGCGCTGGCCCAGGTCGGCGGGGCCACCCTGGGGCTGGCGCAGCAGGCATCGGCCGGTGGGACCGAGCGCCTGACGCTCTTCGTGTGGTCGGGGCTCAACCTGCCCACGGTCGCCCAGGAAGTGGCCAAGTTCTACATGCAGAACAACCCCGGCGTGACCATCGAGGTGCTCGAGGGGCAGAACTTCGAGATCTACCCGAAGATGGTCAGCGCGCGCAAACTCAGCCCGGACCGGCCGCTCGTCCACTTCGGCTACAGCAACACGCAGTTCACCTATCAAGGCGACATCGACGACATGTGGGAGTCGCTCGACCTCAAGAACATCCCCAACGCCGCGAATGTCGCCGACGCATACAAGCGGCCGGGCAACAAGGGGATCGGGTTCTCGATCGCGCCCGTCGGGCTGATCTACAACCCGCAGTTCGTGCGCGAGGCGCCCACGTCGTGGACCGACCTGTGGCACCCGCGATTCCGCGGCAAGGTGACGTCCATCAAGTACGCCTGGTACACGAACGGGCTGGTGATCGCGGCCCGACTCAACGGCGGCAGCGAGCGCAACATCGACCCCGGGTTCAGGCTGTGGAGCGAGCGAGCGAACCAGTACGTGGCGTTCGCCAACAGCAACGTCGAGGTGCGCGACCTGATCGTGCGCGGCGACGCACACATCGCCGCGATGTTCGGCGGCAACGCCCTCACCTGGAAGCAGCAGGGTGCGCCGATCGAGTTCGTCATCCCGCGCGAGGGGACCATCGCGTTTCCGCTGTTCCTGGTGGTCGTCAAGGGTGTCACGCCCCAGCAGAAGCGCATCGCCGAAGGGGTCATCAACCTGATCCTCTCGGACCGGTGGCTGGCTCGATGGGCGGCGCTGACCTTCTTCGTGCCCACGTCCAAGAAGGTGGTCGTGCCGCCGAGCCTGCGCGACCTGCCGATGTACAGCCCCCGTGAGATCGAGCGCGCGATCCAGTTCGACTGGGCGACGATCGCGCAGAACGAGGCGGTGTGGCGCGAGCGCTGGGACAAGGAGGTCGTCGCGCGCATGGGACGCTAGGCCGTCCCGGCGCGGCCGCGCCGGGGGCTGGTGCGCCCGTTGAGTCCCCATGGCTGAGATCGACGTCGAGCTCCGCGAGGTCTCGAAGCGGTTTGGCGAGGTTCTCGCGGTCGACCGCGTGTCGTTGCAGATTCGGCGTGGTGAGTTCTTCTCGCTGCTCGGCCCTTCGGGCTGCGGGAAGACCACCACGCTGCGCATGATTGGCGGCCTGGAGTTCCCCACGGCCGGGGAAGTCCTGCTGCGCGGGGCCGTGGTGACCGACCTGCCCGCGTATCGCCGGGCGACCAACATGGTCTTCCAGCACCTCGCGCTGTTCCCGCATCTCACGGTCTTCGAGAACATCGCGTTCGGGCTGCGGCTCCGGCGCGAACCGGAGGCGCAGATCGCGCACAAGGTGGACAGCGTCCTGCAACTCGTCGACCTGCCGGGGTACGCGTCGCGCGAGATTCACCAGCTCTCGGGCGGGCAGAAGCAGCGCGTCGCCATCGCACGCGCGCTGGTGAACGAGCCCGCGGTGCTGCTGCTCGACGAGCCGCTCGGCGCCCTGGACCTCAAGCTGCGCATCCAGATGCAGACGGAGCTCAAGGCGCTGCAGCACCGCGTCGGCACGACGTTCATCTATGTGACACACGATCAAGGCGAGGCGCTGACGATGTCCGACCGCATCGCGGTGATGAACGAGGGCCGCGTTGAGCAGGTGGCGTCGAGCCAGGAGATCTACACGCGCCCGCGCACCCGGTTCGTGGCCGGGTTCATCGGCGAGGCCAACTTCCTCGACGGGCAGGTCGCCGAGGTGACGGCCGACGCTGTTTGCGTAAACGTCGGCCCGCTGCGCGTCTGGGCCACCGGTGACGGCGCGATCGCGCAGGACGCGCATGTCACGGTCTCGGTCCGGCCCGAGCACGTCAAGCTGGGCACCGCTCTGGGCGCGACCCCGAACCGGTGGGACGCGCGCGTGCTGGACGTCACGTTCATGGGGTCGGTCGTCCGCGCGAAGGTGGCACTCGGCGACGCCACGGTGTTGACCACTGAGCTTCAGAGCGATGCGGCCGCGGGCCTCGGGCCCGGCGCCATCGTGACCGCGGGCTGGGCGCCGCAGCAGGCCGTGGTGCTGGTCCGTTGAGCCCGATGGCTGTTCTCGCAAGGGCATCAGGGGAATTGCGGCAGCGGCGGGGCGGGTGGCGCGCGACTGCGCGGCGGTACGCCCATGTCCCGCTGCTCGCGCCGTCCGTGCTCCTGTCGCTGGCCGTGTTCTGGGTCTGTATGGCGGTCCTGCTCGTGATGAGCGTGTACCCGTTCCTGGCCGCGGGTACGCCCCGCTTGACGTGGGCGGCATGGCAGCGCTTCCTGGTCGACCCCTTCTACCACGGGATTGTAGGCACGACGCTGTACATGGCGGTGGTGGTCACGGCGTTCAGCCTGGCGCTCGGATATCCCACCGCCTACGCGATCAGCAAGATCCAGCGGCCGGGATGGGCGCTGGCCGCCTATTTGATCCTCTTCGCGCCCATCCTCGTCAGCGTGGTCGTTCGGACGTACGGCTGGCTGCTGCTGCTGGGCAACACCGGGGTCGTGAACTGGGCCCTGCGCACGGTGGGCCTCGTGCGGGAACCGGTGCCGTTGATCTTCAACTTCACGGGTATCATCATCGCCATGGTGCATATCCTGCTGCCGTTCATGGTGTTTCCCATCCTGAGCGTCGTCGGCCAGCTCACTCCCGACCTCAAGGAGGCCGCGGCCGATCTCGGCGCCAACCGGTGGCAGACGTTCCGCCGCGTCACGCTGCCGCTCACGCTGCCCGGGGTGATCTCGGGTGCGCAGATCGTCTTCACCCTGACCATCAGTGCCTTCGTCACGCCGTTCCTGATGGGGGGCGGCAAGGTGCAGATCCTGAGCGGGTTGATCTACCGCGACATGGAGGCGGTGAACCTGGGGTTTGCCTCGGCGGTGGCGCTGATCCTCCTGGTGCTGGCCGCGGTCATCCTAGCGGCCAGCAACGCGCTCGCGCGTCGCGCGTACAAGCGCGCCGAGGTCGAGCGCGTATGAGGCCGGACGTGTCAGTGACGCCGGCGACCGGCGACCGTCCGCCGCGACGCGATCCCATCCGGCTGGTGCTGTTCGTCGTCCTGGGGCTCGTGCTGGTCTACATGCTCGCGCCGATCGTGTTCGTGCTGGTCTTCGCTTTCAGCAGCGCGTCGTACGCGATCTTCCCGCCGCCCGGCTACTCCGTGCGCTGGTTCATGAAGCTGTTCGGGCAGGAGCCGCTGTTCCGCGCCGCGGCGAACTCGCTCATCGTGGCGCTCGTCGCGACGGCTGCCAGCCTCGTGCTCGGCACGACGGCCTCGCTCGCGCTGGTGCGCTATCGCTTTGTCGGCCGCGAGGTGCTGCGCACGCTCTTCCTGGCGCCGCTCATCGTCCCGCGCATCGCGTTCGGCGTCGCGATGCTGATCTACGCCGTCCTGCTGCGGCGGTTCGGCGGACTCGACAGCCTCATGCTCGCGCACCTGATGATCACGCTGCCGTTTGCGATCTCGATCCTGTCGGCCTCGCTCGTCTCGGCGGACCGGTCGCTGGAGGAGGCCGCCGCGGACCTCGGCGCCACGCCACTCGTGACGTTCTGGAAGGTGACGCTCCCGCAGATCCGCACCGGGCTGGCCGTCAGCGGGTTCTTCGCCTTCATCATCTCGTGGGACCAGGTCGAGACCTCGCTGTTTCTCGTCAAGACCGACAACATGACCCTGCCCGTCGCGATGTTCTACTACCTTCAACGGCAGCAGGATCCGGTCATCGCGGCGCTGTCCACGTTCTTGATTGCCCTGGCGGTGGTGGTCGCGGTGGTGGCCGTGGTCACCGTGAACCCCCGGGATCTGCAGCGCGTCCTGTCGGCCGGCGGGCGCTAGACGCGCGCCTCGCCGGCGCGCCGTGGAACGTTTCCCCTGGACCGGGCGTATACTCAAGGTGAACGAGTCGCACTGATGGAGGGAGTGGATACGGGTGCGCAGTCTTCGTTGGGGCGCCTTCGTGATAGCCGCGCTCGTGCTGGTTTCGGCGGCGCCCGCCGCCCTGGCATGGGCTCCGATCAGGCTGCCCGTGGTGCAGCGGAACAACAACTTCTGCTTTGACCGGGACATCCGCATTGGCAACATCGTGATCTCCGGCAATCGGTGCTACAACACGTACCTGGTGAACACCGCGAACGGCGTGTTCCTGGGGTTGGGACCGGGCGGCGCACCGCTCGTCGCGCCGGGGCAACTCGGCCGGCTGAACTACGTGCCCGGCTCCGCGCCCAGCAGCCCGATGCTGTACATGCTCCGGCTCAACACCCTGGTGAACCTACCGGTCAACGCGTATCGGCTGGTCGTGCCACAGTTTCTGCTCCAGAACAACCGTCTGGTCATCAACGTGCCGGTTGCGCAGGGGCGCACGGCGGTACTTCAGTCCGACGAGCGGATGCCGGGAGAGCAGGACAAGTAGCGACACGCGGTTTCATCGCAGAGCATAGAGGACGGTGTGCGCGTCCTCGTACTCTGGTCTGGCCCATCGCGCGAGGAACGACGGTTGGGTGATGGCCATCGTGTCCCCTGGAAACGTCCGCAGTTGCCGACGATCGAAGAGGATGTGCGTGACGCGCAGCCGCCGCAGCGCCCGCAGCGCCGCATCATCGGCGCCTGCCGGCGCGTCCCATGTGGCGGCCCGCGCGGCCACGGTGTTGGCCCACAGGCGGGACCGGCGGCTGTACAGGTTGTCGCCGCCGGTGAACGTGAGCACCAGGCTGCTCTCGGGCAGGTGAGTGTTAATGTAGCGCCACGCGCCGTATGACGGGACGGCGCGGCGCAGGTACCGGTCTTCGCTTTCCCGTCCGGTGATCACACCCAGGGGGACCTGGCGGATCACGTGCGTGAGCCAGCCCTGCGACCCGGCGCGATCCCGCTCGTGCAGCGGCAGGTTGGGCGGCAAGTTGAGCACCAGCAGCCCCACGATGGTCGCCATGGCCGCACGCCGCGCCACCCGGTGATGGCCAAGCGCCAGGTCCGCACGCGCATACCCTTGTGCCGCGAGCACCGCCAGCGCGGGTACGAGCGGGACCAGGAACCGCATCTGGAAGTTGCTGATCGGTGATGCCCACAATGCGATATAGCCGGCCGCGACGATCGCGAGCGCGCGCGTCGTGGTTGCCCCGGGCCCGCGCAGGAGCAGATGCGGCAGCAGGATCAAGAAGAGCGGCCCGAGCGCACCGCCGTACCGCGCGGCATGGACCGTGGCGTCCCACGGTAGGGTGAGCAGGTTGCCCGGGGTCCGCGGCCGTCCAAAGCCCGCTTCATAACGGTTGAGGGTGTCGTCGAGCACCGCGTCCCAGCGATCGGCCGGTGCGCCGAACACGCGGTAGAGCTCCGGAAACACCGGATTGCGTGTCGCCACCCAACTCCGGGCATACCACGGCGAGGCGATGGCGAGGCTTGCCGCGGCGAGCGCGACGGCCGCCGCCAGCGCCGCCAGGATCGTCCGCCGGGCCTGCCAGCGGATGACGGCCATCGCGCCGGCGGCCAGGATCAGTGCCAGGAACGCCAGATGTTTGGTCGCGAGCCCCAGGCCCAGATTGAGCGCGGCCAGGGCGGCCCAGCGCGGATTCTGTTGCTCCGCGTACCGTACGAGCGCGTACAGCGCCAGGCCGAGGTGCAGCGTCAGCGCAAGATCGACGTAGGCGGTGGTCGTCTCCCAGAGCACCGTCGGCGCCGTGACGAAGAGCGCCGCGGCCAGCGCCGCCGTCGCGCCGGGTGCGACACGCCGCGTCAGATGCGCGGTCAGTAGCGCGGCGAGGCCCAGGCACGCGAAGTGCAGCAACTTGGCGGCGGCCACGCCGCCCGCGGCCATCGCCGTCCCGTAGAGCAATTCCCAGGTCATGGGGTACAGCGCCACGTACTCCTGCGGGAAGTCCACGAGGCGGCCGTGAGACAGCCACACCGCGGGGAACGTGAGATGGTACCACAGCGCGTCGTACTCGCGCTCGGGCGCGAGCGCGCCAGCCGCCCCGACGATGAGCGCCGTTGTCAACACACCGTGCCACACGTTCAGCCTCGCGGGCCACACTCCGGAGGTCGGCGTGTCGTTCGTTGATCCGCGTCGGCCCGCGAACGCTCGCCGGGTTGTCGTGACCGCCGCCGACGCGAAGCCGGCCGCGGCCAGCCCGCCGGCAATCACACGCAGCCCGCCGGGTGTGTACAGGCCGAGCGCCGCGAGCCCCAGGGTGAGATAGGCGAAGGCGCCCAACCCGCATCCGGCACGGAAGAGCAGCCGCTCGATGTGATCATCCGGCTGCCACCGCAAGAGTCGCAGCGTGCCTTCGCCCACGACCGATGCGGCGACGACGACCGCCGTGGCGCCGGCAACGCCGCGCAACGTCCTGGTCACGGCTTCACCGAACGCAGGCGCGCCGGGCAGGGCCCAGGGCAGCGTGAACTCGCCTACCGCGATCACGCCGAGCACGCCGGCCGCGCCGAGCGCGAGGGCGACCACCCGGCGCCACGCGGCGACCCGACGGCTTCGCGTGGCCAGCCGGACGGCGCACAACAGACCTGTCGCGGCCGCCGCGACCGGCCCGAGCGTCTCGGCCACGGCGATCGTGTGCCGCCACCACGCGGACGGGCCGGCGGCGATCAGGCGCCAGAGCTGCAGGTAGTACGCGCCCAGCACGACCGCGACCCATCCGGCGAGGAGCAGCGCTCCCCCGATTGCCCTCCGGTCGGATGTCACACGCGCACCCCGCCGGTACCTCCGACGTCGGACAGTGGGGCAGCGTCCACACCGTGCACTCGGAGACGCGGCATCTCGCGGCACAATGCGCGCAGGCGCGCAGTGTCCAGAGAGGCCGGGAGTGCCCCTGCCTGCGCCATCGCGTCCAGCAGTGACGCGGCCAATGGGCCCTCGAGGAGCGGTCGCAGATGCCTGCCGGCCAAGGGTTCTGCGCCGGGCCGCGCCATGATGCGGCCGACCGCATGCGGGCCATACGTGAGCCGCGCGCCTGCAGGCCTAACCGCATCGAGACGGGTCGCTGCCGCGACCGGACCCTCGCGGAGATCGATGACGAGTTCATCGGGTGTCGCCGCGTCGCCCGACGCGGCGCTCGCGAATCGCACCAGCGCGT
The DNA here is from genome assembly GCA_031458775.1 of Candidatus Fervidifonticultor quartus. Lineage (GTDB taxonomy): Bacteria > Sysuimicrobiota > Sysuimicrobiia > Sysuimicrobiales > Humicultoraceae > Fervidifonticultor_A > Fervidifonticultor_A quartus. The sequence continues at coordinate 48,269 of JAVKJV010000017.1, read as the reverse complement.
CGAACGACCCGAGCGTCTCGGCCACCGCCCGCCAGTACCAGTAGCTCAGCAGGTCGTTCAGCACCCTGCGCCACTGCCGGCGCGCGCGGAGACGCTCGAGGCCCCACAGCGCGGCCGCGCCGGCGCTCGTGATCAATCCGGCGGCCGCGGGGCCGAGGAACGCCAGCCGGATCGACGCCCGCACCCGGCGCGACCGCGCGCGCAGCAACCGGCGCAACGGGAGTTCGGCAATCATCTCAGGATGCTTGCGACCCAGCGACACGTCGGCGCGTCCTTCGTCGAACTTGCGGCGCAGCGCTCTCCGCAGGTCTGTCTCTTCGTGGTGCCGGCCGAGAGCCGCGTCGGCGTAGGCGAACCGCGCGCCATGCCGCATCAGCCGGACGCCCAACTCGTAGTCCTCGTGACAGGTGAACGCCGGGTCGAATCCTCCGACCCGGTGAAACAGCGCCGCCGGCAGCGACACATTGCCGCTCACCAGATCGAAGGCGCAGAACCGATGCCCCGGTTGGCGCATGCGGTCGAACATCTCTTCCCACCATCGCCGCAGCGTGACGCCGAAGAACCCGGTCTGTGCGCCAAGCACCGGCGGGAGATGGCCGATGACCACGGTGTCGGGACTGACGTGCGCGGCCGCGTGGGCCGCAAGGAATCCTGGCGAAGGCTCGATGTCGTCATCCATGAAGACGAGCAGCCTCCCCCGCGCTGCGGCCGCGCCGGCGTTGCGAGCCGCGGCCGGTCCGCCCGGTCCGGTTGGCGTCACCACGCGCAGCGCAAACGGGGGGTGCAGCGCGTCGAGCATCGTCGCCGTGCCGTCGGTACAGCGGTCGGTCACGACCACAACCTCAAAGGTCTCGGGTGGACAGGTCTGAGCGGCCAGGGCCTCGAGCGCGCGGCGTAGCCTGGTCTCCCGGTTGTGCGTCGGGATCACCACACTGACCGCGGGCGCGGGCCGGTCTGGTCCGCGCGCTGCGTCAGGCTCCGGCCAGGTCACGGAGGAGGTGTCGGCGCGCTTTGAGGTACGCCCACGGTCCGGCCGCGCAGCCCCGCAACTCGGCGAGGAGCACGTCCACCGGTGGGCTGCCGGGCCGTCTGAGCGCCGCCCGCAGCAGCCCGGGGAGTTGGTAGTCGAAGAACCAGCTCAGACCGCGGGAGAGCACGCCGACTTCGCCGTGCTCGAGCAGCAGGCGTGTCCACATCGCGTAGACGCCTACGCCATAGCCGTAGAGCGTCTGGCAGAGTTCCTCCCAGGTACGCCGGTGTCGGTGCCAGCTCAAGGCGTCCGGTTCATAGACGATCCGGTGGCCCGCAGCCAGGATGCGGGTGAACATCTCGTGGTCGCCGCCGGCGCGCGAGGCGGTGCCGCCGTCGAGCGCTTCGTCGAACGGTCCCACCAGGTGAATCACCTCACGGCGAAGCGCCATGTTGGCGCCAGCGCCGACCTGCCCGACGGCGAGCGGGTCGTGGCTCATGCCGTCGAACACCCGGCGCCGGAACCCCCGGCCGAAGGGTGTGTGGCGTTCGAACGCCTCCTGGGCCGCGGTCTCGAGTTCGAGAGGCATCGTCAAGCCGGTGACGCACAGGACCAGTGGATCGTCGAAGGGCCGCAGAAGCGCTCGCAGCCACGCGCGATCCGGCACCGCGTCGTCGTCGGTGAACGCGACCACGTCGTGCCGGGCGTCGCGCATTGCCCGGTTGCGCGCCACATCGAGCCCTCTGCGCGCCTCGAGCACGTACCGCACCCTCGGGAATCCGGCGACCACGCGTCTGGTCGCATCGGTAGACGGTGCATTGTCGACGACCACAACCTCCTGGCCGTCGTCCGGCAGGCTGTCCACGGCCTCAAGCGTGCGCCGCAGGTCATCCGGCCGCTCGCGCGTGCAGATCGCGATCGTGGCGGCGCACGGTACCGGCGCCGGTGTCTCGCGCAGGTGATCCTGGAGCCAGCGCTCCCAGAGGGCCCAGTCCAGGCTCCGGATCATGGCCTGTCGCACGGCCTCGCCGTCGAGTTGCCCGCCGATGACCGGTACTTCAACGTTGCCCACCGGGTGGCCGTTCCAGCGGATCAGCACGAGCGCTCGCGCGTACCCGTCGAGCCCGCTGATCTCGTGTGGCACGTGTTGCAGGTCGAGATCAAGGACCGCGGTGGCCATTGGGCCTCACCAGTGCCGTGACGATCGGCGGAAACGGGGGCGTGCCGCGCCCTTGCAGCCCGAGGCGCTCAATCGCTGCGCGAGCCGTCCGCGTGACCTCAGGCGGGATCAGCAGTCGGGCGGCGGTCGCATGCGGGAGCGCCAGCGCGGTCGCCGGCGACACGCACAGGGCCGCGGCGAGCGCCCGCACCGCCTGTCCCCAGGCACCCGCGCTCCTCGCCACCATGCCCGCTGCCAGGTGGCGGAGCGCCCGGCGACGGCGCGGCGAGTCAGGCTCGACCGCGCCGGCCAGCCGGCGGAGCGCGGCCGCGACCGCCAGCATGTCACCGCGGCCACTCAGCCGCTCTCTCCGCCACAGGGCGCGCGCCATCCCATAGTAGAACTCCAGGGAGTCGCCCGCGGCCGGATGGCAGGCAAGGGCCTGGCGGAACAGGTGCGTGGCGCGGTTCATGTCCCCCTGCTCCGTCGCCATCCGCCCGAGATATTGGAGCATTGCCGCCCGGGCCTGAGGTTCAACCGCTCTCGCCTCCGCGTCCAGTGCCGGATCGCCAAAGCACCGGTCCTGCACCGTGAGAACGTCATGGACGGCCCTGGCCAGATCGCGCGTCATGCTGCCGGCGTGGATCCTGTACACGGCTGTCGGCGTCTCGATCGCCGCGAATCGGACGCCCTGGCGCGCCAGGCGAATCCACATTTCCCAGTCCGCCGCAAAGCTCAAGCCCGGGTTAAACCCGGCCGCGTCGATGAGGGTCTGGCGCCGGGTCATCACCGCCGAGGGCGTCGTGACGATGTTGCCCCGCAGGAGCTGAGGCAAGACCGGGCCGGGCCGGAGCGGACTCCGCACCAGCGCCGCAGCGTGGAGCCGGAGGTCGCACGCGTACCAGGCTCCGATCACGACACCGAGGCCGGGGTCTTCATCAAACCGCGCCACCTGCGCGGCCACACCGTCCGGCGTGAGGAGATCGTCCGCGTCGAGGAAGATCACGTACTCGCCCGCGGCGCGCGCCAGCCCGGCGTTGCGGGCCGCTGAGACTCCGCGGCCGTCGAGACGCAGCGTCTGCACACGGCGGGCGTACCGCGCCAGCACGGCGGGCGTGTCGTCGGTCGAGCCGTCGTCGACGACGATTGTCTCGATCGGGCCGTAGCTCTGGGCGAGCGCACTCCGGATGGCCTCGCCGAGAAAGCGAGCGTAGTTGTGCGATGGGATGATCACGCTGACCAGCGGCCCGGATCGCACGAGCGCCCCTCAGTCCGCGTCGTACCCGTCCGCGCGCACCACCGAGTGCAGTTCGTCGAGGCGTTCGGGTCTGACCGCCTTCACGAACCGGCGCAGGGCGGCGCCTGTCGCAAACGGCTCCGTCGAACCGTACACTTCGGAGAGATACCGGAAGTACTCTGCCGGCCGCAATGCCTTGCGATGGGTGAGCACCCAGGTGCCATCATACGGCCGTCGCGTCCGATACCAACGGTAGTAGAACGCGCGCACCGGCAGCGCCCGGTGTCCCAGCACCATCAGACACGCCGCACGGTGGCTGCCGTCACCGAGCCCGTACCGGCTGACCGTGGTCTTTCCTGTGGTTGTCGGAAGCACACGTGCGGCCACCTTGATCTCGACCGGCTGGCGGACGTCGTAGCCGTCGGCGACCTGGTGCCAGAGCATGACCGATCGCCTGACCTGCTCGGTGAAGCGTGTCCGCAATATCCCCGCGTCGCGCACGACCTCCGGATGATACAGGCTGAACCAGCCGTAGATGAGATCCCAGAACCGGTGCCCGCGCGCGTCGTCGACGAATGCTTCGAAGCGACTCGCCGCCAGGTCCCGGCGCTTAAGGTAGAAGCGCAAGAAGTCGCGGATGACCAATACGTCCAGCCGCAGCGGGCCCACGAGTTCGGCGAGCACCGGGCCCTCGCGCTGCCATAGCCGCGTGACCACCTGCCATGGCGCGCGACGCAGCACGCCGCGGATCGGTCGCCGCATCCACTCAGCCATGGGGGCCTCCGGCGGCGACGCGCGCGGCAAGGGTGACGATCTCCCGCTCAATGTCCGGCCACCGGTGACGTGCCTGGAACAGCCGGTGCGCCGCCTCGGTCAGCGCGCGGCGCAGCCCGATGTCACCGAGCAGCCGCACGCAGGCCGCCGCAAATGCCTCGGCGTCGTCGGCCAGGAGCAACTCGCGCTCGTGGGCGACGTCGAAGCCCTCGGCGCCGGCCGTCGTCGAGACCACGGGGATGCGATGCGCGAACGCCTCCAGGATCTTGATCCGCGTGCCGCCGCCGAATCGCATCGGGACGGCGACCAGATCGGCTGTCGCCAGTTCGGGCCGCATATCCGGCACGACACCGGTCACGGTGACGCCCGGCGGATCATGCCACCGCCGCACCTCGTCGGTCGTTTCGCCGACCAGGCGGACGCGCAGCCCGGGCAGCCAGTGTCGGATGCGCGGCGCGATATCATGCACGAGCCAGCGCGCCGCGTCGAGGTTGGGTGCGTAGGGGAGGAAGCCCGCGAACAAGACCGTCGGAGGGTCGCCCGCCGTCTCGCGGCCCGCCGGCCGCACGGGAGCATCATAGCCGTTGGCGATGACGACCGCGCTGGGCGCGCCCAGGTGACGCCGGTCGGACTCGCTGCACACGACGGTCGCCGGCACCGACGCCGCGACATGAGCCTGCCATCGCTGCCAGGCCCGCGCATCACGCCGGCCTTGCGCGTTGGCCAGCCACCGTCGCACCGTCCGCGTGGCGGCGAAGCCGCCTGCCTCTGGCGCAACCGCCAGCCGCGCGCGCGCTTTTCGGTCTTCGAGATCGTCGAGATCGACGATCGCGGGCGCCTTCACGAGATCGCCGAGCACCGCGTAACTCTCGGCCCGGTGGAACCAGACGAGGTCGTAGGTCGGCGCCGCCCAGGCCACGAAGCGGCGCCGCGCGTCACCGGCATCGAGGCCGGCCAGCGCGAGCGGCTGGTCGCCGCGGGCGAGCGCCCACAGCCGTCGCGGCCAAGGCACCGTGGACGGCGGCCGGACCGCAACGTTGATGCGCACCAGGTCTTCGCCCGGGGGAAACGACACGGCGCGGTCGGTGATCGCGAAGACATCCACTTCGCCCATGGTCGCCAGCGCGGCGATGACATGTGCCAGCCGGATGCGGGCGCCGGAGATGGGCGGCTGCGGGATCGTCTGACTGACCACGAGGCTCCTCACGACTCGTCGTGCTGCCAGGTTGTCTCGACGTGCACCGGCGCGAGCCGCACGATGCCGCGCGGCGGACGGTCGAGATCTGGCCCGGCGACCTCGAAGCGCGTCACCGGCTGCCAGGGGAGCAGCTCGTGTTTGACCGCGTCGACCACGCTGGCCCACAGGTAGTAGCGACCCCGCGGGAACGGCAGCCGGTGGACGCGGCACCGCACGCGCGTCGCGCCGTGCCTGAGGTGGATGTCGCGTTGCAGCACGACGATCGGCGTCGCGGGGCCCTCACTCAAGCCGAAGCAGACCCGCACCGCCCGCGCCGCATCGGCCTCGAGCACGACGCTGATGTCCAGTCGGTGTTGCGTCCGGATGCCGAGTGTCTCGTCGCCCGTGACCGCCGGCTGTGTGAGACGCACGACGCCGGTCGCGCCCCGCGCCGCCTCGGCGACGCCCTCGATGTAACGGCGGTAGGCGGTGAGCACCTCGCGTACCGGACCTTCGCTCTCGACGCAGCCGTCCTGCAGCCAGAGTCCTCGCGCACAGATCGCTTCGACAGACGCGAGATCGTGCGACACGAAGATGAGGGTTACGCCGCGATTGAGCAGCGTTTGCATCCGATCGAGGCACTTCTGCTGGAACGCCGCATCGCCGACCGCGAGGACCTCGTCGACGAGCAAGATGTCCGGTTCGAGCAGGGCGGCCACGGAAAACGCCAGGCGCATCTGCATGCCGGACGAGAAGTGCTTGGTCTGGCGGTCGATTGCCTCGGCGAGCTCCGCGAACTCGACGATCTCGTCGAACCGTCTTCCCACCTCGGCGCGAGGCAGCCCGAGCAGCGACCCGTACAGGAAGATGTTCTCGCGGCCAGTAAGGTCCGGGTGGATGCCGGCGCGGATCTCGATCAGGCCGGCCACGCGGCCGGCCATCTCGACCCGGCCCGCGTATGGATAGGTCACCTGTGAGAGGATCTTCAGCAGGGTGGACTTGCCCGACCCGTTGATGCCGACGATGCCGATCGAGTCGCCCGGCGCCGCCTCGAGCGTGACGTCGCGAAGGGCCCAGTGCCACCCGCCGTCGCGCTGCCCGTGCAGCCGCGCGGCCAGACCGCTGAGATGGTCGCGCAGGAGACGGCGCTGCCGGTCGGTGCGGAATCGCTTCCACACGTGCTCCGCCCTAACCGCGCCCCTAGACAACATCGGCGAATCCGATTTCGAGGTGTTTGAACAGCACGAAGGCGCCGACGAGCCAGGCGAACGAGGCCACGGCCGCAGGGATCAGCGTGTCCCAGAGCGGCGGCTGCCCGAACAGGATCACTCGCCGGTAGCCGTCGATGATCGGGGCCAGCGGGTTGAGCACTTCGTAGATCACGCGCACGTTCTGCGGAATCACCTCGAGTCCGTACGCGACCGGCGTGGCCAGAATCCCGAACTGTAGCACGAGGGGCAGGGCGTGACGCAGGTCGCGGAAGTAGACGACGACCGCGGCGGCGAGCAGCGTCACGCCGATGGTGAACGCCAGTTGGATGACCAGCAACACGGGGATCAGGACGGACGTCGGCTGCGGCGCCACGCCCGTGATGGCAAACAGCACGCCGAGCACCACCATCGCGATCAGCGTGTCGATGGCGGCGGACACGATACCGGCGAGCGGGAATACCTCCCGCGGGCAGTAGACCTTGTTGAGCAGCGCCGCGTTTGAGAGCAGGCTCAGGCCGCCCCGCATGACGGCGCTCGAGAAGAACGTCCACGGCAACAGACCGACGTACGTGAACACCGAGTACGGGATGCCCTGCGTGTCCACGTTGGCGACGCGTCGGAAGAACACGGTGAAGACGATCATGAACGCGACCGGCGTGATGATCGCCCAGGCGAACCCCAGCACCGCCTGCTTGTACTGGGCCCGCAGCTCGCGCTCCACCAGACTGTGCAAGAGTTCGCGCGACCGCCACAACTCGCGGATCGCTTCGACCGGCCGGATACGACGCCGGAAGCGCAGCTCCGGCGGCGGCGCGAAGGACGACGGAGCTGGGCGGCTCATCGGTCGAGGACGATGGGGTGATCCTCGCGCGGCGGCACGCCGCCCGCGAAGCGGACCGCCGTCGCCAGGTGCCACAGTGTCCGCACGCTGGGGCGCAGGCTGAACGACCGTCGCAGCGCGTCGCGCGCCAGTCCGAAGTCGCCGGTCGTTTTGGCCAGCAGGCCGATCCGTTTCCACTGAAACGCCTCGGCGCGGGGGTGTGACGCGAAGTACGCCGCGTGCAGCCGGAGCAACAGCCGGCGTCCCTCGATGCGGGACGCCGTGGTGATCAGATGGCGCGGTGTCTGGTGATGCCGCATCAAGTAGCCGACGCGCGGGACCGTGCTGACCGGTGCCTCCCGGGAGAGCCGCAACCACCACTCGGTGTCCTCCGCAGCGAGGAACCGCTCATCGAACAGCGGCGCGCTCGCGCGCTCCAGCGACACCGTCCCGATGTGCGGGGCGAAGTGGTCCAGGATCGTGTCGTAGACGCCGCCTTCGAGCACGCGGTTGGTACGGGGTGCAGCGTGCACGAATCGAATCCAGCAGATCGACACGGGTGCGCGGCGCAGACCCTCCTGCGCAAGTGCCAGGCGCTCCGGCGTGTACAGGTCGTCGTCATCCAGGAACGTGACGTACCGGCCCCGCGCGTGCCGCAGTCCGGTGTTTCGCGCCGCGGCCGGTCCGCCGTTCACCTCACGCCGGATGACCCGGATGCGGGGATCGTCGGGCGCGTCGATCGACTCCGGACTCGCATCGTCCACGAGCACGATCTCGAAGTCGTCCACGGTCTGCGCCAGCACGGAGTCCACGGCCTCGGCCAGAAAGTGGGGCCGCCCGTACGTTGGGATGATGACGCTGAACAGAGGCCCGGGCATGGTCCTGAAGGGTCTGCGTGGTGCTGCTCCGTCGGTCAGGCGGTTCGGTTCCGCCGATCCAGAGATTGACTCCTTGTTTGGCGGCATTCAACCGCTTTCCTCCCAATGCACCCGCTGCTCGTCCCTCCTGCTCGGGGCTCGTCCGCGGGCGGTTCGCACATCCGGAAGCCTCATCGGATGCGGGGGATCTCCGTCGAGGCCTGTGGATTCTCAAGAGAGGAAATGTCGCCGGGGTCCAGGCCGAGCGCGACAGCCCGGATCACGCGGCGCATGACTTTGGCGTTGCGGGTTTTGGGCAGATCGCGGACGAAGCGGATGTCGTCCGGGGCGAGCGCCTTGCCGAGGTGACGCGCCGCGACCCGCAGCAACTCGTCGCGCAGCGCGGCCGATGGCTCGTATCCCGGCCGCAGGACCGCGAAGCACACGATGACCTCGCCCTTCAGATCATGCGGCACGCCAATTGCCGCGGACTCGGAAACCGCCGGGTGCGTGGTCAGCGCCGACTCCACTTCCGCCGGGCCAATACGCTTGCCGGCCACGTTGAGCGTGTCGTCGCTGCGACCCAGGATGTACCAGAATCCATCCGGATCGGCCCGCACCCAGTCGCCATGGACCCAGACGTTGGGCCAGCGCGACCAATAGGTGTCGAGGTAGCGCTGCGGGTCCTGCCAGAATCCACGCGTCATGCCCGGCCACGGCTGCGTGATCACGAGCTCGCCCACCGCACCGGTGCCGCGGATCGAACGGCCGTGCTCGTCGTAGACGTCCGCGGCGATGCCGGGGATCGGGCCGCTGAAGGCCGTCGGTGCCTGGGGATGCAGCAGGTCGCAACACAGGATTCCCCCCGAGATCTCCGTGCCGCCCGAGTAGTTCATGATCGGACACCGCCCGCCGCCGATCCGCTCGAAGTACCAGGCCCACGGTTCGGGGTTCCACGGTTCGCCGGTACTGCCGAGGATCCGCAGGCTCGTCAGGTCGTGACGTCGGGGCGGGTCGTCGCCGTGGCGCATCAACGCGCGGATGGCCGTAGGCGAGATGCCGAGCACTGTGACGCGGTGGCGCGCGATGAGCGCCCACAGCCGGTCAGGCCCGGGATGATCCGGCACGCCGTCGTAGAGCACCATGGTGGCCCCCAGCCACAGCGTGCCCATGATGAGCCACGGCCCCATCATCCAGCCGATGTCGGTGTACCAGAGCACACGGTCGTCAGGCCGCACGTCGAAGCAGTAGGCTAAGTCCATCGTGCCCTTGAGCGGGAAGCCCATGTGCACGTGCACCGTGCCCTTCGGCCGGCCGGTTGTGCCCGAGGTGTAGATGATCATGAACGGATCTTCCGGATCCATGACCGCCGCCGATCCATCGGCACCCGCGTCGTCCGGCGCGCCGGCGTCGCCAGCGCCCGGTGCGATCTCGTGCCACCAGAGATCACGACCCGCGGTCCACGGCACCGGCGCTCCGGTGCGCCGCACGACGATGATCCGCTCGACCGATGGCGCTTGCGCGGCGGCCTCGTCGGCGACCGGCTTCATCGCGACCAGGTGACCGCGGCGATAGAACCCGTCGGCCGTGATCAGCAGCCGGGCACGGCAGTCGGCCAGGCGCGACGCCACCGCCGGCGCCGCGAACCCAGAGAAGATTGGCACGTAGATCGCGCCGATCCGCGAGAGCGCCAACGTCGCAATCACAGTCTCCGGCGTCATCGGCAGGAACACCCCGGCGATGTCGCCCGGCTTCAGTCCCAGCCGCCGCAGCGCCGAGGCGAAGTGTTCCACCTCGCGATGCAGCTCCGCGTAGGAGAGCGTCCGAATCGCGCCGTCTTCGCCTTCGTGAATCACCGCCAGATGATCGCCGTGGCCCGCGGCGAGGTGTCGGTCGAGCGCGTTGACGGTCAGGTTCGTGCGCCCGCCGACGAACCAGCGCGGCCACGGCAGGCCGCGTGAGAGATCAAGGACCTGTGTGTACGGCTGCACCCACTGCAGGCCGAGGTCGTCAACCACCGCGCCCCAGAACCACGCCGGGTCCTCGATCGATCGAGCGTAGAGGGCGTCGTAGCCGGGGAACCCGTGCCGGTCGATGAAGCGTTGGAGGCGGCTCGCGCGGGCCTGTACGGGGTCGGGCGTCCAGGCAAACGGTGTGACAGAGGCGGAACCCGTGGCAATCTCCTCCGGGGCGACGATTAGGGCCATTGTAGGAGGGGGCCTTGTGTTGGCGCAAGGCGAAGCATGTTCGCTCCTTGACATATCGAACATATGTTCGTATATACTAAGGTCCCAAGGCGTTCGAACATCACGAGACGGCCATGACGCTCCCGCACCTGCGCGCGACCACCCTCCCGGATATCCGGCCCCAGCCATCTCCCTGGAGTTTCACTCTTACCGCAGGCCGTCTCGTCGAAGTGACGGGAGGTGCCGATTCCGCAGCGTTCACCATGGCCTGCCGCCTCATCCTCGACGCCCAGCACGAAGGAGGGCAGGCGGCCTGGGTCGCACCGGCAGAGAGCCTCTGTTTCTTCCCCGATGTCCTCGAGAGCGGTATTGATCTGGACGCGCTCGTTGTCGTGCGCGTACCCGGCGCCGCTGCGTGTGCCCGCGTCGCAGACACCCTCGTTCGCTCTGGCGCCTTCAGTCTCGTGGTCGTCGATACCGGGCCGGATCCGCGAATTCCGACCCCGCTGCTCGCCCGCCTGGCGTCGCTGGCGCAGCGCCATCACGCCGCGCTGATCTTCCTCACACAGCAGCACCGTGTGGCGTCGCCTGATCCGGCCACGCGTTCATCCACCGACACATCCTCTTCACTCGGCTCCTTGATCTCGCTGCGCGTGCGGGCCCGGCGGCAACGGATCGCCCCAGACCGGTTCCGCTGCTGGCTCGAGGTGCTCAAGGACAAGCGGCGCGGACCGACCTGGGGGTATGACGAGGTGTGCCGTGGAGCGCCTGGCATGCGTTAACGTCCCGGCGCTGCCGCTGCAGATCGTCCTGCACGACCATCCGGAGTGGCGGACGCATCCTGTGGCCGTACTCACCGATGAGCGCGCGCAGAGTCCGGTGCTGTGGGTCAACGGCCGTGCCAGGAAGGCCGGGGTGGCGCCCGGGCTGAGCTATGCGTCGGCGCTGTCGCTGGTGCCGGAGTTGCGCGCGGTTCCGCTGGTGTCCGCGCACGTGGCCCGCGCCGTCGGCGAGATCGGCGCGCAATTGCGCACGTTCTCTCCCGAGGTTGAAGCGTCTGCCGAAGAGGCCGGCGTGTTCTGGCTGAACGTCGCCGGTCTGAGCCGTCTGTATGCCTCGCTGGAGGACTGGGCCGGCGCCGTGGGCGACACGCTGCGCCGAGCGAGATTCACTGCGACGGTTGTCGTAGGGTTCACGCGCTTCGGCACGTACGCCATCGCCAGGGCCTCGCATCGCGTGCGGGTATTCGCCGATGCGCGTGACGAACGCGACGAGGCCGGCCGTGTGCCGCTCGCGCGCCTGGCGATCCCGCCCCAGACGCTGGCCGCGCTGCACGATCTGGGCGTGCGGTCGCTCGACGCGTTGCTGCGCCTGCCTGCTGAGGGTGTGCTCGAGCGGTTCGGGCCCGAGCTGTACCGGGTGCATCGCCTGGCGCGTGGCGATCTCTGGACTCCGCTGCAGCCGCAGGTGCCGCTCGATCCCGTCCGGCGCTCCGCGCTGCTCGACGATCCCGAGCGCAATCGGCACGGCCTGCTGTTCCTGATCAAACGGCTACTCCACCCGATGCTGGTGACCCTCGCCGCCCGTGGACACGCCCTGGCCGCGCTGGACATCCGGCTGCGGCCCGAGGGCGCCGGGTGGCTCGCCGAGCGCATCCGCCCTGCGGCGCCGACGCTCGACGCAGTGCAGATCCTCGATCTCGTGCGGCTGCGGCTGGAGGCGATGGCCCCTGGCGCCGGGGTGATCGAGATCGTGCTCGAGGCGAGCGGGCATCCGGCGACGCCGGAGCAGCTCCAGGTGCTGGTCGAGCACCGGCAGCGCGATCTAGAAGCCGGCAACCGGGCGCTGGCCCGCGTGCGCGCCGAGTTCGGTGACGCCGCGGTGGTGCGCCCGGTCTTGCGGAACGGGCACCTGCCGGAGGCCCGCGTGGGTTGGATGCCGGTCGAGCGGCTGCGGATTCCGCGGCCGCGCCCGGTAGAGATGCGCTCGCTCATTCGCCGCGTGTATGCGCGGCCGCTCGCGTTGCCGGCGGCGCCACGGCCGTCGCACGACGACGGCTGGTTGATCTCCGGCGTGGTGCGTGGGTCAGTGACCGATCAGGTCGGTCCGTACATCCTCTCGGGCGGATGGTGGGTGCGCGAGGTGCGGCGCGACTACTACTATGTTGAGACGCGTCGCGGCGAGGTGTTGTGGGTGTACTACGATCGGAGGCGGAGGGGGTGGTTCCTGCAGGGGCGGGTGGAGTGATCCAGACAGTAATTGCAGGCGAACTCCTGGTTCGGGGTCACCACCGATCACCAGGGTGAAGGCCTACCGGGGCTCGAGATCCCGCTGAGGGAACTCTTCGGCGACTGACCCCTGGTCCACCGCCTCCTGGAGGCGGCGCACTTCCTCGAGAATCCCCATGAAACGAAGTCCGAACGGCGTCAGCCGGTACTCCACTTCGACCGGCGGCTTCTCGCCGAAGACCGTGCGCCGCAGGATGCCGAAGCGAATCATCTTGCGCAGCCGCTCGTTCATGACCTTCGCCGACAGGCCGGGGCACGCCCGGAGCAGGGCGCTGGGTCGGTGGTAGCCCGCGGCGCATAGCTGCAGCAAACGCACCGACCACTTGCAGCCGACGATGCTCTCGACCATCGCCGCCACCGAGACGGCGCCGCTGTCTCTGGGCTCGCCGGACGCGCGAACCGACGCGTCACGCTGCACCATTTTGTCACTCCCTTACCGGCAAGTGCCTTCCTGACATCAGTCTCTGTACCGTGCACGATGATCGCGAGCGGGGCGCCGAGGCGCGCCCGCACGCCACCAGGAAAGGAGCGGATCCATGACGGACTCCACACGCATTCCCGGGTACACTGTCGGCAGCGACGCCGTGGCGCGCTCCCCGGTCACGCCCGCCGACTTCGAGCTGATGAAAAAGAGTGTCCTGTTCAGTGACGAGGACGTCAAGTCTCTGCGCCTGTCGTATGACGTGCTGCAGGACCAGGTCGAGGCGATCCTCGACGTCTGGTACGGGTTCGTCGGCGCAAACCCGCACCTGCTCGCGGCGTTTACGGGCAAGGCGGACGGCCGGCCACTCGGCGACTACCTGGCTGCGGTGCGCCGGCGGTTCGGCCAGTGGATTCTGGACACCGCCCGGGCCGACTATGACCAGCGGTGGCTTGACTACCAGCACGAGATCGGCCTCCGCCACCATCGCACCAAGAAGAACCGCACCGACGGCGCGTCATCGACTGACATCGTGCCCTTCCGGGATCTGTTCCTGTTGATCTTCCCGGTGACGTTCACGCTCAAACCGTTCCTGGCGAAGAAGGGGCATCCGGCCGAGGACGTCGAGAGGATGTACACGGCGTGGGTCAAGTCGTGCCTGCTACAGGTGACACTGTGGAGTTATCCGTACGTGAAGGAGGGGGACTTCTGACGGGCCGGACGCCAGCTGAGCATCTGGCACCAGGTTCGCTCGACCGCCACGGGCCGCGAGTAGCGGCCCGAGGACTTCGCGATGACGCTCGGTCGGTTGGGGCACCCACACCGTGTCGCAGATGATGTCAACTGCGGCTACGCGACGAGATCGCCCGCGGCGTCTGGCGCACGGACCGTCGGCGGGTCGTCGCTGAGCACAAAGCCGGTTTCAGAGAACACCATCCCAAGAGCGCGTGCGATGACGTGCTGCCGTAGGTGTCCCAGAATGGTGGCAGCCAGGGCTCCGTGACGCGCGCCCGGCGGGACCCTTTCTACGACCTGTCCCACCACGAGCTCGGCCCTGGGCCAGCGGCGGCCGAGGCACCAGAACTCCTCAACGGAGATTGAGGCCAGGATTTCCAGAGCCGTAGAGGCGGTATACCATTCGCTGGCTGTTCGGCATTGATTATGCGAACACACGTTCGCATAATTGGAAATGGTCCAGGGGCTGCCCCATGAGCTATGTGCCGCTGTGGTGCAAGACCGCCTTCTCCTTCCACGAAGGTGCCTCGCACCCTGAGGAACTGGTCGAAGAAGCCCACCGCCTCGGGCTGCAGGCGCTCGCCATCACCGACCGCGACGGCGTCTACGGGATCGTCGAAGCGTATCTGAAGGCGCGAGAGTTGGGCGTCCACCTCATCGTTGGCGCGCAGGTCACGGTGAGCGATGGAACGGTCATCGTGCTCCTGGCCCGCGACCGCGCGGGGTACGCGAACCTGTGCCGAGTGATCACGACGGGGCGGCTGCGATCGCCCAAAGGCGAGAGTGCTGTCACATGGGATGACATCTGCGATCATGCCAAAGGCGAGAGTGCTGTCACATGGGATGACATCTGCGATCATGCCAAAGGCGTGATCGCCCTCTGGGGCGGTGATCGCAGTCTGCTGGTCGCCGAGCCTTCCGCGGCGTCCGCGGCCTCGGGCCGCGCGTCGTGTGCGGCATCGGACGTGGATGCCGTGGCCGGGAGGCTGAAGGAGGCTTTTGGTGACGCGCTCTATGCGATGGCGGCCCGGCACCGGCGCGATACCGAGGTCCGCCAGGAAGCCCGGCTGCGCGACCGGGCCGCGCGCTACGGCCTGCCGGTGGCCGCCGCGGTCGAGGTGCTCTATCACACGCCGTCGCGCCGGCCGGTGCAGGACGCGCTCACCTGCATCCATCATGGGATCACGCTTGCCGAGGCCGGCCAGGTGCTGAAGCCCAATGGTGAGCACGATCTCAAGTCGCCGTTCGCTTTCAGCGCCCTGTTTGACGATGATGCTCGGGCCCGCGCGCTGACGCTGGAGATCGCGTCCCGCTGCCGCTTCTCGCCGGCCGAGCTGCGCTATCGCTATCCGTCCGAGCACCTGCCGGACGGGAAGACGTCGTCGCAATGGCTGCGCGACCTCACCCTGGCCGGGGCGCGGGAGCGCTACGGCGGCAGCATTCCCGCGGACGTGGCCGCGCAGGTGGAGCGCGAGCTAGCCCTCATTGACGAGCTCGACTACTGCGGCTACTTCCTCACGATGTATGAGATCGTACAGTTCTGCCGGTCGCGCGGGATCCTCTGCCAGGGCCGCGGCTCGGCCGCGAACTCCGCGGTCTGCTACTGCTTGGGGATCACCGCGGTCGATCCGGTGCGCATGGACCTGCTGTTCGAGCGCTTCCTGTCGCGCGAGCGCGCCGAACCGCCCGACATCGACCTCGACATCGAGCACAATCGCCGCGAGGAAGTCATCCAGTGGGTGTATCAGAAGTACGGCCGCGACCGCGCCGCGATGGTCGCCAACGTCATTCGCTACCGCACCCGGTCGGCGGTGCGCGACGTCGGCAAGGTGCTGGGGATTCCTCCGACGACGCTCGACCGCCTCGCGAAGCTGCACTCGCATTACGGCGATGTCTCGGCGCACGTGGTGCGCGAGGCCGGGCTCGACCCGCAGACGCCGCTGCACCAGCATCTGGTGCGGCTCGCCAACGAGATCCTCGATTTCCCCCGGCACCTGTCGATCCACCCCGGCGGGTTCCTGCTCGGGCACGAGCCGGTCCCCACGCTGGTGCCGATTGAGAACGCGACGATGCCCGAGCGTACAGTCATCCAGTGGGACAAGGACAGCGTGGAGGGCGTGGGGCTGTTCAAGGTCGACCTGCTCGGGCTGGGCGCGCTCCATCACCTGCACCTCGCGTTCGACCTGCTGAAGGCGCACCGCGGCGTCGAGCTGTCGATGGCGACAATCCCCTGGAACGACGCGCCGACCTTCGACTGGATCTGCCGCGCGGACACGATCGGCGTGTTCCAGATCGAGAGCCGCGCGCAGATGGCGATGCTGCCGAGGTTGCAGCCGCGCTCATACTACGACCTGGTGGTCGAGGTTAGCATCGTGCGCCCCGGCCCGATCGTCGGTGGCATGGTGCATCCCTATCTGCGGCGGCGCAACGGCGACGAGCCGGTCGTGTATCCCCACCCATCGCTGGAGCCGGTTCTGGCCAAGACCAAGGGTGTCCCGTTGTTTCAGGAGCAGGTGATCAAGCTGGCCATGGTGGCGGCCGACTACACGCCGGGCGAGGCCGATCAGTTGCGCCGCGACATGGCGGCGTGGCGGCGCTCGGGCCGCATCGAGCGGCACCGCGAACGGCTGATCTCACGCATGCAGGCGAAGGGGATTGCCCCGGAGTTCGCCGCGCGCGTGTTCGACCAGATCCGAGGGTTCGGTGAGTACGGGTTCCCGGAGTCTCATGCCGCCAGCTTCGCGCTGGTCGCATTTGCGTCCGCGTATCTCAAACGCCACTATCACGCCGAGTTCACCTGCGCGCTCCTGAACGCCCAGCCGATGGGGTTCTACGCGCCGGCCACGATCGTCGAAGACGCAAAGCGGCACGGCGTGGTCGTGCTCCCCGTGGACGTGCGGTCGAGCGCCTGGGATTGTGCGCTCGAGGCGCGGCCTGACAACGCGTGGGGATTCGCCCTGCGCATGGGGCTGCGGTACGTGAAGGGCCTCGGCGAGGACGACGGCCGGCGCATCGCGACCGCGCGCGCCCAGGCCGCGTTCGACTCGCTCGCCGACTTCGCGCGACGGACCGGCCTGGACGCGGGCGCGCTGGTCGCGCTGGCGAAGGCCGGCGCGTTCGAAGGTCTCGGTGTCAATCGTCGTGAGGCGCTGTGGCAGGTGCGGGCGCTGGCGAAGCGCAGCGGCATGGCTCTGCCGGTCGAGATCGTCGAGACACTCCCGCAGTTCGATCGGCTCAACGCGCTCGAGGAGATCGCCTGGGATTACGACGCCGCAGCCCACAGCGTCCGCGGGCATCCGCTTGAGCCCCTGCGCGACCAACTCAGCGCCCTGGGCCTGCCCGACGCGCAGACCGTGGCGGGGATGCCGGACGGTGCAACCGTGCGCTACGCCGGGCTGGTCATCTGCCGGCAGACGCCGGGGACCGCGTCCGGGGTGACGTTCATGACGCTCGAGGACGAGACCGGGTTCGTGAATCTCGTGATCTGGCCGAAGATCTTCGAGCAGTACGCGCGGCTCGCGAAGTCGGCCCCGTTGCTTGGCGTGACGGGCCGGCTGCAGAAGCAGCAGGGCGTCGTGCACATCGTGGCACAGAAGATGTGGCGACCCGAATTGCGCACGGCGCCGCCGGCGATGGTGAGCCGCGATTTCCGCTGACATCTACGCGCGACCAGGCCGCCCGCGGGAGGGAACGCCCTCGCATTCCAGAAACGTCTTGATCACTTCGAGCCGGAGTCGTGGATCATGAAGCCGCTGGCGGAACACGCCTATTTCGTCATCGCCGATATCTCAGGCTACACCGGCTACCTCGTCGGCAGCGACATCGAGCACGCGCACGATATCCTGGCCGATCTCGTCGAGACCGTGGTCGGGGCCCTGCGCCCTATCTTTCGGCTGGCGAAGCTCGAGGGCGACGCGGCGTTCACCGTCGCGCCGGACGGCACGCTCGACGGCTCGATGCTCCTGGACACGATCGACGGCTGTTACTTCGCGTTCCGGCGTCGCCTTCGCAGCATTCAGCAGGCCACGACCTGCAACTGCAGCGCGTGCAGCGCGATTCCGACGCTGAACCTGAAGTTCGTGACCCACTTTGGCGAGTGTGTCAGACATCGCATCGCCGGCCGCGACGAACTGTCCGGCACCGGCGTCATTCTGGCACACCGCCTTCTCAAGAACCGTGTCACGGAGGCCTTCGGCACGGGCGCGTACGCGCTCCTCACCAGCGCCTGCTGCACGGCGGCAGGACTCGACCCGGAGGCGCTCGATCTCCCGCCCCACCGCGAGACGTACGAGCACATCGGCGAGGTCCAGGGGTTCGTGCATGATCTCCACGCGCGCTGGATGCATGAGCAGGAGCAGCGTCGGGTCGTCATCACGCCTGCGAACGCAGAGTTGGAGGCGCAGGCGCTGCTCCCGGCCCCGCCCGCGCTCGTATGGCACTGTCTGACCGATCCCGGCAAGCGCGTCCGGTTCTGGCCCGGCATGGATCGGTTCGATCAACAGCCCGTCACCGGACGTCGCGGCATCGGGACCGTGAACCACTGCGTGCACGGCCGGGACACGATCATCGAAGAGATCGTTGACTGGCGGCCCTTCGAGTACTTCACGGTACGCGCGACGGTGCCCGGGTTCGGGCCCGTGACGTACATGTTTGATCTCGTGCCCGAGGGGCCCGCGACCCTTTTCACATTCCGCCTCGACCGGATCCGACGCAAGAAGCAGCGTGCCGCGTGGACGACCGCGGGTCCCGCGTTCCGAGCCACCGGGGAGCAGGTCGTGGCCGGCCTCGTCCGACTGGTTCAGGAAGAGATGGCCATACGGGATCCCGGGCTTACGGTGGATTCGTGAGGCACGTGCCGCAGCGGAGGGATTGAGGCGCGGGTGCAGAAAGTCGCCGTGCTGTCCACACGACGGATTGAGCCATTGGGGTGACACACGCGTGAAGGTCACGATCACCGTCAACGGCGTGCCGACGACCCATGACGTCGAGCCCCGCCTGCTGCTGGTCTACTATCTGCGCGAAGTCCTGGGTCTGACCGGCACGCACATCGGCTGCGACACGACGAGCTGCGGCGCCTGCACAGTCCTGCTCAACGGGCTCGCCGTGAAGTCCTGCACGGTCCTCGCGGCCCAGGCCGACGGCGGGCAGGTGCTCACCGTTGAAGGGCTGGCGAAGAACGGCGAGCTGCATCCGATCCAGGAGGCGTTTTGGGCCGAGCACGGCCTGCAGTGCGGGTTCTGCACGCCGGGCATGATGCTGACGGCCCTGCAGATCATCGAGCGGCACCCCCAACCGAGCGACGCGGACATCCGTCACGGGTTGGAAGGCAACCTGTGCCGCTGCACGGGATACCAGCAGATTATCAACGCCGTCGTGCGGGCGGCACGCGAGACGGCAGGTCGGCGCGCTCCGGTCCCGGCCGCCGGCGAGGCGATCGCCCGGGGCTGATGGCCGGCTCTCTGGCCGGCAAGGCCGCTCTCGTCACCGGCGGGGCTTCGGGCATCGGCTTCGCCATCGCGCAGGCGCTGGCGCGCGAGGGCGCCGCGATCGGCATCGCCGATCTCGATGTCGCCGCAGGCCAGCAGGCCGCCCGGCGGATCGCCGAAGGCGGCGGATCGGCCCGCGCGTTTCCGGCGGATGTGGCCCGTGCCGATGCGGTGAGGGCAATGGTGGACGCGGCCGTCGCGGCGCTGGGCCGGCTCGACATCCTGGTGAACAATGCCGGCCTGCAGTACGTGTGCCCGATCGCCGACTACCCCGAGGACGAGTGGGACCGGTTGATCGGCGTCATGCTCACCGGCACCTTCCTGTGCACCAAGTACGCGCTGCCACACATGCGGCGTAGCGGATGGGGGCGGATCGTCAACATCGCTTCGGCGCACGGCCTGGTCGCATCACCGTTCAAATCGGCCTACGTCGCGGCCAAGCATGGTGTCGTCGGGTTCACGAAGACCGCCGCCTGGGAGCTGGCCGACACGCACATCACCGTGAACGCGGTCTGCCCCGGGTATGTGCGCACACCGCTGGTCGAAAACCAGATCCCCGGGCAGGCCAGAGCGCACGGCATCCCGGAGTCCGAGGTCGTCACGCGGGTCATGTTGGAGCCGCACGCCATCAAGCGGATGATCGAGCCGGCCGAGGTCGCGGCGTTGGTCGTGTATCTCTGTTCGGACGCGGCCGCGATGGTGACCGGCGTGGCGATCCCGATCGACGGCGGTTGGACCGCCCACTGAGCGATGATCCCGCGCCAGTTCTCGCCCGGCGAGCAGGCGAGCGTCACGAGGACGATCACCGCCGCCGACGTCGAGGCGTTTGCCGATCTCACCGGCGATCACAATCCCCTGCACGTGGATGAGGCGTTCGCGGCGCGATCACGCTTCGGCGGCCGTATCGCCCACGGTCTGCTGACCGCGGGGTTACTCTCGACGGTCCTGGGCATGCGCCTGCCCGGTCCGGGCGGCATCTATATCTCGCAGACGCTGCGATTCCGTCGACCGGTTCACATCGGCGACGCGGTAACGGCGACCGCCGAGGTCGTCGCCTACGACGCGAACCGCCGTCGCCTGACCCTCAAGACAACCTGCACGAACCAACGGGGCGAGACGGTGCTCGACGGCGAGGCGGTGCTGCTGGTGGACCCCGCCGGCGAGCGGGGCCGCTGAACTAAACCGCCTGCGCATCCGTCGTAGTCATAGGTATAGGTATCCGCGGAGAAGGATCAAGGGGAGCGGACCGCGCGGCCCACCGGCCGCCCGGCGGCTGTCATACTGGGCGTGCGCACGTGGTGCGGGCGGATCGGGGTGAGCGTGTCGTGGTGAAACGTGCTGTCATCGCGGTTGTGATCATGGCGCTGGCCGGCGGGGGGGTCTGGTGGTACCGCGCGCGTGCGGCCTCGCCGGTCGCGGCCGAAGGGCCCCGCACGGCGCGGGTGACGAGGGGCACCCTCGTCGCCAGCGTGTCGTCCACGGGCACACTGCAGCCCTACGCCCAGGTGGAGGTGCGTTCGCGCGCCACGGGCACGGTGGCGGACCTGCGCGTCCAGGAGGGCGACCGGGTCGCCCAGGGCCAGTTGCTGGCCGTCATTGACGACCGAGACGCGCGGGCCGACCTCGAGCGCGCGGAGGCGCAGTACGCCGCGGCGGTCGCGCAGCTCCAGCAGGCGCGGAGCCAGCTCGCCGCGACCCGCGCGCAGAACGTCGCGCGGGTCGCGCAGGCCGAGAGCGCGCTGATGACGGCACGAGCGCGGCTGAGCCAGCTGCTCGCCGGATCACGCCCCGAGGAGATCGCGCAAGCGCTCGAGGCGCAACGTCAGGCCGAACTTGCGGTCGACCTGGCCCGGCAGAGCCTGGAGCGGAACCGGGAGCTCTTCAACGCCGGTTTGGTGGCCCGGTCGGTGCTCGATCAGGCGCAGAACCAGTACGACGTGGCGCAGACGCAATTGCGGGCGGCGCAGTCCCGGGTGCAGCAGGTCAAGACCGGGAGTCGTCCTGAAGACATCGCAATCGCCCGCGCACAGGTACGCGAGGCGGAAGACGCGCTGGCTCAGGCCAAGGCCTCCCGGCTGCAGGAACGCGTGCTGGCCGCGACGGTCGCGGCGGCCGAGGCACAGGTGCAGACCGCGCGCGCCCAGGTCCGGCAGGCGAGGGATCGCGTCGGTGAGACCCGCGTGACCGCGGCGATCGCCGGCGTGGTCGCTAAGTTGTCGGTGCAGGCCGGGCAGAGCGTCATCGGCGGGACCGCCGGCGGCGGCACGCTGCTGATGACCATCGCCGATGTGCGATCCATTCAGGCCAACGTCAACGTTGACGAGTCGGACATCGCCCAGATCCGGCTCGGCATGCCGGTGCGGATCACGGCCGACGCGCTGCCGGAACGGACGTTCAACGGCACCGTGACCCGCATCGCGCCGCAGGCAGTGGTGGTGCAGAACGTCACGCAGTACAGCGTCGTCGTGGATCTGGAGAGACCCGACCCGGCGCTGCGCCTGGGGATGACGATCGACGCCGAATTCATCATCACAGAGCGCAACAACGTCCTGCTCGTCCCGGTCGAGGCCGTGCGCGGCAAGGACGCGAAGGTCGTCATCCTGGTCGAGGGCGAAGTCCTCACGCCGGTCGTCGTCGAGACCGGCGCGACCGACGGCCGGCAGATCGAGATCACCAAGGGCCTCGAGGACGGCGATATCGTCTACCTCGGCCCGGCCCGTCAGGCCACGCAGAACACCAACCGGCAGCAGCCCGTCAACCCGTTCGCGCCGTTCCCGAGCCGGCCGGGCGGCGCGCCGAGGCGCTAGGCGGAGGCCGGCCGTGGCGCTCATCGCCATGCGTGATGTCGAGAAGACGTACTACCTCGACGGGGTCGAGGTCCAGGCGCTCCGGGGCGTGTCGCTGGAGATCGATCCCGGTGAGTTCGTCGCGATCATGGGGCCGAGCGGGTCGGGGAAGTCCACCTGCATGAACATCATGGGCTGCCTGGACCGCCCGACCCGTGGGACGTACACGCTCAACGGGACGGACGTGTCGACGCTCGACGATGTCGCACTGGCCGGGCTGCGCAACCGCCAGATCGGGTTCGTGTTTCAATCGTTCAACCTGCTGCCGCGCACCCCGGCGATCGAGAACGTCGAGTTGCCCATGATCTACGGCGGCGTGTCCGACCGGCGGGCCAAGGCGCTGGCCGCGCTCGACGCCGTCGGGCTGCGTGACCGCGCCTGGCACATGCCCACGCAACTCTCCGGAGGCGAGCAGCAGCGCGTCGCGATCGCCCGCGCGCTCGTCATGTCGCCGCCGATCATCCTGGCCGACGAGCCGACCGGCAACCTCGACTCCACGACGGCCGGCGAGATCATGGGACTGCTCGGGCAGTTGTCGCGCCGCGGCATCACGATCATCATCGTGACGCACGAACCGGACATCGCCGCGCACGCACGGCGGCTGGTGCTGTTTCGGGACGGCCGCATCATCAAGGACGGGCCCACACGGACGATTCTCACCGCGCCGGCGGTCGCCCCGCGATGAACCTCTCGGCAAGCGTCCGCATCGCGATGCGCGCGATGGCCAGCAACCCGCTGCGGTCGCTGCTCACGATGCTCGGCGTCATCATCGGCGTCGGCTCAGTGATCGCCATGATCGCCATCGGCCAGGGCGCCCGGCAGGCGACGACGCAGCAGGTCCAGGCGCTGGGCAGCAACCTCCTCACAATCTTCGCCGGCACGCCGCAGGTCGCCGGCGTGGCCAGGGCCGAGCCTGCGCAGTCGCTGACCCTCGAAGACGCCGACGCGATCCGCCAGGAGGTGCCCGGCGTGATCGGGGTCAGCGCCGAGTTCCAGCGGCAGGCCCAGGTGGTCTACCGGGGCGAGAATACCTATACCCGTATCGTGGGCGTGACCCCCGAGTACGAAACGGTCCGCAACTTCAAGCCGGTGCGCGGCGAGTTCTTCACCGAGCGGGATATGCGGAGCCGCGCCCGCGTCGCGCTGCTGGGTGCCACGGTGGCCAACCGACTCTTCGGCGACGCCGATCCGGTCGGGCAGCAGATCAAGATCCGCGGCGCGACGTTCACGGTCATCGGCGTGATGGAGGAGAAGGGCGCCACCGCATTCTTTGATCGGGACGACCTGGTGCTCGTGCCCCTCACCACCGCGCAACGCCGTCTGTTCGGCGTGCGGCACGTCAACTCGATTCAGGTGCAGGTCGCGAGCGAGGATCAGATGACCGCCGCGCAGGACGCGGTGACCGAGCTCATGCGTACGCGGCACCGGCTCGGCCCCAACCAGGAGAACGACTTCACCGTGCGCAGCCAGGCCGATATCCTCCAGACGCTGACCGGGGTCGCGCAGACGATGACCGTGCTGCTCGGCGGCATCGCGGCGGTGTCGCTCGTCGTGGGCGGCATTGGCATCATGAACATCATGTTGGTCTCGGTGACCGAGCGTACCCGGGAAATCGGCATCCGCAAGGCCGTGGGCGCCCGGCGGCGTGACATCCTGCTGCAGTTCCTGGTGGAGTCGGTCGCGCTGAGCGTCACCGGCGGTGTGATTGGCATCGCCATCGGGGTACTCGGGTCGCGCCTGATCACGCAGTTCGCCGGATGGGCGACGCTGCTCTCGCCGCAGGCGATCGTGCTGGCCTTTGCGTTCGCGCTCGCGGTCGGCGTGTTCTTCGGGCTCTACCCGGCCCAACGGGCGGCAAAACTCGATCCCATCGAGGCGCTGCGGCATGAATGACGCGCGTCCTCCCGGGAGGCAGAATATGAGGCGCCGGTGGGTCTGGATCAGTGCCGCGGTGGCCCTCACCGTGCTGTTCGGCGGCGGGTATTACTACTACACACGCGGCCAGTCCACGGCGCAGCCCCAGCGGGCGCGTGATCCGGGGATGGCACTCCTGCTCGCGATCCGTACGTTGGAGCGCAATCCTGACACGCGGTTGACCCGAGAGCAGATCGCCGCAGTTCTACCGTTCATCAAGGCGCTCAAAGACGTACCCGCATCCGACGCCGAGGCCGCGGCCGTCATTGCGAAGGCGGTGCGCGACACGTTTACGCCGCGGCAACGGGCCGCGCTCGAGGAGGCCCGGCGTCGGTTCATGGAGCGTCAGGGCGCGCGGGCCGCGTCGGGAGGGCGTCAGACCGGCGAGGGCGCGCCCGGCGCGGCTGCTCCGGCGGCGCCGGGGGGACTCGGGTCGGCCGGACCCGGCGGTGAGGGTGCGGCGGCATTCTCCGACGAGCAGCGCGCGCAGATGCGAACTCGGACATTCGAGAGAATGATCCGTTATCTCGAGCGACGAATGAGGTAGCAGTCTCCGAACAAGCGCGGGAGGAATCGATGCCAACGGTTGCCGTGCTGACCGTGTTCGTCATGCTGACCGTGCTGGCCCGGCCGCTCACCGTCGCGGCGCAGCCCGCCGCTCAGCCCGCCCGGGAGTTCACCCTGGCGGCGCTGGTCGCCGCGGCCGACGAGCGGAATCCGGCGATCGCGGCCGCCCGCCAGGCTGTGCAAGCCGCTGAGGCCGCCGTGGCTCTGGCGCGCTCGGGTCGGGGTCCGACCTTCACCGCATCGGGCTCGGTGGGCACGGCCGGCGGCGGCACCAGTACTACCACGCCGTCGTTCTCGAGCGGAGTCTCGATCTCGTCATCGTACGTCCTCTACGACAGCGGGCAGATCCAGTATGCGGTCCGGCAGGCCGAGGCGAACCTGAAGGCCTCGCGTCTGTCGCTCGAAGCGGTGCGCCAGGACGTCGCGCAAACCGTGGCCCTGGCCTATGTGTCGGTGCTGCGCGCAGAGCGGGCGGTGCGGCAGCGCGAGCAGGTTGTCGTCCAGAACCGCGAGCTGCTGCGACTGGCCGAAGGACAGTTTCGCGCCGGGGTGGTCGCCCGGGCCGACGTCGTCCGGGCGCAGGCCGGACTCGCCTCGGCCGAGGGCGAACTGATCGCCGCGCAGAACGTCGTCGCGCAGTCGAAGGCGGCGCTCAACCAGGCGATTGGCGCATCACCGCTGGCGCCGATCGCCGTCATCGCGCCGCCCCCGACGCCGAGCGTGACGATCGCCGCCACGGAGCTGGCCAACCTGGTTGAGCAGCGGCCCGAGATCAGGCGGGCGTTGGCGCAGATCGAGGCCGCCGAGGCAGCGGTCCTGCTCGCGCAGGCCGGGGGCGGGTTGCGCGTGACGCTCGACGGCCGCGCCACGCAGTCGTTCAATCCCAACGCGCAGACCACGTACTCCGTGAGCTCAGGGGTGAGCTTCCCGCTCTCCGACGCCGGCCGCACGCAGGCGGCGGTGGCTCAGGCGGCGGCGAACCTGGCCGCGGCGCGCGCCAACATCGAAACGACACGGCTCTCCGCGCAGCAGCAGGCGACTTCCGCGCTGCTGGGCATCGTCAGCGCGCGCGCCAGGATCGAGAGCGCGCGCGCACAACTGGCGTTCGCGCAGGAGTCCCTGCGCCTCGCGCAGGGCCGGTACGCGGCCGGTGCCGGGCCGTTTCTGGAGGTCATCGACGCGCAGACCGCGCTGGTCCTGGCCGAGGTGACGCTGGCCACCGCCGAATATGACGAGCTCGCGGCCGCGATCTCGCTGCGCTACGCGTTGGGTCGCTCGGTCGTGGACGGCGCGATTTGACCGGCAGAGGCGAGGGGCTGGCAGGCATCTCGATGGGCATATGGAATCGTAAGGGAACACGACACGGCTCGTCCCGGGAGCGATTCATGCGTCACCGCCTGGCTCCACTCGTCGTCGCGCTGGTCCTCGCCATCGGCCTGCTCGCCTCGCCTGCGGGCGCTCAGCAGACGGACACCAGCCTCGGCCTGTTCATCGAGGCGTACCGCATCCTTCGCGACGAGGCGCTGGCCCAGCCGACGATCGAGACCTTGCTGCGCGGCGCCGACGCCGGCCTCCGGCAGGCGCTCCGCGGAGACAGTCAGGCCGCGCCGTTGCCGGACCTGGTCCTGACCGGCGACGAGCGGGCCGACATCGAGCAGGTCGTCCATCGCATCGAGCACGTGCGGACGGTGCTGCGCGCGCGGCCCGCATCCGCGATCTACGCCGCAATCTCGGGTATGGTTGCGGCGCTCAAGGATCCCAACAGCGGGTTCTATGCGCCTGACCAGTTCGCGCAGTTCGTGCGTCGTACGCGCGGCGACGACTTCGTCGGCGTCGGCATCGTGATCGAGGACCGCAGCGGCCAGGTTGTCATCACCGAGGTCCTCGAGAACTCGCCCGCGGGCGAGGCCGGGATTCGCAGCGGCGACGTGATCCTGGCCGTGGACGGGATCCCAACGGCCGGCCTGTCGCTCGACCAGGTCAGCCAGATGATCCGCGGCACCGAGGGCACACCGGTGAGCCTGCGGATACAGCGCCAGGGACAGGCCGAGTCGCTGAATATCTCCGTGACTCGCCGTCGTATTCAGTCGCGGGTCGTGACCACCAGGATCCTGCCGTCCGGCATGGGCTACCTCCGCCTCACGGGTTTCACGCAGGGCTCGGACCGATTGTTCGCCGAGAGTTTGCAGACCTTGATCGATCAGGGCGTGAAGGGCATCGTGCTCGACGTGCGCGGGAACCCTGGCGGGTTGCTGGAGATGTCGGTGAATATCGCCAGTCACTTTCTCGATCGTGGCGTGGTTGTGACCCTCGAGTCGGGACGCGCGCCGGCGACGAGCTACACCGTGCGGCCGCGGACGCCGAAATACACCGGCCCGCTCGTCGTGCTCGTCGACCGCGGCAGCGCCAGCGCGGCCGAGGTGGTGGCCGGGGCGCTGCAAGACGCCGGGATCAAGCTCGTCGGCACGCGGACGTACGGCAAGGCGACCGTGCAGGCGGTGTATCAGTTTCGCGACGGTAGCGGCCTGCGGGTGACGATCTCGCGCTACCTGACGCCGGCGGGCCGTGACATCGACGGCCAGGGCCTGTCGCCGGACATCGAGGTCTCGACGAGCGGCGCACCGATCGGCAGCCCGGATGATGCGCCGCTGAACCGCGCGGTGGCGATGCTGCAGCAAGCGGCGCTGGCGCCCCAGACCGCGCCGGCGCCGGCGCCGCAGCTCGAGCCGGCGCCCGCGCATGCGGCGGCGCGGTAGGCGCGACAGGAAACCCCGTCCCCTGTCTGAATCTACACCCGGAGGCGAGTCGTCTATCCTCCGGAATCTCGGCATGCCGATCTACGGAATCATCCGCCGCAGCGCGTACTTTGACTCCGTCGCCCTGATGCTCGCGCAGGGGGAAGCGCGGGAGCTGCCGGGCGTCGACGAGGCTGGCGTCGTGATGGCCACGGACGCCAACAAGATGTTGCTCCGCGACAGCGGTCTCGACTTCGCGGAACTGACCGCGGCCGGGCCGGACGACCTGGTAGTGGTGGCGCGGGCCGCGACCGCGTCCCAGGCCGAAGCCGCGGTCAACCGGGCGCTGGAAGCGCTCACCCGGCGACGGGCCACGACGGGTGCGGGTCCAGAGACCTATCGTCCTCGGACGATTGCCGCGGCGCGGCGGCAACTTCCTGATGCCGGGCTCGCGCTGATCTCGGTGCCCGGCCGCTTCGCGCGGCCCGTGGCCCGGGAGGCGTTCGAGGCCGGGCTGCACGTCCTGCTCTTCTCGGACAACGTCCCGATCGAGCACGAGATCGAGCTCAAGCGCCAGAGTCTCGAGCGCGGTCTCTTGCTCATGGGCCCGGACTGCGGCACCGCGATTGTGCACGGCGCGGCGCTCGGATTCGCCAACAGGGTCCGTCAGGGCCGCATCGGTCTGGTCGGCGCCGCGGGCACCGGGCTGCAGGAGGTCACATCACTCATCCACCGGTTCGGCGGCGGCATCACACACGCGATCGGCACCGGCGGCCGCGATCTCTCCGCCGCGGTCGGGGGGGTGACGATGCTCCAGGGGCTGCGTGCCCTGGCACAGGATCCGGCTACCACCGTAATCGTGTTGGTCAGCAAGCCACCGGCACCGGCGGTCGCGGCCAGGCTGCTCGCTTCGGCCGTCGCGTGCGGCAAGCCGGTCGTGGTCAACTTCATCGGCGCCACCGTCGCCGAGAGCGCGACCGTGCACAGCGCCGCGACACTCGAGGACGCCGCGCGCACCGCGGTACGGCTGGCATACGGCCCCGACCTCGACCAGGCCGCGCTGCGCGAGACGACCCTGCGCGGCCTACCCGCGCAGGAGGCCGGCCGCCTCTCGGCCTCGCAACGCTACGTCCGCGGGCTTTTCATCGGCGGGACGCTCTGCTACGAGGCGCTCGCGCTCCTGCGCCCGCGCATCGGGCCGGTCTGGTCCAACACCCCGATCGTGCCTTCCGAGGCGCTCGACCCGGTCACACGGAGCCGCGAGCACACCGTGATCGACATGGGCGGCGACGAGTTCACCCAGGGACGATTGCATCCCATGCTCGACCCGTTCCTGCGGCAGCAGCGTATCCGGCAGGAGGCCGCCGACCCGGAGACCGCGGTCCTGCTGCTTGATGTGGTGCTGGGATACGGCGTGCATCCTGATCCTGCCGGCGCGCTGGCGCCGGTGCTGCGCGAGGCGTGTCGCGACGCGCAGGCGAAGGGCTGCCGTCTCTCGATCGTGGGATCGGTATGCGGCACGGACGACGATCCGCAGAACGCCGCCGTGCAGCGAGAGGTCTTGCTGGAGGCCGGCATGATCGTCGAGGACAGCAACGCACGCGCCTGCCGGCTCGCCGGGCTCATCGCCGAGGCGCGCGGCAGCCGGGGCGCAGGCGGAACCGCACCAATGCTCACCGCGGCCGAGGCCGCGCCGGCCTGGCCTGAGATCGGGCCGGTCGCCGCGCTGCTGCGGCGCCCGCCGGCGGTCATCAACGTCGGGTTGGAGTTGTTCGCCGAGAGCCTGCAGGCTCAGGGCGTTCCGGTGGTCTCGGTCGACTGGCGGCCGCCCGCCGGCGGCAAACCGCGCCTGATGGACCTGCTGGACAAGTTGGAGGGATAGCCGACCGATGAACATCAGCGCCGCGAACCAGGAGGCACTGAACCGCGTGCTGGCCGCCCTGCCCGTGCTCGTCGGCACCGGTCGCGCGCTCGACGTCGTCCCGGGCATGGCGCCTGATCTCATCCTGCACGCCGGGCCGCCCATCACGTGGGACCGGGCGTCCGGACCGCTGCGCGGCGCGGTCATCGGCGGTCTGATCTTCGAAGGGCTCGCGAGGTCCGAGGCCGAGGCCGCGGGTCTGGTCGAACGTGGCCGGGTGCGGCTCGAGCCGTGTCACCATCACGCGGCGGTCGGTCCGATGGCCGGAGTGACGACGGCCTCGATGCAGGTCTACATCGTCGAGAACCGCGCCTCCGGCAACCGGGCCTACTCAAATTTGAACGAGGGCTACGGCAAGGTGCTGCGGTACGGTGCCTACAGCGACGACGTGCTGGCGCGGCTGCGCTGGATGAACGACGTACTCGGTCCGGCCGTGGGCGCGGCGCTGCAGCGCATGGGCGGGCTCGACATGAAGAGCCTGATCGCCCAGCAGCTCACCATGGGCGACGAAGGGCACAATCGCAACCGGGCCGGCTCGGCGCTGTTCGGCCGCCTGCTCGCGCCGCACCTGGCGCGCGTCGATCTGGCGGCCGACCAGTTGGAGCAGGTGCTGCGCTACTTCGCCGACAACGACCTGGCGGTGCTGAATCCGGTGATGGCCGCGTGCAAGGCGACCATGGACGCGGCGCACGGGATCGCCGGGAGCACGGTGGTCACGACCATGGCCCGCAATGGCACCGACTTCGGGATTCGCGTTTCAGGCCTGGGCAACCGGTGGTTCGTTGCGCCGGCCGAGGTCCCGGTCGGACTCTACTTTCCGGGGTTCACCGCCGCCGACGCGAACGCGGACATCGGCGACTCGACGATCACCGAGACCGCGGGCATCGGCGCGTTTGCGATGGCCGCGGCGCCGGCCATCGTGAAATTCGTTGGCGGCACACCCGCCGAGGCGATGACCGCGACGCTGGAGATGTACGAGATCACCGTGGGCGAGAACCCGGCGTTTGGGCTGCCGCCGCTCGACTTCCGCGGCACGCCCACCGGCATCGACATCCGCAAGGTGGTGCGCACGGGCATTACGCCACGGGTCAACACCGGCATCGCGCACAAGCAGCCCGGAGTCGGCCAGGTTGGCGCCGGGCTCGTGCGGCCGCCGATGGCGTGCTTCGAGCAGGCCGTCGAGGCGATGGCGCAGGCGCTCGGCCGCTAGCGCCGCGACCCGCTCACGGCTACGGGGGTCGCCTACGGCAGCGCGTTCCAGGACGCGCCGTTGAATCCGTGCAGGATGATCCACCCGCCGGTGCTCGTGAACGCCACCTGCTTCATCTGCGTGCCGGCTGCGTAGAGTTCCCGGATCTTGTCGGCGGCGTCCTGGGGGATGCCCAGCCACGTCGCGTCATTGGTGCCGTGCAGCAGCACCCACCCGCCGGTCGGTGTAAACGCCATCTGCCGGAAGGCGACGCCGGCCCGGTTGAGCTCAGTGACCTTGTCGATGGCCGACTGGGGGATGCGGTTCCAGTTGGCGCCGTTCGAGCCGTGCAGGACGATCCACCCGCCGGTGCTCGTGAACGCCACCTGCTTCATCAGGTTGCCGGCCGCGTAGAGCTCCCGGATCTTGTCGGCGGTGTCCTGCGGGATGCCCGACCACGTCGCGTCGTTGGTGCCGTGCAGCAACACCCAACCGTTCGGTGAGAACGCGGCGTTGCGCACCTGTGTGCCGGCGTTCAGCAGCTCCCGCACCTTGTCGGCGAGATTCTGCGGCGCACGAATCCATGTCGCGTCGTTCGTCCCATGCAGGATCACCGCACCGCCCGCCGGCGTGAACGCGATCTGCCGGATCTCGGCGCCGGCGCTGTTCAACTCGCGGAGTCTTTCGACGATGCTCGACGTCGTGGTGGAGCCGGTCTGGGCGCCCGCCAGTGGTGCGGTCAATCCCCAGACCACCATGCTCGCAAGCGCCGTCATGACCATCCCGGCGATCATGCGGTGTGTCACCGATCCCAAGCCGTGTGTCCCTTTCATCGACGGGCTCCTTTCTGTTCGCGTCCGGCACCCGCAGTCGGGCCGAAAACGCCCGAAGGTACTATACCCGAATTCGGCCACACCCGCCGCCGACGGTCACGGTAGCCCGAAGACCGGCCGGCCGAGCAGCGCCACGAAGGCGGTGATCAGCAGGGCGCCGATCAGGTCGAGCACGATCCCGGCGCGCACCATCTGCGGCGTCGTGACGTAGCCGCTGGCGATAGCGATGGCGTTGGGCGGAGTCGCAATGGGCAGCATGAACCCGCAAGATGCGGCTAGCGTCGCTGGCAGCATCAACAGATACGGATGGATGCCGACGGCACGCGCCGGTGGGTCAGACGCTGGCGAACTGCGCCTCGCGGAGCGCCTCGCGGCCCTCTTTCACGGTTTGGAAGAACGCCGCCTCTTCTTTGAGCGCCAGCTGTCGCGGATGGGGCAGGGTGACGTCCAGCACGCGGACGATGCTCGAGCCCGTGGCCGGTGAGGGACCGCGGCTCATCACCACGACACGGTCGGAGAGGAAGACCGCTTCCTCGATCGAGTGCGTGACGAACACGATGGTGAGCTGGCGCTCCTCGAACAACCGGATCAACTCGAGGTTCATGCGATCGCGGGTGATTTCGTCGAGCGCGCCGAACGGCTCGTCCATCAGGAGCACCTGGGGGTTCAGCGTGAGCGCGCGCGCGATCGCGACGCGCTGCTGCATCCCGCCAGAGAGCTTGTCCACATAGTAGTGGGCGAAGTCGGCGAGCTCGACCGTGGCCAGGGCCTGTTGAGCCTGGTCGAGATAGCGGTGCCGGCGCAGCGGCCACGCCCACCAGCGCCGGTCGCGCATACGCAGCGGCAGCAGGACGTTCTCCTCAGCCGTGAGCCACTCGAACAGCACCGGATGCTGGAAGATCACGCTCGAGAGCCCGGCGCGCACCGCTTCGTGCGGCGAGCGGCCGCAGACCGTGACGCGACCCTGGCTGGGTTCGCGCAGGCCGGCGATCAGGAACAGGACCGTCGTCTTGCCGCAGCCCGACGGTCCGATGATCGAGACGAACTCGCGGGGCCGGATCTCGAACGAGAAGTCATGGACGACATTCAACCACCGATCGGCGTGCGGCGCGGCCCGGCCTGGGGTCTGGTCGAGGCCGTACGTCTTGAACACACGTTCCAACCGGATGATCGGGTCGCTCGGCGGGGCGGCCGGCATGGGTCAGGTTCGCTCCAGGTGGGGTGAGGGGAGGGACATCCCGTCCCTCCCCGATGTCGGCATTACGGCATGACCTTGCTCGGGAACTTGGTCGTGAAGGCGGCCTTGACGTTGGGCATCGCCTTGTAGAACCCGGCCTTCGTCATGTCGCGGCCGACCCGGTCCCAGCCCGCCGCGTCCACGTAGCCCAGGCCGTTCTTCTTCGACGCGTCGGTGACCATGATGCCGGCGATGGCCTCCATGCCCTCGAGCTCGTGCGCTTCGCCGCCCTTCAGGTTGCTGTTGTATTTGATGAGGATTCGGACGGCCTCCTGACGGTTGGCCAGCGCGTACTTGTAGCCCTGATACCGGCCCGTCACGAACGCCTGGACCACTTGCGGGTACTTGTTGACGATCTCCTCGGTGGTGAACACGACGTTCTCCGGCCAGTCGATCCCCCAGCTTGGGAAGTCGTAGACGTAGTACTTGTCCTTCACGTTCCGCTTGGCGACCAGCACCTCGTTGTAGACCATGGCGTGGGCGAACTGGTAGTCCTTCTTCATCCACGAGCCGATGGTCGCGGGGTCGCCCTGCTGGTTGACGATCTTGATGCGGGTGTTCCAATCGGGGCCGACGGCGGCCTTGATCTGCTTGTCGTAGCCGATCCACGTCGCCACGGTACCTTCGACGTCGCGGGGGCCCTTGAGCTCCTTCCAGGAGAGGAGCCGCACCGCGGACTTCTGAAAGTCGTGCGCGACGACGACCAGCGGCAGCCTTTGCTTCTCGCGGGCGTCGAGAATGTTGTAGGGATAGTCAACGCCGAAGACGATCGTGCCCTTCTTCGACTCGGCCATGACACGGTCGATTGGCGACAGGCCCGGGCCGCCGCCGACGACCTGGACGTCGAGGTTCAGCGTCTTGTAGAAGCCCTTGTCGACCGCGACCGGATCGCCCATCGACTCGTTGTGGATGAACCACGCCTCGAAGACCATGACCTTGGACATGCCCTGCGCGGACAGAGTTCCGGCGCCCGCCAGGGTTACCGCCAGCATCAGGACGACGAGCCGCACCGCGTTCCGCATGCTATACCCCCCTTGGACGTGAGTGGCACGACCGCGGCCCGGCAGGCCGAGAATGCCGGATCATCCCTCCTCTCCGAGCGCGCTCGGCGTCACCGACGCTCCACCATGCTCACATGCCACGGCAGGAGCAGCCGCTCGGCGAGTGTGACCGCGCCGAGCAGCAGCCAGCCGATGGCGGTGCAGAACACCGCGGCCAGGAACACCCGGACCGTGTTGCCGACGTACCGGGAGTCAAGAATCATGTACCCCAGGCCTTCGAACGCGCCGAAGAGCTCGCCGACGATCGCGCCGTTCACCGCCGCCATGACACCGCCCTTGAGACTCACGAAGATGATGGGGAGCGCCGAAGGGATCTTCAGCAGGAAGATGCGCTGCCACCACGTGGCGCTGTACACGTCCATGAGCTGTTCGCGGATGATCTCGACCGATACGAACTCCTTGTGGGTCGTGTAGAGCACCGCAAAGAACGTGTACATGCCGGCGATGATAATCTTGCTCGTGATGCCCAGGCCGAACCACACCACGGCCAGCGATGCCAGCGCGACGAAGGGCGTGCTGTTCAGGGTCACGATGAGCCGAAACAGGAAGTCTTCGATCATCCTCGGCAGCCGCAGGAAAGCCATGGCGCAGAACAGCGCCGCGGCTGAGCCCAGCACGAAACCGAAGGCGATCTCCCTGCTCGTGATGAAGGCGTAGCTGAGGACGAGCGCCCAGTTGTCGCGCATCTCCCGGGCGATGGCCGACGGCGCCGGTAGCAGGAACGGCTGGCCGTAGAGCCGCGAGGCCACTTCCCACACGGCGACCATGACGACGCCGAAGATCGTCCAGCTCCGCAGCTCCGTGATCGGCAGGCGCACCCGCCGGGGTGTCATCGCTGAAACGTCACGGTCTTCGGCCCGCCGGGGAGCAGGACTTCGGACCGGGCCGGGGTCGTACGGGCCACCACGCGGCCGCGCGAGATCACGGCCACGCGCGGCGCCAGGCGGCGGATGACGTCCATTGGCGTCGGCGCGTCGAAGACCACGAGGTCGGCCTGGCGGCCTTCGGCCAGCCCGTAGTCCGTGAGGCCGAAGCACGCGGCCGCCCGCGTGGTGACCATCTCGAGCAGCGTCTGGAACTCCTGGTAGCCCGACATGTGGCCGTAGTGGACCATGACGAAGCACGCCTGGATCGGGTCGCCGATGCCAAGCGGATACCAGGGGTCCATGATCGAGTCGTGCCCGACGACGACGTTGATGCCGGCCGCCAGCAGCTCTTTGACGCGTGTGAACCCCCGGCGGACCGGATAGCCGTCGAAGCGCCCCTGCAACACCGCGTTGTCCAGCGGGTTCGTGACGATATGCACGCCGGCCGAGCGCATCCATCGGATGAGCCGGTACGCGTAGGCGTTGTTGTACGAATGCATGGCGGTCGTGTGGCTGGCGGTGACCCGGCCCTGGAGGCCGAGGCGGATGGTCTCGGCGGCCACCAGCTCGAGGAAGCGGCTCTGGTCATCGTCGGTTTCATCGCAGTGCAGGTCGGCCCGCAGCCCGCGCTCTGACGCGAGGCGTAGTGCGGTCTTGACGTCGCGCTCGCCGTACTCGCGCGTCCACTCATAGTGGGGGATACCGCCGACGACGTCCGCGCCGAGCCTGAGCGCCTCGGTCATCAGTGCCTCGCCATCCGGGAACGAGTAGATGCCCTGCTGCGGAAACGCCACAATCTGGATCGTCACCCGGTCGCGCCATGCCTCGCGCACCTCGAGCAGGGCCCGCAGCGCGGTGAGACGCGGATCGCACACGTCCACGTGCGTCCGGATGTGGGTGACGCCGCACGCCAGCATCCACGCGATGGCCTCGCCGGCGCGACGCATCACGTCGTCGCGCGCCAGCGACTTCACGCGCTCGCCCCAGATCTCGATGCCCTCGAAGAGCGAGCCCGTGGCGTTGTAGCGCGGCTGCCCGACGGTGAGGACCGCGTCGAGGTGGATGTGTGTCTCGATCAGCGAGGGCGTGACCAGGCGGCCGGCGGCGTCAATCTCCTCGCCGGCGCGGTCCGCGATCGAGGGCGCAATGCGGACGATCCGACCCTCCTGGACCCCGATGTCCACGGGGTCAGGCTGGGTCAGGGTCGCGGCACGCCTGACAATCAGATCCATCGTCGGGGCCCAGGAGAATTTAGGCTCGGCGGCGCGCTTTCCCTTTCGTCGCCGGGATGGGTCAGGTGCGGTCCATCGCCCGTTTGCCGCCCCACCGGCTGACGATCTGGTCGTCGTACTGGTCGGCGGTGCCCAGCACGGCCATCATCGACGTCCTGAGCTCGTTCTTGTCGCAGGTCGACCCGATGAGGTTGTGCTCGAACGTGACGTCGCCGTCCTTGTCCAGACCGAAGGCACCGAAGCGCATGTTGAAGTTCTCCTTCAAAAGGAACTCGAGCATCTCAGGGGTGCGCTCGGCGCCGGTGACGACATACGACCGGACGTTCACGACCGCCTCTTTGTCGCCCCACGCGTAGACAAACGCCTGCACCGCGGCTGAGCCCATCCACAGGTAGTAGGCCGGCACGTCGTCGCGCGCCGAGGCGAGTTCGCCGAACAGCTCCTTCATGTACTGACCGACCTTCTCGTAGACAACCTTCTGGGCGTCGGTTTGAAACTGCACGGGCACGGCTAGGTCCCTCCCTCAGGGGCGGTTTCGTGCTCGACTTGCATGCGGCCGTCAATCCATCTCACGGTCAAGGCGCGTGGTGCGCCCGGTGTGGTCGCCGCGAGATGCGTGACCAGCAGCGGGCCGATCGTCTCGTCCATCAGACGCTCCCAGTCACGCTGGCTCGAGACATCGTCGCGTTCGGCGAGCCAGCGGACGAGGGTCTCATCCCAGCGCAGTTGGAGGCCCTGCCGGCGATACCGCCGGGCGAGGTCCGCGAGGACGTGCTCCTCGATCCAGCGTCGCCGCGCGGCCGCGGACCCGAGTGTCCCGGCGCAGACCAAGTCGACCTGGGCGGCCAGTTCCTCGCCCAGGGCCGCGGCAGGATGCCGGGTGGCTCGCGGCTCGGCGGGCTCGCCGGCGCGCCGGAACCCAATCGGCCGCGCGTGCCCGATCCCGAGCCCGCTGGTGAGCAGCACCACGGCGTCGCTCAGGTAGAGCCGTTTGCCGCGCGCGTCGGTGATCACGCCGCTCGCCAGGCCCTGCGTCAGCACGGCCCTGATCTGCGGGTGGCAGGCCGCGATCTGCTCCAGCCGGAGCACACACCACGGCGTCTGCGCCAGGCGATGCAAGGGCAGCGCGTCGCTGTAGCCGATGTAGCCGGGCGGTGCGCCGATCAGCATGGTCACATCTTCGGGATGCACGAACCGGCTCAGGTCGATCATGACCTCGCGGTCCGGGCCGCCGAACAGCGCGTCCGCGAGCACCCGCGCGACGCTCTCGCTGTTCGCCGCCGCGTCGCCGGTGAGCAGCACGACGGCGTTTGGTCGGGCCGGCCGCACGTCCATACCCCGCATCGTGACCTGGAGCCGGTCGACCAGCGCCTGGATCTCGTCGTCGTCGAGGAGGGCCTGCGCCGCCAGGCCGGCGCGCAGCGCGGCGAGTCGGCGGCCGAGCTCGAGCGGCATCCCGATCAATCGCTCGGCCACGGCGCGGGCCTCGTCGGCCTCGACGGCGGCCTTGCTCTGCGCCACGGCATGCGCGACGCACTGCTCGAGGAGGTCCACCGCCTTGTCGGGGAAGTACCGGTTGCGCAGGAACTGGCCTGCGAAGTCTACCAGCCAGTGGAGCACGTCGTCGCTGACGGTCACGTGGCGCAGACGGCCCAAGTCGTCGCGCAGCGCACGCAGCACGTCCAGCGTCTGCTCAGGCGTCAGCTCCTGGACGCGGATCGGTTGAAACCGACGCTCGAGTGCGGCGTCCGGCTCGATGAACCGGCGGTACTCATCGTCGGTCGTCGCCGCGATGCATGCCAGCTCGCCGCGCGCGAGCGCGGGCTCCAGCAGGCTCGCGATATCGCCGGTGCCGGCTGCGCCGCCCGCGCCGATCACCTGATGCACCTCGTCGATGAACAGCACCACGCCGTCCTGGCTAGCCTCGGCCAGCACGCTCTTCATCCGGGTCTGCAGTTCGCCGTAGACGCTGGCGCCAGCAACCACCAAGGACGGCAGCAGGGCCAGCATGCGCACGCCCTTGAGCACCTCCGGGACGTCGCCTCGGACGATCCGCTGGGCCAGCCCTTCGACGATCGCGGTCTTGCCGACCCCGGCCGGCCCCACGAGCACCGGGTTGCGCTTCGTGCGCCGGCACAGCGTCTCGATTACCAGCTCGATCTCCTCCAGGCGACCCACGACCGGCGGCAGCCGACCTTCGAGCGCCTCTCGAGTGAGATCGCGGCCGTACTGCTCGAGCGTCGGTGTCGGCATCGTGCTGCGGGGCCGGTAGCCCGTGGCGGGAAGCTCATGGGCGACAGATGTCTGGCCCGCTCGCCCCGGGCCGGTGGCAGGTTCGGTCACGGATCCGGTCGCGACCCGTGCGCTCGGCCCGTGCAGCGCATACCCGGCCGCGGCCAGGATGACCGACGCCAGGTCTCGTTCACCGGCGTGCGCCTTGCCCCGCCGCGTGGCGCTCGCCGCCGCCTGGTTGCGCACGTCATCAACGCTCAACGGCGCGCCAGCGTCGCCGCGCTCGAGCTTCTGGTGCAGGTACCGCCGCAGCGCCGCGGCATTCAAGCCAACCGTCAAGTCCTCGGCCATCGCACTGTGCCGCTCGACGAGCGCCAGCAGCCAGTGGTGGACCCCGAGGTGCCGATGCCTGGCCGGGTCGAGCTTCGCCTGCGCGGACTGGATGAGCAGATGCGCCCCTGGTGTGAGGTCGCCCGCGATGTCCTGATCCACGAAGCGACCATGTTCTGCGGGTGCCCCGGGTTACCTGCTGAATCCTCCACGCAGTGCCGGCGATCGCGGTGCAGGGAGGGGCCGGAGAGGTGGCCGCGGAAAAGCTGTGGACCATCTTCGACACGCCATGCCTGCGGGGGCCGTGATCGTTGCGCAGTGATCCGTTTCAGGCCGATGAGCGGATTTCCGCGATCGCCGGAGTCCGCTACTTCACCGATCGCGACGACGCGATCGGCGCGGTACAGCGGGCCGTGGCGACGCCATCCGGTGAACCGCTGCGGGCCCTCGTGTTCTTCGGCGTCGGCGGCATCGGCAAGACCGCGCTGCTGCACCGGATAGCCGACGCGCTGCCCGAGACGTTCCCCCGCGCCCTGGTCGATCTCCGGAGCATCGGCGACCGGACGGTCGCCTACCGTGAGACGCTCCTGCGTTTGCGCACCGACCTCGGTCGGCGCTTCGCGCTCGACTTCCCGCGGTTCGACCTGTGCGTGGCCGTGATGCTGGAACGCGAGGGCGGCGAGCCCCCGCCGCTCGTGCGCATGAACCCGAAACTCTCCGGCCTCCTCGGGGCGATGGTCGGGTTGGCGAAAGCGATTCCCGGCCCGCTGGCTCTTCCGGTTCAGGCCGTCGAGGGCGTGATCAAGGGTGCGCTCGAGGCGTTTCCCGCGCTCGGCGATCTGATCCGCCGCACGGGCGGCATGACGGCGTTCGCCGACCTCCGGAAGCGCGCAGCGCACGACGATCCTGCGCTGCCGGCCGATCTGATTCGCCGTTTCGTCCAGGACCTGGCCGAGGCGCTGCCCGAGCGATCAGACCACGCCTGCCGGGGTGTGATCTTCCTCGACACATACGAGCATCTCTGGACCGGACGCGATGCAGCCGCGTCGCAGTCGCGGGCCCTCGACTGGTGGGTCGTCGACCTCGTGCGATTCTGTCTGCACGAGCGTGTCGGCGTCTTGCCCGTGATCGCAGGGCGCGACAGCCTGCGCTGGGCCAACGACGACCCGGCCCTGGCCGATTTGATCGTCCAGTATCCCCTGGGCGGCCTGGGTCCCCACGACGCGCAGAGCTTCCTGGCCCGGTGCGGCATCGGACTGGCGGCCGGCGCGCCGCCGTCGCCGGTCCAGACAGCCGTCATCCGCTGCTGCGACACCAGGCGACACCGCGAGCCGAGCTGTCACCCGCTCTATCTGGCGTTGTGCGCGGAGATCGTGGTCAACACCCGTCGCGCCACTGGCGGCGACCCGCCGCCGGAGATCTTTGACGGCGTGCCGGAGCGCGAGATCGCGAGCGCGCTGGCGGCGCGGTTCCTGACCTCGTTGCACAGCAGCGCGATGGAGTCGTGGGTGAAGGACCTCTGTCTGACCCCGCGATTCGACGAGACCGCCGCGCTGGCCCTCGACGCGGCGCGGCAGCATTACAACGGCCGTCCCGGTTGGGAGCGGCTGGTGCAGTTCTCGTTTGTCGAGCCGCAGCCCGGCGGGTTCTACCGGCTGCACACGACCATGCGCGCAGCCCTCCAGGAGCTGGCTCGACCCGACCAGGCCGGGCGTGTGCACGAGTGGTTCGCGGATCACTGGGCCGAGCGGCAGGAGGACGCGCTGGCCTGGTTTCACCGATGGACACTCGATCCCGGCGGTAGCCTCGCTGCGTGGAGACGCGACATCGAGACGGCGTTCGCGACCGCGCAGATTGCGGAGGCGCGCCGCCTGCTGTCGCTGTGGTCCGACGTCGCCCTCGACGAGCACGACCGCCGCCTCCTGGGCGACACGTTGTGGGCCGAGACGCACGTCGCCCTTGCGCTCGAACTGGTGCGCACGCCGGTGGTTCACCGTCAGTCTGCGTTGACCGCCGCGATCCAGCATCTGCAGACCGCGCTCCCCGCGCAGACCGAGGCCGGCTGGGCCCGTACGCACATCATGCTGGCGCTGGCGCTGAGTCAGTTGCCGGCGGGCGACCGCGAGCAGCACCTCCGTCAGGCGATCGCCTCATGCGAGGC
Source organism: Candidatus Fervidifonticultor quartus (assembly GCA_031458775.1). GTDB lineage: Bacteria > Sysuimicrobiota > Sysuimicrobiia > Sysuimicrobiales > Humicultoraceae > Fervidifonticultor_A > Fervidifonticultor_A quartus. The sequence continues at coordinate 7,824 of JAVKJV010000017.1, read as the reverse complement.
CGCCCTCGGTGTCTACACCGAGGCGGCCTTCCCACGCGACCGGGCGACGGTGCGGCTCGTGCTCGCGCAGATCTACGGTGAACTCCCCGCCGGCGATCGCGACGAGAACCTGAGGCGGGCGATCGCGTACTGCGAGGCCGCGTTGCAAGCGATCTCCGAGGCCGACGCGCCTCACGACTGGGCGACGGGTCAGGCGACGCTGGGGAACGCCTACCTGCGCCTGCAGGACGGCGATCGGCAGGACCACCTGCGCCGTGCGATCGCCTGCTACGATGCCGCCCTGCCGATCGTTGCCGGGGCGCCGGGAATGTTCGCAGAGATTCAGGTCAACCTTGGGACCGCCTACTCAGATCTCCTGGACGGCGACCGCGAGGCGAATCTGAAGTACGCCGTCCTGTGCTACGAGGCGGCGCTCGAGGTGTTCACCGAGGCGGACTTTCCGGAACAGTGGGCCGCGCTCCAGAACAACCTGGGGTCTGTGGTCGCCGGGCTGCCGTCTGAAGACCAGGAGGAGAACCTGCGACACGCGATCGCGTACTTCGAGGCCGCCACGCGCGTGCACACTGAAGCGGACTTCCCCAGGGAGTGGGCCAGGCTGCAGGCCAACCTCGGGCGCGCGTACGCGCTGCTCGAGACCGGCGAACGCGTCGAGTATCTGCGCCGCGCGATCGCCTGCTACGAAGGGGCGCTCCGGGTCTACTCGCCGGCCGCGTATCCTCAGGACCGGCCCGACGTCGAGATGGCGCTAGCCGACGCGAAGGCCACGCTTGCGAGCCTGTCCGACGGGGGCGCCACATCTCGACCGTAAGTCCACGAGCACCGGGCGGCAGGCCTGGGAACCCGATTGCCGAAAGACGACTCACACCGTCGTGATCACGGATCGGAGGTGGAATGCTCGATGATGCCGTTTGACCTGTCGCGGTGCCGCGTGCTCGACCTGTCGCAGAACTTCAGCGTGGACTCGCCGCCGTTCGCCTTCTACGAGGGCCCCACGATCAAGTGGGTCAAGAAGATGGCGTTCGAGGGCGTGAACGCGCAGCTCATCAGCAGCACGAACCACATCGCCACACACCTCGACTCGCCGCTGCACTTCAATGATCCTGGGCCCGACGTGGCCGGTATCCCGATTGGCGAGCTGGTCGGCCCAGCTTGCGTCGTCGACCTTCAGCAGTTTGGGATCGGCGATTACGATATCTACGGCCCGCAGCACTTCGAGCAGTGGGAGAAGAAGTACGGCATCAAGATCGAGCGCGGCGACATCCTCGTGATCCATACCGGCTATCATGCCTACTACAACGAAGATTGGTCCGCCGAGACCAGGAAGCAGCACCCGGACGCCCGGCCCGACCTCCCGCGGTCGTTCTTGCGCCATCCAGGCCCGCGCGCCGAGTTCTGCGACTGGGTGCTCGACCGCGGCATTCGGTGGATGGCGATCGACGCCATCTCAACCGACCACCCGTTCAACACGAAGGTCCGCGACGCCCGGCGCGATCTCGTCCCCGAGGTGGAGAAGAAGATCGGCATGTCCATGGATCACGCGTTTCCCTGGCCGAAGGACTACCAGGCGACGCACACCAAGCTGTTCCCCAAGGGTGTCTTCCACGTCGAGAACGTGGGCGGCGAGATCGACTTGGTGCTCAATCAGAAGGTCTGGGTGGGGTGCTTCCCGTTCCGGTTCAAGGGCGGCGAGGCCGCGTTCTGTCGCTTTGTGGCGTTCGTGGAGGCCTGAGTGGCGCCCCTCGACGATCTGCTCGTGATCGACCTGACCCGGGCGCTCGCCGGGCCATACTGCACGGTGATGCTGGCGGACCTGGGTGCCCGGGTCATCAAGATCGAGACCCCGGACGGCGGCGATGACACGCGGGGGTGGGGGCCGCCGTTCATCAACGGCGAGAGCGCGTACTTCCTCGGCATTAACCGCAACAAGCAGAGCCTGACCGTCAACCTCAAGGCGCCGCGCGGACAAGAGGTGCTCCGGCGGCTCATCGACCGGGCCGATGTGCTCGTCGAGAACTTCCGGCCCGGGATCATGGACCGGTTTGGGTTCGGCTACGAGGCCGTGCGCGCGATGAATCCGCGGCTGATCTACGCGTCGATCTCCGGCTTCGGTCAGGATGGCCCGTACCGTGAGCGCGTCGCATACGACCTCATCGTGCAGGGCATGGGTGGGCTCATGGGCACAACCGGTGACGAGGGCGGACCGCCGGTCAAGGTCGGCGTGGCGGTCACCGACATCGCCGCCGGCATGTTCGCGGCGTTCGGCGTGCTGGCCGCGCTGCACGTCCGCGCGCGCACCGGCCGCGGCCAGTTGGTCGACGCCTCGATGCTCGACAGCCAGGTCGCCTGGACGACCTACCAGGCCGGCGCGTACTTCGCAACCGGACAGAATCCCAAGCGGCTGGGCACGGCCCATCCCTCGCTGGTCCCGTATCAATCGTTCAAGGCCCGCGACGGGTACGTCAACGTCGCCGTCGGGAGCGAGGGCATCTGGAGCCGGTTCGTGGTCGCGGTCGGCGCGCCCCAGCTCGCCGATGACCCGCGGTTTCGCACGAACGCCGACCGCGTGAAGCACCGCGACGCGCTGATCCCGCTGCTCGAGCCGCTCTTCGCGGCGAAGACCATGGCCGAGTGGTCGGCGATCTTCGACGCCTCCGGCGTGCCCGCCGGTCCGATCTACCAGATGTCCGACCTCTTCGCGGATCCCCAGGTCAAGCATCGCCAGATGCTCGTGGAGGTGGAGCATCCGCGGGCCGGGCGCATCAAGCAAACCGGCGTGCCGCTCAAGTTCTCGGAGACGCCTGGCCGCATTGCCGCGCCGCCGCCGCTGCTCGGCGAGCACACCGAGGCGATTCTGCGCGAGCTCGGCTACTCGGCCGCCGATATCGGCGCCATGCGCCGCGATGGCGCGATCTAGAACACGCGCGGCCGAACCGGCGGTCCCCTGCCCACAGTTGGTGAGTGATCAGGCCGAGACGACCTGATTCCGTCGTCAGCGCCGTGACGCGGGGCGTACCGGCACCAGCTGCAGGCTGATCACCGACGCGAGGATGAGGACCGCACCGGCGATCGCCCGTCCGGCCAAGGCCTCGCCCAGCCAGGCCGCTGCGACGACCGCAGCCACCACCGGTTCAATGGTGGCCGTGAGGCTCGCGCTGCGACTGTCGATGAACCGCAACCCGTAGAGGAACAATGCGAACGGTGTCACCGTGGCAAAGACCACGATATAGACGATCAGGGCCCACTCACCCACCGTGTACGACTGCAGATACGCGTCCCAGGGCGGAACATACACGCTCCAGACCAGCGAGCCGATGAGCAAGCCGTAGAAGAGCATGTGCCACGGGCCCACGAGCCGGTTGGCGGACCGGCCGACCAGGATCCAGCCGGCGAACCCAAGCGCCGAAGCACTCCCCGCGACGACGGCCGCCGCCGACACCGTCAGCCCTTGGGGCCCTACGACGAGCAGGTAGCCGCCGGCCAGGGCGCCAGCCAGACACGCGATCTGCGAGGCGCTCAACCGCTCGCGCTGCACGATCGCGGTATACGCGACCACCACGGCCGGGGCCGTGTACTGGAGGAAGATTGCAGTCGCCACGTCGGCCAGGCTGATCGTGAGGTAGTACATGGACTGCGAGACGACCATCCCGATGCCCAAGGGGATCAGCCGCACCACCGTCGAGCGCGGGAGCCAGGGCGAGAGTCCCTGCAGGCGCAGGAGAACCGCGGTCAGCGCGAGCCCGGCGGTGACCCGGATCTCGACGATGGCCTCGGGGGTGATTGTGTGCCTGACAAACAGCGACTTCGCCACCACCCCGGCAATACCCCACAGCGTCGCCGCAGCCACGACAGCCACAACGCCGCGCCAGCGCATCGCGCCTACTCGTTCCCGGTGGTGCTGCGGCGGTCGCCGGACCGGGTGCCGCGCTCCCACGCCCAGCAAAGGCCGGTGAGGCCGTCGGCTCCGGAGGTTTCGCCCAGCGCGAGCACACCGATCGCCGCCGCGCGGAGCCGGTCGTGTGCCGAACCTCTGGTCAGCGCGCACGCCAGGTCATGCCACGGCTCTGTCGCCAGCCCGCCGGCCGCCGCCTCCAGGTACGCGGCACTGATGCGCGTCGTGCGCGGACCGGCCGTTTCCACCGTCGCGCGCCGCAGCGCCGCGCGCGCCGTGTGTGCTGCCAGATCCGGCCACACCGTAAGCGCGTGCAGAATGCCCATGAGCAGGTCATCGCCGGACGGGGTCAGTCCGGATCCGAGCCCGGCGACGGCGGTGACGGCCTCGGCGATCCGCTCAGGACCGTCGCCGCCGTAGAGCGCACCGGCAATCGTGGAGAGGCTGGCCCGGCACCTTGCGAGGAGGTGCCCGTGAGCCCGCCCGGCCTGTTCACCTGTCGGGTGCAGCAGCGGCGCGAGGCTGGCGGCCGGAGCGTACTCGCTCAGCGTTGCGATCACGGTCCGCATCGCCGGCGCGTACGTGCGGGCTGCGCCTGGAAGCACCGGCAGCGCGGGGTCCCATAGCGGCGCCGCCGCCAGTACGACTTCGCCATGTCCGAGCTCGAGGGCTCCGTTGACGATCCGTACCGGGGCACCGGCGGCCACGGGCTGCAACGCGGCGAGATCGCGGACGACGATGGCCAGCGGACCTCGCGCCCCCGGTCCTGATGCGACGGCGACAACGCGGCCCCCGACGTCGAGATACACACTCCGCTCGAAGGCCGCCAGGACAGCTCCTGACAGTGGTTCCGCGGTCAGGAGATCCGCCAGGCATGCCGACAGGGAGGTCGCGGGCTGTCGCGCGGTCAGCTCTTCCTGAATACGCGGACGATCAACAGCAACACGACCGCGCCGACGATCGAGGCGAGGAAGCCCGCGCCCTGCCCGGCCTCGTAGAGGCCGAGCGCGCGGCCGGCGTACGTGGCGAGGAGCGAGCCGCCGATGCCGATCAAGACGCCGTTGAGGAGTCCGCCGGGATCCTTGCCGGGCAGGACGAACCGGGCGATGGCGCCGACGACGGCGCCCACGATGACCGTCCAGATCAGTCCGAGCATGATATCCTCCTGCGTTGGCGGTTGAGACGCGTGGCAGCCCGGCCAGCTGCTCACGGCTGAGCGCCCTCGCCTGACGACTCCTTCGCGTTGTGTGCGCGCGCTTCCTCGCCACCGAGGGGCGCGCTGTGTCCGGACGCGCCGGCCGGCTACTGCTGCGGGGCCGCGGCAGTCCGGCGCGCCCGCAGGAACCGGCCCATTCTCCTGACGGCGACAGCCAGGACGAGCGCGACGCCCAGTAGCGCAGCCACCGGCACGACGAGCCCCAGCACCGCCAGGATCAGCGCGCCGAGCAGTTCGCCCGTCGCCAGTAGAGGATTGGCCAGTCCACCGGTGACGGCCGACGACTTCAGTCGGACCAGTACCGTGCCCAGTTGAACCAGCCCGGCGGTGCCGCCGCCCGCGATCACGGCCAGCGTCCACCGGACCAGGGGCGGTAAGTCCGGCGTGACCGCGGCCATCAGGATGACGCCCGCGGTCATCGCGATCGGGGTGGCGACCGTATCGAGCAGGTTGTCCAGCCACGGCACGTAGTACGCGGCGACCTCAAGCGCTGCGGCGGTGGCGAGCGCGATCAGCGCCGTGTCCGAGGCGATCCAGGCCATGTTCGGGGTCAGCGTGATGTAGCCGGCGCGCGCCGCCAGGCAGGTCAGCAAGATCGGGAGGAATGCCCGCAAACCGGACGCCGCACTGAGCGCGACACCGACCACGAGGCCGAGCAGCGGGTCCATCGGTCAGTCCGACGCGGTGGCTACCCGTTCCGCAGCCGCGCGCACGGCATCCACGATCCCCTGATATCCGGTGCACCGGCAGAGGTGCCCTCCGAGGACCTCGGTGATCTCCTCGTCGGTCGGGCGTGCGTGGTCCCGCAGCAGGGCGTGCGCGCTCATCAGGATGCCGGGCGTGCAGAACCCGCACTGCAGGCCGTGGTGGTCCATGAACGCCTGCTGGAGCGGCGAGAGCGCGTCCGGGGTCCCCAACGCCTCGACCGTGGTGATCTCGTGGCCGGTCGCCTGCACCGCGAACAGGAGGCAGGAACGCGCCGGCTGGCCGTCGAGCAACACGGTGCACGCCCCGCACACGCCGTGCTCGCAGCCAAGGTGCGTGCCGGTTAGACTCAGGTCTTCCCGCAGGAAGTCGGCCAGAGTCTTCCGCACCTCGACCGTGCGCACGACCTCGGCGCCGTTGACGCGTACCCGGACCTCAGCCGACGTCACCGGATGCAGCCGCGCGGCGCGCCGTACCGTCGTGGACGCCGCGTGTGCGGCCCGCCGACTCGCGCTGCGGCGGGCCGTTGTTCGTTGCGCCTTCGATGCGCGCTTCACGCCGAGACCTCCATGCGCCCCGCGGCTTCCAGCAAGGTCCGCGCGGCCAGCACACCGGCGACGTGCTTCCGATAGCGCGCGCTCGCGTGGATGTCACCGTCGGGGTCGAGAGTCCCGCGCACGATACGCGCCACCTCCTCCGCCGCGATGGCGTCGATGCGTCGACCGATCAGCGCCTGCTCCGCGTCTGCTATGCGTACCGGCCCGTGGCTCACGCCGATGAATGCCAGCCGTGCGTCAATGCACCGGCGATCGGCGTCGCCGGACAACAGGGCCGCGGTACCCACCAACGCGAAGTCGCCGTGCCGACGGGCGATCTCCTGAAACGCCCACCCTGCGCGCGGCGGCGGGACGGGCAGGCGGATCTCCGTCAGGATCTCGTCCGGTTGGAGTGCAGTCGACAGGTAGCCCGTGAAGAACTCGGCAGCCGGGATCACGCGCTCACCGCGGCTGCTGGCGACCACGAAGCGGGCGCCATAGACCAGAGCCACCGCCGGCAGTTCGGCGGCCGGGTCGGCGTGGGCCAGACTCCCGCCGATCGTCCCTCGCGTCCGGATCTGTGGGTGGCCCACCCAGCGCAGGGCGGCCCGCAGCAACGGCCATCGCTCGGCGACGCGCGGATCATGTTCTACCGTGCGCTGACGTGTCATCGCGCCAACGGTCAGACCGCCACGTGCGAGCCGCACGTAGGCCAGCTCGGCAACGCGATTGAGATCAACCAGCACCGAGGGCCGCGCCAGGCGCATCGCCAGCAGCGGTACCAGACTCTGGCCGCCGGCCAGCACCTTCGCGTCAGGGCCGTAGCGGCGCAGCGCGTCCACCGCCTCCTGGCGCGAGGCCGGCGCCAGGTATCCGAACGGTGCGGCCTTCATGCGCCGGCCCCGGCGGCTGATGCTGTGGGCGTCGTGGCGCCGGCCTCGAGGAGCAGCATCAGCACCGCGTCGTGCGAGAGGGGCATCTCGGTGATGCGCGTGCCCAGCGCGTCGTCGAGCGCCGAGGCGAACGCGGCCGCCACCGCGATGACGCCGGCCTCACCCGCGCCCTTGACCCCGAGCGGATTCAACGGCGAGGGCGTCTCGATGTGCCCGATCTCCGCCCCCGGCACCTCGGCGACCGTTGGCAGCAGGTAGTCCATGTAGGTCTGCGTCAGCAACTGGCCTTCGCCATCATAGACCAGCTTCTCGTAGAACGCGCCGCCGATGCCCTGTGCGACACCGCCCTGAATCTGTCCCTCGAGGATCATGGGATTGATGATCGTGCCGCAGTCGTGGACGACGACGTACTTGTCCACGCGTACGGCGCCGGTATCGCGGTCGATCTCGATGATGAGCGCATGGCACCCGCCGGCGAACGTGCCTCGGGGCGGTGCGAAGTAGCGCGACGCCTCGAGACCCGGGCCTTCCCACTCCCTCGGGATCGTGCCGCGCAGCGGGTTGGCCGCGGCGGCGACCTCGCCC
>JAVKJV010000016.1:0-68039 GCA_031458775.1 Candidatus Fervidifonticultor quartus | reverse complement strand
CTCAACCATCGGCCCCGGCAGCCCTTGCCGGCCGAGTTCGGCGCGGGTGATCGTGATCACCACCCGACCGTCGACGATGAGCTGGGCGCTGCGGCGGGTGGCGCGGGCGGTGACCGCCGTCGGCGGCGGCAACAACGGCTCGAGCCGCGCGGCCACGCCCTGCAACCGGCTCATCGCGCGGCGCCCCAGCCACCGCATGACCGGTATGCCGCGAACCCGCAGTTCGGCGCCACCGGGCCGGCCGCCAAGCGGGATGACCACGATCTCGCGAGGGGACACCGGCGACGGGCCCACCGGTGCGGCAGGCGCGGCGGCACCGGCCCCCATGCCCAGCGCGAGTCCCGCGCCGAGCAGCAGCGTGGCGGCCTGCCGGGTCATCATGTCGTGCGGTCGCGTTCGAGCGCCTCGAGTCGTGCTTCGAGGGCGCGCAGGCGCTCGAGGGCATCGGGAAGCCGGGCGACGGCGGCGTCGAGACGGAGGGCCTGCCGGTGGTCGCGCGCCGGGTATCCGGAGACGACGGCGCCCGCCGGGACGTCCTTTGTCACGCCGGCCTGCCCGCCGACCGCCGCGCGGGGTCCGATCGTCACATGGTCGCGAATCCCGGCCTGCCCCCCGAGCACAACGCCCTCACCGATGCGGACACTGCCCGAGACGCCGACCTGCGCGACGATGACGGCGCCGGGACCAACCGTCACATTGTGTGCGATCTGCACCAGGTTGTCGATCTTCGCGCCCCGACCGATGCGGGTCTCACCGAGCGTGCCGCGGTCGATGGCCGTGTTGGCGCCGATCTCGACGTCGTCTTCGATGACAACGCGGCCCAGGTGTGGAATCTTCAGGTGCACGCCGTCCTCGGCGGCGTATCCGAACCCGTCGCTGCCCACGACGGCGCCGCTGTGGATGATGACCCGATCGCCGATGACGCAGTCGGCGTACAGGGTCACGTGCGGGTAGATCACGCAATCCGCGCCGATGCGCACCCGCGCGCCCAGCACCGCGCCGCTGCCGATCAAGGTGCGCGCACCGACCACCGCGCCGGCGTCGACCACGGCCTGCGGGCCGATCGTGGCCGTCGGGTCGATGTGGGCGCTGGCGTCGACGACCGCGGCGCGGTGGACGCCGGGCTCCGGGCGGGTGCGGGGCGCGATCGCCGACAGGACCCGGGCGAACGCCGCGCGTACGTTGCCGGCGCGCAGCGCCGGTTTGCGCGTGAGGGGCGCGTCGGCGCCGATCAGCAGGGCGGCGGCGGCCGAATCCTCCGCCGCCGGCAGACGCCGGAGATCACCCACCATGACGAGGGCGCGGGGATGCGCGTCCGCCAGGCTGGTGACGCTGTCGATCTCGACGTCACCGGACCCGCTCAGCTCGGCCCGCGCGTGCTGCGCCAGTTCCGCGAGCCTCATGCCACTCCCGTCCGGACCCGAGACGTTACTTGAGCCGGTCGATGATGTCCTGCGTGATGTCGACCGTCGCGTTGGGCTGGGTGTAGATCACCGGCCCCTTGGCGATGACGCCGCGCAGCCGCTTCTCCCGGACCACCTGCTGCAACGCCTCACGGACCTCCTTGTTGAGGAGCTCCTCCAACTCGGCGCGCAACCCCTGGAGCTCTCGGAAATACTGCTGGCGCCGGGCCTCCAGGTCCTCTTTGGAGAGCTGGTTGACGAGGAGGTTCAGATCGGCGGTCATGGCCCGCTCTCGGTCGTCCAGTTCTTTCTGGTAGCGCAGCGCCTTCGCGCTCTCACTGAGGATGCGGCGGTTGTCCACCAACCCCACACGCCCGGCCGAGCAGCCGGCCGCAAGCAGCGCCACGAGTCCCACCAACAGCATCATGGGTAACCAACGCCTGTCCTTCATGCGGTGCCTCTCCGTTCCACGACGATTACGAACGCTTCAGGCGAGCGATCAGGTCCGGTGTCAGATCGAGCACGTTGCGGTGCCCGAGGGCCTGCGTGAGCACGGCGTCGATCCGGCGCTCCTGCGCCAGCGTCGCGATTTCGATCTTGATCTCGGCGAGCATGCTGTCCTCGAGCCGCAGGCGCTGCGCCGTCAGCTCCTGCAGTTCCACCCGCAGGCGCCTGCTCTCCGCCTCAACCTGGCGCGCATAACGTTCCTGCGCGGCACGCAACTGATCCTGCGCACCCTCCGTCACGAGCTTGCGGCGGCCCTCCATCGCTTCGGTGAAGAGCTTCTCGCGCTTCTTGACCTCGGCCTCAAGTTCGGCGCGGGCCTCGTCCGTCCGGGCCTCGACCCGCGCCTTGGCCTCTTCTTCGAGCGCGGCAATGTACGCCTTGAACTTCGCTTCCGCCTCGGCGTTGCGCGTCTGCGAGAACTCTTGCAGTTGCTTCTCGAGGGCCTGGGCCCGCGTGCGGACTTTCTCGTCGCGCTCCTTCGTGATGCGCTCGCTCTCCGCCTGAATCCGCTTGGCTTCCTCTTCGTTTGAGACACCCACCACGTCGGCCTTCACCCGCAGGTTGAGGAGCGGGATCCGGTACTCCGCCATCGTGGCGAGCTCGAACCGCTCGAGGTCGCGCTGCAACTCGTCGCGCTTGGCCTCGAGGGTCTTCGTCAGCTCGGCGTTCAGCTCTCGCTGCCGGTCGGCCAGCTTCGCCTCCTGCTCGGCCCGCACGTCGTTGGCGAACGCCTCGACGCGCGCGTGGAGCTGGTCCCGCAGCGCGTCGAGCTCGGCCCGATACGCGGTCTGCAGGCGATCGGCCTCGCCCTGGAGATTGGCGCCGCCGGTCGGCGCCGGGACCTCGGGCGGGGGTGGGGGGCTCGCCAGACGCACCTGAATCGCGTCGATCTTCTTCGAGAGCGCAGCGAGCTCAGCGAATCGCCGATGCGCGCGGATCGCGGCACCGAGATCGACGATGGCGACACGGTACCCCGCCGGGCTCGGCCCGCTCGCCGGCGATGGCGTCGGCGTTGGCGCTGGACCGCCACGCTGCGGCCGGCAGCCCGCGATCGCGGTGGCCGCAAGCAGGACAAGCCCAACGACCAACAGACGCCGCACGCCTACTTGCCTCTGATCTGCTTGATCACGGCCTCGGTCAAATCGTTGCCGCCGTAGAGCACGACCGACCGGTCGAGGACCACAGACACGCCGGCCTGTTTCGCGGCGGCTTCGACCGCCGCACGGATCTCCTTATCGAGGCCGCCCAGCAGCTCGTTGCGCTTGTCGAGGATCTGCTGCTGAAGCTGCCGGTCGAGTTCCTGCCGCTGGAACGCGGTCATGTTCTTGCTGCGTTCCTGAAACTCGCGCTGCTTCGCCTGGAAGAACTCCTGCAGGGCGCGCTCCGAACTCGCCCGGCGGGGATGGCTGTCCAGCGCCCGGGGCATGTCCACGTAGCCGATCGAGAACGACTGGCTGAACACCGGCGTCTGCCGCCAGGCCAGCACGGCGGCCACAGCGAGGATGACAATGACGCCGGCGCCGATGATCACCTTCCGAATGTCGATTCGCATGCGACGACCTCCCTCACAGTCCGTCCAGTCCCGTTGAGCCGGCTGGTCGGCCAACGCTCATTGTAGTGTACCACGTCAACTCGACGCCGTTGGACGACCGCTCACAGGTTGCTGACCAATCGCAGCCACACGGTGCGGTCCGACGATGCGACGCCCTCCACGGAGAGGACCTCGTTGATACGGTACGAGAGCGTGCCTTCGACGAGATCGCTCCGCGAGACGTACTTCGCATACACCTGCAGGTCCGGTGAGAGCCGATACGTGACGAACGACGAGATTCCGTCACCATCGAACCCGGTCGACGCGCCGATCGCCATGTTCGTCCCGAGTTCGAACCGCACGCCGACCGCGCCGCGCAGCGCCAGGTTGGACGGTACAAGCGTGATCTCCACGTACGGCTCGAGCGACCCAAAGAGACGCCCCAGCGTGGCCCGCACGTCCGGGGGCGGTGCCTGCGTCCCGAAGTTCAGCCGTGCCTCGATGCGGCCGCGGTAGAGCGTCGAGTCGGCGAGCACGGTGACGTACGTGACCTCGGCGACCTGCAGCACCGGGCGGGTCACGACCGCGTAGTCGCGGACCGGCGGATAGACCTCCAGGCGCTGCGCGATCAATGCCTCGAGCCGCGCGCGCTGCGCCGTGGCAAACACCACCGGGAGGCCGCGCAGCGACTCGGCCATCGACGCGACCTGGGGGGCGTGTCCGGAGAGCAGGACGTAGGGAATCGACGACGATCGGAACCGCACGCCGATGTCGCGGATGACACGGCTGTCCTTCGGCGCCAGCGTGATGGACAGGCGTGTCGGAGCCGTCGTGATTGCGGCCTGACCGGAGAAGCCCGCCGCGGTGGCCTCGACGATCTCGACCGCGCGCCGCTCGAGGATCGGCCCTGCCCATTCCACCGCGTCGGCCGGGAGCCGGTCGGTCAGCCGGCGGAGTTCGGGCGTTGCCGCGTCCAGCACCGCGCCGACCAGCGGCCGCACGTCGGCGTGCACGCCCGGCATCGCGATCTCGACCGGGCTCTCACCGAGCACCGGCGGCAGCGGCTGCACCCGCACACTGACCCCCGTGGTGACCCCTGGTTGAAATCCGATCTCGACGACGCGATAGCCGCGTACGACGCGATCCACGACCTCGCGCAGGACGGCGCCGAGTGCGGCCTCCTGCCGGGCGACCATCTCGCTGTCGCGGCCCACCAGCAAACGCTCGGCGCCGGACCCGATCGCCTCGAGCATGCGCCGGACCACGAGCGTGTGCGGCTCGCCGCCCTCGACGGTGAGGCGCACCTGGACACGCTGAACGGGATCGGCCGCCCGCGCCACCGGTGGGGCGCCCGCCAGCGCCAGCAGGGTGACAACTGTCGCGCACCGCGCCCAGAGGGCACGCCGGCGCGGGAACCGGAGCGTCAGAACGGCTGGCCGATAGTCACCCAGGTCTGGCTCCCCTCCGAGCCGATCGAGTAGTCGATCCGGATCGCGCCCACCGCGGTGTTGACCGACACGCCGAGGCCGTAGCCGATCAGGGCATTGTTGAAGAGCGGCGACGCGCCGACATCCACATAAATAATGCCCGTGAAGTCCCGAAGCTGCCGGGCCACGAAACCGAGGGGCACGCGATACTCGGCGTTGAACAACCCGGCACTCGTGCCACGAAGGCGCGCGGCGGGATATGCGCGCAGCGACGATGGGCCGCCGAGCACGAACTGTTCCTGCAGCGGCAGCGTGCCGTAGCTGAAGCCCAGCAGCGCCCGCCCCACGATGACGCCGGATCCGGCCGGGAAATAGCGCGAGTACTCGACCGCATGTCTCCCGTAGCCGAAGTCTCCCCCGAGCACCGGCAGCCCAAACTCGTTGGACAGCGACCAGCGGTCACCCTTGGTGGGCTGCACCGGACTGTCGCGCCGGTCCCGTACGCCGGACAGCGAGAGCACGATGACCCGGCCGGACGACAGGAAGCTCGGCGGCGGCTTGGGGCACAGCGGGTCGTCCGGATTGGTGTCGCACGGCGGCGTGAGCGGGTCGCGCGGCAACGGCGTAATCTCCGTGCGCTCCGAGCGCAGCCGCAATGTCAGGGTCGTCGTCGCGTCGACCGGACGGCTGAAGGACAGCGAGGCGCCGAGCCGGTCGAGCGCGAACCGCGAGGAGATGGCGCCGCTGAGGTATTCGGCTTCCCGGGTCACGCTCTGATACAGACTGATCTCCATCGCGGTCTGCCGGGCGTCCAGGTAGGGCTCGCGGAAGCTGAAGACGTAGTTGGTCACGACGGGATCACGTGCCGAAGTGACACCACCCTGTCCCTGTTGGGACAGGAGCCCGCGCTCGAGGCGGATGTTGACGGTTTGATTGCGTCCCTTCCAGTTCTTCTCCGTGTACTCGATAAGGCCGACGAGGCCGGTGCGGTCGCCGTACCCGAGCCCGAACCGCGCGGTCTGGGTGCGCTGTTCCTTGACCTCGATCTCGAGCACCACGGTCTCGGGCGTTGAGCCGGGCCGTGGCCGCGCCTGCACGTTCTCGAAGAGATCCAGTTTCACCAGGGCCTGCAGGTCCTGGTTCACGTCATTGATGTTGAAGACGCCGCCGACCTGCGTCTTGCGACCGCGGGCCAGCACGTACGGCCGCGTCTTCTGCAGCCCCTTGTACTCAATGGCCTCGATCTGACCCTCGGCGATGCGCAGACGGAGTCGGGTCGCGCCGTTGGACACGACACCGATGTCGGCGACCCGGGCCAGCACGTACCCGCGGTCCTCGTAGAGCTTCTCGACCGCGCGGGCGCCGTCACGCAGCCGGACAATGTTCAGGACCTGGCCTGTCGGGAGGTTGAGCACCTGCAAGATCTCGGGGGTCGGGATCTTCGTGTTGCCCTCGACGACGATCTCCGTGATCATCGGGTTCTCGACGACCAGGAATGTCACGCGCACGCCGTCGCGGAGGGGCTCGACGCGGACGTTGGCATCGGCAAACCACCCGGTCCCGACGACGGCGGCGACATCCGCGCGCAGCCGCTCCTCGGACAGCAACTCGCCGACCCGGACGCCGATTGAGTCCAGCACCACCGACTCCGGCACGCGCTCGAGGCCGCGCACAGCGATCTCCACGATCTTCGGCGGCGGGCCCGGCGTCGGTGACGGCGCCGGCGACGGCGCGGGACTCTGGGCCGGTCCCGGACTCGGCGACGGTCCGGGTGCGGGAACCGGGGACGGCGACGGCTGCACCGCCGGTGTTGGCGCCGGGGCCGGGCTCAGCGCGGGTGTGGCAGCGGGCGATGGTCGAGGTGTGGGCGTCGGCTGCGCCAGCGCGCTGGGCACCTGTGGGGCCAGGAGGACGACGGTCGCCAGGCCGCAGGCGATCAGCGGGAGACGCACGTGCACAAAGAATGGCAAGCGTATCCTCCTTGGATCGAGAGAGACCGCGGGCAAAGCGGTGTTACTGGTTCCCGGTCCGGCGCAGCGATCGCTCCGCGGCGAGCACCATGTCAATGACTTCTGCGTCGGTCAGCGACAACGTCGCCACGGGCGGCGTCGAAGCGGGCGCGACCGCCGGCGCGGGCACGGGTGGCGCGTCGGCCCTCGCCGTGGCGGGCTCCGGCCGAACCGGAGCCGGCGCCTTCACCACTGGGACGACCGGTTGGGCCGTGACCACCGGGACCGCGACCGGGACCGGCACCGGGACGCGCACGTGGACCACACGCGGCTCCACGACCGTCCGCTCGACCGCCGGCTCCGGCGGCGTCACGAGGTGCAGCATCTCCCCTGTAGCAGCCGACAACCGCACCACCGGCGCCGCGTCGCTGGGATCACCGGGCAGCGAGGGGTGAAGCAGCACAACGGTCGCCACGGCGACCGCCGCGGCAAGCCCGAGCGTACCGAGGGCTGTCCAGGCGATCCACGACTTGCGGGGCCCTGCGCCCGCGGTGACACACCCGGCGCCGTTGGCTTCGCGCGCGCGCTGGAGTTCAGCCTCGGCGAGCACCAGAGCCAGGGCACCTTCGGCCACCTCACCATCGTTGAGGCGGCGGCGCGCCCGATCCAGCCAGTCCTCCGCGTACGCAATCCGATCCGTGAGGGTGATCCGTTGCTCGTTCATCGCCTCTCCTCCAGCCCGCGGCTCCGCTACTAGTATCCGGACGCGCGCTGGGGCTGGTGCATGTGATCGAGACCCAACAGGTGTCGCAGGCGCTCGGTCGCCTGCTTCTGCAGGCGATAGAAGTGCGAGAGGCTGATGTGCAGTTCGTCCGCCACGCGCCGTGGCGGACGCGCGCCGACCATCGCCCGGAGCACCGCGCGCTCGCGCTCGGGCAGACGGTCGATGGTCGCGAGCACGTGCTCCACGAGCGCACGGTCCTCGACGGCGGCGAGCACGGACGCGGCCGCCGGATCGGCAAGCGACGGGAGCCGGGCATGCTCGTCGGACGCTGCCAGCGCCTGGTCGAGGGACACCTCGGGGCGGATTCGGTCCAGCGCGTTCAGCACTCGCCCCCGCACGCGATACGAGGCAAACGTCGAGAACCGAACACCGCGATCAGGATCGAAGCGTTCTACGGACTCGATCAACCCCACCGCGCCTTCCTGGATGAGATCCATCAGCAGCGGCTCGGGAGGCCGCAGGCTCATGACCACCTTGAACACGAGCGGTTGGTACGCTTCGATCAGGCGCTGACGGCTCGTCCGGTCTCCGTTGTGCCGGTAGGTATGCCAGAGCGCGGCCTCTTCGGCCGGCCCGAGCAGTACCACCTTCTGCAAGTCTCTCACGTAGTCGTCGAACATGTCTTTCGGTCCTCCGGCGGGATTCCGGCCCCCAATCCATCTGCACTTCGCGTCACGTCGGCGAAGTCCTGTCCACGAGTCAAAACCGGGTCGTGTACCACAGGATCGCCGTGCGCTGTCCCTCGGGTTCGAGCCGGAACGCAAACTGCCAGCCCGGCGCGAACCGGTACTCCAGGGCCCAGAGCCAGCGCATGCGCTCTTCGAACGTGGTCGACGCGGTGATGTAGAGATTGGGGAACAGCAACTTGCCCACCGTCAGCCGGAGCGGTTGCTCGGCGTCGTACTCGATCGTCAACTCGGACAGGCCGAGCGCGCGGCCAAGAGCCACCGTCACCGGCGCGAACAGCCGGCGCCTGATTTCCGCGCGCAGCAGCGCCGTGACGTCGCCGGTCAGCAACTGTGAGATCCCTGCCTGGCGGCCGAGCAGGGCCAGGATCTCCGATCGCGGCCGCGGCGGGTCGGACTGCGCGTCGAGCACCAACGCGTCCGGTGCGATCCCGCGAACGCCAAGCGTAATGACGTCTGCGCCCACGCGCGTCGTGGCGCGCGCCGACACCTGCGGCCGCACGCCGTTGGCCGGCCGGAACGTCGCCGTGCCCTCTTCGAGATCGAACGTGTTCCCCAGCGCGGTCACCGCTCCCCGCTGTGCCTCGATCGTTCCCTCGAGCGCCGGCGCCGCCAGGGTTCCGGTCAAGATGAGCGCGCCCTCCTGCCGCAGGACGAAGCGCAGGTCGCCGACACGCACGGCCAGGTCGCGTCCCACATCCATGTGTACCCCGCCGAAGGTCAGGGGAAACACACCGCTGACGCGGCCGCCGTTGCCGGCCGGCGCCGAGATGCCGAGCGTCCCGTCGGACACCGACACGCGGCCGGCGAGCACGGGCGGGCGTCTGGGATCCCCAAGTGTGCCCCACGCGCGGAGGGTGCCGTCGAATCGGGCGTCCACCACGGGAGGCGCGGAGACTCGGGCACCCGCAGCCTGGAGCACGAGCGGTGATTCCGGCGCGACCTCCAGCACGGGTCCGCCTGACGGCAACATCGCAATTCGCACAAGACCCTCGAGCCGGAGCAGCCCGCCGCCGACCCGCGCCGACGTGTCCGCGAGGCGAATGGTGTTGTCCTGGAACTGCGCGGCAAGCGAGAGGGCCTCGACGGGAGTGGTGACGCCGCGCAGGCGGACCGTGCCGTCGGCGACACGCACGTTCCCGGAGAGCCGGGGCGCGGCCACGGTGCCGTTGATGGACAGGCGGCCCTCGACCGCGCCTCTGGCATCCTCCACGCGGTCGCTGATGACCTTGAGCAGGCCCAGGTTGACCTCGGCCAGGGTCAGCCGGAAGTCGAGCGGCGCGGCGTCGTCAAAGCGCAGGGTCTTCGGATTGAACGGCACGTTGCCTGACGCCCGCAGCTTGTGGCCGTTCTGTACCAGGAGCCCCTGCACGAGCTGCAGCGTCCCGTCGCGGTAGAACCCAGATGCCACGAGCGAGTCGAACGTCGCACCCTGCACCCCGCCCCTCGTGATCTCGAGGTCGAGACCGAGTTCGGGGGCCGCGAGCGTGCCACCCAACTGCACCGTGAAGTCCAAACGGCCGAGCAACGGTCGGCGCAGCCGGAGCAGCGGACGCACCACGTCGAGATCGAGCTCCGACCCGCTCACTTCGATCTGGCTGGCGCCGCGCAGGTCGTAGCGGCCGGTCGCCGCGATGCGGCCGCGGCCGACAAGCAACTCGAGGTCCTCGATCGCCACGCTCCCGTTCGACAGAGTCAGGTTCATGTGCCCCCGCAGGGGATGGTCGCCGAAGCGACCGGCACCGAGGACCAGGTCGAGTCGTGCGGTCGGGTTGCCGAGCGGGCCCTCGAGTGAGGCGTCCCCGGTGATGACGCCGTCGAGCGGCACGCCGAGCCGCGTCCCGGCGAATCCGAGGAGTGTCGAAAGCCGGCCATCGGTCACCTTCCACGTGAGTGACACGTTGGGCGCCGACGCCCACGTGACCGCGCCTCTCACTTCGTACCGCTGGCCGTTTGTCCGGAGCGCAAGGGGCTCGAGCCGGATGGTCCCATCGTCCCAGCGTACCGAACCCTCCGCGTGATCAAACCGCAGGTTGTTGATGGTCAGATCGCGTGACGAGGCCTGCAGGGCGAGCACCGGTGACGCCAGCATCCCCGTGACCCGGCCGGTGACGTCGACGTGCCCGTCGATCCGCGTCGGGCCGAGACCCGTGAGCGACAGGTCGTGCAACCCGATGCGCTCTCCACTGACGTCGAGGGCAAGACCGGTGAGGCGGTCAAAGGTGCCCGCGACATGAACCGTGGACTGCTGCCGGCGAACCGATCCGCCCGCTATGGTCAGGCGCCGCCCATCCCACCGGAACGAGGCGGCAGCCTCGTCAAACGTCTGTCCCCAGGCTTTCGCGTCGCGAAGTGTGACCGCACCGTTTGCCACCGGCCGAGCCACGGGCCCATCGAGGCGAACCCGGCCGTCGACCCGACCGAAGATCGTCGAGGGGAGACCCGCGAGCCGGCCGAGCGTCTCGGCGGGCGCGCGCTCGGCTTCAAGCTCGAGCGCGAGGGTCAGGGGACCGGACAGTCCCACGGTTCCCGACGCGCGGTACCGCGCGTACCCGGAGCGGAGTCGCGCGTCGTCAATCGTGAGCATCCCCGGCCGGAACATGATCCGGCCTGAGGCGGAGTCAAACGGCATCTCCCGGACGCGGCCGGGTCCGAGTTGCAGCCAGCCGCCGGCCCGGGGCTCGTCCACCGTCCCGCGCACGCGGCCGGCAAATGCCACCGGCCCGCTGATCGGCGAAGGTCCCGGCAGCATGGGCAGCGCCGTGACGTTCGACGCGGCGCCCAGCAGGTCGAAGCCGATCGTGCCGTCGCCGCCAACCCGACCGCTGCCCGAGGCCCAGACCCCACCCTGTCGGATCCGCGCGTGATCAATGCGCATGCCGCCCGGATCGTAGCGGAACGCCGCGTCGAGCACATCAACGGCCGTCCCGGCCACGCGCCCTTGCGTCATGGTACCCTGCCCGGCCAGGGTGATCCCGTCCGGGCGACCGGCGATCGCGAGCGTGCCACTGACACGCCCCTCGAAGGGAGGCAACGCCGCCGGCGTCCACTGTCGCACCATCGCGGCGCTGGCGCCGGCGATGTTCAGCTCGAGAAAGAAGCGCGGCGCTCCAAGGGTCCAGATCCCCTCGGCCTGCACCGCGGCGCCGTCCACGCGGCCGCGGGCACCGCTGAGCCGGAAGATCCCGCCGTAGAGCGCGACCTCAGCGGATGCCGCGTCGAAGGGACGCCGGTCCAGGGTCCCTCGGCCGGACTCAACCCGGCCCCACAGGCGCGGCGCGCTCGCGGGCCCGACCACACGTACCTCGCCCCGCACCGTACCCGCGACCCGTGACACCAGACTCGGGAAGAACAGCCGGCCGAGCGCGGTCAGGTCCGCCGCATTCGACCGTGCGGCCAGGTCGACACGCGGCTCGCCGTAGAAACTGATCTCGCCCCGGACCTCGACCGGCGAGCCGTTGAGGACGCCGCGCAGACCCGATGTGGTGAGGCTCCGGTTCGAAACCTGCAGCTCGCCGTTCACCGCAGCCACAGATGCCGGACGGCCCGGAAAGACCGCCGCGCCGCCCCGGACGACGACGCGACCGGACACGTCCGTGGCGGTCCCGCCGGCGGCAGGCGTGCGGAGCAGGTGCACCTGGGCATCCACACGACCGGCGGTCACCCGGAACGCCGAAGTCGGGAGCAGGTACCGGCCCCAGGCGGCCGCGTCGGCGTCCGAAGCCTGTAGGTCGATGTCGAGTACCTGCCGGTCCAGCGTGTACGCGCCGGCCACTCGGCCAGCGGTACGGCGTCCGGCGCGGTCCTCGACGAACGACGCGCGCAACGCCAGGCGCGGGCTGCCCGCGAAGTCCACCGTCCCGTTCACGTCGGTGAGCCGCGCCGCAAAGGTGCGCGGCGCCATGCGCGCGCGGTCGGTCAAGAGCACCGTGCCGTCCAGGATGACGATTCGCCCCCGGAACCCCGGTGCCGCCGAGGCGCCGCCGCCGGCAGGGAGCAGGTCGCTCAGGTTCCAGCGCGACCGGTCGTGGACGATGCGCGCAACGGGCTCGTCGACGATCACCTGCGAGACATTTGCGGTGACGCTGGGACCAAGCCCACGGAGGCCGAAGACATCGCGAAGCGCGGCACGAAGGTCGATATACACGGTGAGCCGCCGTGCCTCGAAGACCGGGGGCTGCCCAACGGCCGGCGAGGGCAGTCGGACGTCCTCGAACGTCACCCCGCGCCAGGGGTCTCCGGTCACGCGGCCGATCGCGACGTCACGCCGCAGAGCGGCGGACAGCGCCGCGGTGGCCATCTCGCGTACGCGTGCCGATGCGGCACCCAGCGCCCAGGCGGCGGCCCCGCCGAACGCGACGAGGATGACGACGAGTGTGAGGATGGCCGTCGCGGCGGCGGACCGTCCGCGCACTCAGGACCCTCCTGTGGTCGCTATCGTGGCTCCACGGTCACCGGAATCTGAACGCGGCCGCGGACGACCCACGAGGTTGCCGTCCGAATCCGGACGGTCTGGACTGACGCATCGCCCGTCCCATTGGGAATACGGGCGCTGCCTGGAACCAGTTCGACGACCAGATCGGTGTTGCGGTCGCGGTCTGTGAAGCTCAGGAGTTGCGCGGCTGCCGATGCCGCCGGGGGCTCGAGCGGCTCCGCGGCCAGCAGGGCCGACAATCCTTGCTCGGGCATGGGGCGGCCGCCGGCGCGGACGAGCACCGTCGCCGCGCCGAGCGGAAATCCCTCGGGAACATTGAGATCGATCGTCCGCATCACGGTCGCCCCCTGAAACGGGCGCAATCCGATCTTCACGCCGATCGCCTCGCCGCGCCTGGCGCGGCGGCCCTCCACGACGGCCTCGGTGATCACCGCGGTCTGGCGCTCCATCCCGATCTGCGCCTCGATCACGACGTCCACCGGGCTGATGCGAACGAACTCGTTCGCAAACAGGAGACGGAGCGCTTCAGGCACCTCGAGCAGGGCCGCGGTGCCAATGTCCCGCGCGTGATAGAACGCGTTCTCGCGCACGAGCGGGCCGTCGAGACCTCGACCGCGCAGAGTGAGCCGCACGGTGGCCGTCCCTTCGCCGATGCGGTCCAAGGCGCGGTCGATCGCCTCCATCGCGGCCGCCAGCGCCAGGGCTGGTCCGAGCTGGCGGTCGGTCGCCACGCGCGACGCCAGCGTCACCGTGCGATTACGGTCGCGATCGGTCACCACACTGCGCACGGTCACCATGGGCGGAAGCGTCCCGAGACGCCCGCCGATCGCTGAGCGGCGGTCCTCGGATATTATGCCCACCGGGGCGCCGGCGGTGCCGAGCTTGAAGGGGAACGCCGTGCTCCGCACGACGCCGTGGATGACGGCCGGGGTGAGCAGAAACGCCGTGGCACCGCGGTTGAGGAACGGGTGGCCAAACCCGACGAGACGGTCACCGTGACGGTACGTGAGTGTGCCGATCGCCACGGCGTTGAGATCGCCGCGGATCACCTGCACGCCGATCGCGCTCCCGGGCACGAGGTCAGGTCTCGCGTCGTTCGAGGCGCCGGCCGCGCCCTCGACCAGCGTCATCCCGAACGGTGCGAGCTCCGCCCGCAGGAGCGCCGCGGCGCGCGCGCTCATCCCGGACACCAGCAGCGGTCGCGCCACCGGGACCATCGCGGCCACGTGCGGCGCGCTGGTGTCGATCGCCCGGGCGGCGCGTAGCGTCGGGGCAATCGCGACGGCGGTAATTCGACGGCCGGCGGCGGCCACGGGATGTGGCAACGCGCGCTGCTCGGCGCGCGACCCTGGCAGGGCGTGCAGCATGTCGGCAATGGGCGTCACCAGCCCGAGGGAGTGGTCGGAAAAGGCCCACCCAAAACCGATGGCGCCGACGAGCCGGCCGTTGATGAACACGGGGCTCCCGCTCATGCCAGCCGCGATGCCACCCGTGCGCCGGATCAGCGGCCCGGACACGCGGACCAGGATCAGGTCACCGGACGGTCCGGAGCCGGGCACAATGGCCAGGACTTCGACGTCGAACGATTCGACCGCGGTCCCCCGAACCACCGTCCGACCGATGCCGCGCATGCCCGGCTTGACCTCGGCGACGGACATGGTGCCGGTCGCCGCGGCGGCGGCGCCCAAGGGCGCCGCCGCTACGGTCAGGAACAGCAAGACCAGCGCGGCCCGGCGGGCGTGCCGCCATCCGGGCCGGTTCACGCGCGGCCGGCGCGACGAGGCGGGTCGAATGCGATCATCGAATGACAATGGGGATACGCTCCGCACCCTGGATCACCCAATCGGTCTGGACGGTCCGGCCGGCCGGGACGTCGAAGCGTGTGAAGTCCAACGGCGTGCTCGGCAGGCCGAACGGCAGAATCCGCACCAAGATGTGCGTGTTCTTGCCGATGTTCTGGAAGAGACGCAGCGCGGTGTCGAGGCTGTCCACACCCCACGGCTCGGGCTCCGCGCCCAGCGCCTGACTCAACTGCGCTTCGGCCGGCACACCAGGGACGGTGAAGCCGCCGGAGCGCACCTGCACGTAGGCCGGGCCGCGCGGGAAGTCCGGTGGCACCGGCACGTCAATCATGCGGGTGATCGGACTGTCCCCGAGATAGGGCTGCAGCGTGACACGCACCCGCACGACGCCACCCGGACTCACCTCGCGGGCGCTGATCGCCGCGTCCACGATCGACGCGGTGATGCGCCTCCGCGTGAGCACGGTCTCGACCGTGAGGTCGTACGGCTGGAGTTGCTGCAAGTCGTTGTAGAACGCGAGCTCCATCGCGTCGACCACGTCGAGCACCGCGGCGGTGGCTACATCGCGCGTGCTGTAGAACATGTTCTCGCGGACGATCGGCCCTGACAGCCCGCGCGCGCGCAGCGTGAGCTTGGTGATCGCGGTGCCCTCGCCCCCGCTCTGGTTGCGCGCCCGTTCGATCGCCGAGAGGGCCACCAGGGGCGCGAACACCCGCGCCATATCACGCCGACGCGCGAGCTGTGCGCCGAGATCGATTCGCGACCCGGAATCCTGATCCGTGACGACGACCCGTACGTTGAAGAGCCTGGGCAGCCGCCCCAGCGTGCCGGCGATCGCCGCGCCGCGATCCTGATCGATGACGCCGATGATCTGCCCGAGGTTGCCGATCTTGAACGGCCTCGGCTGTGTGCGCACGACGGTCAGGACCTCGGACGCCGTGAGCACGTACTCGACGTCGCCGCTGCCTTCCCACGGATGTCCGCACACCAGAATGCGGTTGCCAATTCGCGTCGTCACGGTGCAGATCCCGCCGAAGTCCACGTCACCGCGCACCTGCTGCACACCGACCGAACTGCCGGGCTCGACCGCCCGCGCGACGAAGTCTGCCCGGCCGCCGTGGCCCTGCAGGATCTCGTGCCCCATGGGCTGGAGGAGATCCGCCAGCATCTTGCCGGCGCGCGGCGTCAGGCCGCGCGCAAAGGTGACCACTGCGGGCGTGGCGACCGCAACATCGGCGGGCGTCGAGGCGGCGAGGCGACTTGCCTGCAGCGGGTTGGCCGCGATCACCACACGACTCACGGTCCGGTCGCCGATTCGATGCGGCCGTGACGCGCGATAGACCCGGAGGCCCGACCCGGCGTTCGGGCGCCGGTCGAGCACCTTCAACATCTCTTCAATGGGCGTGGCAAGCGCGATGTCGCGCCGGCCCACCTGCCAGGTGAACGCGGCGGACAGCGCACCGATCAGCTTGCCGCGGATGTAGAGCGGGCTGCCGCTCATGCCGGCGGCGCTGCCGCCGGTGCGCTCGACCAGCGGGCCGAACATCCGGAACATGATGAGCCGGTCGACGCCGATCGGGCCGCCACCTGACTGCATGATGTCCACGACCTCGAACTGAAACTCGTCGATGCGCTGTCCGGCGATGACGGTCTTGCCGACCCCGCGCATGCCGGGCTTGACGTCGTCGAGCGGCATCGTCGCGGGCCCGGGCGCGGCCTGCCCCCGCACCGGCACGATCAACGCCACGATCAAGACCAGCACCGTCAGAAGCCGCCTCACAATTGCGTCCCCCTTTCGCCGGCGCTCGAGCGCCGCACAAGCACGAAACGACGGGGGCTGGCCCCGTCGTATGGACCTGACCTGGAGCGACCACCCTCGGCAGGAGTCCTACTTCGGATCGAGGCGGGCCACCACGGTGCCGAGTTCGCTGATCATCATGCCCGGCCGGACGAGCACTTCAACGACACGACCGTCAACGGGAGCCCGGGCTGCCACGCCACGCCCGGTCTGCGTCTTGACGTACACCATCGGCGCGCCTTCCCGCACGTCGTCGCCGGGCTTGGCCAGGTCGTCTGGCAGCACTTCTCCGCGTAGCGTCGCCTTCACCTCGACGGCCGACGGCGCACTCAGCGCCCCGGTCGCCAGCGTCGCGACCAGCAGGGCGGTTCCCAGACCCCGTAGCAGGGACGCGCTCATGGTACGTTTTTCAATTATAGCATACGTGGCCGGGCAGGCTCGGGTTCGCGGCTCCCCCTCTCCTACGCGGTGAACTCGTCGGGACGGCGCGTTGTCCGTCCGAACCAGAGCCGGATCGCCTCCACAATGCGGCCCGCGGCGCGGCCGTCGCCGTACGGGCTACGCACGGCGGCCATCGCGGCCCGGGCCGCCGGATCGGCGAGCAACCGCGCGGCGCGCTCGACAATGCGCGGCCTGGCGGTACCCACCAGCTCCACGCCGCCGGCCGCGACCCCTTCGGGCCGTTCGGTGACATCCCGCAGGACGAGCACCGGTGTCCCGAGCGCGGGGGCCTCTTCCTGCACCCCCCCGGAATCGGTCAGAATCAGGTACGCCGACGCCATCAGCCGCACGAACGGCCCGTAGTCAGGCGGCTCGATGAGCATGGCGCGCGGGTGCTCGCCGAGCACGCCGGTCGCCACGCGACGCACGGCCGGGTTGCGGTGCACCGAGAAGATCACCACGACATCGGGGAACCGATCCAGCAGATCGAGCAGTGCTAGATAGATCTCGCGCAAGGGCTCGCCCCAGTTCTCACGTCGGTGCGTCGTGACCAGCAGCATGCGGCGGCCGTCGAGCGGGGGCAGGCCCTCGGGCAGCGGGATGTCAGGGCGGCGGGCCACGTCGTAGAGCGCGTCGATGACCGTGTTGCCGGTGACGAAGACTGCCTCGTCCGGCGTGCCCTCGCGGAGAAGGTTCGCCTTGGCCTGCCGGGTCGGTGCGAAGTGGAGGTCGGCGAGCGCCGACGTCAGGCGCCGGTTCATCTCCTCCGGATACGGACGGTACTTGTCGTACGTGCGCAGCCCGGCCTCGACGTGACCCACCGGGATCTTGTGATAGAACGACGCCAGGGCGCCGAGCATCGTGGACGACGCGTCGCCCTGCACCAGGACCATCGCTGGCCGCAGTTCGCGCAGCACCGGGTCGAGCCGCGCCAGCACGCGGGTCGAGATGTCGAACAGCGACTGCTCGGGCAGCATGATGTCCAGGTCGTGGTCCGGCGTGATGGCGAAGAGCCGCAGCACCTGGTCGAGCATCTCGCGATGCTGGGCGGTGACGACGACGATGGGCAAGAAGTCCGCGCTCTCGCGCAGCCGGGCCACGACCGGCGCCATCTTCACCGCCTCCGGCCGCGTGCCGAAGACCGTCATCACTGGCAGCCGGCCCGTCATCGGGCCAGCAGCCCCATGCGCTGCGCGCCGACCAGCAGCGCCGCCGCGATGACCCCCAACGTGGCGATCGCGGCCGGACGGTTTACCCCGGCGAGCGCCAGAGCGCCCAACCCGAGCAGTGCGCTGACCATGTACAGGAGGACCACCGTCTGCCGCTGGGTCAGCCCGCGGTCGAGCAACCGATGGTGCAGGTGGCCGCGGTCGGGCAGGTAGATCGGCTTCCCACTCCGCCACCGGCGCAGGATGGCAAAGGCTGTGTCCGCAATCGGTACGCCGAGTGCCAGGAGCGGGATGACGAGCGAGATCGCCGTGTACGACTTGTACAGCCCCATGACCGAGAGCCCGCCCAGCACGAACCCGAGGAACATCGAGCCCGAGTCGCCCATGATGATTCGCGCCGGGTTAAAATTGTAGCGCAGAAATCCCAGGGCGCTCCCCACCAGCGCCGCCGCGAGCGAGACGGCCACGACGTCGCGCTTGGCGGCGGCCACGAGCAGGAGCGTGGTGCCGGCAATCGCGACGATCCCGGCGGCCAGACCGTCGAGCCCGTCGATGAAATTGATTGCGTTCACGACGCCTACGACCCAGATGACCGTGAAGACCGCGCCCCATGGGCCGAGGCCGATGATCTTACTCGTGAAGGGCACCGTGACAAACTGCGTCGCCAGGCCGAACGGAATCAGCACCGCGCCCGCCGCGATCATGGCCAGGAACTTGATGCCGGGGCGCAGCCCGCGGATATCGTCATAGATGCCGACGAGGAACAGGAACGTCCCGCCGAGCACGATCCCGAGGATCGCGCGATCGGTCTGCAGCGAGATCGGGATGCGGATGAACATCTCGGCGCCGCCGCCGCGCACCAGCTCGATCGGCCGCGTCACCACCATCGCGACGAGCGCCGCCGCGATGAACCCGAGGTAGATCGCCACGCCGCCCATACGCGGCATCGGCCGCGTGTTGACGCGGCGACCGCCCGGGTAGTCGATGGCGCCCAGACGCCGCGCGGCCCGCCGGACGATCGGGGTCAGCGCGTAGGTCACGAGCAACGCGACCAGCGCGGCGGCAAGTGGGCCAGGAAGGGACATGAACCGGCCTCCCGGACGAGACGCCCTCGCCTACGGAGCGGGGACCGAGAACAGCGTGCTCACGGACCGGTCCTCGTGTATCCGCCGGATCGCCTCGGCCAGCATCGGCGCGATCGACACGATGCGGACCTTGTCGATGCGCTTCGCCTGCGAGACCGGCACGGTGTTCGTCGCGATCAACTCAAGGATCGGGCTCTGTGTGAGACGCTCGATCGCCGGCCCGGAGAGGATCGGGTGCGCGCAACAGGCATAGACCCCCTCCACCCCTCGCGCCACCAGCGCCGAGGCCGCGGCCGTGAGGGTGCCCGCGGTATCGACGATGTCGTCGACCAGGATCGCCGTGCGCCGGTACACCTTGCCGATGACGTGCGTGATCTCTTTGACCTGATTGGGTTTGTCCCGGCGCTTGTCGATGATAGCGATCGGCGCGCCGAGTTCCGCGGCGAACTCGCGCGCGCGGGTGGTGCCGCCGATGTCCGGCGACACGACCACCAGGTTGCGCAGCCCCTTCTCGCGGAAGTACGCGGAGAGCATCGGCCGCGACGGCAGATGGTCAAGCGGAATGTCGAAGAACCCCCAGATCTGTCCCGCGTGTAGGTCGACGGTCAGGATGCGGTCCGCGCCGGCGGCGGTGAGCAGGTTGGCCACGAGTTTCGACGTGATCGGCTCGCGCGGTCGCGTCTTGCGGTCCTGGCGCGCGTAGCCAAAGTACGGAATCACAGCGGTGATGCGACCGGCAGAGGCACGGCGCAGCGCATCGAGGATCACGAGCAACTCGATCAGGTGCTCGTTGACCGGCGGGCTCGTCGGCTGCACGACAAAGACATCCTCGCCGCGCACGCTCTCGGCAATGCGCACGCTGACCTCGCCGTCGGCGAACCGGTAGGTCTCCATCTCGCCGAGCGGCATCCCCAGGATCTCCGCCACCTCCTCGGAGAGCCCGGGGTTGGCCGACCCGCTGAAGATCTTCAGCCGAAACGACATCAGGATCTCTGGCTCACGAGGGCGGCTTTTGCGCCGGCGGCTCCTGCACGACGTGCCGAATCACGCGCGCCGGAATTCCGACCGCGACGCCTCCCGGCGGCACGTCGCGTTTGACGACCGAGCCCGCGCCCGTCACCGCGCCTTCACCGATCACCACCGGAGCGATCAGCATCGTGTCGCTCCCGATGAACGCCCGGTCCTCGATCACCGTCCGGTGCTTGGCGCGGCCGTCGAAGTTGCAGGTGATCGTTCCGGCGCCGATGTTGACGTCGGCCCCGATGCTCGCGTCACCGAGATAGCTCATGTGGTGAACCTTCGTGCGGTCGCCGATCGTCGTGTTCTTGATCTCGGCGTAGTTGCCGATCTCCACGTACCGACCGATCCGGGCACCGGGCCGCAGCCGGCTATAGGGACCGATCGTCGCGCCCTCGTCCACGGTGCTCGCCTCGACCGTCGAGTCCACGATCGTCACACGGTCGCCGACCTGCGCGTCGCGCAGCCGGGCGTTCGGCCCGAGCACGCACGCTTCGCCGACGGTCGTCCGGCCCTCGAGGAAGGTGCCCGGCTTGATGATCGTGTCGCGGCCGACGCGCACACCGGCGTGGACGTACGTGTGCGCCGGGTCGATGACCGTCACGCCCCCGCGCATGAGCGCCTCGAGCAGACCGGCGCGCATCATGGCCTCGGCTTCGGCCAGCTCGGTGCGACTGTTGATGCCGGCGGCTTCCTGGCGGGACCCCGCGACCACCGCGGCCACGGTGTGCCCGTCCGCGAGCAGGTGGTGGATGACGTCGGTCAGGTAGTACTCGCCCTGCGCATTCGCGGGCTGCAGACGGCGGAGGGCCTCGCGGAGCGCCCCGGCCTCGAACGCATACATGCCAGCGTTGATCTCGCGCACCTGCCGCTCCTCGGCCGAGGCGTCGGTCTCCTCGACGATCCGGCGCACATTGCCGCGGCTGTCACGGATCACGCGGCCGTAGCCGGAGGGGTCGTCGCGCAGATCCGTCAGGATCGTGGCCGCGGCGCCTTGATGGCGGTGGTGCCCCAGCAGCGTCTCGATCGTCTCGGCCCGCAGAAACGGCACGTCGCCGTAGACGATGAGGACCGTGCCGCTGTGCCCCTCAAGGAACGGCACCGCCTGCATCACGGCGTGACCGGTGCCCAGCTGCTCGGCCTGGACTGCATAGCGCGGCCCGTCGCCGAGCGCGGCGCGCACGTGATCGCCGCCGTGCCCGATCACGATGATTGGCGACGTGACCCCGACGGCGGCCAGGGTCTCGATGACGTAGGCAATCATCGGCCGGCCGCAAATGGTATGCAGGACCTTCGGCAGGGCAGACAGCATCCGCTTGCCCTTGCCGGCGGCCAGCACGACCGCTTCGATCTCAGGCATCCCTCAGCCTCAGCTGCAGTGCTCCAGCCTGGGGATTTCTGTCCGGTCGAAGGGATTCCTCCGACGCGCGGGCAACAGATCGGGCAGGCCCGGTTCAGGAGATCATCATGGCGCAACGCACCCATCGCGCAGGATTACACCGCCCAGGATCACGTGCCGTAGGGTCCCGGGCGCCGCGCGGTCCGGCTGCGCCGACGGTGGCCGTCGAGGCCGTGCTCCAGACCGGCGATGCCGCGTCGCTCGCGCGTTACCGGGCCGCGCACAGCCGGCTCCCAGGACCGCGCGGGAATCTCGAACTGGCGCACGCGCTCGCCGACATCGCGGCGGGCTGCCGCGGCAACCGGCTCGCCTGGATCTGGACCACGAACCTCGAGTGGACGCGGCTGGAGGAGCGCGCCGCTCCAGAGAACACCCCAGAGGCGTTCCTGCCGTTCTGCGGGGCCCTCGTCCTCGGTGCCATCGCGGCCGCGCATCCCAAGCGGGCGCGGGCCGCGTTCGCCCGGCTACGCGCGTGCGCGCCGACAAGCGGTTCCGCGTCCTGCGCCAGGCGCTCGGGTACTCTGTGAGCGTCACGGTCGCGCGCCCGCGTGAAGGGCTCAGGTTGCTGCAGCGCATGGTCGCATCCGGCGATCCCGACGCGGTGTGGATCGTGCGCGAAAACCTCAAGAACCACCGGCTGGCCTCGGCGTTGCCTGCTGAGACCGAGACCCTGGCGCGGAGCCTCCGGTGAATGTCACCACGCTGCTCTTGTTCGCGGCCGGCGTCGTCCTGCTGATCGTGGGCGCCGAGACGCTCGTGCGGGGCGCGTCCCGGCTGGCGGCCGCCGCCGGGATCTCGCCGCTTGTGATCGGGCTGACGGTCGTGGCCTACGGCACCAGTTCGCCCGAGATGGCGGTGAGCGTCAAGTCGGCGCTGGCCGGCCAGGTGGACATCGCGCTCGGCAACGTCGTGGGCAGCAACATCTTCAACGTGCTGTTCATCCTGGGCGTGTCGGCCCTCGTCGCGCCGCTGGTTGTCCAGGCGCAACTGGTGCGGCTCGATGTTCCGCTGATGATCGGTGTCTCGGCTGTGCTGTTCGTGCTGGGCCTCGACGGCGCGATCAACCGTCCCGACGGCGCGCTCCTCTGTGCCGGGTTCATCGGCTATACGGTGTTTGCGATCGTCCAGAGCCGGCGCGAGAGCCGGGAGATCCAGGACGAGTACGCACAGGAGTTCGCGGCCCGGCCAGGCGAGACCCGGCGATGGCCGATCGACGGGGCACTCATCGTGGTCGGTCTGGGGCTGTTGGTCCTGGGCTCGCGGTGGCTAGTGGACGGCGCGGTCGTCATGGCCCGGGCCCTCAGGGTCAGTGAACTCATCATCGGTCTGACGATCGTCGCGGCCGGCACGTCGCTGCCCGAGGTCGCCACGTCACTCATCGCCGCGGTGCGCGGCGAGCGCGACATCGCCGTGGGCAATGTCGTCGGCAGCAACCTCTTCAATATCCTGGCGGTGCTGGGAACCTCGGCGCTGGCCGCGCCGCAGGCACTCACGGTGTCGGCCGCGGCCCTGCGCTTCGACATCCCGGTGATGCTCGCGGTCGCAGTCGCCAGCCTGCCGATCTTCTTTACCGGACACCTGATCGCCCGATGGGAGGGCGCGCTGTTCCTGAGTTACTACGCGGCCTACGTCCTCTACCTGATCCTGGACGCGGTGGGGCACGACGCGCTTCCCGCGTTCTCGGGCGTGATGCTCGTCTTCGTGCTGCCGCTTACGGTACTGACGCTGGCCATCGGCGTGGCGCGGAGCCTGGGACGCCGCCGGCCGGCGTCCTAGCCAGGGGCGCGCCCGGCTCACGAGCGGGCGAGCCGGCTCAGTATCGCCTTCGACATCTTGCACACCATCGTGTACGCAGGGTCGTAGACGTTGCCCACCTCGTACCGCACGCACTGCCCCAGCAGGATGGAAGCACTC
Source organism: Candidatus Fervidifonticultor quartus (assembly GCA_031458775.1). Taxonomy (GTDB): domain Bacteria; phylum Sysuimicrobiota; class Sysuimicrobiia; order Sysuimicrobiales; family Humicultoraceae; genus Fervidifonticultor_A; species Fervidifonticultor_A quartus. The sequence continues at coordinate 44,692 of JAVKJV010000016.1, read as the reverse complement.
CGGCCGTCGAGGTCGTAGTCCTCTTGCAGCCAGCGGAGCATCTCGGTCGTCGCGTGCTGCAGCGCCTGATCGAGCGGCCGGGCGTTGCCGACGGTGAAGATCTCCTCCGCGGTCTCGCCCCGAGGCCACGTGATCGTCTTGCCCTGGCGCACGTGCACGGTGAACTGCACCTCGAACGCTATCTCGATGCCCGTACCGACGACCTCGCCGTCGCCCTGGAGCGCGTGCCCGTCGCCCAGGTGGAATAAAGCACCGGGTACGAACACCGGCAGGTACACCGTGACCCCTTCGGTGAAGCCACGGTAGTCCATGTTGCCGCCGTGCTCCGCCGACGTCGCGGTCGAGATCGCCTGACCGCGCGCCGGCGCGACGCCGAAGCACCCGAGCATTGGGGCCAGCGGCAACGTCACCGCACCCAGCCTGGTCTCGGGCCGCACCAGCGTCGCGGTTCCGCGTGCGCGGTCGATGCGCCACTCGGCCCGAGGCCCTTCCTCGGGCAGGGAGCGGGCGTACTCGGGGTCAACGGCGTTAGGCGCGACAACCGTGGCGGTGAACCCGACATCGCGGCTGGGCGTCAGACGATCCAGGACGACCACCAGCGTGTCGCCGGGTCCGGCGGACTCGACATGGAACGGGCCGGTCATAGGGTTGCCGCGCGGTGTCACCGGCCGGCCGGCCGCATCCTGGCCGTACGCGTCCACGGTCGTAGTCACAACGGTGTCTCCGCTCGCGATGCGGAGCACGGGTTCATGTGACCCGATCGTGTTATGGTAGTGCGTCGGGTGAAACCGGTGGGTAGCCATGAGCACGTGGTTCCACGTCCGGGCGCCGGCTTCCCACCGCCGTCTGAGGAGGCTTCATGCGTAGACCCCTTGCGGGAAAGATCGCGGTCGTCGCCGGGGCCACCCGCGGCGCCGGTCGTGGGATCGCGTGCGCGCTCGGCGAAGCCGGCGCCACGGTCTACTGCACGGGCCGCAGCACGCGGCAGGGTCGCGCCGCCGGCGCCACGCCGCGGCCGTCCTCACCGTTCGCGCTCGCGGACCGCCCGGAGACCATCGAAGAGACGGCCGAACGCGTGACCGCAGCCGGAGGGACCGGCATCGCGGTGCGCGTCGACCACACCGACGAGGACGCGGTGCGCGCGCTGTTCACGCGGGTCCGATCCGACTACGGCCGGCTCGACGTCCTCGTGAACGACATCTGGGGCGGCGATGAACTCTCGGAATGGGGCGCGCCGTTCTGGGAGCTGTCACCGGCCAAGGGACGGCTGATGCTCGAGCGCGCCGTCTACACCCACCTGGTCACCGCCCGCTACGGTGCGCCGCTCATGGTGGAGCAGAAGTCGGGCTTGATCGTTGAGGTCACCGACGGCAAGGACGACGCGTACCGCGGCAACCTCCACTATCACCTGGTCAAGACCGCGGCAATTCAACTGGCGCGCGGGATGGCCGAAGAACTGCGGCCGCACGGAGTCGCCGCGCTCGCGGTGACCCCAGGGTTCCTGCGCTCAGAGGCGATGCTCGAGCACTTCGGGGTCACCGAGGCGAACTGGCGCGACGGCGCCACGCGCGACCCGCACTTCATCGCGTCGGAGACGCCGCTGTACGTGGGCCGCGGCATCGCGGCCCTCGCGGTTGACCTCCGCGTGCACGAGAAGAGCGGGCGGGTGTTCGGATCGTGGGACCTGGCCGACGAGTACGGGATCAGGGATGCCGACGGCAGCCGGCCCCACTGGGGGCGGTACTACAAAAAGCACGTCCGGAACGGCGAAGACACTTGACAAAACTGGTGGCAGCGGTCGGCCGATGAACGGATGCCGCCCGGGCTCACGCGGCGCCCGCCAGCCGCAGGACCGCGCGCAGCAGGACGTTCGCGCCGGCCTCCGCCATGTACTTGGCGTCGTGGCCCGGTCCTGACCACATATGCATCCGAAGGATCTCCAACTCCTCTGCCGCGGCCTCGACAGCGGCGATCACGCTCGGGGCAAAGCGCGTGGGCTCGCTCGTCCAGAACCGATCGACATCGATGCGGATGTGCGCATCTCGCTGCACGCGATGCGCAAGTTCGGCCACCGCGCTAGCAAGGCCCGAGGAACCCGTCACCGGCAGTATCGATCACGTGACCGTTGAACCTCGAGACGACCTCACGGACAGCGCCGTGGTGGCGATCGAGAAGTTCGCGCCAAGCTGTGAAAGACGCCCAGGATGGCGACCGCGTCGTCCGAGACTGCTTCGACGACCGCTTCCAGGTCGCGGACCTGTGCGTCGAGGGAAACGTCAGCCACGTCGCGAGACGACAGGCCCGTGCTCCGACCGTCGTAGCGGACGACAGTGGCGAACTCGCCCACCAGCTCGTACCAGCGGCGGAGATGCGGGTTCTGCCATTCCATTTCGATGTGACTGAACGGCACAAGGGGTGTCTGGACGAGCACGGGGCCCGGAACCTGGAAGACCGTCCGATCCTCACCCAGCGGAGGGTCGCCGCGGCGGCGAACGACCAGAGAGAGTTCGCCGCTTTTGCGTTCCCGGGGACTGTGGAGGACCTTTTGAACCTTGGCTGCGGGGCCAGGACTCGAACCTGGACTCTGGGGTCCAAAGCCCCATGGCCTGCCATTAGCCGACCCCGCAGCGGTTTTCGCGGTGCTGGCGGCCGTCTTGCCAGACTCTATGATATTACGCCAGCGCGATGCAGTCGATCTCGACCAACGCGTCGCGCGGGAGCCGGGCCACCTGCACCGTCGTCCGCGCCGGCGGCAGCTCCCGGAAGACACTGCCGTACTCCTCGTTCATCGCGCCAAAATCGTTGAGGTCTTTCAGGAAGATCGTGGTCTTCACGACACGGTCCGTGGAAGATCCGGCCGCTTCGAGCACCGCGGCCAAGTTCTTGAGCACCTGCCGCGTCTGGGTCTTGATGTCCCCGCCGACGAGCTGCCCGGTGGCGGGATCGAGCGGAATCTGGCCCGCCAGGTAGAGCATGCCGCCGGCGCGGATCGCCTGCGAGTATGGTCCGATTGGCAGCGGCGCATGGTCGCTGCGGATGACGTCTTTCGGCATGGAGCCCTCCTCGGGGTGAGTTCGCGTTTACGGAGACTTACTCAAGAGGCGGTGCAAACCCTCGCGGAGTGTCGCCGGGGCAGGCTCTTCGTGGCACTTGATCTGGATGATCCGCCGCAGCCGCTGCTCGAAGTCGATCTGGTGCCGGCACTCGAGGCACCGGGCGATGTGTTCCTCGAGCTCGGCACACTCCGTATCGTCGGCCTCGCCGTCGAGGTACGCCCACAGGCGCTGCAGCACGCAATTACAGTCGATCTCGCTCATGATTGTCCCGCAGGAGGCGCGGACGTTTCGTTAGCGTACCCCGCGCGCTTGGCGTAGTCCCACAGGAGCCGCTGCAGGTGCCGGCGGCCTCGGTAGAGCCGCGACATCACGGTCCCGATCGGGATATCAAGGATCTCAGCGATCTCGCGGTACGAGAAGTCCTGGAGGTCGGCGAGGATCACGGCCGCCCGGAAGGGCTCGGGCACCTGATCGAGGGCCGCCTTCACGTCGGCGTCCATGATCTTCGCGAGCAGGGCCTCTTCGGGATCGCCGGCCCGCTTGAGCTCCTCGCTCTCCTGCGCCTTCGCATAGAGGTAGAAGTCGCCGACGTCTTCCTGGTCGACCATCTCCGGCGCCCTGGTCGAGCGGCGGTAGCTGTCGATGTAGGCGTTCATCAGGATCCTGTACAGCCACGCCCGGGCGTTCGTCCCGGCCTGGAACGTGCGGAACGACCGCCAGGCCTTCAGAAACGTGTCCTGCACGAGATCTTCGGCGGTCGCGCGGTTGCGCGTCAGACGCAGCGCGGTGCCGTACAGCCCGTCGAGGTGCTCGCTGACAAGCGCCTCGAAGCGCTCGCGCTCCTCATTGGTCACTGCCAGACCCGAGTAATTCGAACTCAATGCACACACACCTACTGGCACGCCCCTCTCAACGGAGAGGCCTGCCGGTTCATTCCCGGCCGCAACGCTAGCGCCTGGCAGCCGGGTGTCGGCGCTCCGCTCGCAAGTCGGCGAGCGTGAGCCGGTCCAGCACGCCCTCGGCCGCGGCCTGAAGCGCCTGCCAGACCGGCCGCAGGCCACAGCCGTTCACGTGCTCGCAGTCCGGGTCGTCGGTCTCGACGCACCACCACGGCGACGTCGTCCCTTCGAGCACCGAAAACGCTTCGCGAAGCGTGATCTCAACCGGCGGTCGCGCGAGCGCGTGCCCGCCCGACGGCCCACGCTTGCTCGTGACCAGCCCGGCCTGTCTGAGGGTCGTCATGAGTTGATTGAGATACGGTTCCGGCAGCCCCTGCCGCTCGGCGATCAGATGGGTCTGGACCGGCCCCTCACCGTAGTGGGCGGCCAGCTCCAGGAGGGCGCGGATGCCGTACTCCGCTCGCGTCGAGACCTTCATACGTGGACCAGCTCCTCTTCGGTGATCTGGCCGTCCCGAATGCGAAACGCCCTCACCTCGGGGTCGTCGCCGGCCGCCGCGCCGTTGCGCAGCGACACAATGACATGCACCGCGTCGGGGTAGAACGCCTGCGCCACGTCCGTGCGCGACGGGTACGCGGCCGACTGCGTGTGCGAGTGGTAGATGGCCAGCAGTTCCAGCCCCTCGGCGTCGATTGTCTTGAAGAACTGCAGTTGCTCCTGGGGGTCGAGCCGGTACGTGTACGGGCTTCGATCGACGTTGCTGCCGCGGAACACTCGCTCGACCCGCGCACCTCGACCGGCCAGGAGGCCGCAGCACTCGTTCGGGAACTCCTGCCGGGCGTGCTCGACAATTGCCACTGCCAGCGCCCGCGGCAATTCTAGACCCATTTACTCAATTATATACTATGATGGGATCGTCAGGAATGACGCGGCCGGCTAGGCGCTGGCGGCCTGGCGGGCCAGGGCCCGCTGAACCTCGGCGAGATCACGCCGCTCCAGCGTCAGGCCGAAGAGCGCCGCGAACCGTTCGGCGTACGCGCGGCGTACCTCGGCGATGGCGACCGGCCGGCCCAGAACCCTGGCCATCGAGGTCACGGGCCGGCCGAGTCCGCACGGATTGATGACATCGAATCCCTCGAGATCGGTCGTCACGTTGAGCGCGAACCCGTGCATCGTGACGTGCCGCTTGACAGCGACGCCGAGCGCGCAGATCTTGGCGCCACCGACCCAGACGCCCGGGTAACCCGGCGTCTGGCCCGCCTCGATGCCGAACGCGGCCAGGGTCTCGATGACGGTCGCCTCGAGCGTGCGCACGAACCGGCCGACGTCGTCGCCCAGCCGCCGCAGGTCGAGAATCGGATAGCCGACGAGTTGCCCGGGACCGTGATAGGTGGCGCTGCCGCCGCGCTCAATCTCGAAGCACTCGATCCCTCGCGCCGCCAGCGCCGCGCGCGAGAGCAGGACGTGCTCCTGAACGCTGCTGCGACCCAGCGTCACAACCGGACGGTGCTCCAGCAGAATCAGGACGTCGGGCACGGTGAGGTTCTGCCGCGCCCGCAGCAGGTCTCGCTGCAGCGCCCAGACCTCGCCGTAGGCGCGCGGCGCGTCGTCGAGGTCGAGCAGCCAGCCGTTCATGCCGAGGAGTGCACAGGCACGGCCGCGTCGACAGCGCCGTCGGCCGCAATCGCCCGGCCGTTCTCGAAGCAGGCCAGCGGGTGACCGGGGGCAAGCCGGACCGTCACACGCGCCCCGCGCTCCAGGCGGGCGGTGTGCGGTTGCCGCGCGTGCACGATCCGTCCCGAGGGCAACTGCACGCGGTAGATGACCTCGGCGCCGACGAAGAGCCGGTCGAGCACAGCGCCGGCGCCTCGAGGATCAGGAGCGATCTCCACATCATCGGGCCGCACCAGAACCTCGACGTGACCGTTCAGCGCGGCCACGCGCTGCGGCAGGAAGCCGGCCTCGGTCTCGAGGCCATCGGACCGGACCACGGCGGGCAAGAAGTCAGCGCGACCGAAGAACGCGGCCACGAACCGGGTGACGGGCGCGTGGAAGATGCCCTCGGGCGTGTCCACCTGCTCGCACGTCCCCTGATTCAGCAGGGCCACGCGATCGCCCAGCAGGAGCGCTTCCTCCTGGTCGTGCGTGACGAAGATCGCGCTCGTGCCGGTCGCCTTGAGGATCGCGCGCACTTCGTCGCGCACCTGGCTGCGCAGGTCGGCGTCGAGGTTGGAGAACGGTTCGTCGAGCAGCACCGCGAACGGCCGCGGGGCCAGCGCGCGGGCCAGCGCCACACGCTGCTGCTGCCCGCCGGAGAGCTCGTGCGGGTATCGGGACGCGAACGCCTCCATGCCCACCAGGCGGAGGACGTCCGCGGTACGGGGGCCTCGCTCGGCAGCGAGGACGCAGTGGAGTCCGAATGCGACGTTCTCGGCGACGGTCAGGTGTGGAAACAGCGCATAGTCTTGAAAGACCATCCCGACGCCTCGCGCCTCGGCCGGCACCCAGACGCCGCCGCCAGCGACCTGGCGTCCGGCAATCCAGACAGTGCCAGCGTCGGGCCGCTCGAACCCGGCAATCAGCCGCAGGACCGTCGTCTTGCCGCTGCCGCTCGGCCCCAGCAGCGCCAGGATCTCGCCCTCGGCCACGGCCAGCGAGATGCCGGCCACCGCCGGCGCCGCCGTGCCGGCGAACTGGCGCACCACGTCGCGCAGGACGATTACGGGCGGTTGACTGACCCGATCCACCAACACCCTGGACGTCGCTCCTCCCTCGAGCGGCGGCACCGCACGGGAAGCGTACCAGAGCGGGCTGCCGCTCACAAGCCGTTCACCCGCCCGGCGCCCGGCCGGACGCGCACCATGGCGCGGCTCAAGATGATGACCGGCGCGAGCCCGACGGCGACGATCACGAGCGCCGCGGTCGAGGCCTGCGCCAGACGCTCGTCCGAGGCAAGTTGGTACACGCGTATCGCCAGCGTGTCGAAGTTGAACGGCCGCAAGATCAGCGTCGCGGGCAACTCCTTGAGCGTGTCCACGAACACGAGGAGGCCGGCGGCGAGCAGGCTACCGCTCATCATCGGTGCGTGGACACGCATGAGCGTGCTGCCGGCGCCGTGGCCCAGCGTGCGTGCGGCCTCGTCCATGCTGGGTCTGATGCGCGAGAGGCCGGCATCGACCGCGTTGTACGACACGGCGAGGAACCGAACCAGATACGCGAGCACGAGCACGACGACTGTGCCGCTCAGAAGCAGCCCGGTGGAGCGGTCAAACGTGACACGCGCCCACGCGTCCACCGCGTTGTCGATGCGGCCGAACGGCAGCAGCACGCCGACCGCGATCAGCGATCCGGGCAGCGCGTAGCCGATGGTGGCGACGCGGGCCGCGAGCAGGGTCACGGGCCCCCGTGCTTGCCGTACGCCGTAGGCAATGGCCGCGGCCACGACCACGCTGGCCAGCGCCGCCAGCGCTGCGAGTCCGAAGCTCCGCGCGGCGAGCGCGACGAACGTCGCGCCGGGAGCCGGGTCGCCGTCGCGCAGCGCGAGCCACAGCAACACGATCCCGGGCACGCCGAAGCCGAGGAGCGGCGGCAGCAGACACGCCGCGAGCGCGGCCACGCCCCTGGCGCCGACGAGCGCGAAGCCACCAGACTGCGGCGCGCGGACCGCCGTCGGATGAAACCGCCGGCGCCCGCGAAACGCGCGCTCCAGACCGACGACGGCCAGGACGAACATCAACAGACCGGCCGCGAGCTTGGCCGCGCCGACCGGTGACCCCAGGCCGAACCAGGTCAGGTAGATGCCGGTGGTGAAGGTGGCCACCTCGAAGTGTTTCACGGTCCCGAAGTCGGCGAGCACCTCCATGAGGGCGAGCGCCAGGCCCGCAACGATTCCGGGACGCGCCAGCGGCAGCGCGACGCGCACGAACGTCTGCCAGGGGCCGACGCCGAGAGTCCGGCTCACCTCGAGCACCGAGACCGACTGCTCGAGAAACGCGGCCCGGGCCAGCAGGTAGACGTACGGATAGAAGACGCATGTCATGACTGCGATCGCGCCGCCCAGCGACCGGATCTCGGGGAACCAGTAGTCGCCGGCTCGCCAGCCCGCCCATGCGCGCAGCGCGCTCTGCACCGGTCCGGTGAACTGCAACAGGTCGGCGTACGTGTAGGCCAGCAAGTACGCCGGCACAGCCAGGGGCAGCAGCAGCACCCACTCGCAGAGCCCGCGGCCCGGGAACCGATGCATAGTGACGAGCCACGCGGTACCAACGCCGATGATGAACACGCCGGCCCCGATGCCGAGCAGCAGCCAGACCGTGTTGGTGACATACTGCGGCAGGGTGAGCGCCGCGAGTCGTGCCCATGCGCCGTCGGTCGGCGCGATGAGGCTGGCCAGCACTGTCACGATCGGCAGCCCAAGAAGCGCGACGACCACCACGCCGGCCAGGCGCAGGGCCCAGCCAGCGACGCCGCCCGCTACCCGGGAACCGCGGCCCACGGCCGCTCCGCCGGCCGCAAGGCTCACCTCCGTGTCGGAAATGTTCACCGCCACCCCGCGCGCAGCATCAACTGAAGGGCGCGCGCATTGTTGGCGCCGTAGACACGGGGACTGAGGGTGTCGGCCTTGAAGGCGCGCAGGCCGAGCAACGTCGGGTCGCGGGGTACACCGGGCACCACCGGGTACTCGAATGCGCCGCGTGCGAACAGGCGCTGCGCATTGTCCGACGCCAGGTACTCGAGAAACGTCACCGCGGCCTCGCGGTTCGGCGCGGTCGCGATCACGCCGCCGCCACTGATGTTGACGTGAACGCCCCGCTCCCCGCGTCCCTGGTTGGGATAGAAGAGCCCGACTCGCTGGGCGACGTCCCGCTCGTCGGCGCGCGTCGAGTTCAACAGCCGTGCGTAGTAGTAGTGGTTCACGATGGCCACATCGCCGAGCCCCGCGGCCAGGGCTTTCAGTTGATCGGTGTCGCCGCCCTGCGGCGGACGGGCGAAGTTGGCCACCACCCCGCGCGCCCACTGTTCGGTCGCTGCCTCGCCGTGCGCCGCGATGAGCGCACCCACCAGGGACTGGTTGTAGACGTGGCTCGAACTGCGGACCAGCACCCGCCGCCGCCACCTGGGATCAGCGAGGGCCTCGTAGGTGCTCAGCTCGCCCGGCTTCACGCGGTCCCGAGCGTAGGCGATGACCCGGGCGCGCATCGAGAACCCAAACCAGTGCCCCTCGGGATCGCGATAGCTCGCGGGCACACGCGCCGCGAGCACCGGCGATGCGACCTTCTGGAACAACCCGGCCTCCTGGGCGCGCCAGATGCGGCCGGCGTCCACGGTGACCAGCACGTCAGCCGGGCTGTTGCGGCCCTCGGCCCTAATGCGCTCGATCAATTGATCGGCGTCGCCTTCGATGAGGTTAACGCGAATGCCGGTGCCGGCCGTGAATTCGTCGTACAGGGCATCATCGGTGTCGTAGTGCCGGGCCGAGTATAGGTTCACCACCCTGGCTGGCATCCCAACCGCCGTATCAACGGATCCGGCCGGAAGCGCCAGCCCCACGAGTGCGAGGACCACGATAATTGCAGAACGCACGGATGACTCGTCCCCTTTCGCGTCACGCCGCAGGCACGGCGCTCGCCGAGCCGCCGCGCCCGCGCTCATTGCCTTCGCGCCGCGATTAGGCTATCCTAATTCTTGAGTTGAGGCAATCCATTCAGCACCCGATGCTGCAACAATCGCTGTTAGGTGCCAGATGACGCCGCCCACCGGTGACGCGCTGGTCGCGCAACTCCGCCGCCACCGGCTGCGGCTCACGCCGCAGCGCGCGCTGATCTGCCGGCTGCTCGAGGGCAACACGGCCCATCCGTCGGCCGAAGCCCTGCACCGCCGGGCCGCGGCTGAGATGCCCACGCTCTCGCTCCGGACGGTCTACGCCATCCTCCACGAACTGGAGGCGATCGGTGCCATCCGCTCACTCGACGTTGGGACGGGCAGCGTGCGGTACGACCCGGATCCTCTGCCCCATCAGCACGCGGTGTGCGCGCGCTGCGGCGTCGTGCGCGACGCGCAGGCGACCGTGGGAGCGATCGAGTGGCCGGCGGACAATCGGCAGGGATTCCGGGTGTCGGCCGTGGATCTGATCTTCAGGGGGCTGTGCGAGGAGTGCGCCCGATGACCGTTCACGACATCTCCAAGACGGAGCGCACCGAGATGTACCTCAAAGCGGTGTACACGGTCGCGCAGTCGATGCCGCCGGTGACGATCTCCAAGGTGGCGGACTACATGGGCGTGTCGGCGCCATCGTCGTATGAGATGCTCAAGCGCCTCGAATCCCAGGGCCTCCTGCGATCGAGCACCGACGCGGGATACCGCCTGACCTCTCGAGGCCTGGAGACCGCGGTGCGTGTCGTGCGGCGGCTGCGGCTGGCCGAGCGCCTGCTGACCGACGTGCTGCGGCTCGACCTCTCGAAAGTCTACGCCGAGGCGTGCAAGCTGGAGCACGTGATCAGCCCTGAGGTTGAGGCCCGCCTGTACGAGATCCTGGGACGGCCGACCACCTGCCCGCACGGCCTGCCGATTCCCGGCGACGCGCCCGTGCCGGCCGAGACCCTGCCCACGCTCGAGGACCTGAAGGTCTGGGACCGCGTGACCGTAGTCAGCATTCCCGAGGAAGACGCCGCGGTCGTCGGCCACTTGAGTGAGGTCGGCGTGCTGCCCGGAGCCACGGTGCTGGTGCGCGAGGTTGGGCCGTTCAACGGGCCGATCACCGTCCAGGTGGCCGAGCAGATCCGCGCGGTCGGGCGCGACGTGGCGCGCAGGGTTCGCGTACGGCCCCTCGGCTGAAGTGCGGCGCCGGGTCTCGCGGGCGGTCACGGAAATGAGAGGGCGCAGAGAGGCGCGCGCCCCATGATCGGTTCGCGGTCCGGAGAGAGGGGACGGCGGGCGCGGCCGCGGCGCTGCTTGAGGCGCCGTCCCCTTGAGCCCTGCTCCCGTGACTCGGTCACGGAGGGAATCCCCGCTCGGAGACGAAGTTAAAACGATTACACCGTCGTGCTGAACGCACGGGGAGGAGTGTCATGCGATACGCGCTGATCGCAGTTTGCGCCGCCGCACTGACGGCGACGGCCTGGGCACGTGTCCCTGTGACGCAGGCCGCGCCTGCCGGCGCGACCATCCAGGGCGATCCGCAGGCGATTCGCGAACTGAACGCCGCGCGTGAGAAGTTCGCGGCCCTGCGCACGTACCGTGCGCGCATGAGCATGGAGGGCCGCGAGATTATGACCATGGAGATCGTGAAACCCGACCGCTCGCGCATCCGTATCGCGATCGCGCCCAACCTTCCCGCCAATGAGATCACCGTGATCGGCAATGAGTCGTGGACGCGCAGCGGCAACAACTGCCGCAAGGACGCCGCTCGCCAGCCGGCGCGGGACGACGGTGACCCCACCAAGGCGCAGGGCAACATGACGGTGCAGCGCGGCGGCACGGAGACCATCGACGGCACGCCGGCGCAGACCTATCTCGTCACGTACGTGTACGAGGGCCAGCAGGGCCGGCAGAAGTTCTACGTGACACCCGCCAACGGCATGATCCGGCGCATGGAGACGTCGAACCCGCAAGGTACCGTGACCTTCGACTACTTCGATTATGACGCGCCGATCACAATAACGCCCCCCTGCTAGGAGCCCGCGCGCATGCTCGCGGGGCCCGCGGGCGGCACGCGTCCTCTTGCATTTGGGACGAGAAACCCGTAAATAGAATCCCGGAACCGCTTTCTGTCCCATAGCGCTGAGATTGCAGGCTAGGACACCCCGGAGGTGGAGGAATGCCTGGACTTGCCACACGCCTGATGATCGCGGGTCTCGCGCTGGCGCTCGCCGCCGGCATCGCGATCGCGGGGCCCAGCCCGGCGCCGACGACCGGCTTCCGAGGGTTGGGACTCTCAACACCATTCCCGACTCAAACCGTCCGGCCCGGTGAGGCGGTCACGCTGACGCTGACCGTGAAGAACTACGGGTTGCCGCCGCAGGTTGTCAACCTCGGTGTCGCGCAGCGCTCGGCGGGATGGAACGTGACGTTCGAGGGCGGCGGCCGGCCGATCGGCGCCGTGTCGGTCGGCACCGATCAGGAGTCCACGCTCAACGTCCGGCTGGAGCCCCCGTCGCGGGCCCGGGCCGGCACATTCCGGTTCCTGCTCACGGCCTCCGGTCAGGACGCCTCGGCCAGCCTGCCGATCACACTGCGGCTCGGCGACGTGCGGCCGTCCCGGCTGTCTTTGTCCGCCGAGTTGCCGGTGCTGCGGGGCACAGGCAGCTCCAGCTTCAAGTATCGCCTGACCCTGCGCAACGAGAGCGACGCCGACCTGCTGGTCAACCTCGACGCGCAAACACCGCGCGGTTTCCAGGTGACGTTCACGCCCGCGTTCGGCAGCCAGCAGGTGACGAGCCTCCCGCTCAAGGCCGGCGAGTCACGCGACCTCGACACGGAGGTCAGCCTGCCGCAGAACACCGCCGCCGGCAGCTACAACGTGACGGTGCGGGCCGCCGGCGGTCAGGCGCGGGCCGAGATCAAGCTGACCCTTGAGGTCACCGGCCGGCCCGACCTGTCGATCAGCACGCCCGAGGGCCGGTTGTCGGGCCGCGCCAATGCCGGCAGTCCGACGTCGATCAAAGTCGTCGTCCGCAACCGGGGCAGCGCGCCGGCGCGGAACGTCGAGGTCTCGTCGTTCGAGCCGACGGGCTGGAAGGTGCAGTTCGAACCCAACAAGATCGACGAGATCGCGCCGAACGCCGAGAAGGAAGTCACGGCCACGATTACCCCGCCCCAGAAGGCGATCGCCGGTGACTACATGTTGACGCTGCGCGCGAACGCCGGCGACCAGTCCACGTCGGCGGACTTCCGCGTGACCGTGTTCACCTCGACCCTCTGGGGCATCGTGGGTGTCGTCGTCGTCGCGGTGGCGCTGGGCGTGCTGGGCCTTGTCGTGTCGCGCTACGGCCGGCGATGAACCCGGTCATTGAGACCGAAGGGCTGACGAAGCGCTACGGCGACCTGGTCGCCGTGGAACATCTGAACCTCCGCGTGGAGGCCGGTGAGGTCTTCGGCTTGCTGGGACCCAATGGATCGGGCAAGACCACGACCATCCTGATGCTCCTGGGCCTGACCGAGCCCACCGCGGGATGGGCGCGGGTGCTGGGGTACGATCCTCTCCGCCATCCGCTCGAGGTGAAGCGCCGGGTTGGCTACATGCCCGACGCCGTCGGGTTCTACGACGAACTCAGCGCGCGCGAAAACCTGTTGTATACGGCCCGCCTGAATGCCATCCCGCGCGCCGAGGCCGACGCGCGCATCGTCGACGTCCTCACGCGGATGGGGCTCAAGGACGTCATGGACAAACCGGCCGGCCAGTTCTCGCGCGGCATGCGGCAACGTCTCGGCCTGGCCGACGTCCTGCTGAAGAGGCCGAGCGTCGCGATCCTCGACGAGCCGACGATCGGGCTCGACCCCGAAGCGGCGCACGAGTTCCTCGACCTGATCCGGGGCCTCAAGCGCGACGGCATCACGGTGCTGCTGGCATCGCACCTGTTGCATCAAGTGCAGGCGGTCTGCGACCGGGTCGGACTCTTCAGCAACGGGAAGCTGGTGCTCGAGGGCACGTTCGAGGCCCTCAGTACGAAGGTGCTGGGCGGCAGCTACCGCATTCAGGTCGAGGCCAAGCCCGACGGCCTGGAGCGGGTGCTCAAGGCTGTGCCCGGCGTGGTCCGCGTGACGACGCCACGGCCCGGCCTCTACCAGCTCGAGGCTCAGCACGACTGCCGCAGCGAGGTCGCGAAGCGCGTCGTGGCCGAAGGTGGGCAGTTGCTGGAACTGCGGTTCGACCGGGCCAGCCTCGATGAGGTGTACGCACGGTACTTCCAGGAGGCCCGCAGTGAAGCGTGAAGGTTCGCCCTGGACGGGGCTCTGGGCGGTGGTCTTCAAGGAGTTCGCCGATCACCTGTCGAGCGCGCGCATGCGCGTGCTCGAGATCCTGATCCTGCTCACGGCGGTGGCCACGGTGTACGCCGCCACCCAGACCCTGCGCACGGTGGTCGGCGAAGATCCGTTCATCTACCTGCGGATCTTCACGATCCCGAACAAGATCGGCGAGGCCGAGTTGCCGTCGTTCGTCGCCTTCATGGGCTTCTTGATGCCGCTGGTGGGCATCGCGCTGGCCTTCGACTCGGTCAATGGCGAGTATCTGAAGCGCACGATGAGCCGGGTGCTCTCGCAGCCCATCTACCGCGACGCGGTGTTGATGGGCAAGTTCCTAGCCGGTCTGGCGACGCTCGGCACGATGCTGCTGGCCCTGTGGCTGCTGGTCACCGGCCTGGGCATCCTGCGGCTGGGCGTCGTCCCCGAGGCGCGTGAGGTGGGGCGAGGGCTGTTCTTCTTGCTGGCGACCCTGGCCTACGGCGGCGTCTGGCTGGCACTCGCCATGCTGTTCTCGGTGACGCTCCGGCAGCCGGCCACATCGGCGCTGGCCGCGATCGCGGTGTGGTTGTTCTTCACGGTGTTCTGGGAGATCATCTCCGGGCTGCTGTTCAACGTCGTCGCCGCGTTCTCGACGGGCGTGATCCAGGACGAGCTGCAGTATCTCCAGTTGCGGCAGTTCTTCTCACGGCTCTCGCCGATCACGCTCTACTCCGAGTCGGTGATCGCGCTACTCAATCCGGAGATCCGCACGCTCGGCCCGCTGCTCGGCGCGATCACGCAGCTCGAGGCCGCGGGCGCCCTGCCGCGCACACTGCTGCCGCTGTCGCAGAGCCTGCTGCTGGTGTGGCCGCAGCTGACCGGGTTGTTCGGTGCCGTGATCCTGTTGTTCGCCTACGCGTATGTCCGGTTCCAGCGGCAAGAAGTCCGGGCGTAGGACATCGGTCCCTCGGGACGGCGGAGCCGGTGTGCAGGGCGCCCTGCGCCGGCTCCTCTATTGATCTGGGAGATTCTCGGGTACGGCGCCGTCAACCGAGGATCCCGCATCGGCGGCGACCGGCGGGGCAGCGGCGCCCGGCGTCTCCCCGGCGGCCCGCCGCGTGCGCACCTGAAGTGACCGCAGCCGGTTCAAGATGGCGCCGACCTCGTGACGTCGCGGCATCGCATACTCGGCGGCGTCGGGCTTGCGGGTGGCGAGCACGGCGAGTCCGGATGTCTCGATGTCGGTGAACACGCGGTCGAGTACCTCGGCGACCGAGGCGTTGCCGTCGATGAAGTCCTTCTCCACCGCGTAGAGCACGGCGTCACCCGCGGCGCGGGCCTGGGCTGGATCGACAAGTTGGGCGAGCGGTGACACGTCCACGGTGTCGCGGCCAATCGCCAGGGCGTCGCGGCCGCGCATGTCGGCCCGCAGCCCCCGCCCCTTCACGCCGCCGATGCCGCGTGGCAGCGGGCATCGCACGGCGGGGAGCGCCAGCGGGCGCGCGTCGGCTGTCCGGCGCAGGGCCTGCTCGGCTACGAGGCGCCGCGCGCAATCCGTCGCCGCGATGAGTTGGAAGTTCTCGACCACGATGACGGTGTCGGCGACTTCCAGGTATTCGCCCAAACCGCCCGTGGAGATCACCGTCGAGATGCCGTGCTGTTCCCACAGCGGCCGCACGCGCTCAACCAGCGGGGTGAACGCCTCGCGCTGTCCCGGAATCAGCCTCTGCATCACGGCGTCGCGGGCCACAAACGCGATGGCGCTGTCGTCCTCGTCGAAGAGGAGGAGGGAGGTGCCCAGTTCAAGCGCTTCGGACACGGCCGCGGCCATCGACAGCGTGCCGGTCGCCCGTTCGATCGACAGCGCCGTGACGTCGTGGCTGTGCGGTAGCGCGTGCACGAAGGCACTCACGTCCACGCGCTCGACGCGCCGGCCGACGTCCGCGCGAATCGCCACCGCGTCGGGAACGGTCGCCACGAGCTCGCGGCCGTCGCCCGGGACATGCGGATAGACGCCACGCGTCAGCGCCGCCAGCAGCGTTGACTTGCCGCTGTAGAGGTTGCCCGCGATGAGCGTGACGCCGCGCCGGATACCCAGACCGCGCACCGGCCCGCGGTGCGGGAGGGTGATGGTTACCGCGAGTTCGTCGGGTGCGTGCGTGGCCACGGCGCGACTGCCGCGAAGCGGCCGATCGCCCGGACCGGAGTCACGACCCAGGATCGATCCGTCGCCCACAAACGCCACCAGTCCGTGCTCGGGCAGCGCGGCGGCGAGCGCCAGATGGTCCTCGTAGGTCTCGACATGGCGCCGGCCGGCCTCGGCGTCGAGGTTCGGCCAGAGCAGACCGGCGCCGACCGCGGCGGGCAGGTCCTCGAAGAACATCGCCTGCGCCGGCTTGGCCATCACCTTGCGGCCCTCGGCCGGCAGACTCACCACGACGCGAATCTCGACGAAGTCGTCGGCGACCGTGCAGCCGGTGCGCACGAGGATCTCCTGGCCGCCCGCCTCGAGAGCGAATGGCGTCACGCGGTTGGACCACCGCGTGCGAACGTGCTTCTGCAGGGCGTCACGGAACGACCGCGCGAGGTAGTCCTGCGCCGCGACTCGCGCAGCCGGCCGCGCCCAGAACTCGCGCGGCACCTGGGCCTCAGCCTGGTCGACGCGGATGCGCGCGTAGGCGGACGGCGCGACCGGATCGGGGAGGACCGCGTCGAGGTAGAGCTCGAAGCGGTCGAACCGGTAGGCGCCGGCAAGTTCGCGATAGAGCTGCACACCCTTGTTGTTCGAGACGATCAGTTTGTCGCGCAGACGCTCAGACGGCAGCATGGCGTCGGGTATGGCCTCCAGGTCAACGTACCAGCGCGGCGAGCGCTCGGTCGAGCGCCGCGACCGCGCCGGCTTCATCATCGTAACGGATCAGGCGGATTCGGTCATCGCCCTCCACGAGGGCGGACAACGACGCGTCGCGTTGCACGAGACCGATCACCGGCAGGCCCCGCTCCAGCGCGACCGCGAGCTCGATGCCGACTCCGAGCGACGGCACGGTGACTTCCGCCACCACGACGTCGGCGTCGGCGAGCCACGCCATGTCGCGGCGGTAGATCTCCTGCGGCGACGCCGCCGCCCGCGCCTCTCGGGCGAGGACATCCGGCGCGCCGACATGCGCGGTGAGCACCGTCCACCCGGCGGCCTGCATCGCCGCGATGAACCGCGCGTATCGTGCCTGCAACTGCCGCCCGCCGCGGATTGCCCCGCAGAAGTACACGCGCCGGCCCGAAGCCGGGGACAGGAGCGCAGCCATCGGCAGCGGCGAGGCATCGGCGGGATCGATTCCCAGCGCATCCAGGCGCGCTCGCAATCGCGACGACGCGTCGTCGGGATCGGCGCCCTCGACCTCCACTTCCACCCACCAGCCGTGGCCGTCGATCTCCTCGCAGGCGACCATCCCGGCCCCGGGAATCTCGAGCAGTTCGCCCGACACCTTCCGGACCGTTAGCCAGTGGACGAATCCCAACTCCTCGAGCAGGGAACGGCATTCCGTCGCCGCGCCGCGGAAGAGCACGGCTTTGCCCTGCGGGAGCGCCGAACGCTTGAAGGTGACCCCTCCCTCGGTCAGCAGGGTGGTTCGCGTGTAGAGCACCTCGGCATCGCCGGAGGAACGTTCCCTGACCCGAAGAGTCCGCTCTGCCGGTGACCAGCGCGACGCCGCGGGCCGGTAGTAACGGTCGGTGAACGCGTAGGTTTCTACGCGGCGGGCGCCCAGCGCGGCCAGCCGCGCCCGTAGTTCACCGATCCGCGACACACGGACGCGGACCTCCGCCTCGTATGGAGCGGTCACCGGGGTGTCGCGCGAAACACGCGGCTGGGTCGGGACAGGCTCACCGTACGGGTGCCAGCCTGGGCGGCGCCGCCGCCGGCCTGGGCGCGCCGACCAGCCCCACGCGCTGACGGGCGAGCTGGATGGCGCGCTGCAACTGCGTGTCGCGGCCCTGGTCGAGGTCGGTCACGCTCATGGCGACCGCGACGTCCGGCGAGACACCGACACCCTCCAGTCGCCTGCCCTGACCGGACGCGAGCCGCAGGATCGTCACGCTGAGCGCGGAGCCGTCCGAGAGATCGATGAGCACGCTGGCCTCGACCGCGCCGCCGGTCCTGGCGCCCAGCAAGACCGCGCGGCCCTGTTCCTGAAGCGCAGAGGCCAGCAACTCGGACGCGGACGCGCTGCTCTCGTCAACCAGCACGACGAGCGGCATGTGCGAGGGAAGCGCCGGCACACCGGTCGTGCGGGTGACACGCGCCTGGCCGCCGCGGCTCGTCTCCTGGTAGACCGGCCGGCCGGGCGGCAGCAGCAGGTTCGCCACGACGTTCAACTCGTGTAGGTACCCTCCGCTGTTGCCGCGCAGATCGAGCACGAGGGCGCGCATGCCGTTGGCGAGCATGCGGTCCAGGGATCGGCGGACATCAGTACCGGTACGATTGATGAACTGGTAGAGCTGCAGGTACCCGATCCCGCCCTCCAGGACGCGCGCCTGGAACACCGAGGGAATCTCGATCGGCGCGCGGGTCACCGCAAGCGTGACCGGTTCGGACCGGCCGGGCCGATCGAGCACGATCGAGACGGAGGTCCCGGCCGGGCCCCGGATCAGCCCGGCCACTTGCTCGGTCTGCAACCCCGCGGTCGGCGTGCTGTCGATCCTGACGATGCGATCGAGCGCCTGGACGCCGGCGGCCTCGGCCGGCGTGCCCGGGATGACGTCGCGAATGTAGAAGCGGCCCTCGCGCGGCATGAGCACCACGCCGATGCCGGAGAACGCGGCCTGGCGACGCTGGCGCAACTGGCGCTCAGCGTTCTGCTCGGGCGTGATGAACGCGGTGTGCGAGTCGTTGAAGATGTTGGTCATCGCCCGCACCGCGTTGTAGGCCAGAGCCGTGGTCTGCACTCGGCCTGCGGCGGCGGCAACCGTTGCCGCGAAACGCTGGCGGAACTGCGCGTCGGCCGCCGCTATCACCGTGCCCGGCGCGATGTCCTGCAGGTCGGCCTGGATGCCGGCCGCCGACAGCGTGGCGCGCAATCCGGCGATCGCGCCGTTGAGCGCGGCCACCGTGTCCACGGGATCCACGTACCGCTCCCGCAGCACACCGAGCGCTTCCAGCACCAGCCCGGCGTCCGCCGCCTGTACGCGGGTCGGCGCGGCGAGCGGCAGCACCGTAACGGCCAGCAGCAGAACCGCGGCCGGCAGGAACCGTCGTGACGAGTGCAGGACGCGCATCATCGGTCCACTCCCATCTGCTGGGCGCCGCGCAGCCGGCTCAGATGACCGGCCGGAACGGCACCAGTTGCAGGATCCAGGTGTTGAGCCGGAACAGTAGATCGGTCACCATGGCCCCGCCCATGACGAGCAAGAAGACACCGCTCACACGGGAGACCGCGCCCGCGTGGCGGCGCAGCCAGCCCATCGTGTCGAACGCGGCGGCCATCAGGATGGCGGTTGCCAGGAACGGCAGCCCGAGTCCCAAGGAGTACGCGAACAGCAACAGCGCACCCGCGCCGGTCGTCTGCGACGCCGCGGCCAGCGTCAGGACCGCGGTGAGCACCGGGCCCACGCAAGGCGTCCACGCAAAGCCGAACGCCATGCCCACGGGAAACGCGCCGAGCAGTCCGAACGGCCGGCGCGCCATCTGGAAGCGCCGCTCACGGTACAACCCCGGGACCTTGATGACGCCCAGCACGGCCAGCCCCATGACAATCACGACCGCACCGCCGAGGCGGGTCAGCAGAATCCGGTTGTCGAGGATCAGCCCGCCCAGTGCCGACGCGGACGCGCCCAGAGCCGTGAAGATCGTCGCAAACCCCAGCACGAACAGGGTGGTGGCCGTCAGCACGCGGGTCCGATGCTGCCGGCGCTGCTCCAGGGACATGTCGCCGAGCTGCAGTCCGGACACGAAGGAGAGATAGCCGGGAATCAGCGGCACGATGCAGGGGCTCAGAAACCCCAGCACGCCCGCGACAAACGCGAGGATCAGGTTCACCTCATTCATCAAGGCACGCTCTGGGTTATTATGCCACACCCGGCGACAGGCAAGACCCGCCGGCCGTCGCTGTCGTCCACGACAACGAACCCCGGCGACGACGTGTTCCGGGCCGTCACGCCGCGACCCCTCTGAGGGGCCACAGGCATCACTTCCCCTCGTCGTGCGCCCGGCCGCCCATCGCGGCGTCGTGCGCGGCCGCAATCGTGATCTCTTGCCCGGCGGTCAGGCCCAGCACGTCAGCCGCGCGGGCGGTGTTGATGGCGATCTCCAGCGTCCCGCTGCTGCCCACCAGCACCAGTGGTTCTCCGGGCCGGCCCTCGCCATACGCGCGCACCTGACGTACCAGAACGTCGCCGGCTGGCCCGTGGAGCCGCACCGTGCCAGGAAGCGCGCGCAGCCATGTGCCCGGGATGTTCGTGACCGCGTTGCCGAAAGCGTCACAGTACAGGACCCGACCACGCACGACACCCGCGGCCTGTTCGGCCGGTTTCACCTCCAGCTCGACCGGTGTGGCGAGCGGCGTGCCGGTCCGGGCCGGCGGCAGGCCCTCGGCGATCGCGGCCGCGGCCGGCGCGAAGAGATCGCGGCCGTGGAATGTGGCCGACAGAGGACGCCGCGCGAACCGATCGACGTCGAGGACGAAGACCGCCGGTGAGCCGAGGGCGCGGGCCGCCACCATCAGGAGTCCGTTGTCGGGTCCGACGAAGACGTGCCCGCCCGCCGTCACCACGAGCGGTCGTCGCACCGTGCCCACGCCGGGATCCACGACGGCCAGATGCACCGTCCCCGCCGGGAACGCCGGCGCCGCCGTGGCGAGCATGTGTGCGCCGAACGCCACGTCATGCGCAGGCACGTCGTGGGTGATGTCCACGAGGGTCGCCCGGCATCGCGCGCGCAGCACGGCGCGCATCTCCGCCGGATACGGCGACGCCGCCCCGAAATCGGTCAACAGGCTCACGATCCTCACGGCCGTGCCGGTCAGGGCGTCGCGGTGCAGAAGCGGTGCGCAGTCTCGGCGAGTACTTCGGCGCAAACCGCCACCGAGCGCAGGTCCACCCACTCCTCGGCGGCGTGCGCGCCGCGACCCGCAGGCCCAAACATGACCGTCGGGATACCGGCGGCGCCAAGCAGCGCCGCATCGAACCACGGCGCCTCGCCGACGAGTTGCGGCTCCTGCCCGCGCACCGCGCGAATGGCCTCGATCACCGTCCGGACGACCGGCGCGTCGGTCGCGACCTCGAATGGCGGCTGGCTGAACAGGACGTCGGCTCGGCCGTTCAGCCCCGGTGAAGTCTGCCGTGCGTCATCCACCAGGCCCTCGAGTTCGGCGCGCACGTCGTCCACGCGCTCGCCGGGAAGCGTGCGTCGCTCGATTTCCAGGACGCATCGGTCAGGATAGGTGCTGAGCCCGAGCCCGCCGGCAATGGTGGACGCGTGCACCGACGCACGGCCGAGCAGCGGATGCGTCCGGCGGGGCAGGATCTCGCGGTCGAGCCGTTCCAGCGCCGCGAGCACGTGCCCCATGCGCATGATCGCATCGTCGCCTTCGTCATACCGGCTGCCGTGCGCCGCGCGACCCGCGACCTCGATCCGGCCCCAGACGAATCCCTTGTGCGCCACGCAGACTTCGAGCGCGGTCGGTTCGGTCACCACCGCCGCGTCCGCGAGTTCGCGTCCCTGATAGCGCGCGACGAGATCAGCGGTGCCGAGGCTTGCGTACTCTTCGTCCACGACGAACGCGAGGATGAGTTCGCCCGCGGGGAGCCCTTTGCCGACGATGGCCCGGCCGGCCTCGACCATGGCGGCCAGGCTACCCTTCATATCGTACGCGCCGCGGCCAAAGAGTTGCCGGCCGAGCACGACGCCGGCGAATGGCTCCTGCATGCCCTCGACGCTCACGGTGTCCATGTGTCCGTTGAACAGCAGCCGGCGGCCGGGTGTCTTGCCGCGGAACCGCGCGACGACGTTCGGCCGGCCAGGCGCGACCTCGTCCATCCGCACGTCGAAGCCCGCGGCACGGCACTCGCGGGCGAGCAGCGCGGCAATCTCGGCCTCGCCGCGCGCACCGGGGACCAGCGAGGGATTGACGGAGTCGACCGCCACCAGGCGGCGGACCAGTTCGGTGAGGGCAAGCGTGTTGATCCGCGTCGGGCTCACGGTGACCGCACACCTCCCTGGTTGGCCGCGCCGAGCATGCGAAGCGCCGCCGCGCGGGCCGCGTCCACCAGAGCTTCGGCGCTGGCGTCGCCGGCCGCGCCTTCGGCGGCCTCGGGCCGGCCGCCGCCTCGACCGCCAAGCCGGCCGACCGCCTCGCGCACCACGGTGCTGGCATCGAGAGCCACATCGGCACTCCGCGCGACGATCAGGCGCCGCTCGGGCTCCGCCGCGAGGATCACGATGACGCCGGGCCCGCGCGTGAGCGCGCGGGCCAGACCGCGTGCGTCACCGAACGCGCGGTTGACCAGCGCGCGTGCCACGAGCCACGGCGGGCCGGCCCGGTCGCCAAGGGACTCACGAGTCGCGATCAGATCCTGCGCCTCGCGGTCGAGGAGCGCGGCCCGCGCCGTCTCCAGCTCGCGCTCCACCTCGCGCGTGCGAGCGAGTAGACGCGCGACCGCATCCGCGGCGTCGGCATCTCCTGTGCTCAGATGCGCGGTGATCTCGCGCAGCGTCGCGCGGGCCTGGCGGTAGTCGGCGAGCGCACGCCACCCGCATAGGAACTGCACCCGCACGCCGCCTTTGTACCGCTCCCACCCGCGGAGCACGATCAATCCGACTTCGCCCGACGCGCGCACGTGTGTCCCGCCGCACGCCGAGCGATCGAACCCGCTCACCTCGACCACGCGGATCAGGCCGGTCTGCTTCGGCGGCCGCCGCAGGCCGAGACTCCGGGCTTCGGCGTCGTCCACCTCGCGCACGATCACAGGCCGGTTCTCAAATACGATCGCGTTCGCCAGCCGCTCCGCCTTTGCCGCGCCGGCGGCGTCCAGCGACGGGACGGACAAGTCAATCGTGCAAGAACGCTCGATGTGCACCGACACGGTCGCCGCGTCGAGCGCCTGCAGGAAGGCCTGCGAAAGGATGTGCTGGCCGGTGTGCTGCTGCATGTGATCGTACCGGCGCTCCCAATCGATCGTGCCCCTGACGCGCTCGCCAACCGCCGGGGGGTCGGCGTCGCCGAGCATGTGCCAGATCACACCGTCCTCTTCGATCACATCGAGCACCGCGCGCCCGGCGAGTTCCCCGCGATCCGCGGGTTGTCCGCCGGCCACAGCGTAGAAGACCGTCTCCTCGAGCGCCACCGCGACGCCGCCGGGGCCGGTGCGCACGCCGGTGACGACGCTGGTGACGTCGCGACGATAGCTGTCGAGGTGGTAGAGCTTCCGCGTCATGACCGGACTCGCTGCTCCGTAGTTCGACGCGGGCTCAATTGACACCCGCAAACATCGCGTGCTATCGTCGTGCGGACAGGGACGACGCCAGGCGGCGTGATCTGTACATCAACAGGCAGGCAGGTGGGTACGGCAATGCAGACAGGTACGGTGAAGTGGTTCAGCGCGGAGAAGGGTTACGGGTTCATCTCCGTGGAGGGCGGCAAGGACGTCTTCGTGCACTACTCGGCCATCACGGGCGATGGCTTCAAGAGCCTGCAGGAGGGCCAGAAGGTGCAGTTCGAGGTCGTCGAGGGCCGCAAGGGTCCTCAGGCGGCCAACGTCAGCCCCCTCTAACCTGATACCGGTCCAGCGGCCCCGGGACATAGTCCCGGGGCCGCTCGCGTTTGCATGATCGCGAGGGCCGCAGCCGGTCGCCGCAGAATTCCCCAGATGGAACGGCGGGCTCCAGGCGCGGCGGCCGCCGCGCCGGGGAGGCGTGAACGGTGGACGTGGTCTCGCTCGTCAACCTGGTGTTCCAGGTCCTCAACATCCTCATCCTGATCAGGATCGTGCTCTCGTGGGTCCCCGGTGTGAGTCTCGGGCACCCGGCGGTACGGATCGTGCATCAACTCACGTCGCCGATCCTCGATCCCATTCGCCGGCTCATGCCACCAGTCGGCGGACTCGACCTCTCGCCGGTGGTGGCGATTCTCCTGCTCTCGCTGGTACGTGCGCTGTTGGTGCAGGTGCTCCTCGCGGTGTAGCGGCTCCCTGGAGGAATCTCGCATGGTGCAGGCCTACGTGATGATCCGCATTCTGCCCGGCAAGCTTGCCGATGCCCTGGCGCAGATCCAGAAGACGCCGGGGGTGAAGATGGCCCACGCGGTCACCGGCCCGACCGACATCATCGCGTATGTCGAGACCGAGAGCATGGACACGCTGGGCCGGCTGATCGTCTCCCGGTTCCAGGAGACACCCGGCGTCACACGGACGACCACGTGCGTGGTGACGCCGGTCAGCGGCGCCTGAGGCCCGGTCAGTCCTCGGCCGGATGTGCCGGCAGGGCCCACGTGGCGGCGAGCGCCGGCAGGGCCAGAACCAACGTCAGCGCGAGCGTCGGCGCGAGGCCGATCCGGTCGGCCGCGGCACCGATGAGCGTCAGCGAGAGCCCGGCGGTGCCCCACGCCAGCCCGGTCACCACGCTGCTCGCCAGGCTCGCCCGGTGCGGCACCATCTCCTGCGCCATCACGATGGCGACCGGCGCGCCCAGGAACATCGTGAACCCGCCCAGCGCCAGGGGGAGCAGCGCGAGGGCCCCGCTTAGCCGGCCGAACAACAGCAGCAGCGGCGCGCTGGCCGCCATCGAGATCGCCAGGACCGCGCGGCGCCCGATGCGGTCGGAGAGCGTGCCGCCGACCAGTCCCCCGATCGTCCCAATGCCACCGAACATGAACACCGCGGTGCCGCCGAGAATCAGCGACTCGCCCTGCTCGCGCAAAAGCAGCGGGATGAACGTGATGTGCGCCAGGATGATGACGCTGCGCGCCACGACGATGAACCAGATCAGCGCGAACGCCCGGCCGTGCTGCCGCACGTCGCCACGTAAGCCTCCGGCGGCGGGTGCCCGGACGACCTGCCACTCGCGGATGGTCCACCAAACGACGGCGCAGGCGACAAGGCCGGGGAGCGCGGCCACCATCGTCCCCGGGAGGCCGAGCGTCGCGACCAGCGCCGCGACGAACACGGGACCGAGCGAGTAGCCGAACTCGCCGCCGGCAACAAAGATCGACAAGCCGGCCCCGCGGCGATCCTCGCTCAGCGCGCCGGCCAACCCGAACGCCTGCGGGTGGAACGCGGCGGTACCGATACCGGCCAGGACCAGGAGTCCGACCATCACGCCGTACGACGGCGCCACGCCCAGCAGTCCCATCATCACCGTCGTGAGCAACGGCCCGACAAACGCAAAGACGGGGCGCGTCAGTCGGTCGGATGCCAGGCCGAACAGCGGCTGGCCGAGCGCCGAAGAAATGCTGAAGACCGTGCCGAGCAGTCCGGCCAGCGTCAATGAGAGGCTGAACTTGGTGACGACGAGCGGCAGCAGCGGCCCCAGGTAGGCCGCGGACAGATCGTTCGCGAAGTGCGCCAGCGACATGACGCCTACGCGCTGCCAGAACGGCCGGCGCGTGGGCATCATCACGTCGGCGGCCCGGCCAGACACCCGCGCGGTCTCTGCCGGCGCGGCGGCCTGGCGCCTCATCGAATCAACAGCAGGACGATCGAGACCGACACGAAACTCGCGATCGTAGACAGGAACACGGCGCTGGCCACGAACGACGGCGCGGCCTGGAACTGCGCGGCCAGCAGAAACGCGTTCACGGCGGTCGGCATCGCGGTCGAGAGAATCGCCACCCGGCCGGCGACGCCGGCGACGCCGAACCAGGGGACGAGCGCGGCGGTAATCAGAGGCGAGACCAGCAGGCGCAGGACCGCGGCCACACCGAGCGACCGGCTGACCGTGGTGGACCCTGCCTGGCCGAGCTGCACTCCGAGCGCGATGAGCAGCATGGGGATTGCGCCCTGTCCCATCAGGTCAAGCGGCCGCCAGAGGGCATCGGGCACCGGCCACCGCAGTTGACCGACGAGCAGTCCCAGGGCCGACGCGTAGATCAGCGGCAGCCGGAACACGTCGCGGATCGCCCTGAGCGGGTGGTTCCGGCCCGATGAGGCCAGGTAGATACCGACCGAATGCGCCACGATGGCGGACATGACGAATACCACCGTGGCGATGCGAAAGCCCTCCTGTCCGAACGCGAACAGCGCGACCGGGAGGCCATAGTTGCCGGCGTTGTACAGCACCGTGGCGAGCGACAGACCGGCCCGCTCTTCGCGGGGCAGGCGGAGCGCGCGGCCCGCCAGCGCCGAGACCAGCAGCAGTACCGCGAACTGGCAGACCACGAGCGCGATCAGGCGATAGCCGCCCACCGCCTGCAGATCGGTCTTCACCAGTGCGGTGAAGACTAGGCTGGGCGTGAGGAGATAGATCGTGACCCGCGAGAGCGAGTGCGTCTCGACCGTGGTGTAGCGCGCGAGGGCATAGCCGGCCGCCACCATGATGACGATCGGCAGGATGACCGACAGTAACGACACGACGCCTGTCGACCGCCGGCCGCGATCAGCGCGCGCGCGCCGGACGGCGTGGGCCAACCCCCGGCCGCTTCATGGGTTTCGACCGCTTCTGCCCGTCCCGCCCCGCCAGCGACTCCTCCCACGTCACGATGCTATGGAAGAACTGCCGGTCGCCCTCTTCGAGCCCGCGCGTGACCTCGGTGATGTGCATGGAGGACGCGCCGAACTCCTTGATGGCGTACTGGACCGCGGCCTCGGGCTTCGCCGTATTGCCGCAGGTGAAGATATCGAGCGCGACATACCCGTACTCGGGCCACGTGTGGACCGAGAGATGAGACTCGGAGATGACGACCACACCGGAGACGCCGTTGGGAGAGAAGCGATGGAAAGAAATGGACCAAACCGTGACGCCCGCGATCTCCGCGGCCCGAACGAGAATCTGCTCGACGGTTTCAACGCGGCCGATGATATCGGGACTGCATCCCGAGGCCTCGGCGATGTAGTGGTGCCCGACTGGCTCCATCTCCCACCTCCCCCGGCGCCGCACATCACGGCGGCCGCACGAACTCAGATACTAGAATTCGACACCGGTAGTGTCAATGCATCCTAAATGCGCATGCGAGGATCAAGCGCATCGCGGATCGCGTCGCCGAGCAAATTGAACCCAAGTACCGTGAGCATGATCGCGACGCCCGGGAACGTCACGCTGTGCGGCGCCAAGCGGATGTACTGGCGCGCGTTGCTGAGCATCGACCCCCACTCCGCCGCCGGTGGCTGCGCGCCCAGCCCGAGGAAGCCGAGCGCGGCCGCCGAGAGAATCGCGGACGCGATCTGCAGCGTGGACTGCACGATGATCACGGCCAGTGTGTTGGGCAGCACGTGCCGCCAGACGATGCGGCCGCTGGTCGCGCCGAGCGCCCGCGCCGCGTCCACGAACTCCTGGTTGCGCAACGCCAGCACCTGACCGCGCACCAGACGCGCATACACTGGAATCGAGACGATGCCGACCGCGACCATGACCTGCGTGAGGCCCACGCCGAGCACCGCCACGAGCACGATCGCCAGCAAGATGCCGGGGAACGCGAGCAGGATGTCGATCAGGCGCTGCACCAGCAGGTCGAGGACACCGCCGAAGTAGCCGGACGCCGCGCCGATCGGAACGCCCAGGCCTACCCCGATCGCCACCGCGATGACGCCGATGACCAGGGAGAGCCGCGCACCGTAGATGATGCGGCTGAGCAGGTCGCGACCGAGTTCGTCACGGCCGAGGACGGCGCTGACACCGGGCTTCTCCAGACCGCGCTCGAGCTGTATCTCGTAGGGATCTGCTGGTGCCAGCACCGGCGCCAGGAGTCCGGCGATCAGGAAGATGGCCAGTATGGCCAGGCCGACGAGACCGGCGCGGTTCCGCCGGAACTGGCCCCAGACCATCCGCAGCCGGGTGCGCGGCGCGCGCACCGGCTCAGCCGTAGTGGATACGGGGATCGACCGCTGCATAGAGTACGTCCACGATGAGATTCACGATCACAAATGCGAGCGCAACGATCAGGACCGCGGCCTGCACGATGGGATAGTCGCGGGAGAGAATCCCTTCGACGAGCAGCCGGCCGATGCCCGGCCACGCGAACACGCTCTCCGTGAGCACCGCACCGGACAGGAGCGTGCCCATCTGCAGCCCCACCACGGTGATGACCGGGATCAGCGCGTTCCGCAGGGCATGCCGGTTGATCACCGTGCGCTCCCGTGCGCCTTTGGCCCGCGCCGTGCGGATGTAGTCGGATCGGAGCACCTCGAGCATGCTGGATCGGGTCATGCGCGCGATGATCGCGGCCGTGGCCATGCCCAGCGTGATCGAGGGCAGGATCAAGTGCGCCAGCGAGCCTGTGCCGACGGCGGGCAGCCAGCCCAGGCGCACCGCGAAGATCAGGATCATCATCAGACCCGACCAGAACACCGGCATCGAGAGCCCGGCCAGCGCGACGAGCATGACGCCGGTGTCGAGCATCGAGTACGGTCTGATCGCGGACACCACGCCGGCCCCGACGCCCACCACGATCGACACGATCAGGGCTGCGGCCGCCAGTTGCACGGTGTTGGGGATGCGGACGCGCAGTTCCTCGACAACCGGCGCCTTCGAACGGATCGACCGGCCCAGCTCCCCACGCGCCAGTCCGCCGACGAAGGTCCCAAACTGCTGCAATAGCGGGCGGTCGAGGCCGAGGTCCCTGCGGATCCCTTCGACCACGTCCTGGGTGGCGGCTTCACCGGCGATGATCCGCGCCGGATCGCCGGGGATGATCCGCACCATCGCAAACACCAGGAATGCCACGCCCGCGACGACCGGGACGGCCAGCAGGAGACGCTTCGCCACATAGGCCCACATGGTCAGCGGACACACGAAGGGGGGAGCGTCACCCGTCCTCCCCCCTTCGGCTCCCTATCCGCGGTGCTTCGCTACCGGCGCAGCCACGCCTTGTGCGCCTCGATGCGCTCGGCCGGGTGCACGACGACGCCCTGCGCCGCGCCTCGCACGCCGGTCACCTGCGACTCGCTGTGGAGGAACAGCCACGGCGCATCCTCCATGATGATCTTCATCGCCTCGGCGTAGATCCGGTTGCGCGCGGCCTGATCGATCGTGGTCCGCCCGCGGTCGAGGAGCGCGTCAACCTGCGGGTTGCGGTAGAAACTGCGGTTGGAGCCCGTCGGGACCCACTGCGACCCGTGGAACAGCGCGTAGAGACCGTAGTCCGCATCGCCGGTCACGGTGCCCCAGCCCAGCATGTACATCTGCACGTCGCTCTGCTCTTGCGGGCGGTTGGTGTAGGCGAGATACGCGCCCCACTCCATCGTCCGCAGCTCGAGTTCCACACCGATGCGGCGCACCAGACCCTGCACGCTGGCCGCGATTTCGGCGTCGCGAATGTAGCGGCCCGACGGATGCACGAAGACCGCGCGCAATGGCCGCTGGCGCGTGTACCCGGCCTCGCGCAGCAGCGCCTCGGCCCGCTCGAAGTCGGGCTCATAGGTCATGATCTTGCTGTACCCCTCGACGTTCGGCGCGATCGGCGCGTCCGAGACCCGCGCCGTGCCGTTCAACGCGCCGTTGACGATGGCGCGCTTGTTGACCGCGTAGTTCAGGGCCTGGCGCACGCGCCGGTCGTTGAAGGGCGGCCGGGTCACATTGAAGCCGATATAGATCGTCCGCAGGCTCTCGTCCACGCGCACGGTGAGATCGCGCGCGCCTTTCAGGCGCTCGATCTCGCGCGGGGGCACGCGCACGGCCACGTGCACGGACCCGGCTTCGAGCGCCGCGAGCCGCGCCCCGTCATCGGGGATGACGCGGAACTGCACCTCGTCGAGAAGCGCCTTGTCGCCCCAGTACTCGTCGTTGCGCGTCACGGCCACGCGATCACCGCGCACCCACTCCTTGAACCGGAATGGCCCGGTCCCGACCGGTTGTCGCGCGTAGTCGGCGGCGCCGAGCCGCCGGATGGCCGCCGGGCTCTGCATGCCGATGGCGCTGTGCGACAGGTGCGCGAGCAGCGGCGCAAACGGCGCGTCGGTCACCAGGCGCACGGTCTGGGGATCCACGACGGTGACCTGCTGCACGCGGCTGATCAAGAACCGGAACGCGGCCCGGGTCGCCGGGTCGAGCATCCGGTCAAGGTTGAACTTAACGGCTTCGGCGTCGAACGGCGTGCCGTCGTGGAACCGGACGCCCTGCCGCAGCCGGATCGTCCATGTCCGGCCGTCGGCCGACACGGTGTGAGAGAGCGCCAGCGCGGGCACGATCCGCCCTTCCGGCGTCAGCCGGTAGAGCGTCTCCACCATGTGCTCCAGCACGGTCGCGCTGGGCGAGTCGGTGATGAGCGGGGCGTCGAGCGTCACGGCATCGGCCCCGGAGGCGACAATGAGCGCGCCGCCCCGCTGCGGGGTCACCGCCGGCGCGGCCCCGGCCGAGAACGCGAAGGTTGCGGTCAGTGCGATCGTGGCGAGAAGTACGAGGACTCTGCGCACGCGATCTGATCCCTCCCCCAGTTCTTGTATTCGTGTCGCCATTCCTGAGCATTCTGTGCGACCGATACTACTCGAAGAAGCGCCGCAGCGCAACGGCGGCACCGGACGTCAGCAGCGTCACCGCGATCCCGGCGAGCACGACCCCCACCGCGACCGCTCCCATGGCCCGCCACCGGCGCCGGCCGAGCAGCCAGGCCAGCGTCGTGCCCGCGTAGGCGCCGGTCCCGGGAAGCGGTACGGCCACGAAGAGCGTGAGGCCCAGGAGTTCGTACCGCTCCACCATCCCCGCGCCTTTGACGCGAACGCGCTCGACCGCCCGCCGGATCAGCGTGACGCGCGAGAGCCAGCGGTCGTAGAACAGTTGCATGAAGTAGTAGCAGGGCACAACCACCAGGCAGTTCGCCGCGATCCCCACCAGCGCCGCCGAGAGCGGTGACCAGCCCAAGGCGACCGCCAGCGGGATCGAGCCGCGGAGTTCGATCCACGGCACGGCGGTGAGGAGGGCCAGCCCGATCGCCTGCTGCGCCGGAGAGAGCGCGACCAGCCACTGGCGGGCCGCTTCGAGCGAGCCGGGCAGCTCGGTCACGACGGCGGCACGGCGCGTGGTGCGACCGACGAGTTCGCCGCGCGGCGCCGTGCGTGCGCCTGATAGAGATCGGCGTCCGCGCTGGCGATCAGCGTGTCAGGATCGGCGCCGTCCCCGGTGGCCGTAGCCAGCCCCGCATCGACGGCCAGGCTGACGCTGCGGTGGTTGACCACGAACGGCGACGCGTCCAACAGCGCCACCAGCCGCGAGGCCACGGCGCGGCCGCTCTCGCGATCGGTCCGAGGGAGGATGACGGCGAACTCGTCGCCACCGTAGCGAAAGACCAGGTCGCCGGGCCGCACGGCGCCTTCGAGCAGGCGGGCGAACTGCTGCAGGGCCACGTCGCCGGCCAGGTGCCCCAGCCGGTCGTTCACCGCCTTGAAGCTCACCAGGTCGAGCAGGAGCAGGGTGAACGGTGTCCCATCGCGCGACTCCCGCTTGAACTCTTCCTCCAGTCGGACGCGGAAGTGCCGCCGGTTGTAGAGCCCGGTGAGAGGATCGGTGATCGACAGCCGTTCGACGGCCACCAGCGCCTCTTCGAGCCGGCGGTTCGCCTCGGCCAGGCGGCGGTTCGCGGCCTGCGCCTCGAAGTTGCCCTTGAGCGCCAGGCTGGCCAGCAACCACGAGACGAAGCCCAGCGCGGCGCCCGCGGCGCCCGACGACTGAAACAGGAGGGCGATGATGAAACCGATCGGCGCCATGCTGCCGGACAGCAGCAGCCCGCGAGTCCAGTTCGCGGGCCGGAGCGGTTCCACCGCGCCGGTCTGGATCTGCCGGCCCCCGATGGTAAACAGCGTGTTGGCGACCGCATACGCAAGACCCGCCGCGGCAAAGGTCGCCAGCACACCGGCCGTGAGACGCTCGAAACCGACCGGCGCCACGATCGCCGCCGCCAGGAGGCTCAGCGTCACGTTGCCCAGGTCATAGGCCGCGCGCCAGAACGGCCGCCGGAAGCGCACCCAGAAGATCAGCAGGCTCAGCGCGCTCAACAGCACCGGCGCCTGCCAGCCATAGAGGAAGAGCGCGGCCAGGGACACCCCGCTCTGCGGGTTGTAGTGAATGCCCATGGGGAGCTCGAAGATGATGAGGGCCGAGAGCACAGACATCGCACCGAACAGCCCCCAGACGTTCCAGGCAAGCCGCGGCAGCGTGAAGACGCCGATCCCGACCACGCCCAGACCGACCGCGCCGAGCAGCACGGCCAACCGGCGGTAGCTGGGTGGATAGGCAGCCGCAGACACTGGCATCCCCTGAGATGACTATGCCCCAAACTCGTGCAGAAACCGGATCGAAGCTTCGACCCCGCGATAGAAATTCGTCAGGGCGAACTTCTCGTTGGGCGCATGCAGGTTGTCATCGGGTAGCCCGAAGCCCATCAAGACGGTCGGAATGCGGAGCGCCTGCGAGAACCCGGCGACGACCGGAATGCTGCCGCCACTGCGCACGTAGACCGGTGCGATGCCGAACGTTGCCTCCAGCGCGCGCGCGGCAGCGCGCACTGCGGGTGCGCCGGGCGACACGACGACCG
Organism: Candidatus Fervidifonticultor quartus; assembly: GCA_031458775.1. Lineage (GTDB taxonomy): Bacteria > Sysuimicrobiota > Sysuimicrobiia > Sysuimicrobiales > Humicultoraceae > Fervidifonticultor_A > Fervidifonticultor_A quartus. The sequence continues at coordinate 12,130 of JAVKJV010000016.1, read as the reverse complement.
GCGGCGCCGCGGCGAGCTGGCGGACGTCTACGGTGACGCCCGGCGGCGCCAGCCGGGCGACCAGCTTCTCGAACTGGCGGAAGACGAGGTCGGGACGCTGGTCCGGCACCAGCCGCATGCTGACCTTGGCCGTCGCACGCGACGGGATCACGGTCTTTAGCCCTTCGCCGGTGAAGCCGCCCGCAATGCCGTGCACATCGAGGGTGGGCCTCGCCCAGAGACGGTCGAGAATCGGCTGGCCTGCCTCGCCGGGCGCCACCGTGGTGCCCAGTTCGTCCAGATAGCGTGACTCGCTGAACGGCAGGCGGGCCCACGCCGCGCGCTCGGCGTCGTCGGGCGGACGCACGCGAGCATAGAAGCCCGGCACGCGCACGCGCCCGCGTTTGTCCTTCAGCCCCGCGACGATCTGCGCGACCGCGCCGACCGCATTTGGCGCGGCACCGCCGTACTGCCCCGAATGGAGGTCCCGGCGGGCGCCGACCACGCTGATCTCGGTGTAGAGCATGCCGCGCAAACCGGTGGTGATGGTCGGCAGGTCAGGCGCGAAGAGCGCGCCGTCGCTCACCAGCGCCGCGTCGGCCGCGAGATGCCGTCGGTGACGCGGCACGTACGTGGTGAGCGACGGGCTACCGATCTCTTCCTCGCCTTCAAGCAGGAACTTGACGTTGACGGGCAGCCGGCCCGTGGTGCGCAGTACCGCCTCAATCGCCTTGACGTGAATCCAGAGCTGGCCTTTGTCATCGGAGGCCCCCCTGGCATACAGGACGTCGTCAACCACGACCGGCTCGAAGGGCGGCCGCGTCCAGAGCTCGAGCGGCTCCGGAGGCTGCACGTCGAAGTGTCCGTAGCACAACACCGTCGGCCGACCCGGCGCGCCCAGCCAGTCGGCGCGCACGACGGGGTGGCGGTCGGTGGGCTCGACGCGGCTGGACAACCCGAGCGCGGACAGGTGATCGGCCAGCCACCGCGCGGCGCGCGCCACATCACCCGCGTGCTCGGGCGCGGTGCTGATGCTGGGGATGCGCAGCAGGTCAACGAGTTCGGAAACGAAGCGCGCCCGGTGTTCCCGGGCGTAGGCAATGGCGTGCTCCATGAACCGGAGGATTCGACGACAGGGGCGTCAGTTCTTCTTCAGGCGGATACGCAGCCGCACCGTCGCGGGTCCTCGGCCACGAAGATCAAGAACCGCGGGGTGGGGATGCCGAACGCGCTGAGGCGCACGGTCAGCTCTCCGGCCGCGCGGTACTCGTCAGCCAGGGCGGTAACGGACAAGGGGATCTCGACGTCGCGCGTCGTCCCCCTGATCGTCAGGGCGCCCCGCAGGACGACACGCATGGGTCCGGCGGTCGGCCGCTCGCGGCTCGTGACCGATCCCCGAAATGTCAGGTACGGGTGCTCGTCAACGCGGAGGAAGTCGCGCCGCATCTGCCCGTCGCGAATCCCATTGCCCGTGTGGAGCGTCCGCGCGTCGACCCGCGCGTCCACCGCGGCGGCAAAGGTCTCGGCGTCCGGCTGCGTGACCGTGACCGTGCCCTCGACGCGATCCGTGGCGCCGGTGAAGCCCCCGCGGTTGTCACGCATAACGAACTCGACGCGGCTGTCGCCGGGATCGACGCGGAACGTCCCGACCGGGAGAAGGGTCGGGGCCTGAAGAACGATCAACACGCCGGCCAGCCACGACTGCCGCACACGCACCTCCTGCTCACGGCTCGCCACATCCAACGGCGCGCGCCCTGCGCGTGTTCCCGTCCGTCGATCAAGGGGCCGGACGGGGTCGCCGTCGAATTTCCTTCATATCTCCGCGAGCGCCTGGAGGCTACCGTGGCCGAGTGCGTCTTCTGCCGTATCGCCGCGGGCACACTGCCCGCGAGCGTGGTGTACCGGGACGCGCGCACGATCGCGTTCATGGACATCGCGCCCCTGGCGAAGGGTCACGTCCTGGTGGCGACCATCGACCACATCGAGAACATCTACGACCTCGACGCCGAGGGCGCCGGCGCGCTGTTCCGGGCCGCGGCGCGCATCGCCGGTGCCATGAAGCGGGTGCTCCAGCCGGACGGCCTCACGGTTCTGCAGGCCAACGAGCGGCCGGGCGGGCAGGTCGTGATGCACATCCACGTGCATCTCATCCCGCGGCGATCCGGCGACGGCCTCGGCTTCACCTGGCCGGCGACGCAGCCTCGCCGCGAGGAACTCGATCACCTCGCAGGCATGCTCAGGAGCGGACTCACCTGAAGAGGATGCGACGATCAACATGCGTCTCTGGGTGAGTCAACTGGCGGACCCACGCGCGCGCCGGACCGCGGCCCGCGCGCTGCTCGCGGTCTGCGTCGTGGGGTTTGTCGCGACCATGGCGGTCTTGGTCGGATTCGGCTACGGACTCACGCGCTGGATCTTCGTACTACTCGTGTGGACCGTGCTGATCTTCGTGCCCCTGCGGATTGGGCTCGAATCCGCCGAGGCCCTGGGCGCCAGGACGCGCAGGCGTCTCGCGGACCGGCTGGCGGCGGATCCCGAGCGGTACGAGAAGACGGCGCACCTGCCTGTCCTGGTCGAGCACCTGGCCGCGCGCTACGTGACCATGCCGCGTATCTGCACCCCGCAACACGCCCACGCCGCGCGCGAGGCCGCCGTGGCCCTGATCCGACGGACCAACGCGACGCCGGCGCCGCGCGCGCGTCTGCGTGACGCGATCCGCGGCCTGCTGGCGGTGCTGGGTCACGACGCGGTCAGGCTGAGCGCGGCCGTCACCGGGATCGCCGCCGACAACATCCAGGCGCGATGGGCGGCCGCGCGGGCGCTCGGGACGCTCGGCGCCCTGGTCACGATCCTCGTCGCCGCGTACGAGGATCGCTGGGGCGAGATGGAACCGCTGTCCGAGTTGGCAGGAAGGACCCGGGACGCCTACCTCGCGGCGGTGATGGATTACTGCGATGAGGCCGCGATCGAGGTGGACGCGATGCCCTGGACCGAACCGCCGCTGACGTCGGACCTGCCGGTCGAGCGCGTCGAAGCGATCCACGGCACCTGGACGGCGTTCCTGGCCGCCGGGCTCCCCGCGCCGGGCGCGCTCGAAATGTTCACCACATCCGTGCTCCAGGCGCGCGCAACATAACCGTCGGGCGCGCCCGCAGCCTCACGCGAGCAGCGTAAGCGCGGCACCGCCCATCACCTGCGCCGCGACCACAAGGGACGTTTCATCGAAGTCGAACCGCTGGTTGTGGTGGGCGCCGTCAAGCCCGCGCGCGTGGTTGTGCGACCCGACGATGAAGTAGCACCCGGGCGCGCGCTCCAGGAAGTACGCCATATCGTCGCTGCCGGTGGTCGGCGTCATCTCGCGCACGCACTCGGCGCCGAGCAGGCGAGCTGCGACGTCACGCACCACGGCGGTCACGCCGGGATCATTGGTGACCGGCGGGCACCCGAATCGGGTGGCTATCGTCGCGCGCGTGCGCAGGGCGCTCGCCACCCCGGTGGCGATCTCGCCGATGCGCCGCAGCGTGCGTCCGCGGATCTCCTCGCTGAATGCCCGCACGGTTCCGCGCATCTCCACGCGGTCAGGGATGATGTTGAACGCGGTGCCGGCCTGGATCATCCCGAGCGTGACGACCGCAGACTCCAGCGGCGGGGTCTCACGACTGACAAGGGTCTGCAGCGCGGTGATGATCTGCGCCGCGGCGACCACCGGATCGGCCGCCTGATGGGGAATGGCGCCGTGCCCGCCACGGCCCTCGACCGAGAGGTAGATTTCGTCCATCGAGGCGAATGCCGGGCCCGCCTTCAGGGCAACCGTTCCCGCCGGGAGGTCGTTCCAGAGGTGGAAGCCGACGACCGCGTCCACTTCGGGATCGTCCATCACGCCCTGCTCGATCATCGGCCGCGCGCCCGCCGCAATCTCCTCCGCTGGCTGGAACGCGAACACTAGGGTCCCCTCAAGGTCCGTGCGCAGCGCCGCCAGGGTCTCTGCCAGAATCACCGCGACCGCGGTGTGTCCGTCGTGCCCTCAGGCGTGCATCACCCCGGGGACGAGGCTCCGGTAGGGCGCCGGGTTGGCCTCGTCAATGGGCAGCGCGTCGATGTCGGCGCGAACCAGGACCGTGCGGCCGGGCCGGCTTGAGCGCAGGACGCCCACGACGCCGGTCTGAGCGACGCCGGTGCGGACCTCCAATCCCGCGGCCCGAAGACGATCGGCGATGATTCCGCCAGTTCTGACTTCCTTGAACGCCAGCTCCGGGTGTGCATGGAGGTCCCGGCGGAGTCGAGTCAGATCCTCCTGCCGCTGCCTGAGAACTCCGAACAGATGTTCGCATAATTGCGTGGCCATGTCAGACCGATTTCGCGCCGTCCCGCGGCTTCCCTCTACACGGTTGGAGGAGGCGTTCTCGCGACCATCGAACACGTGTCGGTACGTGAACGTGCCGGCCCTGCGCTGTCCCTGGAGACACGATGGCTCTACTGCTCCGCGAGGCTGATGTCGCGGCGCTTCTCACAATCGATGACGTGATCACCGCAGTCGAGGCCGGATTCAAATCGCTCGGCGAGGGCCGTGCGGTCAACAGGCCGCGAAGTCGCGCCATCACACCATCCGGAACGCTCCAGGTCCTGCACGCGATCGTGCCCGATCTCGGCGTGATGGGCGTGAAGACGTACGCCACCACGCCGCGCGGTGCGCGCTTCATTGCGATCCTCTACCGGATGGAGGATGGCGACGTGCTCGTTGTGGCCGAGGCCGACACGCTCGGGCAGATCCGCACGGGCGCGGCCAGTGGAGTGGCCACCAGGTATCTCGCCAGACCCGATGCTGGTGTGCTCGGCATCATTGGAGCAGGATGGCAGGCGCGTAGCCAGGTCCAGGCGATTGCCCGGACCCGGCCCGTGGCGCTGGTGAAAGTCTACAGCCGGTCAGCAGAGCGCCGCGAGGCGTTCGCCGAAGAGATGGTGGCCGATCTCGGTACCGAGGTGGTCGCCGTGGACCGCGCGGAGGACGCCCTGGCCGATGCCGACATCGTGGTCACGGCGACAAACTCCCGCCAGCCCGTGTTGCAGGGCGCCTGGCTGCGGCCCGGCATGCACATCAATGCGATCGGGTCCAATGCCGCCGGCCGCCAGGAGATCGACGTGGCCGCGGTACGCCGGGCCGACCGCATCGTCGTGGATATGCTGGAACAGGCCCGGATCGAGGCCGGCGACCTGATCGCCGCGGAGTCCGCCGGCGAGCCGGTGTGGGAGCGGGTGACCGAACTCGGCGCGATCGTCGCCGGCTCCGCGCCGGGCCGGACGGACCCAGCCTCGATCACACTCTTTGAATCGCAGGGCATCGCCATGGAAGACGTCGTGACACTCGAGCTGCTGTACCGACGCGCGACCGCCGCCGGCGCGGGAGTGGAGATCCCGTTGTCGCGCGCCGCCGTCAACGCGCGGTGAAGCCCGACCCGCATGCCATCCCGCTGCCAAAGGAGGAGGGCCCGTGACCGTCCGCGTGACCGTAGCCGACCCCATCGCGCACCGCTGTGACGCCCTGGCTGTGGGCGTCTTCGCCGCTCCAGGTCGGCTGGAAGGGATCGCCGCCAAGATCGACCAGGCGCTGGGAGGTGTGCTCGCCAGAGCGCTGCACGATGAGCGGTTCACCGGAGAACCCGGGAAGGTGTTCATCCTGCACACCCTGGGCCGCCTGCCGGCCGCGCGCATCGCGGTCGTGGGCTTGGGTGACCGCAATAGTCTGACGCCGGAGCGCCACCGTCTCGCCGCGGCGGCGGCCGCGCGCGCGGCGCAGGATCGTAAGCTCGGCCGCATCGCGTTTGCGCCTATCTCGCACCCGTCGATGGAGCCGGCAGAGGTGGCCGCGGCGCGCACCGAAGGCGCGCTGTTGGGCACGTACACGTTCTCGAAGTACCGCAAGGAGAAGGGGCACAGTCTTGACGTCGACCTGCTGGCAGCGAATCGGGCCGAGGCGACCGCCGTCGAGGCCGGACGGCGCCGCGGTCAGGTGGTCGCCGAAGCGGTCAACTATGCGCGAGACCTGGTAAACGAACCGGCCAACGTACTCACACCCGATGCCCTCGCCGCCGAGGCGCGCCGGGTCACCCGGGGTACCAAACTCAAGGTGCAGGTCTGGGGACCGCAGGATCTCAAGAAGCGCGGCATGGAGGTCATTCTGACCGTCGGCGGTGCGAGCGTGCACACGCCCCGGTTCATCGTGATCGAGTACACGCCGGCCCGACCGCGCCGCGCCATCGCCCTGGCCGGCAAGGGCGTCACGTTCGATACCGGAGGCCTGGACATGAAGCCACCGGAGGCGATGGCGACGATGAAGGGTGACATGAGCGGTGCCGCGGCGGTGCTGGCGACGATGCGGGCCCTTCCCCTGCTCGCACCCCCGGTGCGCGTCATCGCAGCCATCGCAGCCGTGGAGAACGCCGTCGGCAGCCGGGCGATGCGCCCCGGCGATATCCTGACCGCGGTCAACGGCACCACCATCGAGATCACCAACACCGACGCCGAGGGCCGCCTCATCCTCGCCGAAGCCGTGGCCTACCTGGCCGCCGGCAAGCCCGACGAGTTGATCGACCTGGCGACCCTGACCGGCGCGGCGAGCGTGGCGCTGGGCCCGTACGCGGCGGCAATCATGGGCACCGACAGCGGGCTGGCGGAAAGGCTGATTGCGTCGGGCGCGCGAGCCGGCGAGCGCCTGGTGTCACTGCCCCTCTACGAGGAGTACCGCCACGCCATGCGCAGCGACGTCGCCGATATCAAGAACTCGGGCACCAGGGGCGGCGGCGCGCAGAAAGGCGCGATCTTCATCCGGGAGTTCACGGCCGGCGTCCCGTGGGCACACGTCGACATCGCGCCGGTCGCCTATCTCGACAAGGAGGAAGGCACGAGCGCGGTCGTGCCACGTGGCGCGTCGGGGTTCGGGGTGCGCACGCTGCTGGAATACCTGACGGCGAGAGCCTAGAGACCGGCGCTAGACGTTCTTGAGTTCCTGGAGGATCTTGACCAGCGCGTCCCGGCCGTCCGCGAAGAACATCCGCGTCTTCGGCATGTAGAACAGGTCGTTGTCGACGCCGGCGAAGCCCGGCGCGAGGCTGCGCTTGATCACGATCACGTGCGCGGCCTTGTCCACGTCAATGATCGGCATGCCGTAGAGCGGGCTGCCCGTGTCCGACCTGGCCGCGGGATTGACCACATCGTTGGCCCCCAGCACCACCGCGACGTCGGTGCGCTCCAGTTCGGGATTGATGACCTCCATGTCCACGAGCTTGTCGTAGGGGATGTCGGCCTCGGCGAGCAGCACGTTCATGTGCCCGGGCATGCGGCCCGCGACCGGATGGATGGCGAACTTCACCTCGACGCCGCGCTCCTCCAGGGCCTTCATTAGGTCGCGGGTCTCGTTCTGGGCGCGCGACACCGCCAGGCCGTAGCCCGGCACGATGACCACGCGCTGCGCGTACGCCAGCAGCGTGGCAGCCTCGTCGGCCTGGATCGCCTGGGCGGTCTTGCCCGCGGCCGCGCCGGTGACCTGGACGGTCGCGCCAAACGTGCCGAAGAGCACGTTCGAGACCGGCCGGTTCATCGCCCAGCACATGATCTGGGTGAGGAGCACACCGGACGACCCCACCAGCGCGCCGGCCACGATGAGCACGTGGTTGTGCAGGATGAACCCGGCACCGGCCCCCGCCAGTCCGGAAAACGCGTTGAGCAGCGCGATGAGCACCGGCATGTCGGCGCCGCCGATCGGCAGGATGAACGTCACCCCCAGCACCAGCGAGAGCACCATTAGCACGTAGAAGGGGATCATGGCCGGCCCGGCGGGCGCCTGCCACACCAGATAGATCCCAAGCAGCAGGCAGACCACCATGAGCGCGATGTTGCCCGGTTGCTGGAACCGGTACACGATCGGCCGGCCCGAAACCAGCTCCTGCAGCTTCGCGTACGCCATCATCGAGCCGGAGAACGTGATGGCGCCGATGAACACCGTGAACGCAATGCTGATCGGCACGTCGAGCGAGTGTTTGCCCGGTGCCAGCACCCAGTACTCGGCCCAGGCCACCAATAACGACGCGCCGCCGCCCACCCCGTTGAACACCGCCACCATTTGCGGCATCGCGGTCATGGGCGCCTTGCGCGCGGCCACAGTGCCGATGACCGCGCCGATCAGGATGCCGGCGATGATGTACTCGAACCGCAGAACACCCTGGTGGAACAGGGTCGCGATGATCGCCACAAACATTCCGACCGCGCCGATCCTGTTGCCGGTGCGCGCGGTCTTGGGCGAACTGAGCCACTTCAGCGCGACGATGAACGTCACGCCCGCCAGCAGGTACGAGAGCTCGATGAGGCTGGTGGTCATGTCTAGCGCCGTGTGTCGTCGCCCGGCTGCCGCTTGAACATCTGCAGCATACGGTCCGTGACCACGAATCCGCCGAAAACATTGATCGCGCCGAGGATCACCGCGAAGAATCCAAGGATCGTGCGGCCCGGGTCGCCAACCGCGCCGGCGATCAGAATCGCGCCGATGATCGAGACACCCGAGATGGCGTTCGACCCCGACATTAGGGGCGTGTGCAGCAAGCGGGGCACCTTCGAGATCACTTCAAAGCCCACGAACGTCGCCAGGATGAAGATGTTGAGCGCGAAGAGCAGCTCAGCCATGGGTCACACAGCTCTCCTTGATGATGGGGTCGTCCCAGTTCAACGCCAGGGCACCGTCCTTCATCATGTTCATGAGAAAGCTCGCAATCGTCCTCGCGTAGAGCTGGCTCGACAGCGCCGGCATGGTCGCGGGAATGTTCACGGGCCCGACGATCGTGACGCCGAGCCGCTCGACAGTCCTGCCCGGCTCGGTCCACTCGCAGTTGCCGCCCTGTTCGGCGGCGAGGTCCACGATGACCGAGCCGGTCTTCATCTGCCCGATCATGTCGGCGGTGACGAGCACCGGCGCCTTCCTGCCTGGCACGAGCGCGGTGGTGATGACGATGTCGGACTCCTTGACGAACCCGGTCATGGCCTCGCGCTGCCGACGCTCCTCTTCCTCGGACAGGCCCTTCGCGTACCCGCTGGCGTCCTGCTCGCTGCGGATATCGATGCTCAGGAACCGTGCGCCTAGACTCTCGACTTCCTCCTTGACCTGCGGCCGCACGTCGAACGCCGACACGACGGCGCCCAAGCGCCGGGCGGTGGCAATCGCCTGCAGGCCGGCGACGCCGACGCCCAGGATCAGCGCCTTGGCGGGCGCAATCGTGCCGGCTGCGGTCGCCAGCATCGGGAAGAGCCGGTGATACGCGTTGGCGGCGAGAATGACCGCTTTGTACCCGGCCAGTGTGCTCATGGCCGAGCGCGCGTCCATCGGCTGCGCCCGGCTGATGCGGGGAATCAGATCCATGCTGAAGTACGTCACCTGGCGCGCCGAGGCGCGGGTCGCCAGGTCCGGGTCATCGGAGGGCAGGTACAGACTGACGACCGTGCTCCCCGGCCGCAACAGGTCCACCTCGTGCGTCCCGGACGCGGAATTGACCATCATCCGCTGTACCTTGAGCACGACGTCCGCATTGCCGTAGAGCGCCGGCGCGTCGGGAAGGATCCTGGCGCCGGCCTCGGCATACTCGCGGTTTGCGCACAGCGCGGCCTCGCCGGCGCCGGCCTCGATGAGCACCTCAAGACCGGCCTTGATCAATCCTCGAACCAGACCAGGAACGAGCGCAACGCGAGTTTCTCCGGGGGCGATCTCCTTTGGAATCCCGACCCTCACGCACGCCTCCTCACGCCACGGTCACCGCGGCGGCCCGCTTCTGGCACAGATATTCGTCGATCGACGCGGCGGCCACCTTACCATCCCGCATCGCCAGGATCACGGTCGCGCCGCCCCGTGCCAGGTCGCCGCCGGCAAACACGCCGGGCCGACTCGTGGCCTTGCGCTCGTCGGTCACGACCGTCCCCTTTTTCCCCACGTCGAGGCCGGGCGTGGTCGCCTGGATGATGGGATTCGGCGACTGCCCGATGGCCATGATGACGGTCTCCACTTCGAGAACGAACTCCGAGCCCGGCACCGGCACCGGCTTGCGGCGCCCGGACGCATCTGGCTCGCCGAGCGCCATCTTCTGGCACTCGATGCCACGCACCCAGTTCTTCTCGTCTCCCAGAATGCGCGTGGGGTTGGCGAGGAGGACAAACTGCACGCCTTCCTCTTCGGCGTGCTGGACCTCTTCAACGCGGGCGGGCATCTCCTCGCGGGACCGGCGGTACACCAGATAGGCTGCCTCGGCACCGAGCCGAAGACTCGTGCGCACCGCGTCCATCGCCGTGTTGCCGCCGCCAACCACGGCCACGCGCCTGCCGATCTTGATGGGGGTGTCGTACTCGGGGAACCTGTACGCCTTCATCAGATTCACGCGCGCGAGGAACTCGTTCGCCGAGTAGACGCCGATCAGGCTCTCGCCGGGAATGTTCATGAAGTGCGGGCTGCCCGCGCCTGTGGCAAGGTAGACCGCGTCGAACCCCCACTCGTCCATCAACTCGTCGATGGTCGCGGTCCGGCCGACGATGAAATTCGTGATGATCTCCACGCCCAACTGCTTCACGCGGTCGATCTCGAGGTCGAGGATCTCCCGCGGCAGGCGGAACTCGGGAATCCCGTACCGCAACACACCGCCGGCGGCGTGCAGCGCCTCGAAGATCGTCACCTGATAGCCCATGCGGGCGAGTTCGGCGGCACAGGTGAGCCCCGAGGGTCCCGACCCGACGATTGCGACCTTCTGGCCGCGCGGCTCGGCGATCTCCGGGGGCACGAACAGGTCGTGGGTGCGCTCGTAGTCGGCGGCGAACCGCTCGAGCTTGCCGATGGCCAGGGGTGTGTGCCGTTTGCCCAAGACGCACAGGATCTCGCACTGCGACTCCTGCGGGCACACCCGACCGCAGATCCCTGGCAGGTAGTTCGCCTCGCGGATCTTGGTGATCGCGCCGATATAGTCGCGCGCCAGCAGCAACTGCACGAACCCGCGGATGTCCACGCTGACCGGGCAACCCTTGACGCAGGCGGGGTCTTTGCACTCCAGACAGCGGGAAGCCTCGGTCAGGGCGCCCGGCTCGTCGAGCCCCAGGCACACCTCATCGAAGTTCGCCCGGCGCACCTCGGCCGGTTGCTCGCGGGGGTGCTGCCGGGGGATCTTGATGCGCTCGGACGGCTTGAGCGGGTTCTTGAAGCGGTCGCTCGCGCTCATCGGGCCGGCACCGTCGCTGGGGTCTCGGCGCGGCACGCCGCGCGCTCGTCGGCGAGGCGCTCCATGTCCACGTAGGATCGGGTGCGGGCAATGAGTTCGTCGAAGTCCACGCCCGCGCCCTCGAACTCCGGCCCGTCCACGCACGCGAACCGCATCTTGCCGCCGACCGTCACGCGGCAGCCGCCGCACATCCCGGTGCCGTCCACCATGATGGCGTTGAGGCTGACCACGCAGCGCCGCCCGCGCTGCTCGGCGAGCCGGGTCACCGCCCGCATCATCACCAGCGGCCCGATGGCGAAGACCTCGCTGATGTCCGGATGCTCGTCCAGGAGTGTCGCCAGCGCGTCGGTGACCAGGCCCTTCTGACCGTACGACCCGTCGTCGGTGGTGACGGTCAGGCTGTCGGAGCAACCGCGCATCTCGTTCTCGAGGATGACGAGTTCGCGGGTGCGCGCGCCGATGATCGTGTGCACGGCGTTCCCCGCCGCGCGAAGCGCGCGGGCGATCGGATAGAGCTCCGCGGTCCCAACGCCGCCGCCGACACAGGCGACCGCGCCGACCCGCGCGATCGGCGTCGGGTTCCCGAGCGGGCCCACCACGTCGAGGATGACGTCGCCCGCGACCTTGGCGCACAGCGCCTTCGTGGTCTTGCCGACGGCCTGCACGATCAGGGTGATCGTTCCCTGCGCGGGGTCGGCCTCGACGATGGTCAAGGGGATGCGCTCGCCGGTCTCGTCGAGGCGAATGATGACGAAGTTTCCAGCCCTGGCCTTCCTCGCGACGTACGGCGCCTTGACGACGAACTTGCCGATCGTCGGCGCCAGCATCGACTTGTCCACGATCTCGAATCCGGCGTCCACAGTGTCACCGCGGCACCCTGACGTCACAGGCCAGCCTCAGCATAGGCGAGGCGC
>JAVKJV010000015.1:69428-73721 GCA_031458775.1 Candidatus Fervidifonticultor quartus | reverse complement strand
GACGTGATCGCCCGCGAGGCCGTCTGGGCGTGCTTCACCTGCGGCGCGTGCCATGAGGCCTGCCCGGTGTTCATCGAACCCATCCCCAAGCTGATCGCGCTGCGGCGCCACCTCGTGGCGCAGGGCGCCGTGGACGCCCATCTGCAGGATGCGCTCACCGCGGCCTCCCGCTATGGCAACTCGTTCGGCCAGTCGCCGAAGCAGCGGGGCCGCTGGACGCAGGGCCTGGAGGTCAAGGTCAAAGATATCCGTAAGGAGCCTGCGGAGTATCTCTGGTTCGTCGGCGACTTCGCATCCTACGATCCCCAGGCGCGTGAGGCCACGCGCGCCACCGCCCGGCTCCTCCACCGCGCCGGCGTCGACTTCGGCATCCTCTATGAGGCGGAGAGCACTGCCGGCAACGACCTCCGGCGCGTCGGAGAAGAAGGCTTGTTTGAGATGCTGGCCGAGAAGAACCTGGCGGCTATGCGCACGTGCCGATTCGAGAAGATTCTCACGACCGATCCGCACACCTACAACACGCTCAAGCACGAGTACCCCAGCCTGGGGGCGACCTGGCCCGTCGTGCACTCCAGTGAGCTGTTCGACCGGCTCTGCCGCGAAGGCCGACTGCGGCCGGCCGCCACGCCGCGCCGCCGCGTCACCTACCACGACCCCTGCTACCTGGGCCGCTACAATGGCGTGTTTGACGCGCCGCGCCGCGTGCTGGCAGCCGCCGGCGCCGAGGTGGTGGAGATGCCGCGCACCCGGACCAACTCCTACTGCTGCGGCGCCGGCGGGGGGTGCGTCTGGATGCACGAGGCCGGTGCCGTGAGGGAACGGCCGGCCGAGAGCCGTGTCCGCGAGGCGGCCAGTCTTGGCGGTGTCGAGACGCTCGTAGTGGCCTGCCCGAAGGAACTGGCGATGTTCCGGGATGCCGTGAAGACCGCCGGACTGGAGGGCAAGCTCGCGGTCAGGGACTTGGCCGAACTTCTCGATGAGGCGACCACAGCGGAGGTGTCTGCACATGCCTGAGGTCTACTCGCCGAACGGCGGCCCGCGGGTCGGGGTGTACGTGTGCCACTGCGGCACGAACATCTCCGCCACGGTGGACGTCAAGCGGCTGACCGAGTACGCGGCCAAACTGCCGAACGTGACCATCGCCCGTGACTACAAGTACATGTGCTCCGATCCCGGCCAGGAACTCATCCGGAAGGACATCGAGGAGCACCGGCTCAACCGGATCGTGGTCGCCGCGTGCTCGCCGCTGCTGCACGAGCACACGTTCCGTGGCGCCACCGCGGCGGGGGGCATCAACCCGTTCTATTTCCAGATGGTCAGCATCCGCGAGCTGGACTCCTGGGTGCACGAAGACCGCGAGGCGGCCACGCGCAAGGCGCAAGACCTCCTGCGCGCCGCGGTGCAGCGGGTGGTCTTCCACGAGCCGCTGGAGCGCCGCACCGTGCCGGTCAACCCTAACGTGCTGGTCGTCGGCGGCGGCATCGCGGGCATTCATGCGGCCCTGACCCTCGCGAACGCGGGCAAGCACGTCTACCTGGTCGAACGCGAGCCCACCATCGGCGGCCACATGGCGCAGTTCGACAAGACGTTCCCGACGCTCGACTGTGCCGCCTGCATCCTGACACCCAAGATGACCGCGGTGAAGGCGCATCCCAATATCACCTTGTGGACGTACTCGGATGTCCAGCGGGTCGAGGGGTTCGTCGGTAACTACAAGGTCCAGGTCCGGCGCCGGCCCCGCTACGTTGACGAGGAGCTGTGCGTGGGGTGCCGGGAGTGCATCGAGGCCTGCATCTACAAGGAGGCCAAGGTACCGGACGAGTTCAACCTTGGCCTGGGCAAGCGCAAGCCGATCTACATGTCCTTCCCCCAGGCCGTCCCCCAGGTCGTGGTCATCGACCCGGACACGTGCATCGAGTTCAAGTCCGGAAGGTGCAAGAAGACCTGCGTCGAGGCCTGCGGGGACCGTCAGGCCATCAACTTCAAGCAGACCGAGACCATTGAGGAGATCGACGTTGGGGCCATCATCCTGGCCACGGGGTTCAAGACCTTCGACGCGCGACGCATCCCGTACTACGGCTACGGGACCTATCCCAACGTCTACACGGCGCTCGAGGTCGAGCGGCTGATCAACGCCAGTGGGCCGACGGGCGGCGAGCTGACCATGCGGGACGGCAAGAAACCGGAGCGAGTCGGCATCGTGCACTGCGTGGGATCTCGAGACCAGAACTACAACGTCTACTGCTCTCGGGTCTGCTGCATGTACTCCATCAAGTTGGCGCATCTGATCCGCGAGCGAACCGGCGCCGAGGTCTACAACTTCTACATTGACATCCGGACCCCGGGGAAAGGCTTCGAGGAGTTCTACAACCGGGCCCTGGACGAAGGCATCCGGTTCGTCCGCGGGAAGGTCGGGCAGATCTCGGATTGGGCCCAGACATCGGACGAACAGGGCAAGCTGGTGGTCCAGGTCGAGGACACGCTGGCCGGTATGGTCCGCCGTATCCCGGTGGACATGGTCGTGCTCAGCGTGGGCCTGGAGGCCCACGACGATGCCCAGGCCATCCGCCGCCTGTTCAACATCTCGTGCTCCTCCGAGGGCTGGTTCCTGGAGCGGCATCCCAAGCTGGCGCCGGTGAGCACGTTCACTGACGGCATCTTCCTGGCGGGCGCGTGCCAGGGCCCGAAGGACATCCCGGACTCGGTGGCGCAGGCCGGCGCCGCGGCCGCCGAGGCGCTGGCGCTCATCGACGCCGGTGCCATCGAACTGGAACCCAACACCGCCTACGTGCTGGAAGACGAGTGCTCGGGCTGCAAGACCTGCATCCCGCTGTGCCCGTACAGCGCGATCAGTTTCAACGTCACCACCGCCAAGGCCCAGATCACCGAAGCCTTGTGCAAGGGATGCGGCGTGTGCGTGGCCGCCTGCCCGTCGGCATCGATCCGTCAGCATCTGTTCGAGGACGAGCAGATCTTCGCGGAGATCAAGGGCGTCCTGGTCACGGCCTAATGCCGGAGCGGGTACACGGAGGGAGCGTCATGGAAGAGCAAGCCGTCACGGCCAACGGGCACGAGCCGACGATCGTCGCCTTCTTCTGCAACTGGTGTACCTACACGGCGGCCGATCTGGCCGGCACGTCGCGCATGAAATACCCGCCCAACGCGCGCGTCATCCGGGTGATGTGCTCGGGTCGCATTGACCCGCAGTTCGTCATGGAAGCATTCGCGCAGGGTGCCGACGGCGTCCTGATCGGAGGCTGCCATCCCGGCGACTGCCACTACGCGGAGGGCAACTACAAAGCGCTGCGCCGGGTTCTGCTGCTGAAGACCATGCTCCGTCAGATGGGCATCGACGAGGAGCGACTGCGCCTCGAGTGGATCTCGGCGTCGGAAGGCGAGAAGGTGGCGCGGGTCATCAGCGAGATGGTCCAGACCCTGCGCCGCCTCGGCAAGCTGGACCTGCCGGGACGCCGCGCCGCGTGGGACATGGAGCTCCTGCCCCACGACGCGCAGACCGCGGCCGTGGCTGCTGCGGCCGCGGACGGGAGGTGAGTCGCGTGTCGAGCGAAGCCGGCAAGCCCAAGGTGGCCTTCTACTGGTGCGCGTCGTGCGGCGGGTGTGAGGAAGCCGTGGTGGACCTGGCCGAAGATCTCCTCACGGTGGCCGGCGCGGTCGACATCGTCCTGTGGCCCGTGGCCGTCGACTTCAAACGCGCTGACGTCGAGGCGATGCCCGATGGTTCGATCGCCGCCGCGTTTGTGAACGGCGCCATCCGGACGTCGGAGCAAGAGGAGATGGCCTATCTGCTTCGGCGCAAAGCGAAATTGCTGGTCGCCTTTGGCGCCTGCTCGCACCTCGGAGGGATTCCCGGGCTGGCAAACCTGTGTGACCGCGAGATGATCTTGCGCACGGTGTACGAGGAGTCGCCCTCGACCGTCAACACAGACGGCGTGCGGCCAGCGGAGACCTGGCCGGTCAATGGGCAGCACGCGACGCTGCCCACGTTCCGGCACACCGTGCGCACGCTTGACCAGGTCACGGATGTGGACTACTACCTCCCCGGCTGCCCGCCGACGCCGCAGTTGATCAAGGACGCCGTCCTGGCGATCCTGGCCGGCCAGCTTCCGCCTAAGGGTGCGGTGCTGGCCCCCGACGTGGCCTTGTGCGAGCAGTGCCCGCTCAAGGCGTCCAAGCCGGAGCGTCTGCTGCTGTCGGCGTTCAAGCGACCTCAGGAAATCCTGGTGGACCCCGACACGTGCTTGCTGGCGCAGGGACTCCTGTGCCTGGGTCCGG
>JAVKJV010000015.1:0-69418 GCA_031458775.1 Candidatus Fervidifonticultor quartus | reverse complement strand
CGACCCGTGGCGGGTGCGAGGCACTCTGCCCCCGCGGCCACATGCCGTGTAGTGGATGCTTCGGTCCGACCTCCCGTGTACGGGATGTCGGCGCGAAGCTGGCCTCGACCATCGCCTCTGCCGTCGATGCCACCGATCCGGCGACGATCGAAGGCATCCTGGCGACCATTCCCGATCCGGTGGGCACGTTCTATCGTTACGCCTTGCCCGCCTCACGCGTGCGCCGAAAGGTTGCCGATCCGGCGGCCGCCGCGGGGCCGCCGCGCGCAACTGCGGCTCCCTGAACGGAGGCCCATGCACCCGGCGAACCAGGCGCATGCAGGAACGGTCGCGGGAGCGGCCCGACCACTCGGGCGCGGGTCTCTGATCGCCTGGGTACGGCGGCGCCCGGGGACTGCCCGGGTGCCGATTGCGACCAAGCTGACTCTCAGTTACCTGCTCGTCATCACCATCAGCACCATCGCCTTCAGCGTCATCGGCACGCACCTGATCGGCCAACAGATCGTGTCCGAGGCCGAAACAGCCGTCCGCAACGACCTGAACGCCGCCAGGGAGATCCTCTTGGGCCGCCTCGATGACGTCAATGACGTCGTCCGCCTGACGGTCGACCGCGTCGCCGTGCGGGCAGCGTTGCGCGAAGGGAACGGCGCACTGGCCGCACCCGAGTTGTTCAAGATTCGGGAGACCGAGCGGCTGGACTTCCTGACGCTCACCGACGCGACCGGCCGCGTGCTGCTGCGCACGAGCAACCCGGCGGCAGCGGGCGACGTCAGGACCGACGAACTCCTGTCCGCGGTCCGCGCCAGCAAGGCCGCGGCCGCGGCGGTCATGATCATGCCGGCCGAGGACCTGCGCCGCGAGTCGCCGGAGCTGGCGCGCCGCGCCTACCTCAGGTTCATCGACACACCCAAGGCCAGACCGCGTCGCGAGACCGAAGAGACGGCGGGCATGGTCATCGAAGCGGCCGCCCCCATTCTCGGCGACCGGCGTCAGGTGCTCGGGGTGCTGTACGGCGGACTCCTGTTGAACCGGGACTTCAGCATCGTCGACAAGATCAAGCGCACGGTGTTTCGCGACGTCAAGTACAACGGGCAGGATATCGGCACCGCGACGATCATGCTCGACGACGTCCGGATTGCGACGAACGTGCTGACCCGGGACGGCAGCCGCGCCATCGGCACGCGCGTCGCGGAAGACGTGTACGAGCAGGTCGTCGGCCAGGGAAAGCCCTGGGTCGGCCGCGCCTTTGTGGTCAACAACTGGTATATCACCGCGTACGAGCCCATCAGGAGCATCACCGGGCAGATCGTCGGCATCCTCTATGTCGGCGTTCTCGAGCAGAAGTACGTGGACGTGCGACGGCGGACCGTCGCGGCGCTGCTGGGCCTGACCCTCGCCGGCGGGCTGGTGGCCATGGCCCTCTCGTACCACATGTCCCGCCGGATCTCGGGCACGATCATGCGGCTGGTCTCGGCGTCGAAAGACATGGCGCTTGGCAACCTGGACGTCCAGGTGCGGATCAACACCAACGACGAGCTCGAGGATCTGGCGGAGGCGTTCAACACCATGGCGTCCTCCCTGCGACGGCGCGAGGAACTGGTCAAGGAATACGCCCGGTCACGGATCATGGAGTCGGAACGACTGGCCATCACGGGGCAACTGGCCGCGGGCATCGCGCACGAGCTCAACAACCCCCTCCAGGGAATCGTAACCTACTCGCACCTGCTGCTGGAGCGCCAGCCGGCCGACGGGCCGATGCGGGCATCACTGCAGAAGATCGTCAATCAGGCGGAGCGCTGCCGGGAGATCGTGCGCGGGCTGCTCGACTTCTCGCGGCCACGGACCCCGCAGATGAAGCTGACGAGCGTGAACGCGCTCATCCAGGAGTGCCTGGCCCTGGTCGAGCGGCAGGCGCTGTTCCACAACATCCAGATCACGACCGCGTTTCAGAAGGACCTCCCGCCCAGCCTCCTCGACCCCTCGCTCATGCAGCAGGTCTTCATGAACATCATCATGAACGCGGCGGAGGCCATGGACGGGCACGGGCAGTTGACCGTGGTGACCCGGCTCGACGCGAGCCAGAACTTCATCGAGATCGAGTTCACGGACACCGGACACGGCATCCGCCCCGAGGATATGGAACGGATTTTCGATCCGTTCTTTACCACGAAGGCACCGGGGCATGGCACTGGGCTGGGCTTGGCCATCAGCCAGGGCATCGTGCAGAAGCACCGGGGCACGATCTCCGTGTCCAGCCAGGTCGGGCAGGGCACCACCTTCGTGATCCGGCTGCCGATGACCACGGAAGGGGACGTCTAGATGTCCGCGCGCCCACCCTCGATCCTCATCATCGATGACGAGGAGATCGTGCTGGATTCGTGCACGGAGATCCTGGCCGGGGGGCCCTACGCCGTGTTCACGGCGAACAACGGCGCCCTGGGGCTGGAGCACGTCGAGCGCCGGCACCCGGACCTCGTCCTCGTCGACCTCAAGATGCCCGGGATCTCCGGCATGCAGGTCGTCGAGCGGATCCACGCGCTCGACCCGACCATCGTGACGATCGTGATCACCGGATACGCGACGCTGAACGCCGCAGTCGAGGCGATGCAAAAGGGGGCGTTCGACTTCGTGGCCAAGCCGTTCACCCCCGAGGAGTTCCGGCTCGTCGTGCAGCGGGGGCTGGAACGCCGCCGCCTGATCCAGGAGGCGGCGGCGCTGCGGGCGGAGCGCGAGATGCTCCGCGAGCACTTTGCGGCCGTCGTGTCCCATGAACTCAAGGCGCCGCTTGGGGCCCTCCAGCAGAACCTCATGGCGCTGGCGTTCGAGCTGTCCGGAGTGCTGACCGACGCCCAGAAGGCGCGCCTGGAGCGCCTGAAGGCCCGCGTCGACGACCTGCTGGCGATGATCCAGACGTGGATGCGGGCGTTTGCGATCGACGTCCGCAAGATTCAGGAGGGCTTCAAGCCGGTTGACATCCGGACCGTGATCGCCAAAGCGCTGGACAGCGTCCAGCCCTACGCACAGCGCAAGGATATTGAGATCGTCACGACCATCCACGAGCCGCTGCGGGAGGTGCTTGGCGACGAGGGGACGCTCATTGAGGCGCTCGTCAACCTCGCCAGCAACGCGGTCAAGTACTCGCGTCCGGGCAGCCGGGTCCTCATCGAGGCCCGCGAACACGCCGGCCAGGTGCTCGTCTCGGTCCAGGACTTCGGCGTCGGCATCCCGGCCGACGAGATGCCCTACCTCTTCGGTGACTTCTATCGCGGCCAGGCCGGCAAGACGGAACAGGGCGGGGCCGGCCTCGGGCTGGCCATCACCCGCCGGATCATCGAGGCGCACCACGGCTCGATTACGGTAGAGAGCACACCGGGAGAAGGGAGCACATTCTTGATCACCCTGCCGCTGCCACAAGACAACGCCGGGGGCCGAGCGCCTGTGGTCGAGCGGGTGCTCCAGAATTCGCTTCCAGGAGGTGTGGCATGAGCCAGCAGGCGAGATTGCTGATCATCGACGATGACCCGGACTACGTTGAGGGAATCCGGGCGATTCTCGAGTCGGCGGGGTACGCGGTCGACGCGGTGCACAACCCAAAGGACGGCATCGAAGCCCTCCAGACCAAGCCCTATGACCTGCTCCTCCTCGACATTCTCATGGGACGAGGGGCCGAGGGGATCATGCTGGCGCGCAAGATGCGGAAAGACCCGCGGCTCAGCCGGATCCCGACCCTGATCATCACCGGCCTGCGGGAACAGATCGCGTTCCTGTTCCCCGGTCAGCCGGTGCATCCGCACCTGCTGCCGGTCGACGAGTTGATGGAGAAACCCGTCGATCCGCAGTTGCTGCTGGAGCGGGTTGCCGCATTGCTGCAGGCCTCGCAGAAGCGCAAGGCCGAGGGCGGATAAGGAGTCTGCGCCATGCCGACCAAGATGTCGTTCGCCGACGAGATCGTCAACGTGCTCTACGCGACCGAGGGCAACCCTCTGCATGCGTGCATCCAGTGCGGTACCTGCGCCGCCACCTGCCCGGCTGCCGAGTTCATGGACCACTCGCCGCGCGAGCTCATCGCCATGATCAGACTGGGCCTCAAGAAGCAGGTGCTGGCCAGCAACACGTTCTGGACCTGCGCGTCCTGCTACCAGTGCACGGTACGATGCCCCAAGGGGATCGACATCGCCTACATGATGTACGGGCTCAAACGGTACACCCTCTGGCAGAACAAGGTGCCCCGGGGTGTGCTGGGTGCCGACTTCTCGAGACGGTTCGTCAGGATGATCTTGAAGTACGGGCGCTCGTTCGAGCCGGAGCTGGCCGCCCCGTACGTGTTCCGCCACGGGCTGCGCGGCCTGCTCGATGAGGCCTTCGTCGCGCTCGGGCTGCTGCGCAAGGGCCGGCTGCCGCTGGGCCCCAGCCGGGTCAAGGACGCCGAACGCCTGCGGAGGGTGCTCGCACGCATCGTGCCGGTGGGGAGAGTCTCATGAGAGCGTATTCCTACTTCCCCGGCTGCTCGCTCGAACGCATGGCGAGATCGTACCACGTCTCAGCCCTCGAGACGGCACGGAAACTCGACATCGAGCTCAAGGAATTGGAAGACTGGAACTGCTGCGGGGCGACGGCGTACTTCCACGTCGACGAGTTGCTCGCGTACACGCTGTGCGCGCGAAACCTGGCGATGGCCGAGCGCGCGGGGCTTGACCTCGTCGCGCCGTGCAGCGGGTGCTACAAGAACATGTTCTTCACCAACGCACACCTGAAGCGCGAACCCGACCTGGCCGAGCACATCAATGCCGCCCTCGAGGCCGACGGCCTGGCGTTCTCCGGCGCCGTCGAAGTCCGCCATCTGATCAGCGTCTTCGTCGATGACGTCGGCCTGGCCGAGATCAAGCGCCGCGTCACGCGGCCGCTCGACGGGGTCCGCGTCGCCCCGTACTACGGCTGCCAGGTGCTGCGGCCCCGGAAGAACCATGAAGACGTCGAGCAGCCGCAGTTCTTCGAAGATCTGATGGCGGCGATCGGTGCCACCCCCGTGCCATTCCCACCGCGGCTCAACTGCTGCGGCGGGTCCCTGGTCGTTACGAACCAGAAGGCCGCGCTGAGCATGCTGCGCAATCTCCTCCAGAGCGCCGTCGATGCACGGGCCTCGGTGATCGCCACCGTCTGCCCGCTGTGCCAGATCAACCTCGAATGCTACCAGCGGCAAGTGAATCGCATGTTCCGGACCGACTTCTCGGTCCCGATCCTATACTTCACCCAACTCATGGGCCTCGCCCTGGGGGTTCCCCCAGAGCGCCTGGGGATCGGAACCGAGCTCATTGCTCCTGCCCTAGCGTTGCCCTGAGGGAGGCGTCAAGAGCCATGACAGAGCCGATTCAGCAGATCTGGAACGAGGCGCAGCAGCGAAGCAACGACGCCTACATGCGCGCCCGGCGCATCACCGTGGACCCCATCACCCGCCTGGAGGGTCACGGCAAGATCGACATCTTCCTCGACGAGGCCGGGGAGGTGGAACGCGCCTACTTCCAGGTGCCTGAGCTGCGCGGCTTCGAGGCCTTTGTGCAGGGCCGCCCGGCCGAGGACATGCCACAGATCACCTCGCGCATCTGCGGGGTGTGCCCGCTGGCACATCACATGGCCGCCACCAAGGCCCTGGACGATCTCTACGGCGTCGAGCCGCCGGTGGCGGCCAGGAAGATCCGCGAGCTCGACTACGCGCTCTTCATGGCGGAAGACCACGCGCTGCACTTCTACTTCCTCGGCGGGCCCGACTTCGTTGTCGGTCCGTCCGCGCCGAAGGCGCAGCGCAACGTGCTGGGAGTCCTGGCCACCGTCGGCCTCGAGGTCGGCAAACGCGTCATCGACATGCGGAAGGACCTCCGCGACCTGGAAGCCTACCTGGGCGGCAAGACCATTCATCCCGTCCTGGGCCTGCCGGGCGGCGTGGCGAAGGGCATTGCGTCCGAGGACTTGCCGCGGTTCCAACAGGTGGCCGAGCGCGCGGTGGAGTTCGGGAAGTTCACGCTCGACGTGTTCAAACGCGTCGTGCTGGCCAACCCGGATTACCTCGGGCTCATCACCTCTGACGCGTACACGCACAAGACGTACTACATGGGCCTGGTGGACAGCAACAACCGCGTCAACTTCTACGACGGCATGATCCGCGTCGTCGACCCGACCGGCAAGGAGTTCCTCAAGTTCCACGCCCGGGACTACCTCGAGTCCGTCGCCGAGCACGTCGAGCCGTGGAGCTACGTCAAGTTCTGCTATCTCAAACCCGTAGGGTGGAAGGGCTTCGTCGAGGGGATGGACAGCGGCATCTACGCCGTGGCTCCGCTGGCGCGCCTCAACGCGGCCGACGGCCTGTCCACGCCGCTGGCGCAACAGGCGTACGAGGAGTTCTTCACGACGCTGGGAGGCAAGCCCGTACACCACACGCTGGCCAACCATTGGGCACGGGTCATCGAGCTCCTGCACGCGGCCGAGCGGCTGCAGGAACTCACGCACGATCCGGACATCACGAGTCGCGACCTCCGGGTGCTCCCAACCAAGACCCCCGCGAAAGGCGTGGGAGTCGTCGAAGCTCCACGGGGCACGTTGGTCCATCACTATGAGACCGACGAGCGGGGACTGATCACCAGGGCCAACCTGATCGTCGCCACGCAGAACAACGCCGCGCGCATCGCGATGTCGGTCGACCGGGCGGCGCGGTCGCTCATCCACAAGGGTCAGGCCAGCGACGCGCTGCTGAACATGGTCGAGATGGCCTTCCGCGCCTACGACCCGTGTCACGGCTGCGCCACGCACTCGCTGCCCGGGGACATGCCGTTGGTGGCAACCATCTATGACCATCAAGGTCACGCGCTGCGTCAGATTCGACGCTGAGATTCCCCGGAGGAACCGCCGCGATGGCCCGGCCTGAGGTGCTGATCGTCGCCGTCGGCAATGACCTGCTGGGCGACGACGCCGTCGGCATCGAGGCCGGGCTCGTCCTCAAGGCCGAGGGGTTTCCGGTCGAGATCACGATCCGTTCAGGGCTGGCGCTCCTCGACCTCGTGGAAGGTGTGAGGAAGGTCTTGCTGATCGACAGCCAGACCACGGGCGGGGTACCGGGCGACGTCTCCGAGTTCACGCTCGGCCCGTCGGTGATTCACAGCCCTTCGCCCCACTACCTCGGGTATGGCGAAGCCCTGGCGATCGGCCGCGTCCTGGGACTCGATCTCCCCGGCGAGATTCGGGTGCTGGCCGTGGAACGGGCGGATGCGATCAACATCGGCGCGGGCCTGTCCGATGCGGTGCGTCGGGCGCTGCCGAAAGTCATCCATCGCGCTCGAGACATCATCGGCACGTGGTCGGGTCGAGAGATCGCCGTCTGACGCCTGGCCTACCGGTACGCCGCGACAAGCGCGGAGACGAAGAAGACCGAGAGTCCCAGGACGATCATGCCGAGCACGAGGCCGGTGACGGCCTCTTCAACACCGGCGCGCGCCCCGTGCTGACGCGCGACCCGCGCGAGCGCCAGCGCGCCGAGGGCCACCGCCGCCATCGCCATGAGACAGTTGACGCCGGGGAGCCAGCAGACACGCAACGCCAGCAGGCCGAACGTGAAGCTCAGCACGGCGGCGCGGGGCCGCACCGGAACCTGGGACGGCCGCGTTGGCCCTGCGCCGTGGCCGATCATCCCGAACACCTCCACCCTTACCGTACGGGCGGGCGCTCTCGGTGTCATCGGGTCCCAGCCGTGCCGGGGACGTACAACCATCTACGGCCAGAGGGTGCAAGGTCCAGTGTTGCGGGCGCAAAGACCCTAGACGACGGGGGACTGACACCCTAGCCGTCGGCCTCGACCAACCCCTTCCGAATCGCGTACCGGACGAGCGCGGCAGGGCGGTGCAGGTCGAGTTTCTCCATGATGTGGCCGCGATGGGCCTGGACGGTCTTCACGCTCACGTGCAGCAGCTTCGCGATCTCGGGGTTGGTGTAGCCTTCGGCGATGAGCTTCAGCACCTCGCGCTCGCGGTCGGTCAGCTCCCGGTAGGTCGTCTCTTCCTCGCCTTCGCCGACGCGGCGAAGGTAGTCGGTGACCAGTCCCTTGGTCATCGACGGCGTCAGATAGGTCTCCTGGCGCATGGCGGCCTCGATCGCGGCCAGCATCTCCGAGGGGTGCGCCTTCTTGAGCACGTAGCCCGCGGCGCCGGCGCGGAGCATCTGGAAGAGGTACTCCTCGCTCTCGTGGATTGTCAGCGCTACGACCTGCACCGATGGCATCTCCGCGCGGATGTGGCGCGTGGCCTCGACCCCGGTCATGCGCGGCATGCCGATGTCCATCAGCACCACGTCGGGCCGCAGCTTCCGGGCCTTCTCGATCGCGTCGAGCCCATCTTCGGCTTCGCCGATGACCGTGATCTGCCCGATGCTCTGGAGCAACGACTTGATGCCCTCGCGCACCAGCGCGTGGTCGTCGACGACCAGGACGCGTATCGGGCCATCCATCTCAACCATCCTCCCCCACCGGGACCTCGAGCGTGACGCGCGTACCGCGGCCGGGCTTGGCGTCGATCGCCAGGGTCCCGCCGATGAGCGCCGCGCGCTCATGCATCCCGAGCAAACCGGCACGGCGGCCCTCCCGCCGTCCCAGGGTCTGCGCCGGGTCGAACCCGACACCGTTATCTTCCACGATCAGCGCCAGCGTTCCGTCCTTCAGCCGTAGCGAGACAAACGCCGCGGTGGCGTTCGCGTGGCGCGCCACGTTGGTGATCGCCTCCTGCGCGACGCGAAAGGCGGTCGCCTCCACCGCCGGCGGTAGACGGCGACGGCCGAAGCCCGAAGCCTCGAAGGTCAACTTGACCCCGGCGGTCTCGAGCAGGTTGCGCGCGTGGACGCGGACCGCCGACACCAACCCCAGGTCGTCGAGCGCGGTGGGCCGGAGGTCGTGAATGACCTTTCCCACCTCGGCGAGCGTCGCCTCGGCTGACCGGTAGAGCCTCTCCAGCTTCTCGCGGAGCGCGTCGGGCGCCGGCAGGTTTTCCGCAGATCGGATCGTGATCATCAGGCTCGTCAGCGACTGGCTCACCTCGTCGTGCAGTTCGCGCGCCAGCCGGCGGCGCTCGTCCTCGTGGGCGGTGATGAGCTTGCTCAGGAGTTCACCCCGGCTGGCTTCCTTGGCGCGCACCTCGTCGAACAGCCGCACATTCTCGATCGCGATTGCCAGCTGATCTGACAACGTGACGAGCAGGCTGAGATCGGCCTCCGCGAACGGCCAAGCCGACCGGCGGCCGACGAGCAACAAACCGAGCCGGCGTTCCTTGAACAACAGAGGGACGGCCAGCAGGGTCGCGAGGTCAGCCGGCCGCCGGACCGCCGCGTCCGGGGTCGGGCTCTGCACAGGCCGGCGGTGCACGACCGCTGCGCCGATCGTCCCCTCGGCGGGCTCGATCCACTCGGGGAGCCCAACCCCGCCCGTATGGTGCGCCAGGTGCAAGCGCGGCCCGTCACAGAGGTAGACCGCCGCGACGTCGGCCTCGAGTACCGCGACGAGGCCGGCGGTCATCTCCTGCATCGCCACCGACAGGTCGGCCGCCTCGGTCAGGGCCCGTCCAAAGATTCCCAGGCTCGCCAGGCGCTGGGTGAGATCACCGATCTGCGTATTGAGCGCGGCGGTGTAGCGCTCGATGCGCTCGGCCATCTCGTTCACCGAACGCGCGAGCAGCCCCAGCTCGTCGTCCCGCCGGACCGCGGTGCGCGCCCGGTACTCGCCGCTGGCAATCTGCCGCACGGTGCCGGCCAGCGTCGCAAGGGGGTCCAGCACGAACCGGCCCAGCAAGAGATTCAGCATGCCGAGCGCGAAGAGAAATGCAAAGCCGACCAGGGTCGCGAGCAACTGCGCCGATCGCCGCAGTTGATCCGTCACGTGCGCCGTCTCCAGCGACACGCTGATGGCGCCCAGGACCTCGGGGTCGCGCGCGTGGCACGCCTGGCAGGCCGGCTTGTTGACCACCGGCGTCACGACGACCAGCTCGCCCACCGGCCCGCGCTCCAGCGTGGTGGCGCGGCGCTGCGCCACCGCGGCGGCCAGCGCCTCGGCTTCGCGTTCGGCCACGTCGCCGTGCCGGTCGGTCGACGCCCAGATCTTGCCTGTCCGCGCGAAGATGGTCACATCGCGGATCATCTGCTCCCGCCTGATCAGCCGGATGATCTCGCGCATCTCCTCCTGGTTGTTGTGGAGCATGGTGATCTCGAGACTGTTCAGGATGGTCTCGGTCAGCGTCTGCGCCATGGTCTCGAACTGCTGGATCGCAGCACGGCGCTGAAAGGCGTAGAGTGCGTAGATAGAGATCCCGCCGACCACCAGGAGGATGGCCAGCGTCCACAGCGAGATCTTGAGGTGCAGCCGCACAGCTACCCTCCGGGGCCACCTCTGGTGCGCGCCCGGGCGCGCAACTGCGACGCGCCGGCCTCGAACGGTGCGAGGCGCACCGCGCAGTCCTTGTACGTGGGCGTGCCGGCCTCGGACCTCACGCGGTCACCCACGTGAGCACATTGGCCGCGGCCTCCCGGTAGTGGAACGGCACGTCGTGCCACTAGGATACGGCCCGTCGACGGGACGGGCGGGCACTCGCTTGCGCAGCCGTCCGGCTATCGTCCTGGCTCCCGGCTGCGGCATACCCGCCTCCCGGCGAGGAGGTGTCAAGACCCAGGCGGCGAGCCGGCCGGCGACGCCATCTGTGCGGCCCGCACGACGTTGCGCATCAGCAGCACATTCGTCACGACGCCGACGCCGCCGGGCACCGGCGTGATGGCCGACGCGACGTCGCGCACCTGGTCGAACGCGACGTCACCCACAGTCCGCCGTCTCGGCTGGCCGCGTTCATCGAGAACCGGTCGGCCGCTCGCATCGACCACCGGAACGCTATTGATGCCGACGTCGACGACGATCGCGCCGGGCTTCACCATCTCAGGCGTGATGAACTCGGCCCTGCCCATGGCGACAATCAAGATGTCGGCGCGGCGTGTGTGCGCCGGCAGCGCGCCGGCCTTCCACGTGAACGAGTGCACCGTGGTTGGCGTGCAGTTGCGCTGCAGCGCGAGAAAATATGCGGGCTTGCCCACGATGTTGCTCCGGCCGACAATGACCAGCTCCCGTCCTTCGAACACCGACCGGGGATCGCGTCCCGACCGCGCGGCGTATCGCTCGATCACCTCGAAACACGCCCAGGCCGTCGCCGGCAGGAATCGCGGCTGACCGAGCGCCAGCCAGCCGGCGTTGATCGGATGCAGACAGTCGATGTCTTTCATGGGAGGCATCGCGTCGAGGACCGGGCCTTCCGCGACGCCGACGGGCAACGGCCGCAGGGGCAGGATGCCCGAGATCGTTGGATCGGCACCGAGCGCATGCATCGCCTTGACCACGCGGTCGAGGCCGGCGCCCGCGTCCAGCGAGACGTTGCGATAGCCGAGTCCCACCTCGCCGGCCAGACGCTCGACCTGACGGCGGTACATCCGCGCGCCGTAGTCGTCGCCGACCAGGAGCGTGGCCACCGCCGGCGCGCGACCCGACGCCTCCAGCGCCGCGACCTCGGCGCGCAACTCGGCCTTGAGTTCCTCGGCGATGGCCGCACCGTCAATGATGTCCGCCATCGCCCTACCGCAGCCTGCCCTCGGTCAGCGCCAGCACGTCGTCCCGCACCCGTCGGATGTCGTCAAGATCGGCCTGCACCCGGACCCACAGCGCCTCGTTGAACGCGGCATCGGTGATGGACTTGAGATTGATCTTCACGTTCAGCGCCGCGGCCTGCGCGGCCGCGTCGGCAAACAGCGCGGCGACCGCGGCGTCGGACACCGCCTGGACGTTGCCCTTCTCGGTGGTGACGCGGCTCCAGGCCGCCACGTCGCGGCAGAGCCGCACGACCTCGGCGGGCTCGCTCGACGCCGCCTTCAACGCCTGCTGGATGGCCGTCTTGCGCGCGGCCTTCTCGTCGTCGGTACCGCGCGGGAGGCCGTAGGCCTTCATGACCTGACGGAACGCCTCGCTGTCGCGGTCGATCGCGGCGGTCAGGCGCGCGCGCAGCGTCTCGGCCGCCTCCCGCGCCTGCTCCATCTCCCTCTGCGCGGCGGCGTACTGCGCCTTGCCGATCGTGAGGTTGGCCACCATGCTCACGAGCGCCGCGCCCGTGGCGCCGGCCAGCGCTGCGGCCGCCCCGCCTCCTGGCTCGGGCGCGGCGGACGCCAGGGCATCGAGAAAGGCGGTCACGCTGAACTCTGGGT
Organism: Candidatus Fervidifonticultor quartus; assembly: GCA_031458775.1. Lineage (GTDB taxonomy): Bacteria > Sysuimicrobiota > Sysuimicrobiia > Sysuimicrobiales > Humicultoraceae > Fervidifonticultor_A > Fervidifonticultor_A quartus. The sequence continues at coordinate 57,160 of JAVKJV010000015.1, read as the reverse complement.
ACATGTATCCCTCCGATCGCCGGTGTGGCGCGTCTCGTGCTAGAAGAGCCCCACGACCTTGCCCGTTGCCGGGTCGATGTCCACCTGAGTCGCGGCCGGCGTCTTCGGCAGGCCCGGCATCGTTCGCATCTCGCCGCACAGTGGGTACAGGAACCCGGCGCCGACCGCGGCGCGGATGTCGCGCACCGGCAGGCGGAAGCCGCGCGGCCGGTTCTTCAGCGCCGGATCGTGCGAGAGTGACAGGTGGGTCTTGGCCATGTTGATGGGTAGCCGGTCGTAGCCGAGCCTCGTGTACAGATCGATCTTCCTGAGGGCCCGCGGTTCGAAGTCCACGCCGTCGGCGCCGTAGATCTTCGTCGCGATCGTCTCGATCTTCTCGCGAATCGGCATCTCGAGCGGATACAGAAAACGCATCTGACTCGGTCGGTCGGCCGCGCGCACGACCGCCTCGGCCAGCTCGCGCGACCCCTCGCCGCCGTGGGCGTGCGCCCGGCTCGGCACGGCGTCGTCCGCGCCGGCCTCCAGGGCTCTCGCCCGCACCGCCTCGATCTCGCGCTCGGTGTCGGTCGGGAAGAGGTTGATCGCCACGACGACGGGCACACCGTGCCCCCGCAAGTTCTCGATGTGCTTCTGGAGGTTCTCACACCCCCGCGTGACCGCGGCCACGTTCTCGCTCGTGAGCTCCGGCGGCAGCGGCCGCCCGGCCACGACGTGGCCTACGCCGCCATGCATCTTCAGTGCGCGGATCGTCGTCACCACCACCGCGGCGTCGAGTTGCAGCCCGCTGTAGCGGCATTTGACGTTGATCATCTTCTCGGCGCCACAGTCCGCGCCGAACCCGCTCTCGGTCACCACGTAGTCGGCGAGCTTGAGTCCCATCCGGTCGGCGATGATCGAGTTGTTGCCGTGCGCGATGTTCGCAAACGGCCCGGCATGCACCAGCACCGGCGTGTTCTCCAGTGTCTGGATCAGGTTCGGCATCAAGGCGTCCTTCAGCAGGACGGTCATGGCGCCGCCCGCGCCCAGGTCGTCGGCGGTCACCGGGGTACCGGCATCGGTGGTGCCGATCACAATCCGGCCGAGGCGCCGGCGCAGGTCGGGCAGGTCACTGGCCAACGCCAGGATCGCCATGACCTCGGACGCCACGCTGATGTCGAACCCGGTGGCGCGCGGCCGGCCGTCTTCCTTGGCACCGAGCCCGATCAGGATGTTCCGCAGCGCGCGGTCGCTGATGTCCACGACCCGGGGCCAGGTGATCGCGTACGGATCGATGCCGAGCGCATTGCCGTGAAACAGGTGATTGTCAATCATCGCGGCGAGCAGGTTGTGAGCGGCAGACACCGCGTGAGTGTCGCCGGTGAAGTGCAGGTTGAAGTCCTCCATCGGCACGACCTGGGCCATACCGCCGCCGGCCGCGCCGCCCTTGATCCCGAACGTCGGGCCCATTGAGGGCTGGCGCAGCGTGTTGATCGCCCGCCGGCCCAGCGCGTTGAGCGCCATGCCCAGGCCGATCGCGACGGTCGTCTTGCCCTCGCCGAGCGGGGTCGGCGTGATCGCCGTCACCATGACGTACTTGCCGTTCGGCCTGTCGGCCAGCCGCTCGAGCACGTCGAGGTGGATCTTGGCCTTGTACCGCCCGTACAGGTCGAGGTCGTCCTCGGACAACCCCAGGCGCCTGGCGAGTTCCACAACGGGCAACAGGCGGGCGGCCTGGGCGATCTCGATGTCAGGGCGTGGCACCGTCATGCTCATGCAACGGCCTCCTCGGCGCAGGCCGGCCTTCCGGCTCGTGCGTCAGTAACGTGCACACTTCGCTCCTCATCCCGATTATTCCGGCCGCGGCCGGCCGGGGGCATCGGGTGGGGGCTGCATTCGGCCGGGGCCGGGCCCGGCATCGGATGTTGACCTGATTGCGGCATTGGACGTTACCCCGATAGACTTGGCGCAAGTGCACACGAGGAGGGATCGGTGTGTTCAGACTACGCTATCCGTTCTGGCTCGGGCTGGCGCTCCTGGCGGTCGTCGGTGTCGTGACCTGGGCCGCCGCGAGCCCGGCCCTGACGGGGACGATGAAGTCGCTCTACGCCCCAAAGGACGGCACGGATCTGGCCAAGGCCATGCCGTGCCTGGCCTGCCACACGACGATGCCCGGCACGAAGACCAACTTGAACCCCTACGGCGTGGATCTGCAGAAGGCCGCCAAGGGGACGTTCAACGAGGCCGCGTTCAAGGCCATCGAGGCCCTGGACTCGGACAAGGACACGTTCAAGAACATCGACGAGTTGAAGGCCGGGACCCTGCCCGGCGACGCCAAGTCGAAGCCGAAGAAGTAGCCGCAGGGGCCAAGGGAACCAAGACCGAAGACGTCGGCGAACCGGGGGCGCGGCGAATGCCCAGCACCATGTGAGTCCATCCTGTACATCGCCGGGGGGGCATCGATGCGGACTTCGTGGGGCCTGAGCGGACTCGGACTGGCTCTGCTCGTGGTCGTGGGCGTCGCGACCTGGGCGCTGGCCACGCCTCAAGCCGGCACACCGTTCAAGGCGCTCTACGGCGCGCCGAAGGAGGGCACTGACCTCGCCAGGGCGATGCCGTGCATGGTGTGTCACACGGCCATGCCGCCGACCAAGACCAACCTGAATCCCTACGGTGTGGACCTCCAGAAAGCCGCGAAAGGCACGCTGAACGAAGCCGCGTTCAAGGCCGTCGAAGCCCTCGACTCCGACAAGGACACGTTCAAGAACCTCGACGAGATCAAGGCAGGCACGCTGCCAGGCGACGCCAAGTCGAAGCCGAAGAAGTAGGGACCACATACCTGAACGCGGTCGTGCGCAGCAAGTGGGAAGCCGATGATCCCAGTCACCTGATGCGGATCACTGCGGACCCGGGCGCGACGCAATTTACGCCCGACGGCCGATTCATCGCGGGTAACGCGAACACGGTGGAGTACGCGTGCCTGCGGTGCCACTACGACCGCAACCGGGCCTGGGCGGCGACCTATGTGAAGGGGATCCACACGCTCGGCAAGTAGTCCCACCTCAACGGTCACGGGCGCCCGGCACCAACGTGACGCCCGACGCGCGGTCGGGGTCTCCACCCCGGCCGCGATGTCTGTCAGTCCCGCGGCGGCCCGGCTGCCCCATCGGGTCTGCGCCGTAGGCAACACCGGGCGAGAACCTGAAGGAGGGTCGGGCCGTCCCCCGAAGTTCTAGCCCATTCACCGGAGCGAAGGGAGACGATGCCCATGCGCTGGCGGCGTTTGCCATCTCTGTGGACCGGCGTGGTAGCCATGGTCCTGCTGCTTGGGACCGGCGTGCTCGCGGTTCGCGCGCAGGCCGACTTCAGAGCCCAGTGGGCGAAGTCCGGGCACGCGAACCGGCTCCTCGCCACGCTGGAGGGCACGGCCGACGGTCGGCGGGGACTCACGGCGGCGCACTGCGGCCGCTGTCACACCGAGCAGGGCTACCTGGCGTGGCTGCCGCAGATGCAGCGCGGGAACCCCGGGCTCATCACGAAACCCGACGGGTCGCCTGCCGACATCCCGTACCTGCTGAGCCTCGGTCTCAGCCGGCGGACCGTGCGGCCTCAGACCTGCACAACCTGCCACCAGGCCGATTTCAAGCTCCGCCAAGCGGGAGAAACGCCGCTGCTCCCCGCGGGATTTCGCGCGATCGGCGTCGGCCTGGGCGCGCAGTGCATGACCTGTCACAACTCGCGCAACGGCGCGATCACCTGGAACGCGCCCGATCCCGGCCGCTACTCGGCCCCGCACACCGCGTCGCAGGCCGACGTGATCATGGGCAAGAACGTGTTCTACGTCGACTACGGCAACAACTTCATCTCGCCGCACGCGTCGTTTGTCGGTGACTCGTGTGTGACGTGCCACGTCCGGTTCAGCAAGACCCCGCATGCGTTCAAGGCCGAGACCGACGTCTGTACCCGCTGTCACGGCCGCGAGTACACCGCCGAGCGTGTGCAGAGCGGCGCGCGCACCTTGATCCATGAGCTCGAGGCCGCGATCGAGGCCCGCATCATGGCGAACAAGGCCCGCATCGCGAGCATCCGCGTGTGGAACCCGCGCGTCTACGCCTACGGCGAGACCATCACGGTTGACCCAGCCAGCATCGTGAAGGTCGAACTGGCCGAGATCGCCGGCCAGCAGGGCGCGACCTTCCACCTCTCGACCGGCCGCAGGGTCTCCACGCAGATCGGCGAACTACGCGACGCGCAGGGCCGGCCGTCATTCCCGACGACCGATCCGATCATCAAAGCCGGCTGGAACTTCTGGCTGCTCGAGGGCGACGGGAGTTGGGGCGTGCACAACCCACGGTTCGTGCGACAGGTCGTGCTCGCGTCCCTGGACGCGCTGCGGTAGCGCAATCCCCCACAAGCACGCGGAGAGGGCGGTCGGGGTGTGCCCCGGCCGCCCTCTCCGCCTTCCCTGACCCTCACAGCCGCATCAGGTCCGCGCCCGAGCACGGAATAGGGCACAGACTCGAAGGAGCCCCGCTGCCTCGCGGACGAAGTCGGATGGAAACGCATGCGGCGGTCAGTCGGACGGGCCCAGGCCGGTCTGGCTACGCATTACGCATCAGGAGGCGAGCGCAATGGGATCGAGACGCGTACCGGGTTCCCTCTGGACCGTCGTCCTGGCCATGCTCTTGCTGCTGGGCACCGGGGTCGTCGCCGCCAGGGCCCAGGCCGACATCCGCGCGCAGTGGGCGAAGTCCGCACACGCGAAGCGCGAACTGACCGCCGAGGCCACGGTTGAGGTGCGGGGTCCAGCCGCGGCCCACTGCGGCCGGTGCCACTCCGAGCAGGGCTTCAGAGCCTGGCTGCCGCAGATGCAGGCCGGTAACCCCGGTCTGATCGCGAAGCCGGATGGGTCGCCGGCTGACCTGCCATACCTGGCCAGCCTGGGCCTAACCCGGTTCAGCGTCCGACCCATCACCTGCAACGCGTGTCACACCACCGACTTCAAGCTGCGCCAAGTCGGCTCGACGCCGTTGCTCCCCGCCGGTTTCCGCGCGATCGGCGTGGGGCTTGGCGCGCAATGTATGACCTGTCACAACTCGCGCAACGGTGCCATCACCTGGAACCGGCCCGATCCCGGCCGCTACCAAGCGCCCCATGTCGCGTCGCAGGCCGACGTCCTCATGGGCAAGAACGTCTATTTCCTCGACTACGGCAACAACTTCATCTCGCCGCACGCGACGTTTATCGGCGACTCGTGCGTGACGTGCCACGTGCGCATGAGCAAAGCCCCGCACGCATTTGCCGCGGAGACGACCGTGTGCAGCCGCTGTCACGGCGCCGATGTTACGGCCTCGCGAGTCCAGGAGACCACCCACACCCTGATGGCCGAACTCGAGAAGGCGATCGCCGGCAGGATCCTGGCCGCCAAGGAACGGATTCAGGTCATCACGTCGTGGGATCCCAAGACCGACAAGGATACACCGAACACGGCCGTCGATCCCGCGGCGATCGTCGGCGTAGAACTGACAGAGATCCACGGCCAGCAGGCAGTCAAGCTCAACCTGACCGGCGGACGCGCGCTGTACTCGCAGTTGGGCAACCTCAAGGACAACGCCGGCCGGCCGACGTTCGCGACGAGCGACCCGGTCGTCCGGGCCGGCTGGAACTACTTCCTGCTGCACGGCGACAGCAGCGAAGGCATCCACAACCCGCGGTTCTACCGCCAGACGATCCTCACCACGCTCGATGCGTTGAGATAGCCTCGGGGCCGGGGACGCCGCAACCGCGAGAGCTCAGGGGCCGGGGCGCGAGGCCCCGGCCCCTGAGCGTTTCCAGTGTGGTGCCGGCCGCACGGCCGCCGGCGTGGACCTAGCCGCCCTCGGCCGTCTCGGGCACGGCGCGCACCTTGAGTATCAGCCCAATCAGCAGCACCGCCAGGATCGCCAGCGTCACCCCTAGCCCGCGCCGCCTGTACTCGATCTCGGCCAGACCGGCATGCCCGAAGTCCTCGGCCTTGCGGCTCAACCCGGCGCCCACAGTCACAGCGGTTTGCACCTCACGCAGCGACAGGCTGTGCACCAGGTTGCGCGCCAGCGTGAGTTGGGTCCGCGCGTCGCTGAGCGGCAGCTTGGCCTCGATCATGTCGATCCCCAGGTTCTCCGCGGTGGCGACCACGGACTCGGCGGTCCTGATGCTGCCCTTCAGGGCCTCAAGCGACTGGCGCATGGTCGCGGCAGCCTGACCGCCCTGGCTCTCCGCGGTGTGGCACTGGGCGCAGATCGCCCGGCCGGTCGCGCCCACCATGTCGTCGGTCGGGCGCCGGATGCCATGATCGTCGTGACAGGCGGTACACTGCGTCAGGCTCGCCTTCTGAAACGCGGCGCGGTGCGGGCTGCGCGCAAACAGGTCGCGCTGCGACGCGTGACATTGCGCGCACACGTTCGCCACCGACGCGACGCCGGGCGGCACCGCGCCGTGGTTGCCGTGGCAGTCGTTGCAGGCCGGCGCCTGGCGGTTGCCGCGCTTCAGCAGGGCGTCACCGTGCACGCTGGCCTGGTACTCGGCGTACTGGCCCGTGGGAACCCCGTAGGGTCGCATGTACGCGGCGTCGGCGTGGCAGCGCGCGCACGTCGCGGGCACGTTGCCGGGGAACACCGGTGACCGGCTGTCGCTCACCGCCAGGATCGGATGCACGCCGTGGCAACTCGTACACGTGGCCACCTTCGTGTCTCCGGCCCGCAGCCGTTGCCCGTGCACGCTCGTCAGGAACCTGGCCGCCTGGTCGGTCGGGGTTCTCGGGTTGAAACGCCGCATGATCTCCGGGCTACTGTGACACTTGCCGCACAGCGCGGGCAGATCGGCGGCCTTGGGGCGGCCGACGAATCCCCGCGCCGGATCCATGGACTCCATTCCCGCCGCGGTGGGGTCGCCACCGTGACAGGCCGCACAGGTGAATCCACGCCGCACGTGGATGTCGTCAGCAATCTTGAGCGCGGGTTCGGCCAGGCGTCCGCCCAGAGCACGATGGCAGTTCACGCAGGTGTCGGACGGCGGTGCGGGCACCGGTCGGGGCGTGGCGGCGCGCGGCGTCAAGACAGGTGCGCCCCATGCCGTCTGGACGGCCAGCAACCACACCCCGGCGACGACCAGCGGCACGACCACGAGCCGGCCGGAGTGTTTCATCACCCTAGGGTCCCATGTAGTCGAGGATGGTCATAACGGCGATGAAGATCAGGGCCACGACTCCGAGGGCGGCGGCGACGCGGGTGGCGCGGCCCGGCTGCTCCTCGCGGACCAGGAACGGCACCGCGACCACAAGGACCGCGGCCAGCATGAACCCCACAACACCGAGCTGCTCGCCCTCCAGACCGAGCACGTGCGACGGGATCAGCTTCAGCGTGTGGAACATGAAGACGAAGTACCACTCGGGTCTAATCCCGGCCGGCGCCGAAGCCAGCGGATCGGCCTTCTCGCCAACCGGCCAGGGCAGGAGCACCGCGAGGCTCGCCAGCACGGCGGTCACCAGCACCCACACGGTCGCTTCGCGCAGCACAAACGCCGGGACAAACGCCATCGACCGGCCCGCCCCCCGCGCATCGGGCCGGCTCATGCCGTGGAGCTGGACAAGAAAGAGGTGTAGCCCGAGCAACACCGTCGTCAGCGCCGGCAGGATGGCGACGTGAATCCCAAAGAAGCGCGAGAGCGTCGCCTCGGTGACGTCCTCGCCACCCCGGAGCAACACCAACAGCGCGCGCCCCACGAACGGCACCGCGCCGACAATCTCCGTCCCGACCTTCGTCGCAAAGTACGCGAGCGTGTTCCAGGGCAGCAGGTACCCGGTGAAGCCGAACGCAAGCGTCAGGAAGAGCAGCATCGCGCCCGACACCCAGGTCAGCTCGCGCGGTCGCCGGTAGGCCCGCACAAAGAACGCCCCGAACATGTGAGCGAAGACCCAGAAGACCATCAGGTTGGCCGCCCAACTGTGGACCGAGCGGATCAGCCAGCCGAACTGCACCCGCGCCATGATGAACCGGACGCTCTCGTACGCGGCGTCGGCCGTCGGCCGGTAGTACATCAATAGGAGCAGTCCTGTGAACACCTGCACGAGGAACAGGAAGAGCGTGATCCCGCCAAAGTAGTACACATACGCGTGGCGGGCGGCCGGTACGTCCTTGTGCCGCAGAAAGGCGTCGGCCGCCCGCCAGCGCACCCGCTCCTCGAGCCACGACCCCACGCCCATGATGTCTAGGCCGTCCGGGTCACCACGATGTCGTCGCCCTTCACGGTCACCGCGAACTCGTCTAGCGCGCGTGGCGGCGGCCCGCCGACCACCTGTCCATTCAGGTCGAAGTGCCCGTCGTGGCAGGCGCACCAGATGTGGCTCAGGTCCTGCCGGTACTGGACCGTGCATGCGAGGTGCGTGCAGACGGCGGTGAAGGCCTTGTACGTATCCTGCGGCGTGCGTATGAGAATGGCCGGCTTTCCGCCAAACAGGAAGACCTTCCCCGTGTTCGGCGGCAGCTCACCGACCTTGGCCGCCACAATGCTCCCGGTGGAGACTTCCTGCGTCTTCGGGGGGACGAGGTAACGGGCCAGCGGGTACAAGACGGATGCCACCAGCCCGGCCAGCCCGGCGCCGAGCAGCATGTCCGCCAGCCTCCGACGGGTGACTCTCAACGGGCCCCGCGCCACGCCCACCACCCAGTCGCGCTACATGGACTAGTTCGAAATGACTATACTTGGATTGCAGAATACGCTGCCGGGCCGCGGCGGACAATCGGGCCGCCGCCCGATGGGTTCAAACGCCTGGCGAGTGGGTCTGGGGCGAATCCGGGTGGTCGCCCGACGCGGCCGCCGGTGTGTCGTGCTCCTCGCCCGCCGGGAGCACTCCCAGCCTCTTCAGCTCCTGATACTCGAGCGGATGCTCTTCCCGCACCCGCTCGGCGGGAATGCTGCCGGTGAACATTGCCGGGTCCATCGGAAAGATGTCGGGCCGGAAGTGCGCGTTGTAGAAGTGCCAGATGATCACCGCGAAAAGCGCGAGCAACGCTTCGCCGCCATGGGCAACCCGCGACGCCGGCACGATGAGGCCGGGGAACCACCGGGTCCAGAACTCCGGGAACCACATGACCAGGCCCGTGGCGCCCATCAACACCGTGCCCCACAAGACCGCCCAGTACTCGAACTTCTGCCGGTAGTCGAACCGGCCGAACACCGGGCGCTCCCGGCTGACGCCCGCCAGATACTTGACGTCGCCGATCAGATCGGCGATGTCCTTCACACCGATCCTCATCTCGTGGCGGCGCACGGGCCGCCGCCGCGACAGCACGACGTTGGCCAGATGCCAAATCCCCAGGGCCATCAGGACGACCGCCGTGGCCCGGTGAATCAGGCGCGTGGTTTCGATCCCCCCCATCAGCGTGACGAGGCGCTGCGCCCATCCGGTGCTCGCGTACTTCTGGGGCAAGCCGGTGAGCGCCAGCAGGTTGAACGTGATCAGCAGGACGAAGTGCTCGACGCGCTGCGCCAGGGAGAATCGCTCGACCTGCGGTCCACGCCGCCAACCCCAACGGATCATTCGCGGCCCCCGCCCCACTTCCGGACCGCGAAGTGCCAGAGGTCGAGCACCGTCAGCAGCGCCAGCACGCCCACCGTGCCCGGGATGAGGACCCAGTAGAAGATCTGCACCAGGTACACCAGCGTGGCGTCGCGGAAGCTCGGCGTTTTGTGCTCGGTCCAGCCGGTCGCGAAGAAGCGTCCGGCGTCGGTGTGGCAGCGCCGACAGGTTCCCAGCAGGTTCTCCGGGTGCACCGCGGAGGCCGGGTCAGCCACCCGCTGGACCTTGTGGGCGGTGTGGCAGTCATAGCACACGGCGGCGGGTGACGGCGCCAGCGGGGTGACGAGCCGGTAGAGGCGCGTCGTCACGCCGTGGAACTCGGCCTGATACGTCTGGTACACCGGCAGCAGGCCGTAGCGTCGCATGATCGCCTCATCGGCATGACAGTTCCCGCAGACCTCTGGGATGCTGTTACGATAGGCCGCGGTCTTGGTCTTGCCCACCGCGTGGGCGGTGTGGCACGACGTGCACAGCGGCACATCGCCCAGCCCCATGCGTACACCCCGGCCATGCACGCTGCCGTCGAAGTCCCTGACCTGGTCGGCGTGGCACATGGCGCAGACCTGCTGGGCGAGCACGCGGTACGCCCGCGCCGAACGCGCCGTCCTCGGCGGATGCGGATACGCCGTGTGCTGCGTGTGACAAGTCTGGCAGGTGAACGACCCGTGCACGGACTGCGCGTAGCGCTGCGGGTTGACCACGGCATCGAGCGCCGCGCCATCCGGGAACGCGACTCTGGTGCCTTCAACCTGATGGCAGGTGAGACAGGCTTGGTTGTCCTGGGCCAGAACCGGCTGCGGTGACGTGAAGACCCACGCGGCGATGAGAAGAACGTACCAGGACACCCGGGCCTCCCGCGGAAACAGGGCTGGCAATGGCGTGCACCCTCACTCTTGGACACGCCCATGGCCGGGCCCTGCAAACGAGAACCACGGGGAGGCGCCGTCAGGCGCCGAGATCCCTGGGTCCCCGTGGCTCTCGTCGTACGTCGGTGCGCGGCGCTGGACTTACCGGCCGTACAGCACGACGTAGGTGGCGAACAGACCGGCGCTGGTCATGATCACGCCGAGCAGGGCCACGGCACCGTTGACGATCTTCCAGAACGCGTTGGGGCACTCAGCGCTCCGCAGCTTGCGGCTGCCGTGGAGCAGCATGAACACGCCCACCGCCACCAGGCTCCAGAACACCAGGAACGCCAGCGCAATTCCGATGGGATGCATCGCCCTTCCCTCCTCTACGCCGCCTGGGATGTCAGGCGGCCCTCGATGATCTGCATCATGTCCCGGATCGTGGCCACGGGCTGCCGCGAACTGTGCAACACGATCGCCGCCTCGTCCACGAGGTCCATCGCCACGACTCTGGTGCACGTGCTGTCCAGCATCAGCCGCACAACGGTGTCAGGATGCCGCTCCTCGGTCGCACGGTCCACGAGCACGACCTCCGGCTGGTGCACCCGCACGCAGCGCAGCGCCGACTCGGCGGTTCGGGCAATCCCTTGCACTTTCAGGCCCTCACGGTCGGCCAGGCTCCGCATCGCCTTCACGAACGCGGGCTGGTCGGACCAGATCAGGACTCGGCTCCGCATCATCGTCGCCTCTACTCTCCCTGTCTCGACGATAGGGCCGCGGGGGCTTGGATCCAATCGCTGAAGCGGGCCAGTGCGGTCGGGCACTTTAGGCTACGGACCTTGGCTCCGGCCGGGCCACTGGGGCGTGACCCATGTGCGCCATCGCGGGAACCAACAGGGTGACCCGCTTGGACGAGATGGCCTGGTCCAGATGGACTATCCGGCATGGGCCTCGCCGGGCACGCAACCCGCGGGCACCGCTCCTGGGGCCTGCTGCTCACATACTACTCGCACATCTCTCTCCCAATCCTCACTGAATGCTGGTATGAGTGTGCATGAGGGTTGGGGATCAAAGACGACGGGGGTCCGACGATGTCGCGCTTCAGAGGCCTAAGGCACCTGACGTCCTGGCACAGAGGGCGACGATCGGCGGAGTTCGTCTTCGAGGTACTCGTGCCCGAGCCCTACGCCGCAGATCTCCGCGCACTCTTGAGAACGCACGGACTCCGGCCAACCGTGAAGAGCGTCCGCCGCATCTTGGGCCGGTCGCGGTTGACCCGGCTGATGCCGGCCCCGCGGCCTACCGCGATTCTGACGGTCGAGACAGGGGACCTGACCGCGATCGACCGCCTCGCGGAGTGGTATGAACGGCAGCGGTTTGTGTGGCCCCTGCTCTGGGTGGGCATCCAGGCGCCCGGTAACGAGTGGCGGCTCGATTTCGCCCACCATACTCCCGGCGAGATCAAGCAACTCGTGGAGATCGACAACCACATCCGGCGCGTCATGGACTCGGCCGTGTGGCGCAGCGCGCCTCCCGTTGTGTGACACCATCCTGTAAGGGACCGTTCCGCCTCCCGGCGTGCGGGAGGCGCCGCCGTCAGACGGGCTTGACGCTCGCGGGATCGGAACGCTGGCCAACCCCCGTCGATCGCCTCGCCCGTCGGTCCACTTCGAAGATGATCAGGACCTGCTCCGGCCCCCCCGACGGCGCCGGAAGTAGGATGTGGGTGACCTGTACGGGCCGCCGGCCGCCACGAGGAATTCCAAGGCGGATCTTGCCCGTGCGCACGGGCGCGCTCGGCGTGAGCCGTTCGCGGAGGCCACAGCGCGAGGACGTGCAGCGTCCGGGCAGCCCTACGGCCTCGCAACCGAACGTATCGTGACACGTCATCCGGCCGACGATGTCGCTGGCTGACCGCCCGACGAGCCGCTCGGCAGCCGGGTTCATCATGCGGATCACACCGTTCGGGTGCACCACGACGACCGGATACAGCGCGGGAGCAAAGAGACGAACAAGCCAATCGACCTGGGAGGCCAGGTGCCCACCGGCACTCGACGCGTCCTGCATGATCACGCCGAACCCGCGCACGGTGCGCAGGTGCTCCGGTCGATGTGGATCACGCTCGATCTTCTTCCGGAGACGGGCGAGGTGGAAGTCGATGGAGCGGCGGTCCGGATACTTGCCACCAACATGCAGACGGGCCAGCAGTGCCTCTCGTGTCCAGACACGACCGGGACGCTCGAGCAGCGCCTCGAGCAGGCGGTACTCCGCGGGCGTGAGCGAGATCGGCCGGCCATCCACCGTGACCTGCTGCCGATCGCGGTCCAACGCGATGCGCCCGTGCACCAGCAGCGTGCGCCGGGCCGGCGGCTGGCTGGAGGCCCGGCGCAGAAGGGCGCGCAGGCGCATGACGATCTCCCGCGGGGAAGCGGACTTGGGGAGATAGGCATCCGCGCCAATGGCGAAGGCCATGAGTTTGTCAACCTCTGCCTCACGGCGGGACCAGACGATGATAGGGATATCCGACTCGCGCCGGAGCAGACGCAGGAGTTCGAAGTCCTCTTGCGCGGGAAGCTGCACGTCCACGATGGCGGCGGCGGGCGCTTCCGCACGGAAGCGATCCAGGGCAACCTGCCCGTCCGTGGCAAGAATGACCCTGAAGTTGGCGGCCTCGAGGTGCTGGCGCAGCAGGCGCGTCCGATCTTCCTCGGCCTCTGCGAGCAGCAGTGCACGGCGCGTCCACGGCATCGAGAGGATGACCTCGCGCTCGGGTACGTTATCCCGATCCCGGCGGATCCGTGCTCGGCGGGTTGATCAGCCCTTCCCGCAAGGCATACATGACCGCCTGGACGCGGTTCTGCAGGTGCAGCTTCTCGAGGATGTTGCGCAGGTGGTTCTTGACGGTGTTCTCGGAAATCCCCAGCGCGCGTGCGATCTCCTTGTTGGCGTCACCCCGCGCCACCAGCTCGAGCACCTGGCGCTCGCGCTGCGTGAGCGCCGGCCCGGGTTTGACCGCCGGGCCGCTGAACTCGCGCAGGATCTTGGCCGCCATGGACGGCGCCAGCGGCGCCTCGCCGCGCTGCACCTGGTGGATGTTGGCGATCAGTTCGTCCGGATCGATGTTCTTCAGCAGGTAGCCCTGCGCGCCGTGCTTGAGCGCGGCGAAGAGGTCTTCTTCGTCTTCGGACACCGTGAGGATCACGATCTTGAGGTAGGGCATCTCCTCTTTCAGACGACGTGTCGCCTCGAGCCCGTTGACGCCCGGCATTCGCACGTCCATCAGGATCACGTCGGGCATGAGCTCACGGGCCCGTTCAATCGCCTCCTCGCCGCTCCCGGCTTCCCCCACCACCTCGAGGTCGTCGCGGTGCGCGAGCAAGCTGGCCAGCCCACGCCGGAAGAGGGCATGGTCGTCGGCCAGGAGGATCCTGATCTTGTCCATCATCGGCCTCCTCCGCCCGGCTCGGCGAGCGGCACCGTCAGCGCGATCGTCGTGCCGCGGCCCGGCGTGGACCGGATGTCGAGCGTCCCGCCGATCCCCTCGGCGCGCTCCCGCATGGTCTCCAGGCCGAACCGCGCGCCGGCCTCGGCCGTGGTCGCCGCGACGTCGAACCCGCGGCCGTCGTCCGAGACCTGCACGCACAGGCGGCCGTCCTCGACCCAGAGCGCGACCGTGACCGTCGTGGCCTGCGCGTGCTTCCGGACATTGGTGAGCGCTTCCTGCACGATGCGGGTGATCTGCACGGCGGCCAGCGCCGGCACGGGCGGGATCACCCCGCGCACGTCGAGTGTCACCGGCAGCCGGGCCTGTTCGCGAAACCGGGCAACCTGCACGCGCAGCGCGACCTCGAGGTCCTCGCGGGCGCCGGAGGTGCGCAGCCCAAGGATCGCGTGCCGCACCTCGTCGTACGCCTCACGGATCGTCTGGCGCGCCTGGGCCAGCTCCTCCTGGGCTTCGGCGATGCGGCCGGCCGCCACCAGGTCTTCGACCAGCTTGACCTTGAGGTTGAGCAGCCCCAGGCTCTGCCCGAGGCTGTCGTGCATCTCGCGGCCCAGGCGATCGCGTTCCTCGAGGATCGCCAGGCTCTGCACCTGCTCGTACAGCCGTGCGTTCTCGATGGCGATCGCCGCCTGGTTGGCCATGCGCGCCAGCAGCCGCACATCGTCGTCGGTCACGGGCCGCACGCGGCGAAACGCCACGGTCAGGCAACCGATCGTGCGCCCGCGCGCCGAGACCGGTACGCCCAGAAAGGTCTGAAGGCCCTCCTGCCGGATGATCCCGTCGAGCTCATGCGTGATACCTGGGTCCGCGACATAGTCGGACACGATGAGGGGCTGGCCGGTCTGCACGACGCGGCCCGAGACACCCTGTCCGGCGCTCATGGTGACGCCCATCAGGGCATCGGTGCGCAGGCCGGTCGCCGCGCGGATCACGAGCCGGCCGTGCGTGTCGTCCAGGAGGCTCAGCAGGGCCGCGTCCGAGGCCAGCAACTCCCGCGCGCTGGCCACCACCAACTGCAGCACACGCTCCACGTCGGAGAGCGCGGTGATCTCGGTGCCCAACCGGTAGAGCATCTCCGCCTCGCGTCGGCGGGCCGCGGTCTCGCCGAACAGCCGCGCGTTCTCCACCGCGACCCCGACCTGCTGGGCCACCGTCGAGAGCAGGTTAACCTCGGCGTAGCTGAAGTGCTCGCCCGGCGGCCCGAGCACCGTCATCTCGCCGAGCAAGCGATCCTTGGCGCGCAGCGGCACCTTCACAAACGGCCGCGTCGAGCCATCGTCCGGAAACGTCACGGACCCGGTCGCCGTGGCCCCCGGCTCGAACTCACCGACGCGGTCGATGTGCGCACCGGCCGGCCCGCGCACGACGCGGGTCACGGCACCGCCGGGCGACGGCGGGAACAGCGTCACCCCGCCGCCGTCGCCGCCCACCAGGGCGAGCACCTGGTCCAGGGTGTCCTCGAGGATCTTGTGGAGGTCGAGCGAACTCGTCACAGTCCCGGCGATGGCGTTCAGGGCGGCCAGCTCGCGTGTGCGGCGCTCGAGCTCCGCCGTGCGCGCGGTCACGCGGTCCTCGAGCGTGCGGGTCCAGGTCTCGGCCTCGGCCCGCGCCGCCTCGACCGCGGCAAGGGTTTCCTGCTGCGCGGCCAGCCGCGCCTGGGTCGCGCGGGCCAGGCGTCCGGCGGCCTCGACCTCGAAAACCCGCAGGACCCGCAGGATGAGCCCGGCGATCACCACCGCGATGACCGCCCTGATGAGCTGCGGCGGCACACCGGCGACCGACAGGAACCGGTCGTAGTTCAGCACCGAGGCCGGGAAGATCGGTGCCGGCGGCACGATGAGTCCGGCCATCACCGCGTTGGCGACGAACGCGATCGCGGTCCATCGGCAGTCATGCGCAATGGCCGCGTAGCCGTCGGACGCCAGCCGCCGCCCCTCCATCGCGAACCCCACGGCGGCCAGGACCGAACCAGGCAAATAGATCGAGTACCGCAGCCAGACGTCGGCCAGCGGCGTCGCCGGGCCGAGCGGCGCGCGCGGCGAGGGGGGGATCGGCGCCGCACTCTCCGCCAGGTGACACCGCGCGCAGGACGCCGATCGCGCCACGGCGCCCACCGGGACGTCAACCAGGTGCGGGATCACCGCCAGGTTGGCGGTCCAGAACAGGAGGAGTGCCAGCGGGATCCAGCGGACGAGCCGCAAGACGGGCCTGACCGCCGCGATGAGGTCGGCCCCGAACTGCGCGAGCGCGACCGTGGACACGGCGAACAGGCCGATCCGCAGCACGCGAAGCGTGGGCGCGCTCGCGCCCGCGGCGCCGGGACCGATCAACCACATGTCGAGCCATTCGACGGCCGAGTGCAACAGGCCGAAGGCCGCCAGGTACCGCAGGGGCCGGCTCAACCGGAGGTCGCTGGGCCGACGGGACTCCAACGCGATCGCCAGGCCCATCGCGAAGAAGGCCAAACCGTACACGAAGAACACGAAGGCCAGACGTTCCATGTCGGCTCCCTGCCTGCCCCCGGCGCACCGCCACGCGGCCGCCGCCCGGGCCTGTACAGAGGGGTTTCGCCGGCGCGCGGGGAATCCACTTCTCACAGCCCGGCCGCGGTGGGGCGGCCGGCCGCGTCCTTCGAGGTGCTCTACTGAAGCGAGTTCTCGTATGGCTCAGCGCGCTGAGCCAGCGGATGGCCGCGCTCCCGCGTCCCGTCGGCGTCGTCGTTGCGGTGCTCGGTCTGGCTTTCGCCGTGTCCGGCGTGTACTCCGCGTATCGTGGGTACGAGTACACGATGAATGACCCCGCATTCTGCCGCAACTGCCACACCATGGAAGAAGCGTGGACACGCTGGCAGACCAGCGAGCACCGGACCGTGACCTGTCACGCGTGCCACGAGGCCAGTATCGTCGCGAGCGCCAAGCAGGTCATCACGTTCGTGGTGCGGCAGCCGCAGCGCGTGGGCACGCATGCGGTCGTTCCCAAAGAAGTCTGCGCGCGGTGTCACGAGAGCGGCAACCCGCGCTGGCGGCAGGTCGAGGCGACGGCCGGCCACACCGTCCACGTCGGACAGCGCGCGATCGAGTGCGTGGTGTGTCACGCGCCGGCGATCCATCGCTTCAAGCCGCCAACCGAGGTCTGCGGTACGTGCCACGTCGCCCAGACGCGCGGCGAACGCGTCGTGAAGATTCGCGCCATGGCCGACATGCACTGCACCGAGTGCCACGAGTTCTTGCGGCCGGACAGCCCGCTACGGCCGGGCCGGCAGACCTGCCTGCAGTGCCACAGCCTGATGCCGTCGCAGGTGGGATCGTGGCCGCGGAACGCGCCGATGCAGTTCCCCTGCGGCGCGTGCCACAAACCGCACGAGCGCCGCCAGCCGGTGGTGGCTTGCCGGTCATGCCACGAGAAGCCGAAGAGCGACATGCACCCTGAGGCGGTCCTGAAGACGACCGCCTGCACGGTCTGCCACGTTCCGCACCGCTGGAAGGTGGGCCAGTGAGGTCAGGCCATCGGCACGCGGGGGAGCAGCCGGCCCTCGATCCGCGACAGGATATCCGCGAGGTTCGGCCCGGTGATCGTCATGCCGTGGTTGCGCATGCCGACCACGGCCCTCGTGGGATCCGGACTCGACGCCACGAGCCCGGCCACCGACTCGGCGAGTTGGAGCGTGCCGCACGGATACTGGATCTGCGTGGACGCAATGCCCTCCATCCACGCGTGCACGTGGATGATCGCGCCGACGCCCGGGTGCTGCGTGTAGATCATCCAGTGCTCGATCGCGTCCACCGAAACCCGCCGCGGCTCGATCGACGGAGGGACGCTCAGCAGGATCACGTTCCGCTCGGCGTCATACCCCTTGACCATCAGCATGTCCCGGCCGATGGTCTTCATCGCCGCCTTGTTGACGCCGCTCGCGCTCATCCAGAACCGCCGCGCGTCCTTGCGCACGCTCAGGTTGCCGTATGAAAGCCCGCCGATACCGAACAGCCGTCGCACGTGGGCCATGTCCCGCGGTCCGAGGATCTCGTCGATGGGAAACGGCGCGGGCAGCAGGTTGAGCGCATCGAGACGGCGGCCGGCGTCCGCGAGCGCGGCGGTCAGCTCGTCACCGCCCCACAACTCGGGCTCGAGGTCCGCGTGGAATTCGTTGTTGATCACGAGCTGGGCCGAAGCAAGCGGGTAGAGTCGATCGAACAACTGCGTGAAGAACGCGTCGTCCTCGGCATCCTCGATCACGAAGTAGCCCTGCTCAAGGGTCACGACGTAGGCCCGCGACGGCGCGGCGTCGGTCACCACGTAGATGAGCATGTTGGCCAGGGTGCGCACGAGCAGCGGGTAGAGCGCCGGCAGCACCATGCCCTCGGGCGGCGGGCCCTCGACGACGGCGACGACGAAGGTGGCCTGTGCCCGCCGGCGGAAGGCGCGCGGCGTCTCGCGATCGGCCAGGTGCAGCACGATTCGGGGCGCTAGGTCTGGCGACGTTTCCTCAAGGCCACGCGCGCGCAGCACACCGGCCAGCCGGTTGATGAACCAGCGCTGCCGCGCGGTCCGCGCGTGCCCGGAGCAGGCAAACGTCATGCGTCCCTCCTCGTGGCACCCACGGCGCTACGCCTCGATGAGCCCCACGCGGATCGCGTAGCGCACGAGCTCGGTCCGATCGTGAAGGCCGAGCTTCTCGAAGATGTGCGCCCGGTGCGTCTGTACCGTCTTGATGCTGATGAAGAGCCGTCCCGCGATCTCCTGGTTGGTGTGGCCCTCGGCGATGAGCGCCAGCACCTCGCGCTCGCGCTCGGTGAGCCCGTCATACGGCTTCCGCTCGGCCTCGCCTCGTTCGAGCCGCCGCAGGTAGTCGGTGACGACGGTCTTCGCGACGGAAGGGTACAGGAACGCCTCGCCGCGCGCCGCGGCGCGCACGGCGTCCACCAGGTCGGTCGCCGCGGCGCGCTTGAGCACGTAACCTGATGCGCCGGCTTTCAGGAGCTGAAAGACGTAGTGCTCGTCCTCGTGCATGGTCAACGCCAGCACGTTCACGTCGGGCGCGCGCTGCCGGATCTGCTGCGTCGCCTCGATCCCGCTCATCCCGGGCATGCTGATATCCATGATGACGACCTCGGGGCGAAGCGTCTGCGCCATGGCCACCGCCTGGTCGCCGCTGCCGGCCTCGCCGACCACCTGGATGTCCGAGTGGGCGGAGAGGATCATACGGACCCCCTCGCGAACAATCGCATGATCGTCCGCGATCACCACCCGCGTCTTCTTCACACCGCCGCTCCCTCGTCGCGAATCGGCAGGGTGGCGCTGACGACGGTCCCGACGCCTGGTGTGGATTGGACTTCCCATCGTCCTCCTACGAGCTCCACGCGTTCTTGCATCCCGAGCAGCCCGAAGCCCCCGGTGCGACCGGCCGATCGCGGCCGCTGAGGATCGAAGCCCCGGCCGTTGTCTTCAATGCGCACATCCAGCTCCCTGCCGGAGACGGCCACGCTGACACTGACCTTCGACGCCTCGGCGTGGCGCAGCACGTTCGTCAGGGCCTCCTGTACGAGACGAAACGCCACGGTCTCGAGCCCGGCCGGGAGGCGGCCGCTGATCCCGCTGACCGAAAGCGTCCAGGCGATCCCCCGCGGGTCCAGCAGGTTCTTGGCGTACCAGCGCAGCGCCGCGGCCAGCCCTAGATCGTCGAGAATCGACGGCCGCAGGTCGTAGATCAGGCGCCGGATATCGCTCAGCGTCCGCTCGGCGAGATCGCGCAACTGCTTCAACTGCGCGCGTAGACGCTCCGGCGACGGCTCCTGGGAAGCCAGCTCCAAGTTCACGATGAGCGCGGTGAGAGCCTGGCCGGCTTCATCGTGCAGCTCACGCGCGATGCGCCGGCGCTCGTCCTCGTGCGCGGTCAGGAGCTTCTCGATCAGCTCACCCCGCATGCGTTCCTTGGATGCGACCTCGTCGAAGAGCAGGGCCCGTTCCACCGCCACGCCGATCTGCTGCCCGACCACCGAGAGCATCTGCAGCTTCCTGGGGTCGAACGCCCGGCCCCGCGGCAGCACGAGGTTCATCAGGCCGACGGTCGACCGGCTCGCGCGCAAGGGCACGCTCGCGTGCCGGGCCGGCCGGATGCCCGCCTGCTCCAGCCGCTGGCAGTCCACGTCGTTGACCGGCAGCGGCAACTGCCCGGCGGCCAGCATGGTCAGGCACCGGCACTCGCCGGCCATGCGCGCGCCGCCGCCGGCCGCAAGCGCCTCTGGCAGCCCGTGGCTCGCGGCCACGACATGCCGGTCACGCTCGCGCAGGAACACCCACCCGCTCTCTACCCCCAGCAGCGAAACCACCAGGCCCAGGGTCTCGCCTAGCGCCTCGCGGATCTCACGCGACCGGTTCAGCGCCCGGCCGATGGCGTTCATGAGCTCCAGTTCACGGACGTCCTGCCAGGTGCGCAGGACGAGGCCGACCCCGAGCATCAGCGTGAACACGCCGCTCAGCATCGCGCCCACTACGCTCCCCCAGGCCGACGGCCGCAGGAACGGGTACGCGAACTGCAAACACCCCGTGAGCGCGAATCCCCAGGCCACGAGCCCGGTGGCCGCGTCCCCGTGCTCGGCCTCGAAACGGCTGTACGACCGCGCAACGGCGAGGAACACGAAGCCGGCCACCGCGGACGCGGCTAGCGAGGCCCAGGGCCAGACGCGGCCGTCGGCTGTCAGCGGCCACGCCGAGGCCGCGGCCAGCGCCGCCAACCCGGACACAGCGGGGAGCACGCCGCGGTTCTCGGGGAACGACCCGAGGAGCAGCGTCGCGGGCGCGAGCACGAGCAGGTGCCGGAGCACCAGCCAGGCCGGCGTAGCCGCCATGAGTACCTCGACCACCTCATGCGCGGTCAGCAGCGCGAAGGCCAGCGCCCACAAGCCGAGCTGGCGCCTCCGGACATCGACGTACCGCAGGGTCAGAAATAGTGCGACGGCCAGGTGTGTGCCGACGCCGAGCGCGGCGACGTTGAGGGTCCAGGCCACTCCGGAGAGGTTGACGGCGAGTCCCCCTCCCGGCCGCCTCAGCGGGCCCGCGCGAGGACGAACTCGGCGAGGTCGAGCAGGCTGCGCTTCGCCGGACCGGCTGGCACCGTATCGAGCGCGGCGGCGGCGCGATCGGCGTAGCGCCGCGCGGTCTCCATCGCCACGCGAACGCCATCGTACCGGTCGACGATGACGCGCAGCTCCGCGAGCGCGCCGTCGCCGGACGCATGCTGCACAAGGGCGCGCAGCCGCTCCCGGTCGCCGTCCGACGCCCGCCGAAGCGCGGCGATCACCGGCAGGGTGACCTTCCCGGCGTCGATGTCGCTGCCGACCGGCTTACCGAGCGAGGCGGGCGTGCCCGTGAGATCGAGCGCGTCATCCGTGATCTGAAAGGAGATGCCCCAGTTCAAACCAAAGGCGGCCAGCGCGTCGCTAGCGGCGCGGGGCGCGCCCGCGATCAACGCGCCGGCCTGGCACGCCGCCGCGAAGAGCCGGGCGGTCTTGCCCTCGATGATCGCGAAGTAGGCGGCTTCGTCCTCGTGGGGCTCACCGCCCAGTTTGACCGCTTGGATCTCAGCCTGGCTCATCGCCACCGCGGCCAGCGCCACGGCAGGCGCCACCTCGGGATGTCGGATGCGGCTCACGAGATCGAACGCGGTGGCGAACAAGTAGTCGCCGAGCAGCACCGCGATCTGGTTGCCCCACAAGAGGTTCACGGTTGACACGCCGCGCCGTAGGTCGGCAGCGTCGATGATGTCGTCGTGAATCAGCGACGCGATGTGGATCAGCTCGACCGTGCCTGCCAGATAGAGGCGCTGCTCGTCGGCGCCGCCGCACGCCGAGGCCGACAGCAACGCGAGCGCCGGCCGGATGAGCTTGCCGCGCGTCGAGAGGACGTGTTGCACCAGTTCGCCGATAAACGGGTCGTCGGTGGAGAGTTCGCGCCGGAGCAGCCCGTCGAGCGCCTCGAGGTCAGCGGCGATGGGCTTGTAGATGCCGGCGAGATCGGTATCCATGCGCCGATCAGGCCTCGGCGATCAGCCCAAACGACGCCACGAAGAGCAGCAGCAGGAAGAACAACAGGTAGAAGACCAGGTACGCGACCCAGACGCGCAGTGGCTGCCTGGTCATTGCCCGCCCTCCCGGCCGGACACCGGCATCGCGGCGCGCGCCGGCTGCCCCTGACCGAGGGCGCGCAGAGCCTCGAGCATCGCCGCCACCTCGGCAAGAAATGCGTCGCGGTCGTGCAAGCCGTGGGCCATCATGACCAGCCGCTCCGGCTCGATCTTGCGCCGCTGCAGGCGACGCTGAAGCTGGTCGATGCGCTCGCGCATCAGGTAGTTGCCCTCACGGTTCAGGCAGTCGCCGTATGGGCAGCCGACGACGAACACGCCCTGCGCACCGGCCTTGAGCGCGTCCTCGAGCCACGATGGCCGGATAAAGCCGGAACACGGCACGCGGATCACCACCACCGTGGGGTGGGCGCGCAGCCGGCCTGCATTGTCGAGCAGGTCCGTCGTGGCGACGGCCCAGTCGCAGACGAATCCCACCACGCGCGGCGCGGCGCCGGTTCCGGCCGTGCCCGTCGTCATCGACGTCTGGGTGCTCATGCGCGCACCGCCTCGGCGACGCGGCGCTGCACGTCGCTCTCGAGGAATCCGGGCAACTCCAGCGCCTCGAACGGGCAGGCCCCGATGCAGATGCCGCACTCGACACAGCGCGAGTCCAGGACCGCCGCGAGCAGCTTGCGGTTGGCCGCAGCCCGCGTCTGGCCCGGGTACGGGGACGGCACCATCACGATCGCGTTGTACGGGCAATCGTAGTAGCACAGCTCACAGCCCGTGCAGTTGCCGTCGATCACCTGCGCCACGCCCGGGTGCCGTGGACCCATCGCCTCGGGCGTCTCGCGGGTGACGTACGGGATGACGAATCCGGCGATGAAGATCGCGGCGACGATGAGCACGACGAGCAGCGGCGGCAGATAGCCGACCAGCCACAGCGGCACCAGGTAGAAGACGTCGAGCCAGAAGGTCCGGGGCGTCGCGCCGGGTGTCGCGGGCTCGCCCGAGACCGCGGGCACGAGGGCCGCTAGCAGGGTGACCACGCCGAGCGACACGAGCACCCAGGTGGCCGGCGGCCAGACCTTCGGGTGCCGCAGCCGGACGTAGTGCCACCACAACAGCCCGTAGAGCAGTGACGCGGGACCGACATGTAGGTACAGGATGCGCGGCAGGGTCTCCTCCGAGATTCCCACCCCGGCCTGCAGCACCCAGGCCAGCGTCGGGCCGAGCAGCGGGACCGCGTGGAGCAGAGTCAGGAGTTGCGACAACACCACCAGCCCGCGCACGTCCCATACCAGGATGTACCCCGTGATCCCGATGAACCCGCCGAAGATCAGGAGGAACATCCCGGAGATCCAGGGCGAGTCACGAGAGAACAGGTAGCGATCGGTGAACCAGTTGCGGAACAGGTGCAGCAACGCCGCGACGATGAATGCGTCCGCCGCGTACCGGTGAATGCCGCGGATGAGCCCGCCGTACGGCACCCGCTCGGTGAGGTAGGCCACGGACTGGTGAGCGCCCGACAGGCTCGGCACGTAGTAGAAGAAGATGAAGATGCCGGAGAGCACGAGGGTAAAGAGGAACAGGTTCGTCAGCCCGCCGGTGTAGTACAGCGGGTTGAGGTCGGATGGGTAGACCTTGTTGATCGCCACGTCCAGGCGCAGGGTCCACCGCTGCAACGCCGTCAAGGCTCTCCGGTACACGCCAGCCCCCTAGCGTTCGGCCCTCCGAGGGCCGACCAGCCCCAGCTTGCGGAGCAGCAATAGAATCACACCGTAGATGATGAAGATGCCGCCGAGTGCCGCGCCGCCGAGATTCCAGAAAATCCGCCGCTCGGGTCCACCGAACACCTCGCCGACCACGACCAGCACGGCGCACCCCATCCCCAGGAGGGACAGCAGATACACACCGGTCACATAGCGCCGGCGATCAGGACTCACGGCCTGCTCCTGCCTGCCGCGCCTTCGGCCGGGGCCGGTCGAGCATCCGGTCGAACAGCGGCAGCGCGCGCTTGGCGCGACCGGCCGCGCGGTCGGCCGCGTAGATCACGAAGGCGAGGTACGCCATGCTGCCCAAGAACAACGTCATCCACCACACCGCCTCGAGCGCGCCGTAGAGGCGCTGGCCTTCTAGGCCGCTGCGGACGCCCACCCACAGCTTGGAGAACGACGCGACCGCCGCGCCAAACGCCACCCACGACGCGATGGTTCGCATGGGTTACGAGTGCGCGCCCGCCGGCCGCCGCGGCGCAGCCGCTGCGGCCCGAGTGGCCAGCGCCTGCCGCCGCCGGAACCGCAGCTCCCACACCAGCGCGCCCGTCAGGACGATCAGGGTGGTCAACAGAACCAGGGGCGGCTCGCGCTCGATCACGGCGATGTTGAACATGATGAGAGTCGTGAAGACCAGGAAGTACACGAGGGCCAGCACGCCGACCACGAAGAAGAACGGGCGCTCCATTGGCCGGCGCCCCTTGCTCCGGTCGAAGAGGGGAACGAGCATGCCAAATCCGATGAGCAGCCCGGGCCCCAGCCCCGCCCACAGCGGCGGCGTGTACTTGACATACTGATACAGCGCCAGGAAGTACCAGTCCGACAGGATCGGCAGCGGCGTGCGGTTCGGGTCCGCGCGCCGCCCGAGTTCGGCGGGCAGCAGGTAACTGGTCGCCATGAGCATGGCGGTGAACAACAGGATCGGCACGAGCGACATGTTGAGCCGCCGGCGCCGCGTGCGATAGTAGAAGACCTCGGCCACGATCAGCAGCGCGATCGAGATGCCGAAGTGCAACGCGTAGAAGCGCGTCAGCGTCGCCGCGCCCACCGCCGGCCCGCCCAGGAAGAGATAGGCGATCATCGACCCCAGCTGGAAGCGCTCGCCGATGATCGGGATCTTCGCGGTCAGCTCGTCGAAGTAGACCGGCACGGTGAGTACGGTCTTCGCCGCCCAGAAGGCGCGCTGGTTCCAGATCAACAGGTAGCCGGTAATGCCCGAGATCATCGCCAGAATCAGGCCGGCGAACGACCAGATCCACGTGAGCTCGCCCGGCTTCTTGTACTCGCCCAGGAAATACTGGCGGTAGAGGCGCAGGATGATACAGAGGATGACGCCGTCGGCGGCGTACTTGTGCATCCCGCGCCACAACCAGCCCAGCGGAATCTCGTGCTGGATGCGCAGGATGGAGTTGTACGCGCCGGTGGGCGTGGGTTCGTACCAGAACATCAGCAGAATGCCGGTCGCGACCGTCACGATCCAGAAGTAGTAGAGCATCGGTCCCAGCAGGTAGAGCGGATTCGCCTGCTGGTCGACCAGCGTCTCGTCGAACAGGTTGAGTTTCGACCGCCGGTCGCGGTACCACTCGCTCAGACTCGCCAGCAGCGCCGTCACGCGATCACCACGTCCGCCGATGTCTCATGGCGCGCGTCACGCAATGCCGCCGGGCTCGACGCGCTTGACCAGGATGCGGCCATCGCTGATCTCGTAAAAGAACGTGCGCGGAGCGCGGGGCGCCGGCCCGGAGAGCACCTTGCCCGGCTCGTTGGGGTCGGCCGGGTCGTAGATGCTCAAATGGCACGGACACGCCATCAGCGCGTGTCGCTTGTTCTCCGGCGGCACATAGCCGCCATAGCCCGAGGTCACCTCGCGCCACTCCGGCACGAAGTTGTAGATGCACCCGAGGTGCGGACAGATACGCGAGAACGCGATGATCTCGTGCTCCGTGAACTGCGGCGTCTCGCCCAGCGTCCGTACCCACCCCCACGGCAGACGGATCTTGTTTGGCAGCCGGATCACGACGCCGGGCACGGCCTGCGTCTTGAACCCGTCGGGAGTATACTGCGGGTACTTCTGCGTGAAGACGAAGTACCGGTAGTCCCACGGCCTAGCCAGTTCGGACAGCGACGCGGCAACCACCGGCTCGCCCGTCGCGGCGTCGTGGGCCGTCGGCGTGATGATCGCGAACGGATCCACATTCGGCTTGAGGTACCGCAGCAGTGGCGATCCGAACGCGACAAGCCCGCCCACCAGCGGTAGACTGGCCGCCAGCTTGAGGAACCGACGGCGGTCCATCCTGGAATCGTGCACCATGCGCTCCACCTACTGTTGGCCGCGCGCCGGCCGGTAGTCGTAGATGAACGTCCAGACGTAGTCCACCAGCGCCCAGACCTCGTCTTCCTTCAACTTGCCCTGATAGGCTGGCATGAGCCCCCGGCCTGTCCAGATTGCCTGGTACAACTCGGACGGCTTGCGCTGCAACATCAGGTTCACGTTGGTGAAGATCCCGTGTCCGTCACCGGTGGCCCATCCCCACACCCGGCCGGCCATCTCCCCGCTGAGAGCGCCCCCCTGGCCGTCGCCCGCCGGGCCGTGGCACGCGGCACACGTCGCCGTGCGGCCGCCGCCAATGTCGAGCGCGCGGGTACGGTAGATATCGCGGCCCAGCGCCACGGTGGCCGGCGTGGTGGAGAAGGTCTTCACGTAGAAGAGCGCGTCCCAGATCTGCGCGTCGCGCAGCGTCGGGAATCCGCGATTCGCGCCGTACGCGGCCTTGGGTCCGAACGCCGGCATCGCGGTGTGGGGACGGCCGAGCTTGATCGTCTCGAACAGGGCCACGGGCGCGTTGAGCCGCTGCGCCACCTGGTTGTGGAAGTTCGCCGGCCGCGAGGGCAGGTCTTCACCCTTGAGCTTCATCCCGAACATGCCGAAGAAGTCGGTCATCGGGTTCTTGTGCGGCGCGATCAACCCGGCCGCGGCCGGGCCATCGCCGAACCCCTCGTTGCCGTGGCAGGGCCAGCACGCGCGCTCGTAGACCTGTCGGCCGCGCTCCGCGGACGGCCGCGGCGTTGTCGGCGCAATCGGCAGAGGAGCGGGCGCCTGGGTCAGGCCGGCACCGGTCGTGGCGGCGCTGCCGACGCCCACGGTCGGCTGGCAGCCGGAGGTCACAACGGCGAGCACACCCAGGATGAACAGCGCGCGAAGGGTCCGTGACGGCATGCGGAGCATCCTGACAGGCAGGTTGGTTCTGCGCGGCACCCGCAATTCCTCCCGCGGCATGATCGAGCTACGCGAGCGTTCTCGAGATGGCGACCATCAGCCCGGCGATGAGGAGCGCCGCGAGCAGGCCGGCGGCCGCGGGCGCCACCCAGAGCCGTGTGGGCGGCACGCCGGCGATGACCATGGTCAGCTCGCCGGGCGGCACCGCACGGCCCGACGCCCGGGTAAACGTGCGGCCGTCGTCACCGACGACCGACGGCAGCGCCTGCAGGCGCGGCGAGCGCGCCTCGGCCGGCGCGGCCACGAACAACTCGAGGCGGTCGACCGGCCACGACAGACGCCGGTTCAGCGAGACGTCGCCGTCGCCGCGCACGGAGTACGTGTAGGCCAGTTGATGCCCGCCGGGCCGGACGATCAACCGGTCGGTGATGGCCGCACCGCTCGCGCGCGGCTGATGGAATCCGTCGTTGTACACGATGAAGCGCGCGCCGTCCGGCAACGCCACGGTCACGTCACCAAGGAACGTACGGGTCGTCGGGTTTTGGAGGTGCAGGACCTCGTTGACACGCACGAACCCCCGCTGCACGTCGACGGCCATCCCGAGCAGCGACACGCGCAGCGGCACCAGCGTCGAGGCATCGTACACCCGCACCGTAACTTCGGCCGCACCACCGCTGAGCACCGCGTGCGTCGCATACGAGACGCCTTGATGCCGCGCGGTGATCAGGTAGCGGCCGTCCGGCAACTGGCGGAACTCGAAGCGACCCGCGGCGTCGCTGCGCGCTGTGCCCGCCGGTTCAGCGCTCTGCCCCGCGATGAACACGAGCTGGATCGGGCTGCCGGCCACCGGCGCGCCGGTGGTCGCGTTGCGCACGGTTCCGCGAATGACGCCGGACCCCGGCGCCCCACCGGGAACCGGTCCGGCCGGCCCGCCCGGCGTCGCGGCCGTCACGCCAGCTGACATCGCCGCCAGCACCGTGATGCCGACCAGGAGGCCGGGCGCGCGCGCCAGCCCTGCGCGATCGCGCCTCGCGAGCGTACGCCTCATGAGATCGGCGGGCCTCCCGACATCTTCCGGACCACCGCGGCCAGCTCAGCTTCCAGGGCCGCGCGCTGCGCGCGATAGTCCTCGTCCGAGAGTTTGCCGGTGCCCCAGTCGAGTTCCAGATCGTGCAGCGACCGCAGCGCGGACGCCTGCGCGGCCTCGAGCGAGATGTGCGGATCGGACGGCGGCGGCGGCGCTGTGCGCCGAAACGTCGGCGCCAGGAGATAGACCGCGGCCAGGAGCGCCACGAGGAAGAAGACGGCTTCGATCACGAGGCGCCCGGAGTTCCCTCAACCGACAGCGGCGGCGTGGTCTGCGGTCGCGCGGACCAGGCCGCGGGTGCAAGGCGGCGCCACGACTCGGGCAACACGGCGAGCACGACGCCGAGGGCGATGATCAGGCCGCCGGCCCACAGCCACGAGACCAGGGGATGGATCAGCACCCGGATCTGCGCCCGGCCGTCCGGGTTCCACTCTGAGAGGATCAGGTACAGGTCTTCGCGCGGCGAGGACCGAATCGCCACGTGGTGCATCGGCTGCTCCTGGGTGCGGTAGAACAGGCGCTGCGGCGTGTAGACCCCGAGCGGCCGCCGCCCCGCCCAGACGCGCAGCGTCGCATTGGTGATGTCAATCCCCGGCTGCTCGGCGGCGCTGAGCCCGTCGAACTGCACGGTGTAGCGTCCGACCTGGAACCGCTCACCGGGCCGCAACCAGGCCGCGGCCTGCGTGTCGAACGCGCTGCTGCCGGCGATCCCCACCAGCATCACCAGAATCCCGAAGTGCACCGTGTAGCCGCCGTAGCGTCGCCGGTTCCGGCCGATCAGCCGGGCCACGGCCAGCGGCAGGCTCTCGCCCCGGCGCATGCGCACTCCCGTCCCCCGCACCAGTTCCAGACCGATCGTCGCCAGTACGAACGCCGATAGCGCAAAGACCAGCAGCGCACCGGGCTCGCGCACGCCGGCCACCGCCAGCAGCACGGCCAGCAGCACGGCCACGGCGCCCGGCCACATGAAGTTGCGGGAGAGCTGCTCGGGCGTCGCGCGCCGCCACGGCAGCAGCGGCCCGATGCCCATCAGCAGCAGGATCCCAATCGCGATCGGGATCATCACGAGGTTGAAGTACGGCGGGCCGACGTTGATCTTCACCCCGCGGAATGCCTCGGTGAGCGCGGGGAAGATCGTGCCGAGGAAGACGACCACCGCGGCGGCGAGGAAGAGCAGGTTGTTGGCCAGGAAGGCGGTCTCACGGCTGACGACCGACTCGACCGCGCCGCGGCTCTTCAGCATGTCCCACCGCCAGACCAGCAGCGCGAACGAGCCGATCAGGAGCACGGCGAGGAATGCCAGGAAGAAGTACCCGATCGGCGACTGCGCAAACGCGTGGATCGACGACAGCACGCCGCTGCGCACGAGGAACGTGCCGAAGATCGTCAAGCCAAAAGTGATGAGCAGCAGCGCCACGTTCCACGTCACGAGCATGCCGCGGCGCTCCTGGATCTGGATCGAGTGCATCCAGGCGGTCGCGGTCAGCCACGGCATGAACGCCGCGTTCTCCACCGGATCCCACGCCCAGTAGCCGCCCCAGCCCAGCACGACGTACGACCACTTGGCCCCGAAGAGCAGCCCCAGGGTGAGGAACATCCAGGCGACGATCACCCAGCGCCGCGCCAGGACGATCCACGTGTCGTCGAGCCGGCCGGTGATCATCGCGCCGACGACCAGCGCGAATGGCACGCTCATTCCGACGAAGCCCAGGTACAGCGTCGGCGGGTGGGCGGCCATCCACGGGTTGCGCAGCAGCGGGTTGAGCCCCTGGCCGTCGGGCGGCGGCGGCACCAACGGCGTGAAAGGGTTGCTCGCCGTGGCCAGCAGTAGCGAGAAGAACGCCGCAATGACAAACAGCGTGGCCACCGCCGGCGCCTGCAGGTCGGGGTACGCGCGGAGGCTGTACGTGCCGGCGACCATATACAGGGCGAGGATCGCGCCCCACAGCAGCAGCGCGCCGTCGTGCCCGCCCCAGAACGCGGCGATCGTGTAGAACGTTGACTGGGTCGACTCGCTCGCGCCGGCCACGAACCGCACGGAGAAATCGCGGGTCAAGAACGCGGTGAACAACGCTGCGCACGCCAACGCGATGACGAGGGCCCACACCGTCACCGCGCGCCGGCCGGCCTCGAGGAATCCGCCGTGCGTCCACCGGATGCCCAGGATCGTGACCGCCAGGCCGTAGCAGGCCACGACGACCGCCGCGTACAAGGCAAAGCGGCCGACGTCACCCACGGCGCGCCCCTGGCACCGGCCGGGCCTGGGCATCCAGCGCCGCGACCTCGCGCTCAACGCGCTCCATCTGCGCCACGACGCGGAAGAGCGCGACGAGCACCGCGAGCCAGACCACCGCGACCGCGAGAACGAGCGCTCCCGGACTCATGGACTAGTGCTCGGGAGCCTTGTACTCGGGCGGGTGCGTGGAGATGACCTGCGCCGCCTGGATGACCCCGGCGTCGTCAACCCGTCCCTCGACGAGCACCTCGCGGCCCTCCGCGAAGAGATCGGGCAGCGGTCCGGTGTAACTGACACGGTACGGCGTGATGCCATCGGTGATCTCGAACCGCACGTGGCCCTCGGACTTGGCGACCGAGCCGAGCACGACCTTGCCGGCCATGCGGATCTTGTTGTGGCGCAGTTCGGGCTTGCGTTTGAACTCGGTGGGCGTCAGGTAGTAGACCATCGAGGACCTGACACCCTGGTAGGCCACGAACCCGAGAGCCAGCACGATGATCACCGACCCGATCAGCAGCTTGCGCTTGGTGGTCATGGTCGCTCCTTCGGGGTGGTGGCCGCTTCGGCCATGTCCGCGATCAGCCGCTGCCGCGCCGCGAGCGTGATGGCATAGCCGGCGAAGAGCGCAGCGACGACGAGGTACGCGGCGACGACGAACCCCACGACGCTATGCGCCCTCGAGCGCCTCGATCAGTCGGGCCAGCGTGCGCTCCTGCCGCACGCGCAGGGCGAGCAGCGCGGCGAAGATCGCCAGGAACGCCACGATGTTGATGACGAGCGGCGCGAGCATCGACGCCGGCAGGGCCGGACCCTCGGGCCGGAAGACCGTGGGTTGCGGGTGCAGGGTGCGCAGCAGGATGGCCGACCAGTGGATCAGCGGGATGTCCAATACGCCCACGATGCCGATCACCGCCGCGGCCCGCGCGCCCCGCGTTCCGGGCGCCCACGCGCGCACCACCAGGTAGCCGACGTAGATGAACCACAGAATCAGGGTCGTGGTCAGCCTGGCATCCCAGCTCCACCAGGTGCCCCACACCGGCTTGCCCCAGATGGCGCCCGAGAGCAATGTCATCGAGATGAACACCACCGCGAGCTCGGCCGCCGCGTGCGCCAGCCGATCCCAGCGCGGGTCGCGCTTCCACAAGAAGAGGACGCTGCCCGCAAAGACCACGGCCAGCGCGGCGTAGGCCGTGATGACGCCGGGTACGTGGACGTACATAATGCGCTGGGGGATGCCCTGAAAGACCTCCGTGGGCGCCGCCAGCAGGGCCCACGCGGTGCCGACCAGCATGAGCAGCGTTCCGGCAAGCAGCAGGGCGCGCATCACGGCGGGGGGACGGTCACTCCTCCAGCACGAAGTCGAAGAGCAGCCAGCTAATCGTAACGAAAAGTATATCAAAGGCCCCCAGGAGCTGCAATTGCGCGCCGATGGCCGCCATCGGCCGGCCATCGAGCAGCGCGGTCGTGGCGCTGACCGCCGCGATCAGCAACGGCAGCGTCACGGGCAGCATCAGGATCGGCAGCAGCGCCTCGCGCAGCCGCGCCTGCACGATGACCCCGCCGAAGAGCGTGCCCACCGCGGCGAGTCCGATGCCGCCCATGAGCATGGGCATGGCGAGTGACGGCGCGCGGTCCCACACCGCCTCGGTGAACAGCGCGCCGAAGACCGGTAGGGAGATCACCTGCACGATCAGCAGCATCAACCAGTTGGCCAGGGCCTTGGCCAGGAACACGCTGCCGCGGTCGACCGGCGCGAGCCGCAGCGCGGTGAGGTGGTCCCGCTCCAGCGCGAACGTACGCGTGAACCCGAGGGTGGCCGCGAACGCATACGTCACCCACATCGCGGCCGGCGCCGCGGCCGGATCGGATCGGGCCGCGCCCAGCACGATGACGAGCAGGAATGCGAGCAGGCCCATGGTGGTGACGATCTCGCGCGTCCGCCACTCGAGGCGGAGGTCCTTCGCCACGAGCCGCAGGACCACCCTCACAGCCGACCCTGGTGGAACCACGCGGCGAGCCGGGCGTCGTCGAGGCTGCCGGGCCGCATGACCTCGGTCAGCCGGCCGCCCAGCAGCACGGTCATGCTCGCGCCGAGCGCCTCGGCCTCGGCGAGATCGTGGGTCGTGAAGATCACGGTCCGGCCGCGGCCGGCGTCGGTCCGCAGCGTCGCGGTCAGGCGCTCCGCAGCCGTGACGTCGAGGCCGGTGTACGGTTCGTCGAGGATCAGGATGTCGGGGTCGTGCAGCAACGCCCGCGCCAGGTTGACCTGCTGCCGCTGCCCGCGCGACAGGACGCGGGCCCGGCGGCCCGCGATGGGTCGCAACGCCGTCTGCGTGAGCATCGCGTCGACGCGGCCGGCTGCGAGTCCGTACAGCCCCGCGAAGAACCGCAGGTTCTCCGCGACGGTGAGGTTGTCATAGAGGAGGGACTCGTGCGCCACCAGACCGATGCGGCGGCGCAGCTCAGGGACCGGGCCCGCCGGCTGGCCGAAGAGCGTGATCTCGCCGCGTGTCGGCGACGCCAGCGTCGCGATCAAGCGCAACAGCGTCGTCTTCCCCGACCCGTTGGGCCCGAGCACGGCAAGGGTCTGACCGGCCTCGACCACCAGGTCCACGCCGCGCAGGATCGGCCGGTGGTCGTAGGACTTCACCACCCCCCGCACGTCCACGGCGCGCGCGCCGCCGGTCGCGGCGCCGCGGGGAGCGCTCACCGGTGTCCCCGCTCCGGCAGCAGAGTCGGGGTCACGCGCCGCGCTCTGGTGACATGTCGAGCAAGAGATCAACCAGCGCGTCGACGGCCTCGACGCGATGGAACAGGAACGGGTATCCGCGGTACGCGGTGACCTCTGTGTCGGCCTGACGCCGGTCCAGGCGGGCCAAGGATCGCTGCGCCGCGACGACTTTGTCCGCCACCTCGACCTGCAGGATGGTGTTGAGTTCCCGGATGCGCTGGGTGGCGGCCCGCCGCTCCCTGCGCGTCAGGTGATCGCCCTGCTCCAGCCGGCGGATCAGGGCCCACTTCTCCTCGACGAGCGCCCGGTGCGCCCCGTCGGCCCCGAGGAACCGATCGGGGTTGTGCTGCAGGTCGAGCAGCAGGCGGTGCAGGCGCTGGCGCTCGGCGTCGATCGTGCTGTCGGCTTCGAACGGCAGGAACAGCGTCGCGGTGGCCGTCGCGTAGGCCGGCGGCGCGATCCCAAAGAACGCGCGGACGACGGCATCCGTCGCGCGGTCGTAGCGGCCGCCGCCGATGCCGTGAATGAAGAGATCGGTCAGCACCACTCGTGCGAACGCGGTCAACGTGAGGGCCCGCGGCCGGATCGGCGCGTCCGCGAACGACGCCTCCTCGGGGTCGTCGGGCACCGGCCCGACGTCACGGTCACCGGCCATCAAGCGCCGCCCGAGCGGCTCGACGAACAGCGGCCACCGCTGCCCGCCGGCGACGTACCAAAAGGGCGTCTCGATCCGGTGATCGTCGATGTCGAGGTCCGGGAAGGGTTGCGCGGAGGTCCGCACGCCGTAGTGCTCGCGATACGCGTCCAGGCACGCGTTGTGGATGACGGCGAACCGGCCCGCGTCCCGCAGGATCGCAAAGGCGAAGCGCCGGAACGCCGGCGTGCGGACAAGGTGCGAGACCGGCAGATCGAGGTACGGCCGCGGCCCTTCAAGCGAGCGGCGCAGCGACGACAGGGCGCCGGCCAGGCCGTGCTCCGAGGCCGGCGGTATGAACTGGCGTGCGCGTACCCAGCCCGCGGTCATCGCCCCGTCAGCGACGGTCGCGAGGTGGCGGTCGACCGTCTCGACGAACTGCCGCCACTCGTGGGCGCGCGGCGCCGGAATCACCTCGATCGGCGTGCTCGGCCCGCCGCGCGCCAGCGGCACGCGCGCCCGGCGCCACTGCCCATCATGGTACGGCACCTCAGCGGTGACCTCGTCGACGGCATCGGAGTCCACGATGAGGTTCAGACCCACCTGGCCCGGGGGCACGAGCCGCGCCAGCACCAGATACTTCACCCAGATGCCGGGGTGGACGAGCAGCGGTTGGTGACCGGTCCCGAGCAGCAGGTCGGCCGTGCCGGACGGCGCGGCGACGCCGAGACCGCGGGTATAGGCCACCGCGAGCGGCAGCGCCTCCGCCCTGGCCGTGCGTCGCAGTTCAGCCAGGGGCATGCCGCCGATCTCCGTGGTGACCGCGTTGAGCGCGGCGCGGTTCTCCCGGGCGAGGGTCGTCCAAGTCGCCGCGTGCGGCACCGCGACGGCGGCAGGCGACGTCGTGGGAATCTCGAGGTCGAACGCGGGCCACGCGATGGGCCCGCCGGCGGCGTGCGCCATCAGATCAGACCGTCCCAGCGGGTGATGCCGATCTCTTCGCGGCACAGGAACGCCTCGCCATAGCGTCGGTGGATGAGACGGCCCCAGTAGGCGTTCTCCTCGCGAATGGCATCGATGATCCACGCGGTGCCGCGCTCGTCGCCGAACTGGGACTCGTAGGCGGCGATCGACGCGATCTTCGTGTCGATGTAGTCGGAGATGTCCACGATAAACGACGGCTTCACGTGGAGCCGGTAGTGCGTGCTGAAGAAGTGATAGACGCGGCGCGGGTAGTGCGGCTCACCGCGCATCGCGGTCCTCGTCAACTTGGCGGCGAAGCGGGCGGCCTCGGCCAGCGCGCACGCCGCGACATGATCGGGGTGCGCGTCGGTCCAGTACGGGACGAAGAGCGCGTCCGGGCGCACCTCGCGGATCACCTCGGCGACCATCGTGCGCGCCTCCAGCGTGTGCTCCAGGTACCGGTTCGGCAGCGTCAGCGTGAGGCGGCGGGGCACGCCGAGCCGCCGCGCGGCCTCGGCGGCCTCGGCCGCGCGGCGCTCCGGCGTACCCAGCGGCGTGGGCTCGCCGTCGGTCAGGTCGCACAACGTCACCTCGTGCCCCTGCGCGCGCAGCCAGCATACCGTGCCGCCCATCGCGATCTCCACGTCGTCCGGATGCGGGCCTATCGCGAGGATGCGAGCCACTGTGCCACCTCTCGTTCGAGAACCTGTTCGTAGTAACGCCGCCGGACCGCCACATCGTCCAGCCCGCCCCAGAACCACCGCTCCGGGTTCTTGTAGATCCGCGGGGTCGGTACCTCGACGACGCGCAGGCCGTGGGCCGCGGCCTGAATCCACACCTGCAGCGGCATGCCGTACGAGGGCTCGCTCAACCGCAACCGGCGGAGCGCCTCGCCGCGGTACGCCTTGAAGCCGCAGAACGCGTCGGTGATCGGATAGCCGGTGAGCACGCGCAGCCGGGCCGTGATCTCCTCGTTGAGCGCCCGCCGATCGGGTGGCGCGGGATCGCCCCCGGCCGCCGGATCGAGGTACCGGCTGCCGGAGACGATGTCCGCCTCGGCGAGCCGCCGCACGAACTCCGGGATCTGGCGTGGCTCGTGCTGCTCGTCGCAGTCGAGCGTCACCACCGCGTCGAACCCGTGCGCCAACGCGTACGCGAACCCGTCGATCAACGACTGGCCGTACCCTTCGTTCTGTGCGTGGGTGAGGACGGTGACGTCGGGGTAGCCCCGGAGGATGTCCGCGGACCCGTCGGTCGAGCCGTCGTCCACGACCACGACATCGGCGCCCTCCGCCCATCGCCGGACCTCGTCGAGGACCCGGGCCAGCGTCGGCGCCTCATTGTAGAGAGGCAAGACGATCAACGTGCGGGCCATGCGGCTACAGAAGCTTGACGCCGTTGATCTGCAACTTGAACCCGCACCCCAGGAACGCGGCGGCGCGGCGACACATCAACATCCGGTCGAGGAAGATCTCGAAGTACTCCATGACCTGCGAGATCGCCGTGTCGATGGTCAGTTCCAGGGTCACGGTCTTGCCCGCCTCGTCCACCCGCAGGAAGGAATGCTCCACCGCGTAGTTCACCCGGTCATGGATGTCGAACGTCGCGCGGTCCGTCGCCCGCACGCGCGTCCGGTGCACATCGGACTTGTCGGCCAGAATCACCGCCGCGCCGACCGGGCTCACCGCCTCGCCGTGGCGCTCCTCGTGATTCCCGATGGCGCCCATGACGATCGCACGCTCGACCGCCGGCATCCCCAGCCGCGCTAGGATGCCGTCGGCGAGCACGGCGCCGGTGTGCTCGTGGTTCTCGCGGCTCACCAGATTCCCCACGTCATGGAGGTACGCGGCGATCGAGGCCAGGGTCGCGGTCCGATCATCGAACCCCAGCCGCCGCAGCACGTTGGCCGCGATGTTCGCGCATAAGGTCGCGTGCCGCAGGCCGTGTTCGGTGTACCCGATGACCCCGGTATACTCGTTCGCCTTGGTCAGGAACGCCTCGACCTCGGCGTCGCGCTTGACGTCGTCGAGGGTCGGCGTCGCGGACGCGGCCGGTCCCTCGGTCGTCACTCCTCGCCCTTGTCGCCCCTCTTGGCGCGGAGGTAGCTCACCGATCCGCGGTCGGCCTTGACGCGGACATTCGGCGCCAGGTCGAGGGTCAGCATGTCATCTTTGATATCGGCAATGGTCGCGTGGAACCCCCCGAGCGTGACGACGCGGTCTCCGGGCTTCAAGCCGTCGAGCATCTCTCGCCGCTTGCGTTGCTGCACCCGCTGGGGCCTGATCATGAGGAAGTAGAAGACCGCGAAGATCGCCAACCAGAACAGGAGCATACCGTACTGCTGGGCTTGGCCTGCCATTGAGCATCCTCCCTACGTCCGGACAACCGGCCATCCGTTCTGCGATGGGCAGACGTCTCCTGCTCACCACGCAGTAGTATACGTCCCCAGCACCCCGTCCATCCATGCCATGTAGCGTCCGGCCTGCACCGCGGCTCGCGCGTCGCGCATCAGCCGCCCCATGAACGCTAGGTTGTGGAACGTCGCCAGACGTGGCCCCAGCATCTCGTCGGCGTGGAACAGGTGGCGCAAATACGCGCGCGTGGTCGTCGCGCAGACCCGGCAGTCACACGTGGGGTCGGGCGGGGAGTAGTCGTCGCGGAACCGCGCATTGCGGACGTTGAGCCGCCCTGACGCCGTGAAGATCGTCCCGGTCCGCGCGACGCGGGTGGGCAGCACGCAGTCAAAGAGATCCACGCCGCGCGCGATGCCGTGCAGGATGCCCGGCAGCGAGCCCACGCCCATCAGGTACCGCGGCCGGTCGGCCGGCAACTCGCGTATGACGGCGTCCAGCATCGCGTGCATGACGTCCGGCGGCTCGCCGACCGACAGGCCGCCGATCGCGTAGCCGGCAAACCCCAGGGCCACGGTGCGACGCGCGGCCTCGCGCCGCAGGGCTGCGTCCATCCCTCCCTGCACGATGCCAAAGAGTACCCCGCGGCCGATGCGTGCCTGGCGCGCCTGCGAGCGGGCCGCCCAGCGCAGCGTCCGCTCCATCGCCTCTCGCGCGGCTTCGGGTTCGTGCGGGTAGCCCAGGCACACGTCGAGCGGCATCACGACGTCGGCGCCGAGCGCGCGTTGGATCTCGATGACACCCTCCGGCGTGAACCGGTGCTCCGTGCCGTCGATGGGCGACCGGAACGTGACGCCGTCTTCGTCGAGCCGCCGCATCTTCGCCAGGCTGAAGACCTGGAAGCCGCCGCTGTCGGTCAGAATCGGACCGTCCCATCCCATGAAGGCGTGCAGTCCGCCGGCCCGCTCCACGACGGCCGGTCCGGGCCGCAGATAGAGATGGAACGCGTTGGCCAGGATCATCTGCGCGCCCGCGGCCGCGACCTCCTCGGGCAGGAGCGCGCGCACCGTCGCGTTGGTCCCCACGGGCATGAACCCCGGCGTGTCGACGACGCCTCGCGCGAACTCGAGCCGGCCAAGCCGCGCGCCCGTGGCGGCGTCGGCGTGCAGGAGATCGAACCGCATCGCAGCGCGTGCCGACGGCAACGGGAGTGTCAGGGATAGATGCCGCGGATGCTCAAGGCCTCGGCCACGCGGTGCACCGCGCGCTGCAACGCCGCGAGCCGCAGCGAGATCCGCTCGGCCTGCGCCAGGCCAACCACGCCGTCGATACTGCGTACCATGATGTGCTCGAGTCGCTGGTTGATGTCCTCCTCGTCCCAGAACAGCGACTGCAAGTCCTGGACCCATTCGAAGTACGAGACGATCACTCCACCGCTGTTGGCCAGGATGTCGGGGACCACCAGGACGTCCCGGCGCTCGAGGATCGCATCGGCCTCAGGGGTCGTCGGGCCGTTTGCCCCCTCGACGATGACGCGGGCCTTGATCCGCTCGGCGTTCTCCACGGTGATCTGTCCTTCGAGCGCCGCCGGTACCAGATAGTCGCACGGCAGCTCGAGGAGTTCGGCGTTGGAGATCGGTGCCGCGTCGGGGAACCCGACGACGCTGCGCGTCTGCGCGACGTGCCGCTGCAGCGCCGGAAGGTCGAGCCCCCGGGGGTTGTAGATGCCGCCATAGACGTCGCTGATGGCGATGATCGTGCAGCCCTCGTCCCAGAACAGCCGGGCCGCGGCCTCGCCGACGTTGCCGAACCCCTGGACGGCGACGCGCGCGCCACGCCACGGGAGGTGGTAGAGACGCGCGACCTCGCGGGCCGAAATCATCACCCCGCGCCCTGTCGCCTCTTTGCGGCCGACCGACCCGCCGATCGAGACCGGCTTCCCGGTCGTCACCGCGGGCACGGCGTAGCCGACGTGCATGCTGAACGTGTCCATGATCCAGGCCATCGTCTGCGCGTTCGTCCCGACATCGGGTGCCGGGATGTCGCCGTAGGGACCCACCAGCACGCTGATCTCCGCGGCGTATCGGCGCGTCATGCGTTCCAGTTCGCGCTCGGACAGCGTTCGGGGATCGACGACAACCCCACCCTTCGCCCCGCCGTACGGCAGGTGGACGAGCGCGCACTTCCAGGTCATCCACATTGCGAGCGCCCGCACCTCGTGGTGCGTCACCCCCGGATGGAAGCGCACGCCGCCCTTCGTCGGACCCAGCACCGTATTGTGGTGCACGCGATAGCCGGTGAAGACCTCGATCCGATCGTCATCCATCTTGACGGGGAAGCCCACGATCAACTCGCGCTGCGGCGTCGCCAGAAACTTCTCGACGCCGGGCCGCAGGCGGAGCCGCCGCGCTACGTCGTAGTACTGCTTGAGCGCCATCTCCCAGGGGTCGTCGCGGCTGATCGTCGCGACGGCGCGCTGCTCGGTGTTCACGCTACCCCTCCCTTCGCGCGTGCGTTCCTTCCTGTCGCGCGGCGGGTTTTCCTGTTGCCGGGCGGCCGGGTCGGCTCGCACCGCGGCACCGTCCTCGGGCCGTTGCCGGGCCGATGGACCCGGGGTAGAATGGCGGCGGACCGGCGTTCTCGGAGGCGGCAGATGGCAGACGAGTCGGACGCGACCCGCGAGCAGAAGATGGCCGAGATCAAGGCACGGGCCGAGGCGCTTCGCGCGGCTCGGGCCGCGGCCAAAGGTGCTGCCACGCCAGTCGCGCCCGCACCGCCGGCGGCAGCCGGCACGTCCGGCGTATCAGTCGCCCCCGACGCGCCGCCGGCCGCTGCGCCGGCCGAGTCCGCAACGGCACCTGCTGCCCCACCCTCTGGCGGGCCCGGCGGCGAGGCCGGCGCCGAGATGTCGCGCGAGGAGAAGATGGCCGCGATCCGAGCGCGGGCCGAAGCGCTGAAGGCCGCGCGCGCCTCGGGCGCGGCGCCGTCGGCTGCGCCGAAAGCCCAGGCAGCCGTGCAGACCGTGGCCGCGACGCCCGCAGCGCCCACGACGATCGAGGTCCCCGTGTCGTCCATCAATCCCGGGGGCCGGCCGGGCACGCCACCGCAGGCACCGGCCCTTGAGGCCTTCGGCACACTCAACCAAAGCGTAGAGTTGCGCGCGGCGGCAAGCGAACACGACAATATCAAGAAGCTCCTTGGCGGCCTCGGCGCGTATCAGAATCCGCTCCGCGGCGATGCCTGGCAGATCGACTACCGATACTACGCCGAGGCACGGCGACGGCTCGAAGCCGCCGGCTACACCGTGAGCGAGAAGGATTACCTCGACCGGCCGATCGCGAACTGGAGTCCCACATCGCGCGGCTGGACCCGCGTGGAGTCCTAGCCGAACCGGGGATCGGGTGCGTCCCGGATAGGCACCACCGCCGCGTCCTCATACAGTAGAGAGCGCAGACATTCCCAAGACGCCGGTCAGTGCCGGGCGTGAAGGAGGCGGACCATGAAGATCCTGATGCTCGTGGGCGACTTCGTGGAGGACTACGAGGTCATGGTGCCGTTCCAAGCGTTGCACATGGTCGGACACACGGTCCACGCGGTCTGTCCGGAGAAGACCGCCGGTCAGAAGGTGCGCACTGCGGTGCATGACTTCGAGGGCGACCAAACGTACAGCGAGAAACCCGGTCACAACTTCACCCTCAACGCCACCTTCGCTGACATCAAGCCCGAGGACTACGACGCCCTCGTCATTCCCGGTGGGCGAGCGCCCGAGTACCTTCGCTTGCACGACGCGGTGCTCAGAGTCGTGCGGCATTTCGCCGAGACGAACAAACCGATCGCGGCGATCTGCCACGGCCCCCAGGTGCTTGCCGCGGCCGGCGTCCTCGAGGGCCGGACCTGTACGGCGTATCCGGCCGTCGCCCCGGAGGCGAAGCGCGCAGGAGCCACGTGCCTCGACGTGCCGGTCGACAAGGCGGTCGTCGACGGCAACCTGGTCACCGCGCCGGCGTGGCCGGCCCACCCGGAGTGGCTCGCCGCGTTCCTGAAGGTGCTCGGGACGCGGATCGAGATCCTGCCGAAGGCCGCGTAGCCGTCTACAGGATCAGCATCGCGTCACCGAAGCTGTAGAATCGGTAGCGTTCGCGGATCGCTTCCTGGTACGCG
This sequence comes from Candidatus Fervidifonticultor quartus, assembly GCA_031458775.1. Taxonomy (GTDB): domain Bacteria; phylum Sysuimicrobiota; class Sysuimicrobiia; order Sysuimicrobiales; family Humicultoraceae; genus Fervidifonticultor_A; species Fervidifonticultor_A quartus. Next base: position 16,004 of record JAVKJV010000015.1, on the reverse strand, counting down.
CGCAGGACCAGGTCGCGGCCCGCGAACGCGCTCACCAGCAACAGCAGCGTCGTGCGTGGCAGGTGGAAGTTCGTCACCATGGCCTGCGTCGCGCGGAACGGAAACCCCGGCACGATGAACAGATCGGTCCATCCAGCCCCGGGCCGCACGCGGCCGTCGGGCCCGGCCGCGGTCTCGAGCGCGCGGACGGTCGTGGTGCCGACGGCGATGAGCCGTCCCTGCCGGTCGTTGATCAGCGCCGCGGTCTCGGGCGCGATCATGAAGTGTTCCGGGTCCATCCGGTGCCGCCGGACGTCGTCCGTGACAACCGGTTGAAATGTGCCCGGGCCCACGTGCAACGTGAGCGACACCACCGTGACGCCGGCCTCGCGGAGGCGGTCGAGCAGGGCGGGGGTGAAGTGCAGCCCGGCGGTCGGCGCAGCGATCGCGCCATCGGCCCGCGCATACACGGTCTGGTACTGTTCGGGATCGTCAAGCCGGCGGTGGATGTACGGCGGGAGCGGCATCTCCCCCGCCTGCTCGAGCAGGTCGGTCATCGCGCCGTCGCGGGCACGGACGAGCCGGCGGCCGCCGGGCAGCCGCTCGCCGACTTCGACCCGCGCGCGCCGCGGGCCGACTTCGACCGCGGTTCCGGGCCGGAGCCGCCGGCCCGGCCGCACGAGCGCCTCCCAGGCGCCGCCGTCGACCGGCCGCAAGAGCAGGATCTCCGCCGCTCCCCCGGCCTCCGGCCGCCGCCCGCGGAGCCGCGCCGGAATGACCCGTGTGTCGTTGACGACGAGCACGTCGCCGACGCGAAGGAACTCGCCGATCTCACGGAAGATGCGGTGGGCCAGGTGTCCGGTCGAACGGTCGACGACGAGCAACCGCGACGCGTCGCGAGGCGACACAGGCTGCTGCGCGATCAGCTCCGAGGGGAGCGTGTAGTCGAAGTCCGCAAGCCGCATCAGGGCCGTGGGCCGACCGCCACACCCGTGTAGTAGTAGGTCAAAATCGCGGCGTGATCGCGGCCGGCCAGCGCCTGGCCGCGGGCGCCCCACTGGCTCATGCCCACGCCGTGACCCGACCCGCGGCCGCTGAACTCCACGGCGGACTCGCCGGACAGCCACCGCACCGTGAACAACGTGCTCCGCAGCACGCCCACGCCGACCGCAGCGCGGAGATCCGCGCCCCGCAGGTCGAGAACGCCGCCGGCCATGGTGAGTCGAAGCATCATCACCCGGCCCGATGGGCTCGTCGCGAGCACCTCGATCCGCTGGAGACCCGAGACCGTGCGGCCCGCGCGTTGCAGCGCGGCCTCGACGGCGCCGACATCGAGTCGCTGCGTCCACTGGTGGTTGGGCGCCTCGCGCGAGAACGGGTCCGGCACGCCGCGCAGGTACGGCACGGCGCCGCCCCAGACGAACTCGCTCCCCTCGGTGGCGCCACCGGAATCGGCGTGGAAGGGCGCAAACACCGGACGCCCCTCGTACAGGATCACCAGCCCGCGCGTGGCATCCACCGCAGCCGACGTCCGGGGATCCTCGGCCGCGACGCCGCCGTAGACCTGCGAGTCCGTGTTCGACCGCACATCATAGCCCTCGGCCGCGAATCGCCCGGAGCCGACCGTCGCGATCGACCGCGCGGCGATCGCCTGGGCGCGCAGGGCTTCGGCCGGCCACCGCGGGTCCATTTCGCTGCGCACGACGCCGTAGAGGTACTCCTCAACGTCGACCTCGTTGATGACGGTGAGCCGTCCCGATGGCGTCCGCCGAATCTCGATCAGCCCGCGATAGGGCCGGCCGTTCACCTGCAGAAAGCCGCTGCGTGGTTGCAGGCGCAGGGGCCCGGTGAACGTGCCGGCCTCGGTATCGATCGTCCGCCCCCCCACGCGGAAGGTGACGCGGCCTCCCTCGCGCGTCTCGCGCCGACTGCCCCCGGCGTCACTCAGGTCGAACGGGCCGTCGCTGCCGATCGTCACCAGATCCTGCTCCAACAGCAGCCCGACCCGCACCGGCCGCGCGGCCTGCGCCTCGGCGACCGGCGCGGGCCCCGACACCGACAACCCGCCGCCCACCAGCAGCGCGCACAGGAGCAGCGGGACGGTCGCGCGGATCATGATCGTCGTACCCGGGTCAGCGACGAAACAGGACGTTGAGCAGCAGCGTCAGCACGACACTGATGACGATCATCCAGCCAATGGGCACGAAGACCGTCAGGTTGGGCCGCTCGATCACGATGTCGCCGGGCAGACGCGGGATCCGGCCGACGTAGGTGAGCAGCACGCCGGCCACCACCAGCACCAGGCCGATCACGATGAGCATGCGGCCCAGGGGCGCCAGCGGGGTCATCGGACACGCCGCCTCATTGCGGCCACAGGCTGCCCTGCGCACGATGCGGCTCCGGCGGCGCGAGGCCCATGTGCGCGTAGGCCTGCGGCGCCGCTCGCCGGCCGGCCTGGGTGCGCGTCAGCAGGCCGATCTTGAGCAGGTACGGCTCGACGACTTCCTCGAGGGTCTCAGGGTCCTCGTGCAGCGAGGCTGCCAGCGCGTCCACCCCCGCCGGCCCGCCGCCGTACACCTGAATGAGCACACGCAGCAGGTCGCGGTCGAGACCGTCGAGGCCCAGGTGATCGACGCCCTCGAAATCCAGCGCCTCGCGCGCCGCGGCACAGGTGATGATGCCGTCCGCGCGTACCTGTGTGTAGTCGCGCACGCGGCGGAGCAGCCGGTTGGCGATCCGCGGGGTGCCACGCGACCGCTGCGCAATCTCCTGGGCGCCCTCGGGGTCGATCGTGACGCCGAGGATCCGCGCCGACCGCTGCACGACCTGCGTGAGTTCCTCGACCGTGAAGAAATCCAGATGGTGGAAGATGCCGAATCGCTCGCGCAGCGGCGACGACAGCAGCCCGGCGCGCGTGGTGGCGCCGACCAGCGTGAACGGCCGGAGTTGATACCGCAGCGTGCGCGCGTGCGGGCCTTTGTCGATCACGAAGTTGACGCAGAAGTCCTCCATCGCCGGGTAGAGCAGTTCCTCGATGCTGCGCGACAGGCGGTGAATCTCGTCGATGAACAGCACATCGCCACGGTTGAGATTGGTGAGTATGCCCATGAGGTCGCCGCCCCGCTCGAGGGCCGGACCGCTGGTCGTGACGACCTCCACACCCATCTCGCGCGCGACCACGTTGGCGAGTGTCGTCTTGCCGAGCCCGGGCGGGCCGTGCAGCAGGATGTGATCCAGCGACTCACCGCGGCCCCGGGCCGCGTCGATGCTGATCCGCAGGCCCTCGATGACCCGGCCCTGGCCGATGCACTCGTCCAGGGTCTGCGGCCGCAGGGTCCGCAGCACGAGTTCCTCATCGCCGTTGGCCTGGACGTTGAGCGGCTGTCGCGTCATTCGGGCGCTCCTCGCTCGACCCGGTAGACCTCCTGGAACAGCGCCTCCGTCGAATCAATCTGCGGCGCGCGGCGCAGCGCTTCCTCCACCATCCGGCGCGCCTCGGCCGGCCGGTGGCCGAGCTGCCGGACGAGCACGTCCACGACCTCCTGCTTGAAGTCGGGCTCCCCAGGCTTGGCCGCGGGTGGCTCTTCGAGTAGCAGCGCGTACTTGCCCATCTTTCCGCGGAGTTCCGCGATCACCTTCTCGGCCGTCCGGGCGCCGATCCCGGGCAGCCGCCGCAGCAGCGCGGCGTCGCGCCGCTCGATCGCATCGGCGATCTCGTGCACCGGCCTGACCATGGCGCGCACCGCGCGCGTGGGCCCGACCCCGTCAACCGTAATGAATCGCTCGAAGAACTCCTGTTCGACCTCACGGAGGAATCCCACGAGCAGCGGTTTGGGCTGGTTCGCCGTGGCGTGATACGAGATGAACAACTCCAGGGTCTCGGCCTCCGGGAGCGCCCCTTCGACCACGGGCGGCAGCGCGACCTCGTAGCCCACACCACCGGCCTCGAGCACGACCATACCTTCGGCCCGGCGCACCACGCGGCCGCGCAGGTAGCCGATCATCGCCTCACCCCCGTCGCCGCGCTCACCGCCGCGCCGCCCGCGCGCGGTACAGCCCGGCGTAGGCCAGCGCCAGCGCGTCGGCCGCGTGCGGATCGGCCAGGCCGCGTACGCCCAGCAGCACACGGATCGAGGCCTGCACCTGCGTCTTGCTGGCCCGGCCGTTCCCCGCCACGGCCTGCTTCACCACGCTCGGCGCGAGTTCCATGATCTCGACCGCCGCGGAGGTGGCCGCCAGATAGATCACGCCGCGCGCGTGGCCCAGCGTGATCGCGGTGCGCGGGAACTGCCCGTGGACGAAGAGGTCTTCCACCACCACGACGTCAGGCCGCACGTCGCGGAGCAGGTGCTCGACGTCTCGGTGGAGTTGGTGCAAACGGACGCCGAGCGTGTCGCCGGCGCACGTGCTGAGCACGCCGGCCTCTCGCAGATACGGTCGGCCCTCGCGCAGCTCCACGGCCCCGTAGCCGGTGTGGTGCAACCCGGGGTCGATGCCGAGGACGAGGGGCGCGTGGTCGGCACGCCGGCGGGCCTGTCCGGCGGGCGGGGTGCGGGGTCGAAGGCGCGTCGAGGACACCGGCATGGCGGGGGCGTCGCGGGTCGGCCCGGCTCAGCTCACCTGCTGCATGACCTCGTCGGGAATATCGAAGTTGGCGTGCACCGCCTGCACGTCGTCGTGATCCTCCAGCGCGTCCATGAGCCGGAGCACCTGCTGGGCGTCCTTGCCCTCGACGCGCACCGTGTTCTTCGGGTGCATCGCGACCACCGCCCCGGTGACCGTGAACCCGCGCGCGATCAGCGCCTGCTTGACCTTGTACGTGTCCTCGGGCCTGGTCACGACCTCGAACCCGTCGTCGGTCGTGCGGACGTCTTCACCACCGGCCTCCAGCGCCGCCATCAGCATGTCATCCTCGGTATGCCCGTCGCGCGCGACCGTGACGAGCCCCTCGCGCTCGAACATCCACGCCACCGATCCGCCGCCCAGGCTGGCGCCATGCCGCGTGAAGATCGCGCGGATCTCGCCCGCGGTCCGGTTGCGGTTGTCGGTCAGCGCCTCGACCATCACCGCCACGCCGCCCGGCGCGTATCCCTCGTACACGACGGTCTCATACGTCGCGCCGGCCAGTTCGCCGGCGCCGCGCTGGATCGCGCGCTGGATGTTGTCGTTGGGCATGCCGGCCTCTCGGGCGCGGTCAATGGCCGTGCGCAGTCGCGCGTTGCCGTCGGGATTGCTGCCGCCTTCCTTCGCGGCCACCATGATCTCGCGCGAGATCTTGCTGAACATCTTCGCCCGGACCTGATCCATCTTCTGCTTCTTGATCTTGATGTTGTGCCACTTGGAGTGCCCGGACATGATTGGTAGCCTCCCTAACGGCGGGCGGGTTCGCTCGGCGCCCGGCCGTCGGTCACGGTGATGGTCCGCGAGGCGCGCGCGCCGTTGAGCCCCAGCACCGAGATCGAGATCACATACTGCGCGCCTGAAGAGCGGTACGCGGGGCGGAACTCGTACGCGAAGCGGCCCGACTCGTCGGTCCGCAGGGCGACTTCGGCCGCACGCGCGCCGCCGCCGGCGCCTTCAGCCGTCACGACGATCGTTACCATCGCGCCGGCCTGCGTACTGCCCGAGATGACGAACGGCGGTGTGAGATACGCCCCGTCGGCCGGTGCGAAGATGTTGACGGGGATGTCGAGGGTGGCGCCGGACGCAGCCTGCGCGATCGGGATCTCGTACCGCGTGGGCGCCGACGCGCGCGTGAACACCTCGCGCCGCGGGTTCGGACAATCCTGTGTCGCGAGTTGCCACGTGCCGGCGCAGACCGTGGTCACGACCACGCCCTCGGGCGGCGTCCAGTCGTCGGGTGGGTCGTTGGCCGTGGCCACGCGCATGAACGCGGCCCAGATGCGGGCCGGGACCATGCCACCGGTGACCCGACGCATCGGCGTGTTGTCGTCGTTGCCGACCCATACCGCCGTCGACAGCCGCGGGGTGTAGCCGATGAACCACGCGTTCCGGTAGTCGTCGGTGGTGCCGGTCTTGCCGGCCGCCGGCTTGCCGATGTTGGCGGCGGTCCCGGTGCCGTGCCGGATCACGCCCTTGAGGATATCGGTCATGACGTAGGCCACATCGGCCGGGATGCCGATCTGCCGCCGCGGCCGGTTGTCCTCGAGCACCCTCCCCTTCGCGTCGGTGACCTTGAGGATCGCGAGCGGCTGCACGCGGAGGCCGCCGTTGGCCAGGGTGCCAAAGGCACTGGCCATTTCGAGCGGGGTCACGTCGGCGGCGCCCAGAGCCAGCGACAAGTGCGGCTGCAGCGCACTCTCGATGCCCATCGCGCGCGCCGTCTCGACCACCTTCTGGGGGCCGAGCTCATAGATCATCCGCGCCGCGGGCACGTTGATCGACTTCTCGACCGCCCGGCGCAGCGTCACGGGCCCTGAGAACGTGCGGTCGTAGTTCTTCGGCGACCAGTCGGGCGCGCCGACGATCTTGTAGGTCACCGGCGCGTCCTCGAGCACGCGCGTCGGTGGCACGCCCTCGGCGATCGCGGTGGTGTAGACGAACACCTTGAACGCCGATCCCGGCTGTCGGCGTGCCTGCCAGGCCCGGTTGAACTGGCTCGAGGCGAAGTCGAGTCCACCGATCATGGCCCGGATCGCACCGGTGTTGACGTCCACCGCGACCAAGGCGCCCTGCCCGATGTTCAAGCGCGCCCGCTTGGCGGCCTCGACGCCCTCGCGCACCGCTTTCTCGGCCGCGGCCTGGAGTCTGGGATCGAGCGTGGTGTAGACCCGGAGCCCGCCCTTGTAGACACGGTCCTCGCCGTAGGCCTCGATCAGCCGCGGCAGGATGTACGACACGAAGTAGGGCGCGCGAATCCCGCCGAGTCCGGCGTTCGACGCGGGCGCGAGCGTGATGCGGGCCGTGCGCGCCCTGGCGGCCTCTTCGGTGCTAATGTAGCCGGATGCCGCCATCCGCGCGAGGACAATCTGCTGCTGTCGTCTTGCCAGCTCGAAGTTGCGATACGGCGAGAAGACCGAGGGCGCACGGATCAAACCCGCGAGCAGCGCGGCCTCGGGCAGCGTGATGGCGGTGACGGGCTTCCCAAAGTAGACGCGCGCGGCCATCTCGACACCGTAGGCGCCCTGGCCGAAGTACACCTGATTCAGGTAGCGCTCGAGGATCTCTTCTTTCGTCAGGCGGCGCTCGATCTCAACGGCCAGCACGACCTCGGAGAGCTTGCGGCTGATCGTGCGCTCCTGGGTGAGGAACAGGTTGCGCGCGAGCTGCTGCGTGATCGTGCTGCCGCCCTCGACGACTTCGCCCTCACGCACGTTCCGCCACAGGGCGCGGATGATACCGCGCGGGTCGACGCCGCGGTGCGTGAAGAACCGCTCGTCTTCCATGGCCAGAACTGCCTGGCGCAGGATCGGCGGGATCGTCGTCAGCGGCACGATCTGACGGTTCTCGCGGAACAGCGACGCGATCAACTCGCCGTTCGCGCCGTAGATGCGCGTCGCCTGGCTGGGCGGCTCGTACAGCCGGGAGACGTCGCGCGCCTGGGCGCCGATCGCCACGAGCGCGCCGGCGGCGATCCCGGCGACCAACACCCCGAGCAGCCCGGCCGCCACGACCGTGAACAGGATCGCGCGCCACGGCGAGTGAGGCCGCCGGCCGCTTCGCGACCGTGAGCCGGAGGGTTTGACGGGTGAGAGGCGTCGTGTCATACAGCAATGGGCCGGCCTGCCGGCCGGCTGGCCCTATTCTAGCACACCGGCTGCCTTGACCCACGCGCGGCATGCGTGCTACGGTCGCCGTACCGTGACGCCTCCGCCCCGCCCGTTCGTCGTCAAGGTCGGCACCACGACGCTGTGCGGCCAGACCGGCCGGCCGCAGCCCGCGCGATTGGCGACGATCACCGCGCAGGTCGCCGCGCTGCACCGCAGCGGCCAGCCGGTCGTGCTCGTGACGTCCGGCGCCATCGCCACCGGCGGCGCAGAAGTCGGCCGGCCGGCCGTGGTCTCGATGGCCGAGCGGCAGGCGCTCGCCGCGATCGGGCAGCCGCTGTTGATGCGCGAGTACAGCCGGTACTTCGCGGCGCGCGGCCTGCGTGTGGCGCAGGTGCTGCTCACCGCGGACGACCTCGCCGTGCGGCGGCGCTATCTCAATGCGCGGAATACCATGGCGGCGCTCCTGCGACGGCGCGTGGTCCCGATCGTCAACGAGAACGACACCGTGGCGACCGACGAGATCCGCATCGGGGACAACGACACCCTCTCGGCGCAGGTCGCGATCCTGGTCGGCGCCGACATGCTCTGTATCCTGTCCGACGTCGACGGACTCCACACCGGCGATCCGCGCCGCGACCCCTCGGCGCGGCGCATTCCCGAGGTCCACGCGGTCTCTGCGGACATCGAGCGGCTGGCGCGCCGCAGCGCGTCGGCGCTCGGCACCGGCGGGATGGCCACGAAGATCGCCGCTGCGCGGCTGGCGACCGCGGCCGGCTGCACCGTTGTGGTCGTGGACGGCCGGACCTCCCGCGTGATCGAACGTGTCGCGGCCGGCGAGCGGCTCGGCACGTGGTTCATCCCGGCCCCGCGGGCCGTGGCCGGCCGGAAGCGCTGGCTCATGGCCACGGCGCGGGTGCGGGGTCGCATCGTCGTCGATGACGGCGCGGCACGGGCGGTGCGCGAACGCGGACGGAGTCTCCTGCCGACCGGCATCAAGGAGGTGCACGGGGCGTTCGATGCCGGTGACCTTGTGGTTGTCGTCGACCCGGGGGGCCGCGAGATCGGCCGCGGGATCACCGCGCACGGCCGCGAGGCGCTCGAGCGCATGAAGGGCCGCCGGAGCAGCGAGATCGGCGACTTGGCGGCCGGCCGCATTGAGGCCATCCACCGCGACAACCTGGTGCTCTCGTGACGGCAGACGCCCAGACCCTCGTCGCGAGGGCACGCCAGGCAGCCGCGGCGCTGCGCGTGCTGCCCACCGAGGAGAAGAACCGCGCGCTCGCGGCGCTGGCTGACGCGCTGGAGGCCGACAGCCGCGCGCTCGTCGGCGCGAGCGCCGCGGACGTCGCGGAGGCCCGCGCGGCCGGACAGCGGCCGGCCCTGATCGACCGGCTCGCGCTGACCGACGACCGGGTGCGCGCGATGGCCCACGGCGTCCGGCGCGTGGCCGCGCTGCCTGACCCGGTGGGCGAGACGCTCGAGATGCGAACCATGCCGAACGGTATGCGGGTCGGCCGGATGCGCGTGCCGATCGGCGTGATTCTGATGATCTACGAGGCGCGACCCAACGTGACGATCGACGCGGCCGCGCTGTGCGTGAAGGCCGGCAACGCGGCGATCCTGCGCGGCGGCCGCGAGGCCCGGCGCGCCAACGCCCTGCTGGGCGAACTGCTCGACCGCAGCGGCCTCCCCCCAGGCGCGGTGCAGGTGATCGCGGATTCCGACCATGTTCTCGTGAGGGAACTCCTGCGGAGTGATGGGATTGATCTCGCAATCCCTCGTGGCGGCGAGGGGCTCATCCGATCCGTTGTCGAGCACGCGCGCATGCCGGTCCTCAAGCACTACAAAGGCGCGTGCCACCTCTTCGTGGACCGCGAGGCGGACCTTGCGATGGCCGGGCGGCTCGTGCTCAACGCGAAGACGAACCGGCCGAGCACCTGCAACGCGCTGGAGACCGTGTTGGTGGACCGACCGGTGGCCGGGGCGTTCGTGCCTGACATGATCCGAGCGCTCCGCGCCGCCGGCGTCGAGATTCGCGCCGACGCGCCGACGCGCGCGATCGCCGCGGAGGCCGATGCCGCGCTGGGGCGCGAGCTGATCCCGGCCACGGATGCCGACTGGGGCGCCGAGTACCTCGACTTGATCCTCGCCGTGCGCACCGTGGACGGCTTCGACGAGGCGGTGGCGCACATCCAGCGCTACAGCACCGGGCTCGCTGATGCGATTGTGACCGAGAACCGCACGCGGGCGCAGCGGTTCCTCGCGGCGGTCGACAGCGCCGCGGTCTTGGTGAACGCCTCGACGCGGCTGGTCGACGGCGGCGAGTTCGGGCTGGGCGCCGAGATCGGCATCAGCACCGACCGCGTCGGCCCCCGCGGGCCGATGGGGCTGGCCGAGCTGACATCGCTCAAGTGGATCGTGCTCGGCACCGGACAGATCCGCTGAGCCCTCATCAGACGCCGGACCCGCCGGTCTCCGTCGTCGCGGTACCGGGCAGGGTTCCGTGCACCAGGGGCGGAACCTCCCAGGAACCTTTGCGGCCGCGCCTGCGGCTCGCTCCAGGGGGGAGAGTCATGAGGTACGTCACACTCGGCCTTGTGGTGGTCCTGGGCCTGGCGGGCCTTGCCTGGGCCCAGACGCCGGGCGGAAGTCTGACCATCGCGATCAACGCGGAACCGCCGGTCCTCGATCCGACCGCGTCCACGTCGCAGGAGATTGCCCGCATCATGTACGACAACGTGCTGCAGGGGCTCGTGAAGTTCAACGCCAAAGGCGAGATTGTCGCCTCGCTTGCGGAGAGCTGGAAGATCTCGCCGGGCGGGCTGACCTACACGTTCACCCTGCGCAAGAACGTCAAGTTCCACAACGGCACCGACTTCACCGCGGCCGACGTCGCATGGAAGTTCGAGCGTGCCCGCAACCCGCAGTCCGGCCACACGCATCCTGAATACTACCGTGACATCACCCGGATCGAGACGCCCAACCCGACCACGGTCGTCTTTCGCCTGCGGCAGCCCAACAGCGAGTTCATGATCAACCTCGCGCGGCCCGACTCCACCATCGGCCCGCGGGGGCGTGTCGACGAGCAGCGCACGCAGCCGATCGGCACCGGGCCGTTCCGGTTCGTCACGTGGGAGCGCGGGGTCGGGGTGCGACTCGAACGTTTCGCTCAGTACTACGTCAGTGGCCGGCCGTTCCTCGAGCGGGTGACGTTCCGGTTCCTGCCCGATCAGAACGCCCAGATGGCCGCGTTGCGCGCCGGCGACATCGACGTCATCGGCTACGGCGTGATCCCGGAGAACGCGGTGGCCGTGCAGCGCGATGCCAACCTGAAGCTCATCACCGGCACGTCCACGACCGAGATCACGGTCGGCATGAACAACGCGCGGCCGCCATTCGACGACGTCCGGGTGCGGCGGGCGATGCAGTATGCCGTCAATAAGGATGAACTGGTCCGCGGCGTCATGATGGGCTTCGGGACCAAGATCGGCAGCCACCGGTCGCCCGGCGAGTCGTGCTACGCCGATCTCTCGAGCCTCTATCAACCCGACGCCGCCCGGGCGCGCGCGCTGCTGTCCGAGGCCGGCTACGGCCCGGGCAACCCGTTGGCGTTCACGTTCACGCTGGCCGCGCCGTACCCGTACGAGCGCCGGATCGGCGAGGCGATCGCCGCACAGCTCGCCCGCGTCGGCGTCACCGCACGGCTCGAGGTGGTGGAGTGGGCGACGTGGCTGTCGCGCGTCTTCCGCGGCGCCGACTATCAGATGACCATCATCGGTCACTCCGAACCCAACGACATCGAGATTTACGCGAACCCCAACTACTACTTCCGCTACAACAGCACCCGCTTCCAGCAGACCCTGGCCGAGTACCAGCGGCTCAACGACGCCGAGCGGTCGTGCAACTTGATGAAGGACCTGCAGCGGATGCTGGCCGAGGACGCTGTCAACATCTGGGTGATGAACGCGCCGTACCTGTCCGCGATGCGGCGCACCGTCATGGGGTGGTGGACCGACCAGCCGACGCCCAGCATGAACGTCACGGAGGTGTACCTGCAGCGCTGATGTGGGGGTTCGTGGCGCAGCGGCTCGTCGGAGCCGCGCTCACGATGCTGTTGGCTACGGCGCTGGTGTTCTCCGCACTGCTGCTGGTGCCGGGTGATCCGGCGCAGACGATCCTGGGCCTGGACGCGAGCCCCACCGCGCTCCAGGCCCTTCGGCGTTCGCTCGGGCTCGACCGGCCGCCGGTGCAGCGATATGTCGAATGGCTGGGCGCCGTCATCCGGGGCGACCTCGGGGCGTCCATTCGCTACGCCAGGCCGGTGGGTGAGTTGATCAGGCTTCGGCTATCGCTCACGGTGCCGCTCGTCCTCCTGACGCTGGGGCTCGCCGGCCTGCTCGGGACCGTGCTGGGGGTCGTGGCGGCACGGCATGAAGGCGTCCGGCTCGACCTGGCGGTCAGCGGGTTCGCCCTCACCGGCCTGGTCCTGCCGTCGTTCTGGGTCGGCCTGATGTTGATCCTCGTCTTCTCCGCTCACCTGAAGGTGCTGCCCTCGGGCGGGTTCCCCGGTTGGGCCGACGGCGGGCGGGCGGCGAGTCACCTCCTGCTCCCGGTGCTCACGCTGGCGCTGGCCCGCACCGCGCTCGTGACGCGCATCGTGCGGGGCAGCCTGCTCGAGGTGCTGCACGAGGACTACATTCGGACCGCGCGCGCCAAGGGGCTCGCCGAACGTCGGGTCGTCGCGCACCACGCGCTGCGTAACGCCGCGATTCCTGTGGTAACGGTGCTCGGGCTCGAATTCGCGCAGCTGCTAACCGCCGGTGTGGTCATCGAGTCGGTCTTCGCCCTGCCGGGGCTCGGCACGTTGGTCCTCACCGGCATCGAGGCGCGCGACTATCCGCTCGTCCAGGGCATCGTCCTCGTGCTGGCGGCGATGATCGTGTGCCTGAACCTGTTGACCGATCTGGCCTACGCGTTACTCGATCCGCGGGTTACGTATGGGTAAGCGTCTCCCGCCCGCCATGCGCCTGGGCGGCGTGCTGGTCGTGCTCATTGCCGCCACTGCAGTGGTGAGCCTGCTGTGGCTGCCGCAGGACCCGGACGCCGCGAACTTCATGGTGCGCCTGACCGCACCGACAGGCGCGCATCTCCTTGGCACCGATCACTTCGGCCGCGACCTGCTGTCGCGGATGATGGCCGGCGCGCGCAACGCGCTGTGGGTGGGCATGGTCGCAGTCGGCATCGGCCTGGCGATGGGCGTCACGCTCGGCACGCTGGCCGCGTTCAGCGGCGGCATGGTCGACCGCGTGGTGACGCCGCTGCTCGAAGCGCTCTACGCGTTTCCGGCGCTGCTGCTGGCGCTGCTGCTCGCGACCGCCTGGCGACCGGGCGCGACAAGCTCGATGGTCGCGGTCGGGCTGTCGGTGGTGCCGATCTTCGCGCGGCTCGCGCGGGCCGGCGTGCTCACCGCGAAGGCGCAGCCGTACGTCGAGGCGGCGAGGGCCGTCGGCGTATCCGGCCGGCGCCTGGTGTGGCGGCACGTGCTGCCGAACATCCTCGGGCCCATCGTCATCCAGGCGACGCTGGCCATGGCCGCCGCGGTCTTGATCGAGGCGGCGCTGTCCTACCTGGGCCTGGGCACGCAGCCGCCGACGGCGAGCTGGGGCCGGATGCTGCGCGAGGCACAGAGCTTCATGTTCCTCTCGCCGTACCCGGCGCTCTGGCCCGGCCTGGGGATCGCGGCGACCGTGCTGGGGTTCAACCTGCTGGGTGACGGCCTGCGAGACTGGATGGATCCGCGGCGGCGGAGCCAACGGCAGGTTTGGTGAAGACACGAGCGAAGTGACCGTGACAGCGGCGCGTTCTCTCGTCAGACGACTCCGAGACCTGGACGGTCAGGTCCTGATCCTCTCGGGTATCTCGTTCGTGTCCGGGCTGGGCATCGCGGTTGTGCTCCCGCTTCTTCCGCTCTACGCCGTCTCCCTGGGCGCATCGGCGCTGCAGGTAGGCATGCTCACGAGCGCCTTTGCGGTGGCGAGTGCGATCGGCCAGCTCGGAACCGGCCTCCTGGCGAACCGGGTTGGCGTGCACCGGCTCATGGTGTCGGGCATGTCGGTCTACGCTGCAGCGAATGTGCTCATCGCCGTGGCCGTGAGCGCGCCGTCGCTGATCGCCTGGCGTGCGCTGGCGGGTGTCGGCGCCGGTGCGAGCGTGATCGCAGCGCGCCTGTACGTGGCCTCCACCGCACCCCCGGCACGCCTCGCCTTCACGAACGGAATGCTCTCGGCCGCTGCGGCTGCCGGCATGGTCAGGTGTTACCCGCGTCCGCCGTCGTGCTGTTGCTCGCGCAGTTCCTGCTTCTGGCCGCCTACGGCGGTTTCATCACAACATACGCGCCTCTTGCGCAACAGGTCCTGCAGTGGTCAGCGGTCCAGGTGGGGATGATCTTCTCGGTGTTCGGCGTCGGGAGCGTCACCGCCGGACCCTGGCTGGCGCACGCGGCCGACCGATTTGGCCGGCGGAGGATCGCGACCCTGGCGTGTCTGGTCCTCGCGACGTTTCCTGTGATCCTAGTCCTGCAGCCCCCACGCCCCCTGCTCTACGTGGTCACGTTCGCGGCGGGTGGCGGATGGACGGCCTTCTCCGCCGCCTGGTTTGCGCTCCTCTCCGCGACGACTCCGACCCTCCGTCGCGGGCAGACGTTCGGTGTGGTGAGCGCCGCCTCGACCTTCGGTACTGCGGCCGGCGCACTGGCCGCCTCGGCGATCTGGCATCGCGCCGGGCTGCACTCGGCCGTCGTCGCGTTGAGCGTCCCGATCCTGCTGGCTGGCGCAGCCGTCTTGGCAACGCCGCGCAAACGGGGGCCATGACGTCGATGCCTCCGCGCCCCGCTCGGGCCGCACCGGACGTCATCGGCGTGTTCTCGGGCGGCGCCGCCCGCATTGCCGCGTTTGTCGGCGCGTACCGCGAAGTCCATGACCGCGGCTGGCGATTCCGCGAAGTCGCGGGCGTCTCCGCGGGCGCCATCGTGGCCGCGTTGATCGCCGCGGGTGCGACCCCGCAGCAAATGGCCGACTCTCTGGCCGTCGGCCCGGCGGACCGTGTGCTCGTTGATCCTGTTCCCATGCCCGGGGTTAGGGTGGCGCCGCCGGCGCTTCGCGCGTTCGCGTGGTTGCTCGACGTCGCGCTCCGCCGGCAGTTGGCCAAGACCAGCCACAAAGCGCTCCTCGACATCCTGCCCGGGCACGCGGTGTGGCGGGTGATTCGGTACCTCGGCATGTTCGGATCACACGGGTTGGAGGGCTGGCTTCGGAACCTGCTCCGCGATCAGATTGCCCAGGCGGGTCCGGGGCGGGTCCCTGATGTCGTGACGTTCACCGATCTTCGGCTACCGCTCACCGTGGTGGCAGCCGACCTGACAGCCGGCCACGAGAAGGTCTGGAGCAGGACGAGAACGCCCGGCGCCGATGTCGCCCGTGCCGTTGCCGCGTCCTGTCTCGCCCCGTTCGTCTTCCAACCCGTTGCGGAAGACGGCCATCTGTACGTGGACGGCGGCCTGGTGATGGACACGCCGCTGGCGGTCCTGTGGGATGAGGAGGGCGCGGCCCCGGCAGCGTCGATGGTGCTGGAGTTCGTCATTGCGACGCGGCCCGAGCCCTGGGCGGTCTCTGGCGGGCTTGCCAGCCTGATCGAGATGACGGCCAGGCTCGTGTCGGTGGCCGTCTCGTCCCGCCGGAGAACGCAACGGACTGCGCCAATCCCGATCCGCAGCATCTGGATCGACACGCGCGGCGCGCCATCCCTTGCGGCTCACCTGCCTGCGGAACACCATCAGGCCCTGTACGAACTGGGAAGGACGGCGGTGCGACGCTGTCTCGACGACGAAGTCAGGTCGGGGCTTCCGGACCCCGGGACGGACGCATAGCTGAGCGGAGCCGCCGTGGTCACGAGAGCCCCGGGAAAGACAGCACGAACCAGACCGCTGGCGTGGTGCGGCCTCGCGTGCGCGGTCACCCTGACCAGATTGCTGGCCGTTCCCGGGCTCTATATGGTGGCATGGTCGGGATTGCGCGAGACCTTCTCCGTGCTGTTCCCCCTCGTGGCACTCACCGATGCCGTTGACGGCTGGCTGGCGCGCCGGCTCTACCAACAGAGTGACGCCGGCCGCCGGCTCGATTCCGTGGCCGATGCGGCGTTCTTCTACTCGGCTCCGCTCTGGTTCTGGCGCCTGGTGCCCGAGACCGCCAGCACGTGGTGGCCGTGGATCGCGATGCCCGCGGTTCCCTTCTTTGCGGG
>JAVKJV010000014.1:0-76467 GCA_031458775.1 Candidatus Fervidifonticultor quartus | reverse complement strand
CGCGGTCACCGGAGCCTGAGGGCCTGCCGCAGCGTCTCATCGACCCGGCCCAGATCGCATCTCCTCACACGTCCTGCCCGGCCGCTGGCTCCTTCGGCCCGTTGCCGCCTCGGAACAGCCGCAGGACCCGGTGCATCAGCCCTGTCCGCGCCGGCGGCGTCTCGACCATGGCCAGGGCCATTTCGTAGAACGGATCGGGCTCGGCCAGCGACAGGACCTCGCCGGGTTCCCGGTCCAGCCAGAACTGCACGCGCTTGCCCGTCGCCGCGGCCGTCTCGAGCCCGGCCAGGGTCTCCGCCTCGGTGACGTTGAGTCGCTCGAGGTGCAGGCCCTCGCGACCCTTGACGCGCACGTGCTTGGCGTGCGCCTCTTCGATCGCGCGCACCCACCCCGCGCCGTCCTTGAACAGCGCGGCGGCCACCTGCGGGTGCACCTCGACCAGCACCGCAGCGGCCTTTGACTCGCGGGCGAGCCGGCGCACCTCGCGCCGGACCCGCATCGCCATGGTCTCCGGCGACAGCACCCGTCCCCGTCCCTCGCAGTACGGGCACGGGATGCGCATGATTTCCTCAAGATCGCCGTGCACGCGCTTGCGCGTAATCTCGACCAGGCCGAGCGCCGTCAGATCGATGACGTGGAGCTTGGCGCGGTCGCGCTGCACCGCCGCGTCGAGGGCGTCGAGCACGCGCTTGCGGTGCTCCTCCTTCTCCATGTCGATGAAGTCGATGAGGATGATGCCGCCGATGTCACGGAGTGTAATCTGCCGCACAATCTCGCCCACAGCCTCGAGGTTCGTGCGCAGGATCGTGCTGGCCAGGTCGGTCTTGCCGACGTACTTGCCGGTGTTGACGTCAATGACGGTGAGCGCTTCGGTGCGATCGATGACCAGATAGCCGCCCGATTTCAACCAGACCCGCCGACGGAGCGCGCGGTCGATCTCGCGCTCGATACCGTAGCGCTCGAAGACCGGTTCGTCGCCCCGGTGCAGCACGAGCCGGTCGCGCAGGTGCGGGGCGAATGACGCCAGCAGGTCGGCGATGCGGCCGTGCTCCTCCGCCGAGTCCACGATGAAGCGCTCAACGTCCTCGGTGAACAGGTCGCGCACGATGCGCCGGATCAGCCGGAGGTCCTGGTAGACCAGCGCGGGCGCGCGGTTGGCCCTCGCGCGCTCCAGCACCCGGTGCCACATCTGCTTCAGGAATGCCACATCATCGGCCAGCACCTTCTCGTCAACGCCCTCGGCCGCGGTGCGGACGATGACGCCCATGCCGTCGGGCCGCACGCGGTCGGCGATCTGCCGGAGTCGCTTGCGCTCGCTCTCGCTGCCGATGCGGCGGCTCACGCCCACATAGTTCACGGTGGGCATCAGCACCAGGTAATGCGCCGGGAGCGCGACGTAGGTCGTGACCCGCGCGCCCTTCGTGCCCATGGGCTCCTTGGTGACCTGCACGAGAATCTCCTGACCGGTGCGCAACCGCTCGGCGATGGCCCCTCGCCCCACCCAGTCCTCGATCTCCTCACCGGCCAGGGGCGTCGAGCGGATGTCCGCGACGTGCAGGAAGGCGTTGCGCTCGAGCCCGATGTCGACGAACGCGGCTTCCATGCCCGGCAGGACGTTGGTCACACGCGCCTTGTAGATGTTGCCGGCGATCGGCTCGGAGCGCTCGACGAACAGGTTCACGAGCACCCCGTCCTCGACCACGGCGACGCGCGTCTCCGCGGTATCGATGTTCGCGATGATCTCCTTGGCCATGTGCGACGCTCCTACACCTGCCGGGACCAGTAGCCGGAGCGTCTGCGCAGGCAGATGCTGAGCAGCAGCCCGGTCCCGGCCAACGTGGTCAACAACGACGATCCGCCGTAGCTCATCAGCGGCAGGGGAATCCCGGTGACCGGCATCAGCCCCACGGTCATCCCGATGTTCACCACGACGTGGAAGACCATCATCGCCACGATTCCGGTGGCCATCAGCGCGCCGACCCGGTCGCCGGCCGTCGCGGCGATCTTCAAAGCCCGCCAGATCCAGACCGCGTACAGGGTCAACAGGACGAGACTCCCGATGAATCCCAGTTCCTCGCCGATGACCGTGAAGATGAAGTCGGTGTGCTGCTCCGGGATGAACCGCAGCAGGTTCTGGGTACCGGCGAACAGCCCCTTGCCGGTCAGCTGCCCGGACCCGATCGCGATCTTGGACTGGATCAGCGCGTACCCGGCGCCCAGCGGGTCGGCGCCCGGATCGAGAAAGGCGATCAGCCGGCGGCGCTGGTAGTCGTGGAGCACACCCCAGGCAAACGGCATGATGACCGCGCCCGCCGCGGCAATCCCGCCCAGGTCGGCGGCCCGCGCGCCGCCGACATAGAGCATCGCCGCCAGCACGGCCAGCAACACGAGCGCCGTGCCGAGGTCGGGCTGGCGCATGATCAGGACCATCGGCAGTGCGACGTGCGCGAAGAACGGGAACAGCGAGCGCATGCGCGGCAGGGCCTTGACGGTGTCGAGGTGCCGGGCGAGGGTTACGATGATCGCGAGCTTCGCCAGTTCGGACGGTTGGAACCCGCCGAACGGCCCGAGCATGATCCAGCGCTGGGCACCCAGCCGCGTCTCCCCGACCACCAGCACCCCGGCCAGCAGGAGGAGCGCGCCAACGTAGATGACCTGGGCGGCGCCGGCGAGCCGGCGGTAATCGATCAGCGTCGCGACAACCAGGGCGATCACACCGACCCCCAGGTGCAACACGCGGGTCCGCAGGAACGCCGAGGCATCGGACGCGCCGTGCACGGCCGAGACCAGGGCGATGAAACCAAAGGCCACGAGAAGCGCGGTCGCGCCGAGGAGCATCCAGTCGATCTCGCGCGTCCAGCGCGTGGTCACGGCCGCACCTGCCCGGTGACGGGTGCGACGAGCGCGGGCTTCGCGGCCTCAAAGACGGCCTTGACAATGGGCGCGGCGGTGATCCCCCCGCGGTACCCGTGCTCGATGAAGGCGATCACCACCAGCGCCGGCCGGTCCGCCGGCGCGTACCCGGCGAACCAGGCGTGCGGCCGGCCGCGGGGATTCTCAGCGCTGCCTGTCTTGCCGGCCATGTCCAGCCCCTCGACTGCCGCCCCGGTCCCGGTGCCCCCCGCCACGACGGCGCGCAGCCCGTCGCGCAGCGTCGCCAGCGCGGATGCCGGCACGTCAACGTTCCACGGCGCGCCGTCCGGCGCGAAGGTCATGACCTCGGTCCCGTCTGGCGCCAGCACCTTGCGTGCCAGCCGGGGCTTGTACAGTGTGCCGCCGTTGGCGACCGCGCTCACCATACGCGCGATCTGCAGCGGCGTCGTGAGCACAAAGCCCTGGCCGATGGCCATGTTGAGCGTATCGCCCGGATACCAGGGCTCCTTCCAGGTCCGCTGCTTCCACTCCGGGTCGGGAATGCTCCCCGGCGCCTCGGCGGCCAGGTCAATGCCGGTCACCTGGCCCAGACCGAGCCCCCTGGCGTACCGGCTGAGACGGTCCGGACCGACGCCGCGGCCGAGCGTCCAGAACATCACGTTGCACGAGACCTGAGTCCCGCGGATGAAGTTGACCGTGCCGTACGCCGCGAGATCGCGGAACACCCAGCGCCCCAGCACCAGCGCGCCGGTGCAGTGGAAGATACTGTGCCGATTGGCCACACCCGTGCTCAGCGCGGCCAGCCCGGTGACGATCTTGAACACCGAGCCGGGCTCGTAGGTGCCCTCGGTCGCACGGTTCAAGAGCGGCAGCCGCCGATCGCCGGTCAGGCGCCGCCAGTTCGCCGCGCTGATCCCGCCCGCGAACAACGCCGGATCGTAGGTCGGCGAACTGGCGAGCGCGAGGATCTCGCCGGTGCGGGGATCCATCGCCACGACGGCGCCGACCTTGCCGGCCAGTTGCTGCTCGGCCACCGCCTGCAGCGTCGCGTCCAGGTTGACAACCAACGACTGGCCGGGCTTCGCGGGCTGCCGCTCAAGCACACGCCGAGGCCGGCCAGCGGCGTCCACCTCGACCCGCAGGCGGCCGGGGGTACCCCGCAGCACCGCGTCATAGACTCGCTCGATCCCGGTCTTGCCGATGAGGTCGCCGGCGCGGTACCCGGGTTTGACGCGCAACTCCTCCTCGGTGATCTCGCCGAGGTAGCCGAGCGCGTGCGCGGCCAGGTGGCCGTGCAGGTACTCCCGCACCGGCTCGGCCTGGATGACCACGCCGGGCAGGTCGAGCCGGTTCTCCTCGATCGTGAGCACCACGGTCTTGCCGACGTCGCGGCGCAGCGGCACGGGCTCGAACGGCCTGCGGCGACCGGCACCGATCTTAGTCATGATCTCCTCGCGGTCGATGCCCAGCACGGGCGCCAGCGCGTCGGCGAGCCGGGCGGGCTGCCGGACTTCCATCGGCAGCACACTGACCGTGAACGCCGCGCGGTTGCTGATCAGCGGCTGGCCGCGCCGGTCGTAGATGACGCCGCGGGGCGCCGGCACCACAAAGTCACGAATGCGGTTCTGCTCCGACAGGTCACGGTAGTACGGCCCCTGGATCGCTTGGAGCGACCACAGCCGGCCGGCCAGCAGGACGAAGAGCAGACCTACGGCCACCGCCAGGTGGGCCACGCGCACAGCCCAGGGCGGCGGCGTCATCGCAGCACCTTGTGCCCGATCACGCGGCCAGAGTAGCGGCGCTGCGTGACGCGGTCGATCCAGCGCACCAGCGCGTCCACCGGGCCGGCCAGGACCGCGTTCATGGCCGCCGCGATGGCCGAATCGGCGGCGAGCAGCGACCACGACACGACGACCACGCCGGTGACGGTGACCGTCGTCGCACTGATCAGCGCAAGGGCCAGCGTGGCCACCAGCGCCGAGGCCGCCGGCATGGCCCGCTGCTGCAGGTCGACCATCGGGCTGGCGGCGCCGGCCATGGCGCCGACGGCAAGGTACGACAGGGCGAAGACCCCGAGCGGACTGCCGCTGAGGAGGTCTCGGACGTATCCGGCCACGACGCCAATGACCGCGCCGGACTCGAAACCGCGGCGCAGGCCGACCGCCAGGACGACGAGCAGCAGCAGATCCGGACCGGCGCCCAGCGGCAATCGTGAGAGCCACGCGCCGTCAATCACCGCGCCGGCGAGCAGGCATCCTGCGAGGAGCGCAAGCCGGAGTCCCATGATGCTAGCGATCGGGCCTCGCGTCGACCAGGATCAGCACCTCTTCGAGGTGGTCGAGGTTAGCCGACGGACGGACGGTGGCTTCCTGGTACAGCGCGCCCTGTTCGTGCACGACCGTCGCCACCGTGCCGACGGGGAGGCCGCGCGGGAAGATGCCGGACAACCCGGACGTAACGACCAGCTCTCCTTCGGCGATCTGCCGAGACCGCGCCACGTACTTGAGCCGGAGCAACCCGTGTCCCTGGCCGTCCACGACTGCGGCTTCCCGCGACTGCTGGAGGATGACCCCGATGGCGCTGCGGGTGTCGGTGATCAGCAGCACCTGCGAAGTCGTCGGCGTCACCGCGAGCACACGGCCGACCACGCCCTCGCTCGCGACCACCGGTGCGTTGCGGCGCACCCCGTCGTTGCTGCCCCGGTCCACGAGGATCACCGCAAACCAGCGGGTACTGTCACGGCCGATGACCCGCGCGCCGACCGCGCGGCCGGGTAGGTGCTCACGAAACGCCAGCAAGCGCTCCAGACGCTGCGTGGCCTGGGCCTGCTCGCGCAGCCGCGTCACCTGCTCGGACAGCCGCTCGACTTCTTCGCGCAACCGACGGTTCTCGACGCGCAACTGGCCGATCTCGGTATACAGCCGCCAGAAGCGACCGACCGCGTCCGCCGCTCGAGCCAGCGCGGTCTGCGCCGGACCGAGCGCGCTCAGGACCCACGAGCCGACCGGGCCCACCGCGCGGCGTTCCGGGAGGCGCACCTGCGACGTCAGCAGCCCGAACGCCGCCAGGGCCAGGATTGTCAGCAGGATCAGACGCCGTCTCACGCCCGCTTTGACGCGACCAGCACCTTCTTGAGCGACTCGATCTCTTCAAGCACGCGGCCGGTGCCCATGACCACGGCCCCCAACGGGTCGTCGGTCAGCGAGACCGGCATGCCGGTCTCCTCGGCCAGCAACCGGTCCATGCCGCGCAGCAGCGCGCCGCCGCCTGTCAGGATGATGCCCCGATCGACGATATCGGCCGCCAGTTCGGGTGGCGTGCGCTCGAGGGTCTGTTTCACCGCCTCGACGATCGCCTGGACCGGCTCCGCCATGGCCTCGCGAATCTCGGCGCTCGTCATCCGTACGGTGCGCGGGAGCCCAGAGACGAGGTCGCGACCCCGCACGTCCACGGCGTTCTCCTCGCGGACCGGAAACGCCGAGCCGATCGCGATCTTGATCTCCTCGGCCGACCGCTCACCGATCAGCAGGTTGTACGCGCGCCGCGCGTACTGAATGATCGCCTCGTCGCACTCGTCGCCCGCGATACGGATCGACCGGCTGGTGACGATGCCGCCAAGCGCGATGACGGCCACCTCGGTCGTGCCGCCGCCGATGTCCACCACCATGCTGCCAATCGGATCGGACACCGGAAGGCCCGCACCGATCGCCGCGGCCATAGGTTCTTCGATGAGGTACGCGTCGCGCGCGCCCGCCTGCAGCGTCGCGTCAATCACCGCCCGCTTCTCGACCTCGGTGCACCCCGACGGAATCCCCACCACCACGCGCGGCCGGATCCACATGCGACCGTTCGCGGCGCGACGGATGAAGTACGTCATCATGGACGACGTCGTGTCGAAGTCGGCGATCACGCCGTCGCGCAGCGGCCGCGTGGCGACAATATCTCCGGGCGTGCGGCCGATCATGCGCTTCGCCTCCTCGCCCACCGCGAGCACCTGCCCGTCGTCGAGGCGTTTGGCCACGACCGAGGGCTCGCGGAGCACGATGCCCTGGCGCCGCACGTAGACCAGCGTGTTGGCGGTTCCCAGGTCAACCCCCATGTCTCTGCTCAAGTGCGCGAGCAACCCGTCGAAGATCATCCCCTGCCCCCCTGCCCGACAAGCGCGCCGCGCTCGCGCAGACTGACGAACCGGCCATCGCCGATGATGACGTGATCGAGCACGTCAATACCCACCACCCGTCCCGCCTCGGACAGCCGGGCGGTGATGCGCAGGTCATCACCCGACGGTTCGGGATTCCCGGAAGGATGGTTGTGAACCAGGACGATCGCCGCCGCGCTGTGCTTGACGGCCTCTTTGAAGACCTCACGCGGGTGGATCGGCGCGGAATCAAGGCCGCCGATCGCGACCGCGGGCACACCGAGGACTTCGTGCCGTGTGTTGAGGAGCACGACGCGGAAGTGCTCGCGATCGAGGTGCCGCATCTGCGGTCCGACCAGCGCCGCGACGTCGGACGGCGTGCGGACCGCCGGCCGTCGCGCTGCGGGCGCCGCCTGCACCCGTCGGCCGAGCTCGAACGCCGCCAGCACCGCGCTGGCCTTGGTCGGCCCGATGCCGGCCTCGCGGATGAGCTCGGCCGGATGGGCCTGACTGAGCCGGTGCAGCGAGCCGAAGGCCGCCAGCAACCGGCCGGCCAGGTCGCCCGCGGTCGCCGCCCGCGTACCCGTGCGCAGCAGCACGGCGATCAGTTCGGCCGCGGACAGCGCGTCGGCGCCACAGGCGAGCAACCGTTCCCTGGGACGATCCTCTGGCGGAAGCGCTTTGACGGGCAGTCTAGCAGCCACCGTCATCTGTGCTCCGGGTCCGGCGTTGTGTAGGGCGCCGCACATCGCCGGTGTGGGCGATGGGCCGGACCGGAGGGGTGACACGCGTCAGACCGCGGGCATGCCGATGCGTTGCAGCATGCGCGCAAGTCGCGCCAGCGGGAGACCGACCACCGTGAAGTAGTCTCCCTCCAACCTCTCCACGAAGAGTGCCGCGCGGCCCTGGATGCCGTACGCCCCCGCCTTATCCATCGGCTCACCGGTCGCCACGTACCGGGAGATCTCGTCCGGTTCCAGCCGCCGAAACCACACCGTGGTGGTTTCGTCCTCCGCCAGGACCACCCCGCCACGGCCGTGGGCGACGACGATCCCGGTCGTGACCTGATGCGCCCGACCGGACAACTGGCGGAGCATCTCCTCGGCTTCGGCAGCGGTGCTCGGCTTCCCCAGCACCACCCCGTCGACGACGACCACGGTGTCGGCGGCAATGACGACCGCATCCGGTTGCGCCTGCATGACCGGCCGCGCCTTTTCCAGGGCGGCCTGCCGAGCGCGCGCCCGCACCGCGTCGAGGGTCCACCCCGGACCACCCGCCGCCGGACTCGCCGGAACCACTCCCCGGGTTTCGTCCTCTGCGCCCGAGGGCCAGACGGTAAAGGACCACCCGACCTGACGCAGCAGTTCGGCCCGCCGGGGAGAGGCGGAGGCCAACACCAACTGCGGCACCCCGTGCCCTACAGGTGCCGAAATCCCCACATCGCACTGAGTATAGCAGTGCCCCTCCCAGCCCACAATGCCGGCGGTCAGGTGGGTAGTTGGTCTTCAGCTTGACCTACTACCGTCAGGTATGACGTCACTCGCCGTCGTGCCAGCGCTTCATGTGCTGCGCGTGCGTTTGCAGATACGCCCCGGCATTGTAGTGCGTGTCGTAGAAGTCGGTGTCGAGGTGATGCGCCTGGACGAATCCCGGCAACATGATTGTGGCCCGGATTCCAGGGAACTTGCCGTACTTCCCGTGGATGTACTGGGCGACTTCCGACAGGCAGTCCACGAACTCCGTGCTGTAGGGCGCGACGGTCCGCTTCACGCCGGCGCTCTCCCGCCAGGGACCGGGCGTTTCGCGGTCGTAGGCGCCACGCGGTCCGAATTTCCGGTCGACGAACGCGGCCACGGCGGCGTGCATGTCGGGATAGTTTGGAGGGCACAGAGCCTCGTACACACCCTCCAGACCCACCGGGTTGGGGGCTGCCCACCGGTCGTCCTCGACGAATCGGAACCCGAGCCCGGCGATCCCGTCACCGGCATGCGCGCCGAGTGCGCTCAACCCGTCCATACCGTTGAAGTAGAGGCCGCCGAGCCCCATCGCCTGCAACATCAGGACGATGTTGTGACCCATGAATGCCAGTTCGAGGCACACACTCTCGTGAACATCGGCCAGCAGATCAGCGAGAGGAAGCCGCTTCGCACCGTCGAGCAAGCCGGACCGCACGAAGGGCTCGAGGTGGCCGGCCGGCTGCCCCGTCTCCTGATCCACGACCATGATGCCGTGCCGGATCATAAGCGCGAGGAATCCTAGACACTCCTCGCTGGCATCGCCCACAGGCATGAAGAGCGTCGAACCGGGTTTGTTCGCCCACCACAGATTCGGCGGGAGGATGTGCGGTGGAACGGAGGGAAGATCGAGCCGCGTCTCCCGGATGCGGATCGTGTGATCGCGGCATCGCGCCAGCACGCGCTCCAGGACCCCCTCCTCCGCGTCCAACTCCTGCATAAGGTGAGGCTGGATGTCACGCGTCCTCGTGCAATAGCATCCCCGGTCATCCGTGAAAAACAGGGCCGGCGTCCCCAGGCCGGCCGCGGTCGGCGCCGTGCGTCCCGTAAACCGCAGCGTGAGATCCGCATGGGCGTCGGGGGTCCGTGGGCTGAAGGGCACGCCGAAGTTCCATCCGGAGACGCCGGTCGCCGCCGCGACGAGTACCATCTGCTCGAGCTCCGTCAGCGGCAGTGGTGCCTTCTCGGACCTGAACGCGAGCGGTCCGGAGGGAAGTTCCATCCCCAGCCCGAAGCGTCGGGCGCGACGACCAAACAACGCCTGCAGGAGCGGGAACTGAAGAAGCTCTTCGAGTCGCGTCGGACGACTCTCCACCTCGTCACCTCCGGGTGTGGCAGCCCTGCCAATGCAACGCGCGCGGTTGGCAGCCCCACGCTCGAAGCCGCGCCGTTCATACTCCGTGGCACAGATGATACTATGGAGGGCGATGACAACCCTGGCGCACCGGCCGGCGACCAAGATCGAGGTCCGGAATCCCGGTGTGCCGCTCGATCACGGGCGGCTGCGGGAAATCCGCGTCAATCGGAGCGCCGTCGAGCGCCGGGCCGCCACCATTCCGACGCGCCGCACCGTCAAGAAGGACTGGCAGGCGGCCTGGCTGATCCGCGCGGTGGAGTGCCTCGACCTGACGACCCTCGCCGGCGACGACACGCCCGGCACGGTGCGCCGCTTGGCGGCCAAGGCTCGGCAGCCGGTCCGCGCCGAGGTGCTGCACGGCCTCGGACTCGATCCCGCGAGCGTGCGCGTGGGCGCGCTGTGTGTCTATCACGCGATGGTCCCGACAGCCGTCGATGCACTGCGCGGGTCGGGCATCCCGGTGGCCGCGGTCTCCACGGGATTCCCGGCCGGCCAGACGCCCCTGCGGCTCAAGATCGAGGAGATCAGGGAGTCGGTCGCCGCCGGCGCTGAGGAGATCGACATCGTGATCTCACGCGCCCACGTGCTCACCGGCGACTGGGTGGCGCTCTACGAGGAGGTCCGCGCGTTCCGCGAGGCGTGCGGTCCCGCCCACATGAAGGCGATTCTCGCGTGCGGCGAGCTGGGTACCCTGCGGAACGTGGCCGCGGCCAGTTGGGTCTGCATGGCCGCGGGCGCAGACTTCATCAAGACGTCCACGGGCAAGGAAGCCGTCAACGCGACGCTGCCGTTCGGCCTGGTCATGGCCCGGGCGATCCGCGAGTACGCGGAGGACACCGGCTACCGCGTGGGCCTGAAGCCCGCCGGCGGGATTCGCGCGGCAAAGCAGGCCCTCGACTGGCTGCTGCTGGTCAGGGAGGAACTCGGCGAGGACTGGATGCACCCCGCGCGGTTCCGCATCGGCGCCAGCGGTCTGCTCACCGACATCGAACGCCAGTTGTGGCACACCCTGACCGGGCACTACGCCGCCGCGCACCACCAGCCGATGCCGTAGACGTCACACCCGGAGCAACCGACGATGGGCGTCACCGAGATCCTGCGCACGATGGACTACGGCCCGGCCCCCGAGACCGCGGCACCGGCGCTGGCCTGGCTCGACGCGCACGGCCGGCGCTTTGGGCTCTTCATCAACAACACGTGGACCGCCGCCGCGGACGGCGGCGTGTTTGAAACGCTCAACCCGGCTACCGGCAAGCCGCTGGCGCTGATCGCGCAGGCCGCGGCCGCCGACGTCGACGCCGCGGTCGCCGCGGCCGCGGCTGCCTTCGAGACCTGGAGCCGGACGCCCGGGCATGTGCGCGCCCGCTATCTCTACGCGATGGCGCGGCAGGTGCAGAAGCATGCCCGCCTGCTCGCGGTACTCGAAACCATGGACAATGGCAAGCCGATCCGCGAAACCCGGGACATCGACATCCCGCTGGTGGCGCGGCACTTCTACCACCACGCGGGATGGGCGCAGTTGCTGGCGCAGCAGTTCCCGGGCTACGAGCCGGTCGGCGTCGTCGGACAGATCATCCCGTGGAACTTCCCGTTGCTGATGCTCGCGTGGAAGATCGCGCCCGCACTGGCCGCGGGCAACACGGTCGTCCTCAAGCCCGCGGAGTTCACGTCCATCACGGCCGTGGCGTTCGCCGAGATCCTCCAGGAGATCGGCCTGCCGCCCGGGGTGGTGAACATCGTGACCGGCGACGGCCGCGTGGGCGAGATGATCGTCCGGCATCCCGGTGTGCAGAAGATCGCGTTCACGGGTTCCACCGAGGTGGGTCGCCTGATCCGCCGCGCCACGGCCGGCAGCGGCAAGAGACTGTCGCTGGAGTTGGGCGGCAAGTCGCCGTTCGTCGTGTTCGACGACGCCGATCTGGACAGCGCTGTTGAGGGCGTCGTGGACGCCATCTGGTTCAACCAGGGTCAGGTCTGCTGCGCCGGCTCGCGGCTGCTCGTGCAGGAGAGCGTGGCCGGCCGCATGACCAACAAACTGCGGCAGCGGATGGAGAAGCTGCGCGTGGGCGACCCACTCGACAAGGCGATCGACATCGGCGCGATCATCGCCCCGGTGCAGCTTCAGAAGATCCAAAGGCTGGTCGAGGCCGGCGCCCGCGAGGGCGCGACGATGTGGCAGCCGTCCTGGGCCTGCCCGCAGGAGGGCTTCTTCTACCCGCCGACGCTGTTCACCGACGTCGCGCCGTCGGCCACGATCGCCCAGGAGGAGATCTTCGGACCGGTGCTCGTGAGCATGACCTTCCGCACACCAGCCGAGGCCGTGGCACTGGCGAATAACACCCGCTACGGGCTGGCCGCGAGCGTGTGGACCGAGAACATCAACCTAGCCCTGGACATCGCGCGCCAGATCAAGGCTGGCGTCGTCTGGATCAACAGCACGAACCTGTTCGACGGCGCCTCGGGGTTCGGCGGGTATCGCGAGAGCGGGTTCGGCCGTGAAGGCGGCCGTGAGGGGCTGCTCGAGTACCTGCGACCGCCCTCGGAGCGCCCCGCGGCGATCGGGGCGACGTCACCGGCCGGGATGCCCGCGCCTGCGCGCGCAGGCCTGGCCGCCTCGGCCCCGGACTTCGCGCCAGCCGGCCGCGCGCCGGCCGCCGGCAGCGTACCGCTGATCGACCGCTCCCCCAAGATGTACATCGGCGGCAAGCAGGTGCGGCCCGATCAGGGCTACGCGCGCGTGGTCTACGACCCGCAGGGCCGGGCCCTCGGCGAGGTCGGTGAAGGCAACCGCAAGGACATCCGCAACGCGGTCGAAGCCGCGCGCGCCGCGTCGGCGTGGGCGCAGGCGACGGCGCACGCGCGAGCCCAGATCCTCTACTACATCGCGGAGAACCTCGAGCCCCGCGCGCCGGAGTTCGCGCGCCGCCTGGCCGCGATGACGGGCCGACCGCTCGACGACGCCGAGGGAGAAGTCAGGGCCGCCGTCTCGCGGCTGTTCTCGGCCGCCGCCTGGACCGACAAGTACGACGGGGCGGTGCACAGCGTGAACGTGCCGCACCGGGACCTCACGATCGCCATCCACGAGCCGGTGGGCGTCATCGGGATCGCATGCCCGGACGACGCGCCGCTGCTGGCCCTGGTGTCGCTGATGGGCCCGGCCATCGCGATGGGCAACACGGTTGTGGTCGTGCCGTCGGAGGCGCACCCGCTCGCGGCGACAGACCTCTACCAGGTGCTCGACACGTCGGACCTGCCGGGCGGTGTGGTCAACATCGTGACCGGATCCCGCGATGAACTCGTGAAAGTGCTGGCGCAGCACGACGACGTGGACGCCGTCTGGTACTTCGGCACCGCCGAGGGGAGCCGGATGGTCGAGCACGAATCGGCCACCAACATGAAACGCACGTGGGTCAGCGAGGGGCGGGCACACGACTGGACCGGCATGTGGGCCGAGAGCGAGGAGATTCTCCGCCACGCGGTACAGGTGAAGAACATCTGGGTCCCGTACGGGGAGTAGAATCGCTAGAGCAGACGGTAGATCCAGATCGCGATGATCACACCCAGGACCATTGCCAGGTTCAGCCGTACGATCCCGCCGAGCGTCACGCTGATGATCCGCAGGTCAAGCGTGACCGGCGGATCGATCCCGGCGCGGACTTCGCGTGCCAGAAATCCGAGCACCGGATAGCCCACCACGGCTTCGGCGATCACACTTCCCAACAAGCCGCCCAGGAGCACGACGACCAGGAGCACAGGCCACGGGTTGCGGCCAGTGCGTCGCGCCATGGCCTATTGCATCACCGGCTCGATGCCGGACGCGGCTTTCGGCGCCACCAGCCGCGAGACCCAGATGCTGATCTCGTAGAGGATGTACGTCGGCACGGCCATCAGCATCTGTGAGACGACATCCGTGCCGGGCGTGAGCACCGCCGCGAGCACAACGATGGCCACGATTGCGTACCGGCGGGTGCCGGCCAGGGT
This sequence comes from Candidatus Fervidifonticultor quartus, assembly GCA_031458775.1. GTDB lineage: Bacteria > Sysuimicrobiota > Sysuimicrobiia > Sysuimicrobiales > Humicultoraceae > Fervidifonticultor_A > Fervidifonticultor_A quartus. The sequence continues at coordinate 62,603 of JAVKJV010000014.1, read as the reverse complement.
CTGCGGCGAGACAATGCCCATGCGGGCGAGAAACACAACGACGATGGGCACCTGGAAGACGAACCCGAACGCCAGCACGAACGCGATCACAAACGACAGTACCGGTCCGATCGCGAGCATGGGTTGCAGCGTCGCGGTCTGGTAGCTCAGCAGGACCCGGACGCCGACCGGCAGGATGACGAAGAGCCCAAACGAGGCGCCGAGCAGGAACAGCACCAGCGACGGGGGGACCAGCATGAGCGCGACGCGCCGTTCGCGCTCGGTGAGCCCGACGGCGATGAACGCCCAGAGCTGGTAGAGAATGACGGGCAGACCGATGAAGACGCCGATGAACAGCGCGATCTTCAACCGGATGAAGAGCGCCTCGGCCGGCGCAAAGAACACCACGCGGTCCACACCCATCATGCGGATCAGGAAGTCGAGGACGCGGTCGACGAACAGGAAGCCCGCCACGCCGCCGACGCCGAGCGCGGCGAACGCGAAGAGGAGCCGCCGGCGCAGCTCCTCCAGGTGCTCGACGATGGTCATCGGTCGGTCTTCCATGACGCAGGGGAATCCGACGGTTCTACGCGCTGGGCTTGGATGGTTTCGACTCGCTGACCTCGTCTTCGACGTCGCGCATCGCCTTGCGGAACTCCTTGATGGTCTTGCCCGCGGCCGCGCCCAGTCCGGCCAGCCGGCTGGCGCCGAACAGCAGCAGCAAGATCAGCAAGATGATGAGCAACTCCATGGGGCCTACGTTGGGCATCGTCGTGTCCTCCGCTCCTCATTATAGACGTCCACCGCGCCGGTCGCTAGGACGCCGCCGGCAGGACCGGCGGCGATCGTCAGATGTGGAGTCAGCGACTACTGACGCAGGGCGGCCACCACGCCCTGCGCGGCCTGCATCACGCGGAAGATCTCGACGGCCACCGTGATAAGGTCACCCGGCCGGCGCGTCGCCGCGGGTGCGCGCCGGCAGCGGCTGCGCAGTTCGGCCAGGTCGCGGCCGATGCGCTCGTGCAGCTCGGCTAACTCTCTCTGGGAAATAGGCTCCGCAGCCACCGTACCTCTTCCTCCACTCGAGCCGCCCAAGCGGCCCGCCGGCGACGCACGCGGCGGACCCCGGCGAGCACCAGGACGGCCATCAGCGCCGCGAGGCCCGCCAGCACGATCAGCGACGCGAGCCAGGCCGGCAACCAGATCGCCACGACGAGCACCAGCACCGCCACCAGCAGGCCGAGCGCGAACACGCCCAGGACCGCGGCCGCGCCGATCATGGCTGCCGCGAGCCCGACGTCCCTGGCCAAACCGCGCGCGTGCCCCCGGACCGCACGGCCGTAGAGCCCGATCAACGCCGCAACATCGGCGAGCAGGCGGCGCGCGATCTCAGCCGTGGACTCCGGCGGCCCGCCCCGCGTCTGGTTCGTGGGCGCCTCGCTCATCGGCGCCTTACTTCAGGGCAGGCGCGGGCTTCTCCTTCGGCGCGCCGGCCTCGGATGGTTCGGGAAACGTCAATGCGCGCGGCGGCCGGTAGCGGAGCAGCCGCAGGCCGTTGAGCACGACAATGACCGTGCTCATCTCGTGCCCGACGACGCCGAACGCCAGCCGCAGCCCTCCGATCAGCGCCGCGGCGACGAGTCCCGTGATCACCAACGTGGCGAAGGCGAGGTTCTGCAACACGACGGCACGCGCGCGGCGCGCGAGCGCGAGCGCGTAGACCAGGCGCCGCAGGTCGTCGTGCATGAGGACGACGTCGGCCGTCTCCAGCGCCGCGTCGGTGCCGCTCCGGCCCATCGCCACGCCGACGTGGGATATGGCGAGCGCGGGAGCGTCGTTCACCCCGTCGCCCACCATCGCCACGACATGACCGCCGGCGCGCAACCTCCGGACGGCCTCGACCTTCTGCTCAGGGAGCAGACGCGCTTCGACGTGCGTGATGCGCAAACGGGAGGCTACGGCACCGGCGACGCGCTCATTGTCACCGGTGACGATCCCGATGTGCTGCACGCCCAGACGCCGCAACGCGGCGATCGCGGCCGGCGCCTCCTCGCGGATCGCATCGGCCAGCGCCAGGACGCCGAGCGTGCGTCCACCCGCCGCGACCAACACGACGGTCTTGCCCTCGGCCTCGAGGCGGGCAACGGCTTCTCGTGCGGCGGCCGGCACCGCCGGGACGTTCGCCGCAACCAGGCCCACGGCGCCGACGACGACCTCGGCACCGTTGACCGTGGCGACGACGCCCTGCCCCGGCACGCCGCGGAACGCTTCGGGGAGGTGCACCGCGGCGCCCTCGGCCGCGGCCGTCGCCACGATCGCCCTGGCCAGGTGGTGCTCCGAGCGTTGCTCGGCCGAGGCCGCCACGGCGAGCACCGATGCGCGGTCGATCCCGTCGAGCGGCACGACATCGGTGACGACGAGCACGCCGCGTGTCAGGGTCCCGGTCTTGTCAAACACGACCGTCCGCACCGCTGCCAGGGCCTCGAGTGCGGCGCCACCCTTGAACAGCACACCGGCGCGGGCTGCGTTCGCGATGCCCGAGAGCAGCGATGCCGGTGTCGAGATGACCAGCGCGCAGGGCGACGCGACAACGAGCAGCGTCATGGCTCGGTAGAACGCATCGGCGACCGGCCAGTGCCACACCAGCGGCAACCCGGCGGCGACGAGCGCGCTCGCGGCGATCACGCCGATGGCGTAGGGCTGGCCGATCCGGTCAATGAGCCGCTGGGTAGGCGCCCGCTGGCTCTGGGCCTCGGCCACCATGCGGATGATGCGCGCCAGCGTGCTCTCGCCCGCAGGCCGCGTGACCTCGACCTCGAGCAGGCCGGAGCCGTTGATCGTGCCGGCGAAGACCTCGTCGCCCGGACCGCGTAACACCGGCACCGATTCGCCGGTGATCGGCGCCTGGTCCACGTCCGACGTACCCAACCTCACTCGGCCGTCGAGCGGGATGCGCTCGGCGGGCCGTACCACCACGATCTCGCCGACCGCGACGCGGTCGACCGGCACCAGCACTTCGCCGTCCGGCCGCCGCACCAGCGCGCGGTCGGGCCGCAGCCTCATCAGCGCTTCGATGGCCCGGCGCGTGCGGGCCATCGCGTAGTGCTCGAGCGTGTTGCTGAGCGAGAACAAGAACAGCAGCACGGCGCCTTCATCCCAGGCGTCGAGGACTGCGGCGCCGGCGGCGGAGAGGAGCATGAGCAAGTTGACGTCGATCCGGCGATCGCCCAGCGTGCGCCAGGCGGCGCGGGACGCGGTGAACCCTCCGAAGGCGTACGCCGCCGCATACCCGAGGTGCGCGAGCGTTCCGAGCCCGGCTCGAGAGAGCGCGACACCCGCAAGCAACATGACGAGCGTCGCGGCGGTCAGCACCGCCTGCACATGCCGCTCGAGGAACCGGCGCGACGCGCGCGCCACCGGGAGGATCAGCCTGGACTCCGTGGGGACGGCCACTTAGAGCTCGATGAGCCCCTTGCGCACCGCGTAGCGGACCAGGTGCGCGCGGTCGTGGAGGTCGAGCTTCTCCATGATGTGCGTCCGGTGGGTCTCCACCGTCTTCACGCTGATGTGCAGAATCTCCGCGATTTCGCGGTTGGTCTTGCCGTTGGCGATCAGCCGCACGACCTGACGCTCGCGCTCTGTCAGGCCGTCGAAGCGCTTGCGCTCGTCCTCGCGGGCCTCGTCGGACGCGTACTCGTGCACCAGACGTTGGGCGACGACTGGGTGCAGGAAGGTATGACCGCTGGCCACGGCCCGCACCGCATCCACGAGGTCGCGGGCGCTGGCCCGCTTGAGCACGTAGCCTGAGGCGCCGGCTTTGATCAACTCGTAGAAGTAAGCCTCGTCCTCGTGCATGGTCAGGATCACGACCCCGACCTCCGGCATCATGCTCTTGATGCGCTGGGTCGCTTCAACACCGTTCAGGCGCGGCATGCTCACGTCGAGACACACCACGTCGGGCCGCAGGCTCTGGGTCAGGTCCACCGCGGCTTCCCCGTCGCCGGCCTCGCCCACAACCTCCATGTCGGGTTCGGCAGCCAGCAAGCGGCGGATGCCTTCGCGCACAATCGCGTGATCCTCGGCAATGAGAATCCGCAGGGGCCGGTGGCGGCGTCCCGGTACGCCATTGCGCTCGGTGGCGCCGGCCTCAGGATGACGATCCGTCCCGGGGGGCATGCGGCTACACGGCACCGGCAGGCTGCGGAACAGCCGCGCGGCCGCGCGCAAGCGCGGCCGCATTCAGCGCCCGGGCCTCGGGGTTGCGCACCTTAGCGTCCAGGGCGGCCTCGACGGCCGCGTCCGGCAGGATCGGCATCGCGGCGAGCAGCGCGCCGAGCATGACGACATTCGCCGCGCGCGTCGCGCCGAGTTCGTTGGCGATCGCGGTGGCGGGCACAGCGACCGCCGTCACGTCGGTCCGGGCCGGCGGCCGATCCACCATCGTCGCATCGATCACGATCAGCCCACCGGGCCGCACCGCGGGCTCGAACCGGTCCAGCGACGGCCGGTTCATGACCACCAGGATCGTGGGATCCGCGACGACCGGCGACGCGATCGGCGCGTGGCTGATCACGACCGTGCAGTTGGCGGTTCCGCCCCGCTGCTCGGGACCGTAGGACGGCAGCCAGGTCACGTGCAGGCCCTCGCGCACGGCCGCCTGCGCCAGCACCTCGCCCAGGAACATGATACCCTGCCCGCCGAATCCCGCGATCACGATCTCATGCGTGGGCATGGACAGGCTCCCTGACGGGCTCCGCCGGCCCGTCCCTGCGCGTCACCGCGTCCTTCATGACCCCGAGAGGATACACGGGGATCATGTGGGCTTCGCACCATGCGATGGCGTCGACAGGCGTCAATCCCCAGTTGAGCGGACACGTCGAGAGCAGTTCCACAATGCCCAGGCCCCGGTCTTCGAGCTGCGCTCGGAACGCGGCCTCCACCGCCCGGCGGGCCCGGTGGATGCGAGCCGGGCTGGTGACCGCCTCGCGCGCCGCGAAGGCGACGCCGTCGAGCGACGCCAGCAGTTCCGTGATCCGCAGCGGGTGACCGTGCACCCGGACGTCGCGTCCCATGGGGGTCGTGGTGGTCTTCATGCCGGTGGGCGTGGTCGGCGCCATCTGCCCGCCGGTCATGCCATAGAGTGCGTTGTTCACAAAGATCACGGTGATCCGTTCACCCCGCGACGCGGCATGCAGGATCTCCGCCGCACCGATCGAGGCCAGATCACCGTCACCCTGGTACGTGAAGACCACACGGTCGGGCAGCATGCGCTTGATGCCGGTCGCGACCGCGGGCGCGCGGCCGTGCGCGGCCTGCTGGAAGTCGAGGTCGAAGTACTCGTACGCAAAGACCGAGCACCCCACCGACGCGACGCCGATGGTCCGATCCTGGATGCCGAACTTGTCGATCGCCTCGGCCACCAGGCGGTGGATGATCCCGTGCGTGCAGCCGGGGCAGTAGCGCATCGGAACATTGCTCAGGGCGCGGGGACGGCCCGCCACCTGGATCATGCCGGCACCACCTCCCTCGCGCTGAGCGCGGCAATGACCTTCGCGACCTCGGCCGGGGTCGGCACCACGCCACCGAGCCGGCCGTAGAACTCCACCGGGGTCCGGCCGCCGGTACTCAGGCGCACGTCCTCGACCATCATGCCGGTACTCATCTCCACGACCAGGTACCGGCGCGGTGCGCGGTCGAACGCCTTCGCCGGAAACGGCCAGAGGGTGATGGGCCGGACGAGGCCGGCGCGGATGCCCTGCCCGCGCACGCGGTCCACCGCAGACCGCACAATGCGCGCGGTCGTGCCGTAAGCGACGACGACGATTTCGGCGCCATCGGTGAGATAGGATTCCCATCGCGGTTCGCGCGCGCGAATCTCGTCGTAGGTGGCCGCCAGTTCCTGCACATGCTGTTCGAGCGCCTCGGGCTGCAGGTAGATGGAGTTGATCAGGCGACGCTCGCCGCCGCCGCGCGAGCCGGTCGTCGCCCAGGCCGGCGGCGGAGGCGGATCCACCGGGTCGGGCAGTGTCACGGGTTCCATCATCTGGCCGAGGACCCCGTCGGCAGCGACCACCACGGGCAGACGGTAGCGCTCGGCCAGCGTGAAAGCGAGCCCCATCAGATCCACGGCTTCCTGGATCGTGGACGGCGCCAGCACGATGCCGTGGGTGTCGCCGTGGCCCAGGCCCCGGGTCACCTGAAAGTAGTCGGCCTGCGAGGGCGCGATGTTGCCCAGCCCAGGACCGCCGCGCATGACGTCCACCAGCACGCACGGGAGTCGCGCGCCGATGATGTAGGAGATGCCCTCGGTCATCAGGCTGAAGCCCGGGCTGCTCGTGGACGTCATGACCCGGCCCCCGGCACCTGCGGCGCCGTACACCATGTTGATCGCGGCCACCTCGCTCTCGGCCTGCAGGAAGACGCCACCGACCTCGGGTAGACGCCGGGCCATGTACTCGCCCAGCTCGTTCTGTGGGGTAATGGGATACCCGAAGTACGCCCGGCAGCCGGCGCGGATCGCGGCCTCGGCCATGGCCTTGTTGCCCTCCATTAGGACGGGGCTCACCGCACCGCCTCCTTCCGCGCAGGCCGCGGCGGCTTGAAGACCGCCACCGCGCCCTCCGGACAGATCATGGCGCACGCCGCGCACGACGTGCAGCGATCGTTGTCGATCAACGTGGCGGCCGGGTACCCCAGGGTGTTCAGGGCGCCCAGCGCGAGCACGTTCGGCGGACACACGGCCACGCAGAGGCCGCAGCCTTTGCACCACTCTGTCGTGATGATCACGCGCAGGTCGGTCACAGACCGCTACCTCCTCGGGAGCTCCGGCCGGATGAGCGCGTCGTCCACGGTGTACGTCAACCGGTTGCGGACCTCGACCACCCCGTCGGCCATCATGGCCCACTTCTCGGCGAGCTCCTTCTCGGACCTGCGCTCGACGGTGCCGTCGAGGAACACGACCCCGTCCTTCACCTCGACGGTGACGCGCGAGAGGTCGATCCAGAGGTCGTGCGCGAGGCTGTGCCGGATGGCCTCGGCCAGCTCGGCGTCGGGCCGGCGGAATGCCTTGAGGATGTCCGCGCGGCTGACGATGCCGACGACACGGTTGGCGCGCAGCACGACCACGCGATTGATCTTGTGCTTGACCATGACGTGCGCGATCTCGTGCACGGTGGCCATCTCGCTGACGGTCAGGACCGGCGAGGTCATGATCTCGTAGGCGCGCGTCCCTTCCGCCTTGCGGGCCTGGTCGTGCGCTTCGAGCACCGACCGCAGCGGCAGGCGCCGCACCACGGCCGGCGGCTCGTGGGGTCTGGGCACGACTTCCTTGTAGAGCAGATCGCCTTCCGTCACAATGCCGACGAGTTCGTGCTCGGCGGTGACGATGGGAACTCCGCTGATGTGGTGCGTGGTCATCAAGGCCGCGAGGTCGCGGATCGTGGTCTCGGGTCGCGCCGTAATCACCGGCGATGTCATGATGTCGCGCGCCAGCAGCCGCAGCGGCCGCGGCGGCGCGATCGTGGCCTGAAGGCTCTCGTTCATCACGACTCCCTCCCTACGACGTGCGTGCCCTGCCTGCGGACCCGGGTACGAGCCCGACGAGAATGCCGTACGGTACGACGACCACCGGACACGGCGCCCGGCGCAGGACCCCTTCGGCGACGCTGCCCATCAGGAGCCGCGAGATCCCGGTACGGCCGTGCGTCCCCATGACGACCATGTCCACATCGTCGCGCGACGCGCGCTCGAGGATCGCGTCCACGGGCGCCCCGTCGGCAATGACGATGCGCGTGCGCCTGGCGTCGGCGCCGGCCCGTCCCAGCAGGTACCCCACCTCGGCGCGCAGATGCTCGAGGAACCGGTCGAGGGACAAGCCGGCCTCCTGTTGTGCCGCCTGCGCGTCGGTCTCCGCATAGACGTGCATGGCGATCAGTTCGCCGCCGATCTGGTCGGCGAGGCGCGCCGCGAAGCGCAGGAGCGCCTCCGAGGCCACCGAGAGATCGAGCGCGACGAGGATCCGCATAGTCCCTATCCGGTGGTCGGCTCGAGCGGCCGGTCCTCGACCGTCACCTCGAGCGCGAGTCGGTCAAGGACCTCTCGGGCCCGGCGCCGGTCGCGCTCGTGCACCACGATGTCGACCCCTTCCGCGCCGCGCGCCCGCAGCGTCTGCAGCGAGACGATCGGCACGCTCGCCCGCGCCAGACCGGCGACGATCCTCGGGAGCTCTACCGTGATGCTGCCGACGGCCACACGGAGGCGAGTCTGGTCGGCTTCGGCGTGGAACAACTCCGTGAACACGTCGAACACATCGCTCTCGGTCACGATGCCGACCAGGCGGCCGTGCTCGATCACGGGCAGCCCGCCGATCTTATGCCGCCGCATCAAGGCCGCAGCGTCCTCCAGGGGCGCGTCCGGGCTCACGCTCAGCGGCGCCGGGGTCATCAGGTGGCGTACGAAGATGCCGACCGAGAGGTTGGGGATGTGCCATTGACCGCCGACAGCCGGCGGTTGGACCCGCACAACATCGGTCCAGGTGATGATGCCGACGACCGCGTCGCCCTCGACCACCGGCAACCGGCGGATACGGTGGCGCCGCATCCGCCCCAGGGCCTCCCAGGCCGGCGCGTCCGGGCCAATCACCTGGACGGGCGAGCTCATGCAGTCGCGGACGCGCATGGTCGGTTGACTCCTAGGCGGCCCGCTCCCCGCGCTCGCTCTGGCGGAACCGCCTGAGCAGGTCAGCCGGCACGTCGCGGCCGATGCGGACCGCGAGGAAGTTAGCCGGCTCCATGGCCACGTTCGGTTCGTTGGTCCACTCGCGCCGGAACCCGAAGCGCTCGAACAGCCGGAGCAGGCGGTCGGCGTAGACCGCGGCGGACAGGCCGGTGTCGTCAACGTCCCAGCACCAGACATACGCCGTGGCCACGTAGATCCTCGACTCGACGACCCGCCGGTCGAAGGCCATCCGGAACAGCGCCTGCGCGATCCCGCGGCCGCGATGCCCGCGGGCCACCTCGATTCCGAGCTCGAGAATCCGAGGATCGTTCAGCCGGCCCCAGGGCTGGTCGGGCCCGGACGGCACGAGCAGCAGATAGCCGACCACGGTGTCGTCGCGGACCGCGACGAACACCTCACCGCCGGGGACCCGGAGCCCCTTCCCCAGCGTCTCACGGACGATGTCGGCGCGACGCGGGCTGTAGCCGCAGAACGCGCCCAGCCCGGAGTCGATCTCGTACCGGGCGAGTTCCCGCGGATCGCGGAGTTGCGCGATCACAGAAACCGCGTCTGGCCGGAGGTCCGCCTCGGGCACGCCTTCTCCCCCGTTGCCAGCATAGTCCCGGGCTTCCGGCGGGGCTATCGGACGTATACCCTATTTGACCGTAGGTGACCGGTGCGGGCTTCAGCCGTCGAGGTCCACCGAGAGCAACGCGACTCTGTCGCCGCCGGTCACGGCATGATCACGTCCCCCGCAGACCGGGCACGCCGGCGCCAGGGCCGTGACCGGCATGGCCGCGCCGCAGCTGGCGCAGCGGGCGGAGAGCGGCTCGACGGTAACGTCGACCTGCGCACCCGCCGCAGCGGTACCGGTCGCAAGATCGCCAAGGCGCCGCGCGAGATCATCCGGCCGCGCGGGACACGCTTCGCCGATGAGGACGTTGAGACGGCGGATGCGGCGGCGACCGGCGGCCGCGAGGGCCACCTGCAACAAATCCTCAGCCCCGCGCATCTGGCGCACAGACCCCTCCCTACAGGTGCTCGGCCTTCTCGTACACGACAATCTCGCCGTCGCGCCGCAGGTCGGCGGGGTGATACCTGGGGATCGGCATCTGGAGCTGCTTGAAGGTGACCGGCGCCACCTTCTTGTCCACCATCCCCAGGGCCACGGCCACGCCGAAGATGATGGCCTCCGGCCGTGGCGGACAGCCGGGGATGTAGTAGTCCACCGGAATAACCCTGTCCACCGGACCAATCACGCCGTACGTATCATGCCAGATGCCGCCGCCGCACGCGCAGTTGCCCACGGCGAACACGAGCTTCGGCGCCGGCATGGCATCGTAAGCGGCCCGCAGCGCCCGCGCCGTGGCACGCGAGGCCGGCCCCTGACACAGCATGACGTCGGCGTGCCTGGGCGACCCCACGAGTTTGATCCCGAACCGCTCGACGTCGTAATACGGGGTCAGGACATTGAGGACCTCGATGTCACAGCCGTTGCATCCGCCGCTGTTCGCGTGATAGACCCAGATCGAGCGTTTGAAAGCCTGCTGGCAGAGGCGCTTGAGGTTCATTGCGCGTCACCCGTCACCACTCCACCTCGATGTCGATGTCGCGCACGACCGAGTCGCCGTTGAGGAACGGCCTCGAGGCGTAGACCCAGCGGTCGTGCTCAAGGTCGTCGTGCCGATACCCCTTGAGCTTCATCTGCTCCAGCGGGCTCGGCTCCTTGAAGCACCGGCCGCACCGAGTGCACGTGCCCATGAAGATCTCCAGGTGCTGCTGGAGATCTCGGACATTGTCCGTCGCGGTCTCGTAGTCCCGGCTCATCGTGATGGCCTGCTCGGGACACAGGTCGGCGCATCGGCCGCAGTACGTGCACCGCAGCCCAAGGTACTTGATGATCCGGACCTCCTGGCTCGGGTCGGCCACCAGGATCTCGCGCGCCGGGCAGTTGTTCGCGCAGCCCGCGCACCCGATGCACTTCGCGCCATCGAAGATCGGACGACCGCGGAACCGCTCGGGCGCCGGTCGGGGTTCGAACGGGTACGGCAGCGTGACCATCCCCGCGCGTAGACAGACGGCGATTTCCCTCAGCTTACTCAGCACCGACATCGTGCCGACCTCTCTCCGGTCCCGACCTCTAGACCGTGACGACCGCGACGATCAGGGCGGCAACCGCCACGGCCAGGAGCGCCGCGTAGTAGCGGATCGCCTGGTCGATGCGGTAGCGGGCGTGGGTCGCGGCGACCACGGTGACGAACAGCACCAACAACAGCGTCTTGGCCAGCAGCGCCAGGACGCCCACCGGGAACATCCAGGCGCTGCCCCAGGGGGCGAACAACGCGCAGAACAGCGCGCTGTAGACGAACAGCTTTACCATGCGGGCGTACTTGAACAGTGCGAGCTTGGGCCCGGAGTACTCGACCAGGGCGCCCTCCATGATCTCGGTCTCGGCCTCGGCCATGTCGTACGGCACGCGACCGACGAAGGCCTGGAACGCCAACACCATGACCCCCAGCATGACCAAGCCGGCGACGGGCGGCCCCGTGCCGGCGTAGACCGAGCCGGCCAGGACGGCCTCGAGGCGCAGTGAGCCCGTCTGCACCGCGCCCAGCACAAGCGCGACCGCCAGCAGCGGCTCGAGGGCAATCATCGCCATCATCTCGCGGCTCATCCCCAGCAGCGAGTAGGTCGTGCCCGCAGCCAGACCGGCGAGCAGCGTGGAGATCCCGCACAGCGCCAGCAGGTAGATGAGCAGGACCACGTCGCCGGCGCCGTCCATCGGCGGCCGCAGTCCCATCGGGATCATCGTCGCGACGGCGAGCACCGCGCCCAGGGCCAGGAGTGCCGCGAACCGCTGCATGCCGGGCGAGACCCCGGTCTCGAGGTCCTCCTTGCCGAGCAGTTTGAGCAGGTCGAGGTACGGCTGCGTCAGCGGCGGTCCCTTCCGAGACTGGATACGGGCCGTGATCCGCCTGATGATCCCCTCGAGCAGAGGCGCCACGAGCAGCGCCAGCAGGATGTTCATCATCGCGGCGGCGACGGCGCCGATCATCGCGCAGTCCTCCGCGCCAGCGCCAGCAGGCCGTCCTGCGTGTAGACGCGGACGCGCTTCGTACGCACGTCTATCACCTCGAGCCGGTCGGTGCACGAGAAGCACGGATCGATGCTGCCCAGCGCGATCGTCATATCGGCGAGTTGCTGGTCGCGGATCATCGCCGGGATCCCCTGGAGGTTCTGGTACGTCGGCGCCCGCACGCGCCAGCGCTGCGGCCGGTTGCCGTCACCGGTGATCACGAAGTGATGGGCCTCGCCGCGCGGCGCCTCGACCGAGGAGATCCCGATCCGTCCGGCCGGCAGCTCCGCGTCGATGGGCTGCTGAATCGGCCCGTCAGGCATCCGCTCCAGGCACTGCCGGATGATCCTGATGGACTCGAAGACCTCGAACACGCGCACCAGCAGTCGCGCCCAGACGTCGCCGCCCTCCTGCGTCACAACGTCGAAGTCGACCCGGTCGTACGCGGCGTATGGGTGATCGCGCCGCACGTCCACCGCGACCCCGACGGCCCGCGCGATGGGCCCGAGCAATCCCATCTCCTTCACGAGCGTCGCGTCGGCGACGCCGACGCCCCGCGTGCGGCGCTGCAGGTTGCGGTCGCCCTGCACGGCGGCGGCGATCGCACGCCACTCCCGCTCCAGCACGTCGAGCATGTCCCGCAGCTCGGTCCGCAGCGCCGGCGTGATCTCCCAGCGCACGCCGCCGATCACGCACAGCGCGTAGGTCGTGCGGTTGCCGCTGATCTTCTCGGTCATCCACATGATCGGCTCGCGGATGCGGAAGCTCTGCATGAACAGCGTGTCGAACCCCAGGATATGGCTGGCCAGCCCCACCCACAGCAGGTGGCTGTGCAGCCGCTCCATCTCGAGCATGATCGTGCGGATGAACTCGGCGCGCGGGGTGGGCCGCAGGGCGACCGCCTGCTCCACGGCCTGCGCGTATGTGACGTTGTGCACCGACCCGCAGATGCCGCAGATGCGCTCGGCCAGTATCGGAATCTCGCTGTACGACAGCACCGAGTCGGCGAGCTTCTCGATGCCGCGGTGCACCATGAAGCCCCGGTACTCACAGCCCTTGACGGTCTCGCCGTCCACATACAGCCGGAAGTGGGCGGGTTCGTCCAGCGTCGGATGGAACGGACCGAACGGCACCACGACGCAGCCGTCCGGCGGGTCGTCAAAGGCGAACTCCCTGGTGTCGTCGTACCCCGGCGGCACGTGGTTCCACGGTACGTCGCGGCGCAGGGGGTGCGCACCATCCGGCCACCCGTCGGGCAGGACGAGCCGCTTCGGCGCCCTGTGCCCAACCGGGTCGATGCCGACCAGGTCCTTGAACTCGCGCTCGGCCCAGTTCGCGCCGGGCACGATGTCGGCGATGCTCGGCACCGACGGCTCGGCCTCGGGCGCATAGGTCAGCACGCACGCCAGGATGCGGTCGCGGTCGAACGCGAAGTCGTGCGCGACCAGATAGCGCTCGGAGCCCGCCCGGTCGTCAACGCCCACGCTGGTGACGTACCGCGCGTCGAGATCGCGGAAGATGAACCGGCAGACGTCGCGCAGCGCGGCCGGCAGCACGTACACGAACAGGCGGTCGTCCTGCGGCACGTCGGCGCGCTCGATCGCATCGCCGAACCGCACCTTGAGCCGGCCGAGGATCTCGGTCGCGGTCATCTCACCCTGCCCTCGTCCGCGGTCGGTCGCGCGGCGCCGTTGATCCACCCGAACTGCCGCACCACACCGTAGAAGCCGCGCGCCGTGTAGCGGTGCACGTCCGATTCCCTGGCATACCCGCAGAGCCACGCGGGTACCGGCCGGCGGGGTGCGGCACCGAGTCGGGAGATACCGTGCGCGACCAGCAGCAGGATAGCCAGCACCGCGGCCACCGCGACCGGGGCGAACAGCGCGTGCCCGTCGGCGATCCGCAACCGCGCGAATGCCAGCGCGCCGTCGGCCGGTTCGGCGATCGGCACGGCGAGCCGCGCCGCGAGCCCGTGCCCGCCCGCCGCCACCACGGTCTCGATGAGCCGGTACGCGAGGTGGGGCACGAGGCCGAGGGCAACGCAGGCAGCGGCCAGCGCCACCTGGGGCGCGCGCATCGGCAGGCCGATGTCGAGCCGGCCTTGCGCCGCGCGGCGCTCCACCGTGGTGCTGGTGCGCGACAGGAACGTCACGCCGAAGAACTTCAGGTAGAGCGCCAGCGTGATCACGCTGGTCAGCACCGCGGCGATCCCGCAGACCGCCAGATACCCGGCGTGCCGACTGCCCAGCACCGCAGCCACGGTGATCGTCCACTTGCTGGCGAACCCGTTGAACAGCGGCACGCCGGCGATGGACAGCGATGCGACCAGCGCCGCGGCTGCGGTGACCGGCATGTGTCGCACGAGTCCGCCCAGTCGGTTCAGGTCCTGCGTGCCGGTCGCGGAGATGACGGCCCCGGCGTTGAGGAACAGCAGGCTCTTGAACGCGGCGTGGTTCACCGTGTGGAAGAGCGCGCCGGCCAGGGCCAGCGCGGCAAGCCCCACAGCGTCGGGGGCCGCAGCCGCCCGGCCGGCGAGCGCCACGGCCGCGCCCACGGCCAACAGGATGTACCCGACCTGACCGATACTCGAGAACGCGAGCAGCCGCTTGGCGTGGTCCTGCGCCAGGGCCTGCGCGGTGCCGACGAACAGCGTCACGGTGCCGAGTGTGGCGATGACCGCGCCCCATCCCGGGCCCGGAAATACCGGCAGGGCGTCGGCCGGAATCATCCAGATGAAGGTCCGCAGCACGCCGTAGACGCCGGTCTTGATCATCACGCCTGAGAGCAGCGCGCTGACCGGCGACGGCGCGGCGGGGTGCGCATCCGGTAGCCACATCTGCCCGAACGGCCACATGCCGGCCTTGATCCCGAATCCCACCAGCAGCAGGGTGAACGCCAGACCCGTGAGCCCCGGCTGGCCCTGGAGGGCCGCAGGCAGTGCGGCGGCCAGGTCCTCGACATCGAACCGCGCCACCGCCTCGCCAGCGTGGGCGTCTGGCTGAGGCGCCGCCAGGAGCCAGGTGCCGGCCAGAATGACCGCGCACGCCATCTCCATCATCACGAGGTAGCGAGTAGCGGCCCTGATGTTCTCGGGCCTGCGGTGCTCGTAGCGGATCAGCACGAACGACGGCAGCGTCATCAACTGCCAGAACCCAAAGAAGACGAGCATCTGGTCGGTCGTGGTGACGATGCCGTACATGCCGGCGACGAACAGCAACAGGTACGGATAGTACCGCGCGACGCCGTACTCGCGGTAGTGCGGCATGTAGCCGAGCGAGTACAACGACGCCGGAACTGCGACGCCCGCGACGAGGAGCAGGAACAGCGCGCTCAGGCCGTCGACGTGCACCCGCAGCGCCGAGCCCCACGACGGAACGGTGAGGAAGGTCTGGGCCGGGTCCGGGCCGCCGATCAGCACGCGGATCGCGGCGTAGCCGACCAGCGCGGCGCTGCCGGTGATGGCCGCGAACGCCGTCCAGCCGGCGGCGGTGCGCTGCCTGGACAGCACGAGGCTGGCCCCGGCGCCGACGGCGCAGACAGCGATCGCGCTGAGCGTGGCCGCGGGCGCGGTCACGCGACCACCCTCCGTGCCTGCGCGGCCGGCCGCGACCGCAGCGCCGCCCGCACGAGCGTCTCCAGCGCGTGCAGGGACGCCTCGACCGGTGCGCTGAGCCCCGTGCCCTCGCGCACCGAGACGGGCTGGACGCCCAGGAGCCACACGCGCGCCCGGCTCTGCGCGCGCAGCAGCTTCGCCAGCGTGCCGACCGACAGCTTGTGGGTTGAGATCTGTGGAACAGCGGCCTCCACGTCGCCGGCGTCCATGAGGACGGCCGAGCCCGGAGGAGCGCCCACGTCGACCGCGTCAAGGAATACCACGTTGTCGAACCCGCTGCGCGCGAGGTGCCCGATCCATCGTTCTGGCGTCGTCCCGGCGACGATCACGTCGGCGCCGGCGTCGGCCAGGGCCTCCGCCAAGCGCACGCCGAACCCGTCATCGCAGCGGTCGGCGTTACCCATGCCGACCAGACACGGCCGACCGGCCAGAGCGACACGCAGGACGTCGCGGAGTTCGCCGTTCAAATGATCTCCCCCAACCTGCAGATCTGCTCGTAGGTGAACACCGGACCGTCGGTGCACACGTAGGCGACGCCGATGCAGCAGTGGCCGCACTTTCCCACCCCGCACTTCATGTAGCGCTCCAACGTCGAGACGATATCGCGGTCGTGATACCCCAGGGCGTGCAGGTCCTGGAGCGCGAAACGGAACATCACCGGCGGTCCGCACACGAACACCGTCGTGTTCGCCACCGGCATCTCGACGCCGGGCGCCTTGAACAGCGAGCCGACGACGCCGACGTGCCCGTCCCATCCGGCGTCCGGCTGATCGACAGTGAGGTGGCATTTGAACCTGCCGGCCTGCTGCCACCGGCGCAGGTCGTCGACGTACATGAGCAGCCGGGGTGTGCGCGCGCCGTGGAAGACCTGGATCGTGCCATAGCGGTCGCGGTGGTGCAGCGCGTACCGGATGCACGAGCGCAGCGGGATGAGGCCGATCCCCCCGGCCACGAAGATCAGGTTCCGGCCGTAGTAGCTCTCCATCGGAAAGCCGTTGCCGTACGGCCCGCGCACACCGATGACCGCGCCGGGCTTCAGCGCGTGCAGCGCGCCGGTGACGGTACCAACGCGGCGGACGGTGAAGAAGACCTCGTCCTCGGTCGGACTCGGCGGCAGCGACGCCGCGAACTCGCCCACACCGAACACCGAGACCATCGCGAACTGCCCGGGCATGAACCGCCGGAACGCCGCGGCGGCGGCGGGGTCGTTGAAGCGCCAGTAGAACGTCTTGACGTCCTCGATCTCGTCGACCACGCGCTCGATGGTGGCGAGTTGCGGCAGGTAGATGTTGTCGGACCGGACGACGCTCATGGCGTCTCCACGCGAGCGGGCGCCGGCGCGTCGGCGAGCGCGCGCCGGATGATCTCCACCACGCTCGGCATGCCGATGTCGCCGTGGCACACCGCCACGCACCGGCCGCAGCCCACGCACGCCACCGACAACTCCCGCTGGATAAAGTAGTGCGAGAGTTTCCGGAAGAACCGCCGGTTGCGGCGGTCGTGGACGGCCTTGCGGGGGTTATGGCCCCCGGCCATGCGCGTGAACCCGCTCAGCGCGCATGCGTCCCAGAGCCGTACGCGCTCGGTCATGTCGCCGTCGAGCGACCGGTCGGCCACCGTGAAGCATGTGCACGTGGGGCAGACGTAGCTGCAACCGCCGCACTCCATGCACCGCCGGCCGATCTGCTCCCAGACCTTGTCCGCAACATCGCCCCGGCTGATCAGCCGGGCGGTCATCGCGTACCAGCTCGTCGTGTCCTTGAAACGCTTGCGGACCTCGGTCAGCATGGCGCGGCGGCGCGTGACGTGCGCCTGAGACGCCGGCTTGAAGATGGGGTGCGCGAGTAGAGTTTCGCCTGCCGGCGTGCCGGCCACGGCCAGGAACACGTCGCCTAGGTCCATGAGCTGGAGGTCGAAGTGCTCCCGGGCCGCCGGGCCGGTGTCGGCGCACACGCAGAAGCAATCGTCGTCGATGTCAACCTCGGTGTCTGTGCACACGACGTTGACCAGGAACAGTTGCCGGCGCAACTTCTCGTAGTAGACGTCGCGGAAGTTCCGACCCAGATAGAAGCGGTCGAGGTGACCGATCCCGGCGAGGTCACAGGACCGGATGCCGAAGATCGCGCGCTTCGGCTCGTCGAGCACCTCGCCGACGCGCATCTCGCCGTCGGCCGCGCGGCGCGTGAGCAGCAACCGCTGGATCTGGGGAAACACGTAGCGCTTGGGCGGGTAGTACGGGTTCGGCAGGTGGATCTGCACGTCCGGCCGGTTCTCGTCGGTCACGACATCGAAGTACGTGTCGCGTCCCCGGCCGTAGAACGGCGCGATGACCTCGTAGTCGCGCCGCAGGAGATCCACGATCGCGAGCACGTCCGCCCGGTCCACGACCTTAGCGCGCATGGGCCACCTTCTCGATCCAGGCCCGCACCGGCAGGTCGGTGCTGCCGCCCTCGGGCTCGCCGGCGACCGCCGCGATGACGTCGTGCAGGAAGTACGGCACGAAGATCATCCCGGGTTTCACCTCCGGGGTCACCCGCGCGTAGGTCTCAGCCGACCCGTGGTCGGTGAGCACGCGGATCGGCGCGCCGTCGCGGATGCCCAGCCGGCGGGCATCATCGCTGTTGACGTCGACAAAGCCCTCGGGGTAGTCCAGCAGCAACAGCCGGTACTCGCGCCGCAGCGTCTCGCTGTGCTGGACGAGCACGTTCTGATGCCAGTAGTAGAGCGAGCGTCCCAGGATCAAGGCGAACGGGAAGTCGGCCATGGCGCGCGCGGCGTTGACGCTGGGACGCGGCACCGGCACGAACGTAAACAGGCGCCCCACCTCACCGTCCGCGCAGAGCACCGGCGTGCCGAGCGGGCGGTCGGCGGTACACGGCCATTGCCGGCCGTAGTCGCGGGCCAGGTTCTCGTAGCTCGCGGCCTCGTAGGCGGGCACCGCCTGCCGGATCTCGTCCATGACGGCGGCCGACGACGGGTAGTGCCACCGGGCCCCGAGCGCGTTCGCGACCCGGACGATCTGCTCCCAGGCCGGGAGCGGCCCATCCGGCGGCGGGACGACTTGCTCGGCGAGCTGGATCCGGCGCTCGGTACTGGTAAACGTCACCTGCTCTTCCCCGAACGCCACGACCGGCAGGATGACGTCGGCGCAGCGGGCGGTGTCGGTCATGAAGAGGTGCTGGACGACGCTGAACTCCAACTGCCTGAGCCGGGCCTGGACGGCGTCGCGCGGCGAGCCGGTCGTGAGATCGTGCCGGTCGATCCACAGGGCCTTGAGCGCACCCGACCCGACCCGCTCCAGCATGTCCCGGATCGGCAGCCCGGGCTGGGCAGGCACCGGCGCGCCCCACAAGCCCTCGAAGCGCCGCCGCGCGGCGTCATCGGTCACAGCCGCGTAACCGGGCAGCCGGTGCGGCAACATGCCCATGTCGCAGCACCCCTGCAGGTTGTTCTGCTCGGCCAGCGGCATCACACCCGCGCCGGGTCTGCCGATGTTACCGGTCAGCAATGCCAGGTTCACGATGCTCGCAATGGTCTCGCGGCCCCGCGCTTCGGCGCCGGTCGCGTACATGATCATGCTGCTCCCGCCGCGGGCATACGCGAGCGCCGCAGCCTCGATCAACTCCGGTGACACACCACAAGCCTCGGCGACCCACAGCAGATCGTATGTGCGGACAGCGTCGAGAAACGCGTCGGCGTTGGCGCAACGCAAGCGGACGAACTTGAGGTCGGCGAGACCGCGGTCAACGATGACCTTGGCCATCGCGCCGTGCAGGAGCAGATCGGTCCCTGGACGGATCTGGAGGAAGATATCGGCGTGCTCGGCGATGCGGTGGCGCCGCGGGTCGATCACGATGAGGGTCGCGCCGGCGAGTTTGGCGCGGAGCACGCGGCCGGCGAGCGTCGGCAACTGGACGGCCAGATCCACGCCGTCCACCACGAGTGTGCTGGCCCGCTCCACATCGGCAAACGCGTTGGTGGCCCCCGGCACGCCGAGCATTTCGAGCAGGACCTCGATGCTGCCGGCCCGGTAGGCGCCGAGCCTGTGCCCCACGTTGTTGGTGCCGATGACGGCTCGGGCCAGCTTCTGCAGCAGGTAGCTTTCCTCGTTGGAGCACCGCGGCGAGTTGATGAAGCCGATCGCGTCTGGGCCGTGCGTGCTGCGAATCCGGCTCAACTCGCGGGCCACCCGCGAGACGGCCTCGTGCCAGGTGGCCTCGCGGAAACCGTCGCGCTCCCGGATCAAGGGATGCCGGATCCTGTCAGGCGAACTGGCGACCTCGTGCACGTGCCAACCGCGCACACAGATGCGGCCTCTGTTGGCCGGATGCGACATGCTGGGGTACGTCCCGGTGATGCGGCGGCCGTCGGTCTCGAGATAGATCCCACACCCAATCCCGCAGAACGTACACGTGGTGAGCCGGTGTGCCATGCGTGACGACCTCGTCCTTGCGCTGCTCAGCGCCCTCTTCGAGACTATCCATGTCGCGCGCCGGCGCCTATCGGTCGGCGAGGGGATTCCGGTCTAGGGTCATGCGGCGGTGCGCGCGTAGCGCCGTGCGGCCCGCACGATGCGCCGGGCTGCCGTCGCGGCGGCCGCGGCGACTTCGGGAGAGGGCGCGCTCCCGAGTGCGCAGGAGCCGGCTTCGATCCCGTACACGACCAGCCGAGGCGGCAGACAACCGAGCGCGCGGGCCAGCTCGATGGCCTCGGCCACCCCGAACGCGTGACTCGAGGCCGGGCGGATGTTTGTCGGAAGCACTCTGGCGGCGGCGTTCAGGCAGTGCAGGCGCCCGCGCTCGGCGCCCGACCGCACCGCGTCGACCACGATGACGGCGTGCGCGCCGGCCCAGCGGTCGATCAGGCGTGCAGGATCACCGTCACACTCGAGGACCGACACGCCTGCGGTGCCGGCGAGGCGCGCGCGCGCGAGCCGGGCCGCAACCAGCCCTGCCGCATCGTCGCCGCGGTTCGGGTTGCCGACGCCGATCACGAGCACGCCGGCGTCACGAGCCCCCACGTGCCTGCGCCTCAGACGCGCTCCACCTGCAATCTCAGGAAGTGCGTGGCGCACGAGATGCAGGGGTCGTAGCTGCGCACCAGTTGTTCGCACCGCAGCGTCGCGGTCTCGTGCGGCAGGCCGAGGATGCCGGGCACGTACTGCCACAGGTCGTCCTCCATGCGACGCTGGTTCTGCGCGGTCGGCGGGACGATCCGTGCTTCGGCGATCAGCCCGTCGGCCCCGACCGCGTATCGGTGATAGAGCAGTCCGCGCGGCGCCTCGGTCGCGTGGGCGCCCTCGCCGGCACGCGGCACCGCCTCGGCGCGTGGCGGCTCCGGCCGCTCGTAGGCCTTGATGAGCGCGATGGCCTCATCGAAGGCGTGCACCGTCTCAATCGCCCGCGCGAGCAGACTCATGAACGGGTTGCGCACAGGAGTGGCGAGACCGATCTCGCGCGAGACGGCCTGCGCGGCCGGCGACAGCCGGTCAAAGTTCAGATTGAGGCGCGCCAGCGGGCCGACCATGTAGCTGGTTCCGGTCTCGGCCCGCACGCAGTGCAGAGCGTTCGAGTGGGCCACGTGCTCCTCGCGGAACGCGGTCTCGAACTCCTCCATGGCGATGTCCACGCCTTTCGAGGAGACGATGCGGCCTTCGTTCATCGGATACTCGCTCGGATGAGAGACCGCGACGAACTCGTAGTCGGCCACGAAGTCCGGGTAGTCGAGCGTCGCAGCCCACCGCACGGTCTCAACCGCGTGTTCGAGGCCCCACTCCAGGTCGGGCAGCAGCGCGGCTAGGTCCGACCGGCGGGGCGCGCGATAGAACCCGCCGACGCACGCCGACACCGGATGGACCTCGCGCCCGCCAATCACCGTGACCAGATGATTGCCGATCTTCTTCATGCGCAGCGCACGCTCGACCACCGGCCGCAGGGCCGGCTCGGCGGCCATGCTGATCGACGACTCGTAGCCGAGGAAGTCGGGCGCATGGAGCATGAACACGTGCAGCACGTGGCTCTCGATCCATTCTCCGCAGTAGAGCAGTCGCCGCAGCTCGCGCACGCCAGGCGGCGGGGTCACGCTCAGGGCCTTCTCCAGCGCGTGCGCCGCGCTCATCTGATATGCCACAGGGCAGATGCCGCAGATACGGGCGGTGATGTCCACGGTCTCCTGCACCCCGCGGCCGCGGAGGAACGCCTCGAAGAACCGCGGCGGCTCGAAGATATTGAGTTGCACCTCGGCCACGTGGTCATCGACGAGGCGCACGCGCAGCGCCCCTTCGCCCTCGACCCTCGGCAGGTAGTCTACGGTGATGCGCCGGTCCGCCATACGCCTACCTCCCCGTCCGGCCGGTGGCCGCCTCGTGCTCGAATCGCTCGCTGGCCGCCTGGAACGCCATCGAGTACCCGTTGAAGCTGCGGAAGGCCCGCACCACATCGCGGGGCGTCTGGCCCAGCGCAATCATCTGCTGACCGAGCGCCGCGGCGTTCGGGGTCATCATCGGCCCGAAACAGCCATAGCACCCGCGCCCGAACGCCGGGCAGATTGCCCCGCACCCGGCCTGGGTCACCGGGCCCAGACACGGGACGCCCTGCGCGGCCATCACGCACACGGCGCCCCGCCGCTTGCACTCGACGCAGACGCTGTGCGCCGGCACCTGAGGCTTGCGGCCGATCAGGACCGAGGTGATGAGATCGACGAGCTGCTCCTTGTTGATGGGACACCCGCGCAGCTCGAAATCCACGAGCACGACGTCGCTGATCGGCCGCGACTGCTCGAGCGTGTGCACGTACTCGGGCGTCGCGTACACGGCGCGCGTGTACTCGGCGACGCTGGCCCAGTTGCGCAACGCCTGAATCCCGCCCGCGGTGGCGCACGCACCGATCGCCACCAGGAACCGCGCCTGCTGGCGGATCTCCTTGATGCGCTCCACCTCGTCGGCGGTGGTCACCGAGCCCTCGACCAACGCGACATCATACGGGCCAGCCTCCATGCGGCTCCGGGCCTCGACGAAGTACGCGATGTCCACGGCGCCGGCGACGGCCAGCAACTCGTCTTCGCAATCCAGCAGCGAGAGCTGGCACCCGTCGCACGAGCTGAACTTGAAGACCGCCAGGCTGGGCCTGTGCTTTTGCAACTGAATCATCAGTATTCCTCCACGCTGAAGAACGGCTCGATGCGGTCGAAGCTCAGGACCGGCCCGTCCTTGCACAGGAAGATCGGGCCGTACTGGCACCGGCCGCAGAACGCGATCGCGCACTTCATGTTTCGCTCGATCGAGAGGAAGATGCGGTCCTTGGGCACGCGACGCGCGAGCGACTCGTAGATCACGAAGCGCATCATGATCTCCGGACCACAGGTGAACACGACCGTGCGCTTCGGATCGGGCCGCAGCGCGTAGAAGAGAATCGGCACCACGCCGACACGCCCCTTCCACCCTTCGTCGGCGCGATCCACGGTCTCGACGACCTCGATCTCGTGCGTGCGCCAGGCGTCGTACTCCCTGGGGTAGAGCAGGTCGTCCGGGACCCGCGCCCCGATGAGGACCTGGATCCGGCCGTAATCGCCTCGGTGCCGCGCCAGATGGTAGATCGCCGGCCGCAGCGGGGCCAGCCCGATGCCGCCGGCTACGATCAGGACGTCGCGTCCCTTCACGCGGTCCATCGGCCAGGGATTCCCGTACGGCCCACGCATCCCGATCGTGGCTCCGACGCCAAGCCGCGCGATCGCCTGAGTAACGTTGCCCACGACGCGGATCGTGTGGCCAAGGCGTTGGGGCTCGGCAGGATCGGAGCTGATCGAGATCGGGACCTCGCCGATCGCGGGCAGGTGCAGCATGTTGAACTGCCCGGGCTCGAATCGGAAGGCCGCGCGGAGAGCGGGATCCTTGAACTCGAGGACGTAGGTCGAAATCCCACGCGCCTCGGGCTCGATGGCGGTGATCACCGCGGGGTGCGGCACCAGCGGGTGCCCGGCCGCGGGCGCGTGTTGGGTGCGGACGGCGGTCGCGCTCATGCCTTCGCCTCCCCTCGGATCGCGTCGAGCTCCCTGGTGAGATCGATGCCGACCGGGCACCACGTGATGCAGCGGCCGCAGCCCACGCAGCCCGACATCCCGAACTGGTCGACCCAGGCCGCGAGTTTGTGCGTCAGCCACTGCCGGTAGCGGGCCCGGATGTTGGGCCGAAGGTGCCCGCCGAAGATGTACGAGAACTCGTGGTTGAAGCAGGAGTCCCACACCCGCAGCCGCATGGCATTGTCGCCGGTCAGGTCACTGACTTCCTGCACGTCGGCGCAGAAGCAGGTGGGGCAGACCATCGTGCAGTTCGCGCATGATAGACAGCGCTCAGCCACCTCGGCCCAGCGGGGGTGGTCGAGGTTCTCGTACAGCAGGTCGGGCAGGTCCCTGGTGTCGAGCACCCGGCCCATCTTGCCCTCGGCATCGGCGAGCGCGCGCCGGCCGCGCGCCATCTCAAACGCGCCCGCCGGCCGCCACTCGGCGGCCGACAGCATGTGCGCGCCCAGCTCCGACCCGATCTCGACCAGGAAGATGTCGTCGAGCTCGGTGAGCGCCAGGTCGAACCCGCCGGCGCATCGGGGTCCGGTCTTCATCGACGCGCAGAAGCAGGTGCCCCCCGGCTCGACGCAGTTGACCGCCAGGATGAACGCGGCCTCGCGCCGCGCCCGGTAGAGGGGGTCCTGGGCCGCGCCCTCGAGGAAGACCCGGTCCTGCACCGCCACCGCGGCCACCTCGCACCCACGCACGCCCACAAACGCGTAGCGCGGCGCCGGGTCGACGTTGGGTTGGACGTCGAAGCCGTCGGCGCGCCGCCGCGTGGAGAACAGTTTGATCCGCGGCGGGAAGAGGAAGCGCTTTAGCGAGTGGGGACCGACGACGTAGCCGAAGTAGCGGCCGTCGGCCCGCCGCCGCAGCCGATAGCGACCGGCCGCCTGTTCGTCGGTCCAGCCGACGGGCAGGTCGTCGATGCTCGCGATCTCGTCGTAGATGATCGCGCCGTCGGCAACGGTCGGGCCGACCAGCGTGTACCCGTCGGCGCGCAGCGCGTCGAAGACCTGCTGCAGCGCGGGTTTGGCGATGACCGCGTGACCGCCAACCGAGGGGATCTGTGCGGGCATCGCGCCTACCTCCTCTCACCGATCGCGAAGATGTCCAGTAGCTGCAGCCGTGTCGCCTTGAGCCGACTGGCAATCACGACCGCGAGCGCACGGTAGACGTGAAATCCGAGGTCATGATCCTGCTCGCAGGCCGCGTGCAGCGCGGCGGCGTCGATTGCCACCGCGTGCGTGGCCAGCAGGCTCCGCGCGCTGGCAGTCTTCTTCTGCACTTGCGGTACCGCCGCCGACCAGCCCAGGATGTCGCCCGGTCCGAGGGTCTGAATGGTCACGCGGCCGCGGTTGGGCACGTAGGTGTCCAGGGCGACCAGGCCGTCGAGCAGCACGTAGAGTTTCTCGTCCGGCTCGCCCTCGCGGAAGATGAGGTGATCCGCGGGCCAGGTGACCTCTGCGGCAAAGGTCGCGAGCTGTTCAAGGTGCCGGGGCTCCAGGTCGCCGAAGGCGTGGCTGGAGCGCAGGACGTCCACGATCGTGTGGCCCTCCATCTCGCGTGCCATCGGTCATCCCACCTTCCGCGCGACCTCGCGCTGCGCCTCGATCCACGCCACCCAGGTGCCCAGACCCTCGCCGGTGCGCGCCGACAGCGGGAACAGCGGGGCCGCGGTGAACTCGCGCAACCCTTCCGTGAACGCCGCCATCGAGAAGTCGGTGACGTCAAGGAGATCGACTTTGTTCAGGACCACGGCCGAGGCCTTGGCGAAGGTCGTCGGGTACTTGCGGGGCTTGTCGTCGCCTTCGGGCACGCTGGCCACCACCACCCGGAGATGCTCCCCGAGGTCGTACGCCGAGGGGCAGACGAGGTTGCCGACGTTCTCGACGAACAGCACCTGGATCTCCGGCAGGGGCAACCGGGCCAGCGCCATCCGCACCAGGTTGGCGTCGAGGTGACAGGCATTCCCGACCAGGCGGGTCTCGATCTGCACGGCGGGGACGCCGCACCGCGCGATCCGCTCGGCATCCCTGGTCGTCGCGATGTCGCCCTCGATGACGCCGAGCCGGAGGCGCGGGTGCACGATGGCCGCGGTCTGCTCCAGCAGCGCGGTCTTGCCACTGCCGGGCGACCCGATGAGGTTCACCGCCAGTGTACCCGTGCGGTCGAGCGTCGCCCTCACTTCCTCGGCCAGCGCGTCGTTGACCTTCAACACGCGCTCGATCACCTCGACTCGCATGCTCACTCCCCCTCGATCCACTCCAGCCGCAGGTCGTCGCCCTCCGTGGCCTGGATGTCGAGCGACGCCGTCCGGAGCGCGCCGTCGCGGAGAATCTCGAACGCAAAGGCCAGCGCGTCAGGGACGACGCCGCTGTAGCGGCCCACCGCCACGCCGACGCGCTCGACCGCGGCCATGTGGTGTCGCGTCGCGAGCTCGGACACCTGCTGCAGCAGCGTGTGCGCGATGGAGACCTCGTGCATAGGCTCCGCCTAGAACGTCTGGTTGGCGAGCGCCAGCATGCCGGTCGTGTAGCGCTCGAGCGCGGCCGCCTGCCGCGGCTCCAGGATCATGCACGCCCAACGCCAGTGAAACGCCAGCACGTCGCCGACCGCCGCGCCGTCGAGGACGGTGTCCGCGCCGAGCGCCCGCAGCACGCGTTCGGCACGCGGTTCGCCAAACGCCAACCGTCCGGCCCGAACCACGATCGGCCGGTACGACACCACAAACGCGCCTGGCTCGACGGCGGTGACCGTACCCCAGCCGATGCGGCACAGGTCGAGTGCCGCGTCCCCGGCCGGCAGTCCGGCGCGGAACGAGACGTCGAAGACGTGAAAGGCGTGGTGGGCGCGCGCGCCCGCCGGCGGTTTGCCGACGAGCAACTCCAGGGTCCGCGGCTTCAGGCGGCCGCGGAATCGCTCGTGCAGGTGCCTCGCGTAGAGCGTCCAGTCCACCTGCTCCAGCAGGTCGTTACCAATCCAGTACGCCTCAACGACGCGTGGGTCGAACGGATCGGCCAGACCGTTGGACTCGGCGATGAGCTGCAGATAGGGATACGCGCCGGTGAAGGTGCGCAGGTGGCGCCGCAGGCCCGCATCGGCGGTGTCCGCCTTGAGGTACGCCAGCAACTCCGCATTGACATCCGCGCCGCAGTACCCCAGGTGATTGGGCATGAACGCGAAGCGGGCGAAGAGCAGCGCCCCATTCAGTGCACCGACTGTGCCGACGCCGGTACGGACGCCGGAACCGACCGGGCCCACGCGGGCCGCATGAGCGTCGAAACTCGAGAGCACAGACGTTCCTCCAGCGCCACGATACCGCGCGGTTCACATCGCTGCCCATCGGTCGACGAGCGGATTCGGCGTCAGGGTGTTTCCTGACGCGCGGCCCGGGCTCACGGCGCGAACCTCCGGTTAGGCCCGGGGCGCCGCGTGGGGATTCAGCCAGACGTCGAGGTCCTGCCCGATGGCGGCCAGACCGAGCGACGTCACGGCAATGGCGAGCGCGGGCGGCGCGGCCCACCAGAGCCAGGCGTCTGTCACAAAGAGCAGCGGGTACGAGAAGGCCTGGTGCAGCATTGTCCCCCAACTCACCCGCGTCGGGTCGCCGAGCCCCAGCAGCCCCAGCGTCGCTTCGAGCAGGATCGCCCAGCGCACCGTCAGCAGGAACTTCGTGAAGAGGATCGGCAGGATCTCGGGCCAGACACCGAAGCGCAGCAACCGGAAACCCGAGCCTCCGAGGGCCCGCGACGCCTCGATGTGGTCGCGCCGCAGCGCGACGATCGTCTGGGCGCGCACGATCCGCGCGAACGCCGCCCACCCGACAAGCGCCAGCGCCGCGACGAGCGACGACGTCGTCTGCCCGAGGAACGCCACGAGCAGCACCAGGATCGGTACCGTGGGAATGGCCAGGAACAGATCGATGAGCCCCAGCAGCCAACCGCCGCCGCGCCGCCACGTGGCCGAGGCGACACCGATCGTGGCCGACAGCAGCGTGGAGCAGCCGGCGGTGAGGAACCCGATCGTCAACGACACGCGCGCGCCGTACAGCCACTGGCTCAGCAGGTCCTGGCCGAGCGCGCTCGTGCCCAGGCGAAACCGGTCATCCGGCGCACTCAGGGGGGCGCCGACGGGCGCCAACGGATCGTACGGCGCGAGCAGCGGCGCGAAGACCGCGGCGCCAACCACGAGAACCAGGACACCCCCGCCCAGCACGGACGCGGCGCGCGCCGGTCCGCGCGCGGCAGACCGCGGCGTTGCCTCCCGCGGTGGTGCCATCGCCGGCACCGCGCTCATCGCGCGTCCACCACCCGCGGGTCGAGCCAACCGGCGATCAGATCGAGCGCAAAGATCACCGCCAGGAGCCCCAGACTCGACACGAAGACCACGCCCTGCAGCACCGGGTAGTCTCGCGTGGCGACCGCCTCGTAGAGCAGCCACCCGATGCCGGGATACGCGAACACCCGCTCCACGACGGCGGCACCGGCCAGCGCCGCGCCGAACCGGAGCCCGAACAGCGTGGCCACCGGCGGCAGCGCGCTGCGCAGCGCGTGCCACGCGACGCGGCGCGGCGCGAGGCCCTTGGCCTGTGCGGTGAGCATGTAGCGCTCACCGAGGACCGGGAGCAGGGCGTTGCGCACCAGCAGCGTGAACGCCGGGACAAGTCCGATGACCAGCACCAGCCCGGGCAGCGCGGCGTGCCACGCCAGGTCGAGCAGTGCCGCCATGAGGCCTGCGTGCGCGACAAAGGGCGTGATACCGCCGCTAGAAGGGAACAGCCGCCACCGGGCCGCCAGGAAGACGATCGCGATCATGGCGAGCAGGAACTCGGGCAGCGCGCCGGCGCCGACCGCGGCCGCCGACAGCAGGCGCACGCGCCGCCTGCCCGGACTCGACGCGGACAGCCAGCCGAGCCAGGCTCCGAGACCGGCTGAGGCGACCACTGCGCCGCCGACCAGAAAGACCGTCCACGGCAGCCGTTCGAACAGGATGCGCGTCACCGGCCGGTGCGAGGTGAGCGACCACCCCAGGTCCCCGCGGAGCACCCCGATCAGGTAGCGTCCGAACTGTACGTGAAGCGGCGCCTCGGCGAAGTAGGTCGCCAGGAGCGCCTCACGGGCCTGCACCGGGAGCATCGCGGCGTCGGCCCCCGCGCCCCCGAAGACCGGGCTCCCGGGGAGCACGCGCGGCGCGAGGAAGTTGAGCACGGCGACCACGGCGGCCAGGCCGAGGAAACGCGCCACGCGGCGCGCGATCATGGTGCCGGCCTCGCCGGAACGTGCGTCACGGCCGCAGCAGTGCCCGCTTGTCTTCTATCGACGGGATGCCGTTCATGATCCCGCCACGCGTCGCCACCGGCGTGAACATGCGGTTGTCGTAGAGCCAGTAGAAGCGGCGGTGATACAGGGGCAGCGTGGGCAACTCCTCGGCCAGGATCTGCTGCATCGCGCCGACCAGCCGCCGGCGCTCGGCCGGGTTCAACGCGCGAGCCTGCGCGGCCGCGAGCCGTTGGTACTCGGCATGGCGGAACGCGATCGCGCCGGCAAACGCGTTGGCCTCGCGGTCGCCGAACCAGCGCCGGAGGTAGTCAGGGTCACCACCTGCGCCGATGTGGAACGTGAGCGCCACCTGGAACCGCTGCTCTGCGATCAATTGCGCGCGGGTTTGGGCGTCGACCGCCCGCACGACGGTCTCGATGCCCGCGTCCTTGAGCATCATCTGGAGCAGCGCGAGCAGCGGCGACGGGGTAGCCAGCACCTCGAGCGAGAGTGACTCTGCTCCCGCCTCCCGCAACAACGCCTTGGCGCGTACCGGATCGTAGGGATACGCGCGGACGTCGGCTCGATACCAGGCATCACCGGGCGGGACCACACCGGGGTTGCCCGCCAGCCCCGGCCCACGCGTCACGAGCGACGCGAGCGCGGCGCGGTTGACCGCATGCGCCAGCGCCTGGCGCACCGGCCGCGCGTCCAGGGGCGCACGGTCCAGGTTGAAGACGAGCCGCGCGATCGAGAGTGGTTCGCTGCCCCAGGTCCGCAGGTAAGGATGGCCCTCATACGCGCGCACGACGTCGTAGGTGTCGGACATCGCCACGTCGGCCTGGCCGCTCTGCACCGCGAGGACCTGCCGTTCGGCGGGCAACACCGTGTAGCGGATTTCGTCATAGCGCGGCCTGCCCCGGTAGTAGCCGGGCACGGCACGAAACCGGTAGTCGCCGGATACCGGCCGGTGCTCAACCAGGCGATACGGCCCGGATCCCACGGCCACCGCGGGTGTCTGGGCACGGCGAGGGTCCGATACCCCCTGCCACACGTGGGCAGGGACGACAGGCGCGATACCGGCGACATCGGCAAGGAACGGCGCGAACGGCTCCTTGAGAATCACGCTGGCCGTGCGGGGCGCTTCGACCTCCACAGTCTGCACGATGCTCGTGTCGGACCAGGCGAAGGGGTGCCGGCGGTAGTACTCGAACGTGAAGCGCACGTCGTTAGCCGTGACCGGCCGGCCATCGTGCCAGCGCGCGTCCGGCCGGAGCCGGAACGTGACGCGGCGGCCGTCGGCCGACACCTGCCAGGACTCAGCTAGCCAGGGAATCAGACCGGTCTCGTCCTTCCAGACCAGCGTGTCGTAGACCAGGGAAACGCGCACGACGCCGCCGGGTCCCACAGTCGAGAACGCAAACGGCGTCGGAAACCCGACGTCAGTCCACCAGAGCATGCGAAGCACACGGTCGGCCGGAGCGGCCGCCGCAAGCGGATCCCACGCCGCGGCCGCGAGCACTGTGGCAACGAGCACCGCGGCCGCGACCCGCCGCCGGCGATGGCCGGCGAGGCGCCGCTGCGCGTGATTCACGGGGACGGCGGGGATGGGTCCTGAATCGCCCGCAGGATCTCGAGTAGCTCGGCGGCCTCGTCGGGAGGCACTTCGCGGAGTGCGGCACCGTAGGCGACGATCACGTACGAGCCCACGGTGGGCGCGTCGATGAGTTCGGTCGAGATATCGCGCACGCCGTCCGGCCCCTCGGCACGGGCCCGGCCGGGACCTGAGATCTCCGTCAGGCGATACGGCACCGCGAGACACATGGTCGCAGCCCAAGTATCGCACACCACCGGCTGGCTCCGACATACTCTTGCCACTCGATGGACGCCCTCGGCTCGGCGGCGTACCGTGAGGGCCGAGGGGGGATTTCCATGGCCACCGACGACGCGCTTCGACGCGCCGAACAAGAACTGGGTGGGCGCCGGTTCTCGGGCATCTGCGGTGCCCGGTTCGAGGGTGACGCGTGGTACGCCGAGCATATCCCAGCCTGCTCCCGCCAAGAAGAGGTCGAACTGCGCAACATCTGCCCCATCTACGCGTGCGCGCGCCAGCGCAACGTCGAGCACTGCGGGGTCTGCCCGGAATTCCCGTGCCACCTGCTGCTGCTCTTCACGGCCCACGATGATCAGCCCGGCGAGCGGCTGGTGTCGGCCGCCATGCGGGCGGCAATGGGCGACGAGGGTTGGGAGCGCTGGGCCAAGGGACGATCGTTCACGGGTATCCTCTGCCCGCTGCAACCGCGAACACGCTGACCGGCGACCGGCGTGAGCCGGCGCTCGCAACGCACATCACCTGGCGAGGGAGAAGGTCACCTGGCGAGGTGATGGTGCAGTCTCCGCATCGGTTGTCCGACGGGGGGTGAGGAGGGTCTGCCCCACCACCGTCGCCAGGATCGGTTGTCGCGGCCCGGCCTAGTGGTGCCGGTCGAGCGTCCAGGCCCGCGTGTACTCCTCGTAGCGTCGCCGGCCGCCCCGGCTCGCCTCGTCGGCGTCCGGCGCAGCGGCGAGGTGCAACACGGGAAAGCCACCTTCGGTCAGCGACTCCACGACGTGCAGCGGGTACGGCGCGTCCACGCGCAGCACGGCGAGCTGGCGGCCGTCCTGCTCGTAGGTCGCCAGCGACGTGAGCGCCACGCCGGCGGCCTCGACGATCGCCGTGATCCCCGCGATCGCGTTGGGCCTACCCGCGAGATCCACCACGAGCCGGGCGCCGCCTCGCCCCAAGCCGGTCAAGTCGATGAACGCATCGAAAATGTCGCTCTCGGTGATCACACCGAGCAGCGCATGGTCCTCCACGACCGGTAGGCCGCCGATCTTCTCGCGCCGCATGATGACCGCGGCGGCCTCGATCGGCGCGTCAGGACCGATGGTGATCGGGTCGGGCGTCATGATCTCGCGCACCCGCGCCGACCGCAACAGCGCCGGTACTTCGAACGAACTCAGCGTCGACGCCGGCGAGGGCTGTGCACGCATCAGGTCGGTCCAGGTGACGATCCCCGCGACCCGACCGCGCTGCATGACCGGCAGGCGCCGGATGTCGTGCTGGCGCATCAGTCCCAGCGCCTCAGCGATCGACGCGGTGATGTCGATCGTGATGGCCGGGCTCGACATCCGATCTCGCACCAGCATGGTCCCCGCTCGTCCAGCGCCCGATTCCGCAGACTAGTCATGCCCGAGCTGGTCGCCCACAGAGAGCACCCGCACCGCTTCGCGGTCGGACAGGTGCCGCTGCATGAGCGCCACGTAGATCTCCTCTTCCTTGCGCTCGTGCGACTCCACCAACGCCTGGATCTGGTAGGCGAGAATGCGCGCCTGGTCAACAAGCGCGGGGTCAGTATCCCCGGCCTCGATGCGCGCCGCCAGCGCCACGAACGCCTCGATCTTGCGCATGATCTCGCGGTGGTCGATGAACATGGCCGCGTTCGGGTCGCCCCGCTCGCGCACCAGTTCGCCCAACGCCGGGTAGAAGGTCAGTTCCTCCCACTCCGCGTGTGGAACAAAGACGTTCTGGAGAAACCGGCGCGTCTGGCCGAGCGCCTTGATCAGATCGGGCTCGACCCGACGCTGCAGGCGGTCGAGCGTGTCGGTCATCGACGCGAGCCCCGCGTCGAGCTGGTCGTGCTCGCGCTTGTACCCTTCGGTCAGCGCGCCCTTGGTCGTCGTGCTCACGGTCCACTCACCCCCGCGGCGGGTTCCGCTGCCACTCATGATAGGCGCGGTCGCCCCGATCCCGGCATCGGGTAGTGGATGGATATTTGCCGGGACGTCGTGACCCGCTCGGCCGGCGCCGCGCCGGTCACTCGGCGCGCAGCGCGCCGATGAGCGCGAGAACCAGAAGCACGACCCACAGGACCTCGCTTGCCAGGCACCACGAGCAGACCGCACGCAGCACGGCGATCTGCACCCACAGCAGGTACATCGAGAAGGTCAGGCCGAATGCCGCAAGACCGAGCACGGCCGATGGGAGGGCTGCCGGGTGCCACCCCTTCCACTCGGCGACGGCGAGCGCCCCGACCACCAGGTAGAGGCCGAGCCCCCATGTCGCCGTGGGCAGACCCAGGAACTTCGCGTACGGGCTGGCGGCCACGGCCGCGCAGTCTCCGGCCAGGCAGACCGGCGGTGCACCCTGCAGCGCGGTCGCGGTCAGGTAGCCGGAGATCCCCGCACCGGCGGCGGCCACCACGGCCGCCGCCGGCCAGACCCAGCGCGCGCCGTGCCGCACGGCGCCTGGGTCGGCCCGAGTTGCCGCGTCAGCGCCGCCGCGCGGCATTGATCTCGGATCGGAAGACGTCGGCCGGCTGGTTACCGACAATCATCTTGTTGTTGATGAAGAGCGTCGGCGTGCCCTCCACCCCCCGGCGCACGCCCTCTCTGAACTCCGCCTCGATGCGGCTGCGGGTGGCACCCGCGTTGCGGCACGTCTCCAACGCGGCCGGATCGAGCCGCGCGTCGCGCGCCGCCGCCACGATGTCGCCGGGGCCGGTCATTGCCCGCCGGGCGACGCGCGCGAAGGCGGCGTCGTGAAACGCCCAGAACCGCTTCTGGTCAACGGCGCACTCGCTGGCTTCCGCGATGAGGGCGGACAATGGCGCGACCACCGGGAAGTGCCTGTAGACGAGCCTGGCCACGCCGGGCTCGACGAACTCCGCGATGAGCACCCGGCCGGTGTCCATCGCGAAGTTCGCGCAGTGAATTCAGAGAAAGTCCGAGTAGACCTCGATGGTCACCGGGGCGTCGGCCCGGCCGCGGGTTTTGCCGCCGGGCTCCAATGGCGCCGGCCCGGCGGGCGTGGCCACGGGCGCCGGCGTCTGTGTCGCGAAGTGGACGACCGCGACAACAATGCCGGCGACGACCGCGACCGCGGCAACGACCAGCAGCGCGAGGCGGGAGGGCCTCGATTCGGTCGAGCGACGGGGCGCGCTCATGCGGCCTCCAGGCAGCGGATCGTGAAGACCGGCACCGGCGCGTGGCGGACGACATGCTCGGCCACGCTGCCAAAGAGCAGGTGGGCCAGGCCCGTGCGGCCGTGCGTGCCCATCACGATCAGATCAGCGTGCACTTCCGCAGCAACGCTCAAGATCTCCTGGCGCGGCGCCCCTTCCCGAAGGAGGGGGGTGGCGCCGGGTACCCGGCCGGTGAGATCGGCCATCGCGGTCCTGGCTTCGGCGCGCAGTTCGTCGTACAGCGCAGCCGGCGGCGGCGGTGCGAGCACGCCGCCCGGCCCGCCGATCAGCGCATTGGCCGAGGTGTCGATCACGTGCAGGAGGACCAGCCGTGCGCCGAACGCACCCGCCAGCGCCTGTGCCCACTCCACCGCGCAGTTGGACCCAGGCGAGAAGTCCACCGGCACGAGAATGGTCTTGATCTGTGGGGGCATTCCTCTCCCTCCTTGGCAAACGTCGCTCACCCTATGCTACCGAGTGTGCGTCGGCCGGCCAAGAGGCCTGGGGACTGATGGCAGCGCTAGACGAGCGGGTCGGTGCTGTCGAAACGCGCGAGCGCGAGCACCAGGGGGCCGCCGACCCACGCGGCCAGCGCGCCCAGCAGGAGCGCGCCCGCGCCGGTGGGGCCCAGACGGCTCACGAGGAATCCTCCAATGGGCCCGAGCACCTCGAGTGAAGGATCGAGCACGAGGAGCGCCAGCAGCCTCGCCACCTGCACCGGATTCAGCAGCATACCGGCGGTCAGGACCTGAATGCCGGCGCCGGCGATCGTGCCCGCGGCGATCAGCGCGAGGTCGAAGACGACCACGCACCCGAACCAGATCGCCAGTGCCGCAGCGATCGCCTGGATACGGTTGCGCACGAGCACCGCGACCGCGCTCCCGACCGCGAGGAAGACGGCGGCCAGTGCAAGCGCGATCCCCAGAAATGCCAGGTACTGCAACCCGCCGCCGGCGCCGGTGGCCAGCCCGATCAGCACGCCTGCGATCCCGAACCCGAGGAGCGTAGCCAGCCCGATCCCGGCGAGCGCGCCGAGAAACCGGCCCATCAGCAGGTGGCCGCGCTCCAGCGGCTGTGCCAGGAACAACTCGAGCCGTCCGGTTTCGCGATCCCCGGACAGGCCCACGCTGCCGAGCAACAGGGCGATCAGCGGCACCAGGCTCAGGCAGAGGTTGAGCAGGCTGGCGGTCGTGCGGCCGTAGCCGTCGAGCCCGACGGCGCCGCCGAGGCGCAACCCGACCAGCGCCAGGCCCAGCGCCAGCGCCGCAAAGATGGCGCCGTAGCCGAGCAGCCAGCGATTGCGCAGGGCCTCGCGCAGTTCGTGCGTCATGAGCACCCGGATCGCGCTCATACCGCGCCCCCCTCTGCGCCGTCCAAGAGGCGGGCCGGCTCGATGGCGGGTTCCTCTACGTGCACTTCCAGAGGCCGCACGCCGGCCGCCGCCACGGCGGCCACCAGGTCGAATGCGCCTCCCGGCCGTGTGGTGGCGGCCACCGCGCCCGAGGTCTCACTGAGCTGCACGTCGGGCATCTCGGCCAGTGCCGCCCGGAGCCGGTCGCGACCGGTCCCGTTCAACGCGAAGACCACGCGCTGCCGCACGACCCGCCCGAGCCGGTCTGGGGCACCGTCATACACGAGGCGGCCGCCGTGCAGCACGAGGGCCTGCGTGGCGGCCTGCAGCGGTTCGGCAGCCAGGTGGGTCGCCAGCACCACCGTGCGGCCGCCGCGCGCAAACTCTGCCAGGTCGTGGTGCAGCGCGCGGCGCGCCGCCACATCAAGACTCGCCGCGGGCTCATCGAAGAGCAGCACCGGGGGATCGTGCTGCAACGCCACGGCCAGGGCGAGACGCTGCCGCAGCCCGCCGGACAGGGTGCGCACCGGCGCCCGCTCCCGGCCCGCGAGGCCGACGCGTGCCAGCCACGTCACATCGCCGCGCCGCAGCCCCCTGAGCCGACCGAACAGGTCCAGCACTTCGGCGCAGGTCAGATCGTCCGGCAGCGTCGGTCGCTGTGGTACGTAACCCACCAGGTGCCGCGCCCGCTGGCCGTCCGCGGCCACGTCGTGCGGCCCCACCGCAATCGATCCGTCAAACGAGCACAGCCCGAGGACGCACCGCAGCAGGGTCGTCTTGCCGGCGCCGTTCGATCCGAGCAGCAGCGCGAAGGCGCCGTCGGCGATCTCGGCCGAGATGTTCTCGAGCGCCGTGAACGCCCCGAACGCCTTACGCAGCGCGCGAATCGCGATCACAGGTCCCGCCTCGGCGACCGAATGGCCAGCACGCCCGCCACGGCGGGGACAAGCAGTGCGACTCCGACCCAGCGCAGGCCGGCGTCCGGCGGACCGGCCGTCGGGTCGCCCGCAGGCATCCAGGCGGCCGCGGCCTCTGCCGGTGGCCGCATGAGCGGCGACGGATCCTCCACGACGGGCGCGGCGCGCACCAACGGCATCACGCGCGCCGCGAGTTCGAGGGCCAGGTGCGCCGGCGTAAAGAGGAACGCCTGCAACGCCGGCGTCCTGTCGGCGAGACCCTCCAACAGGTCGGTCCGGCGATACGCGATGTCCCCGATACCGTCGCCGGCCGCGTCGAACCCCGCGTAGTCGCCCCAGTGGTTTCCGCGACCGGCCACCGCCCACCGATTGACGCCGGCGCGCACCACGCCACGAGACTGCACGGCGCGCAGGTTCTCAATGATGACGTTCTCGGTCGCCGTGATCGCCGCGGTGCTCATCAGGCTGAACCCGACGTCGTTGAACGCGACCACGTTGCGCTCCACGCGCACCCAGCTGTCGATCGAGGCCGGCGTGTTCTCGAACTCCATGCCGAAGCGGTTCCGCACAACACGGTTGCCACGCACCAGCAGCCGGTCGGCGTCTTTGAAGATCAGGCCAGCGCCGGCGGCCATTGAGCGGCTGCCCGCGAACGTGTTGCCGTCGAGTGTCACGTCGGTCGAGTACATGACCGCCGCGCCCACGACGTTGTCGAGGAAGGCGTTCGCGCGAAAGACGTTGCGGTGGGCGTACATGTAGTGGATGCCGTACCGCGAGCCCGTGACCGTGTTGCGCTCGACCACGTTGTCGTCGGAGAACGAAACGTAGATGCCGTCCTTACCGCGCAGGACGGTGTTTCCGACGAGCCGGCTGCCCTGCACGCGCCACAGGTAGATCGCGTGGCCGCGCCGCTCCATCGGCAGGTCGGCGGTGCTCACGCGATTGCCTTCGATCAGCGCGCCGTGAGCGCCGGCCAGGTAGATGCCGAAGAGCACGTCCTCGATCCAGTTGGCGCGCACGACGGCGCGGGCGCCGCTGACGACGACCCCCGAGGCCTCGCTGCTGAACGCCAGGGCGCTGCCGCGGATAACGAATCCCTCGAGCGTGACGTCGTCGCCGGCGATCACCACCACGTTGCCGCGGCGCTGACCGTCGATCACGGCTCCGGGCTGCGCCCGCAGCGTCACAGGCCTGCGCAACACGATCGGGCCGCGATAGTGGCCCGGCGGCACCTCGATCACGGCGTGCGGCGCGGCGACCGCGACCGCGCGTTCCAGATCGAACGCCGCGGCGCCGGACGGTGGGGAGGCCAGGCGGTGCGCCGCGAGCGCGCCCCCGGCCGCCGTCGCGACGACGCCCGCGGCCACCAGGCCCGCGGCCGCGGCCCGAGCCGTCGCGAGGCGCCGGAGCCTGGTCGCCAGGCGCGGTCCCCATGTGAGCACGCACGCACTGGCCAGCAGCAGCATCAGCCCGATGCCGGGCCACGCGGTGACGTTGAAGTTCATCACCACGGTCGGCCCGACCGCGCGGGGCGTGAACGCCGGCAGGCGAAACGCCGCCTCGGGGTTGAGGCTGTGCCCGAACACATACAGGTGATACTGCAGGGCGGCAAGGAAAACCAGGGGCAGCGCCCAACTGCCGAAGACGACCAGCCAGCGGAACACGCGCCAGGGCACGAAGGGCACCAGCACCAGGCCGAGCGCGATCGCCACGACCGCCGGGTAGAAGAGCGCCGCCTCGGGAAACTGGTCGGCGGTGATCACCGACATGCCGATGTAGTGGTTCAGCGCGTTGATCTCATCGACGTCACCGTGAATACCCCCGCCGTCGACGATCAGACGCAGGCCGTTGGTGTACTGGGGCGCGTGCAACACCATCGCCCACAGAGGCAGCAGCGATCCCGCCAGCAGCAGGATCAGCGCGATCCCCGCGGTGGGCAGTGCCGCCCTGCGGCTCGCCGCCCTCGCGGCCGTCGCGGGCCGGTCGCCTCGCCCAACAGCCGCGACCGCGCTCACGTTCCCTGCTCCAGCAGCGCCCCAAGCGTCAGCGCCGTCGTGCCCGGATGCGCACGCGAGGCGGCCTGCGGGGTCACGTAGGCGGCGATGCCGAATCCCATGGGCGTGCGGATGGCGGGCGACCGGACGAATGCCGCCGCCCCGGCGTCGAGCCACTCGTGGGTCTCCGCGTCGTGCACGTAGCCGCGGGCCTGACCCGATCGGAGCGCTGCCCCCGCGTGTCCAAGCAGACAGCCGATGTCATCGTACCGCCGCACGCCGGCCGCGTCGCGCGCAGCCGCCGCGTATCGCGGGTCGCTGATGATCATGCCGCAGGCGTCGCAGCGGTCTTGCCCGTACCGCAGGACCGGCGGCCCGGACGACGCCGGTTCCCGGCCGAGCAAGGTCCACGCCGCCGGCGCTGCCGCCGCGCCGACAATCCCCACGGCGGTGAGTCTGAGGAAGCGACGTCGTGTCACGGGCATGCGCGGACCTCCGGGGAGGGGCGCGGAGCCCCTCCCCAGGCGTGTGGTTATGGCTCCACCATCAGCCAGCCTTGCATCTCGAGATGCAGGGCTGAGCAGAACTCGGTGCAGTACATGCTAAACGCGCCCGCCTTGTCGGCGACGAACCGCACGGTCACCACCTCGCCGGGATCAAGGCTGGTCTGGATATTGTACTCCGGAATCGCGAACCCATGGGAGGCGTCGCGCGCCTTCTCGGTGTTGCTGATGTGCAGCACGACGGTATCGCCCTTCTTCACCCGAATGACGTCGGGCCGGTAGTTGCTGCGCGCCGCGGTCATCCAGACGGTGACGACGTTGCCCTTGCGCTCAACCCGCTCCTTGCCTCGCTCGGTGAAGACGGCGCTCTTCCCCATCGTGCGGACATCGGTGCCCAGCGGGTAGACCGTCCACGCCTTGAGCTTGTCGGCCTTGATGATCTGCGTGTAGTGCGGCTCGGCGTTGGGGATAGGCATGTCATAGAGAATCTTCATCTTGGACGATGCCAGATCGACAAGCTGGAAGTTCTGAGGGTGCAGCGGCCCCACTGGCGGATAGCGGTCCACCGACCACTTGTTCATGGCGATCAAGTACTTGCCGTCCGGACTGACCGTGTCGCCCTCGGCCGTCGCCAGGTGGCCGATGTTGTAGTGCACGGAGACCTTGTCCACGAGCTTGAAGGCCTGATCGCCCTTGAAATACGGCTCGCCAAGACTCCACTTCGCGACCGCGCTGTCGACGAACAGGCTGGTGTACGCGTAGCCTTTGTCATCGAACTGCGTGTGCAGCGGCCCGTTACCCACCGCCACGCGCCCGGCCACGACGGAGTCGAACTTCAGGATCGGCACACCGAAGGGATCGGTGCCCTCAAAGTCCTTCTTCTCGATGGCGGCCTTGATCTTGTCGATGCTGTAGACCGTCGTATGTGGATCAAGCTTGCCGGCGACGACGATGTATTGCCCGTTGGGGGCGACGTCCACCCCATGCGGGCTGCGCGGCTCTGGCGCGAAGTAGAGCAAGCCTTCGGCGACCGCGGTCTTCAGCGAGATGACCTTGATGCCGTTCTTCGTCTCGGCCTTGCCCGCGGCCACGACCTCGGCTGCCTTCTTCCAGTTGATGATGTGCAGGTAGTCGAAGTCGCGCTTGGACGCGCCCGCCTCAATGGCTTCCCGGCCTTCCATGTTGCCGCCGGTCGCCATCTCGGTGTTGTAGGAGTTGATGAACCCCCAGCCGTCGCTGGCGAGTTTCCCGGCATCGGCCAGGTCCTGGTTGTACGGCGGCAGCTCGATCTGGAACGACTTGCCGAGATCGATGCGGCCGGTCGCCTTGTCGATCGCCAGCCAGGCCGACGCGCCGCGATACCGTTCTCGATACTGCTCCAGCGGCGCGTACCCGCCGTCCCACACCATCGGCACCTTGCTCGAGATGTGGACGTAGTCGGTGTTCGGCGTCGCGAACACGCCGCCGTGCGACGTCATCATGTTGGGGACCTTGACGATCTGCTTGACCTTGAAGTCTCGCAGGTCGATCATCGCGATCCGGCCGTTCGCGCGGTCGTTGATGTAGAGCCACCGGCCGTCGTACTCGCCGTTGGTCTCGGACAGCGCCGGATGGTGGGTGTCGCCCCAGCCGAGCGGGGTCCCGTTCGAGCCGTCGTCCAGGATCCGTTCGGACCAGTCGGCGCCGTAGCCGAAGCCCTGCCACGGCTCGGGTGTGAACGCCGCGATCACCTTGAGGATCCGCATCGACGGGATGCCGATCACGAGCACCTGCCCGCCGTGCCCGCCGGACGAGAACATGATGTAGTCGTCGTACTTGCCGGGCGTCACATATGTGCTGGCCGCGCCAACGACCGCGTCGGGCGCCAGGCCCCGCGCCTGGGCGACCTGGGCGGCCTCGCTGAGCCCGGCAAGTCCGGACGCCGACCGGGCGCCGAACAGGTAGGCGCCGGTGACGAGCACCGCCGCCACCACAACGGCCGTCAGAGTCAGGGTCAAGCGTGTCATAGTCATCCCCCCTGGGGTTGGTGTTGGGGCGCCGGCACAGCCCCGGTCAGATGCCGGAATCGCCGGTCGTCAGCCGCGAGGTCGGCCACGGTGACGCCGTCTAACAAACGTTCGAGTTCGCGCTGAATCCGGTTGAGGGCCGCGCGCACCGCGCACGGCTGCGCGCACGGGCAGTCGTCGTAGACGATGCATCGCGAGACTGCCATCGGTCCTTCAATCGCGCCAATGATGTCCTTCAGGGTGATCCGTTCGGGCGCCTGCGCCAGGCGGATGCCACCGTTCGCGCCGCGCATCGACCGTACGATGTTGCCGCGGACGAGCTGCTGCACGATCTTGCCCGCCTGTGCCGGCGGGATGCCGCGCCGGGCGGCAATGTCGGCGGTGTGCGTGGGCCCGCCGACGGCGAGATCCAGCACGGTTCTGATGGCAAACTGCGCGCTGCGACTGAGTTCCATCCGCGGCCGTCCAATCAGGACAAATCGGGCGAATTCCTCGGGTTCAGCGTAGGACCCACGACGCGGCCGGACAATCGAGTCTGCACCTGATAAGGATCGGGGGGAGACCTGATAACGAGGCCGGGAGGTAGATATCCACCTCCCGGCCCGCGGGCATGAGGCCAAGCCTGACAGCTATCTGGTGACCTTCACCTCGCCCACCATCTCAGGGTGGTAGGTGCAGATCATCTTGTAGGTCCCTTCCTTGTCGATCTTCACCTTGAACTTGCTCTCCTGCCCGGCGTTGACCGCGACGTCCGAGGCGAAATCGCCCCCGGCGTCCTGCGCCTGCACGATCAGGTTGTGGACGGTCGTGCCTTCGTTCTTGAACTCGAACGTGTACTCCTGACCGGCTTTGATGGTGACGGTCGCCGGTTCGAACAGGTTGTCCTTGCCGACAATTGTGATCTCCGTACCTTCCCCGGCCGGCGCCGCGGGCGACGCTCCAGGCGCTGCGGGCGAGGCCGCCGGAGCCGGCGACTGGGCGGCCGGCTGCGGCGGCTGTTCGGCTCCGCGACCACCGCATCCGGCGGCCAGTGCCGCGACCAGCAGCACGGCGATGACAAACAGTGCGTTGCGCATTGCGATTCTGCCTCCTCCGTTGAGTTGTGGCTCACGTTCGACAAACCGCCTTCGCCAGAGTAGCGCGCCGCCCCACGTGGTGCAAGGGTCGGTCCGGCGCATCCCCCTGTGCCCGCGCCGGCGGGTCGCATACATTCGAGACCCGTTGACGTTGTCTCCGGCGCACCGTGCAATGACAGTACGAGGTCCATGGAGGTGATACGCATGCAGCCTCGACGGCTCGCGACGCTCCTGCTCTGCGTGGCGCTCGTCTCCTCCGGCGGCGTGGCCATGTCGGCTCCGGCCGCCGGGCAAGAGCTCGTCATCGCCAACGAAGCGGACCTGACGGTCCTCGACCCGATTAGGATCCAGGAAGCCCCCACAAGTTTCGTGGCGGGACTCGTGTACGAACAGCTTGTGCGGCGAACGCACGAGGGGAAGATTGCGCCGTCGCTCGCCGAGCGATGGAAGATCTCGCCGGACCGCCGGACGTGGACCTTCACCCTGCGCAAGGGCGTGAAGTTTCACGACGGCTCCGAGTTCGACGCCTCGGTCGTGGAGTGGCACTTCAAACGGGCCCTCGATCCCAGGGAAGGCAGCGTCTTCCGCGGTCAATTCTCGGTCATCGAGAAGATCACGGTGCTCGACCCGTACACGATCGCGTTCACGCTGACCGCGCCGAACGTCGCCTTCCTGGACTTCGTCATGCTGACGAATGGCGCGTTCATCCCGAGCCGCAGGGCGTTCGAGACCCTGGGCGCTGAGTTCCCCTTCAAGGCCGTGGGCACCGGCCCGTTCCGGTGGGGCCAGTGGGTCCAGGGGCAGCGGGTCGTGCTGGAGCGCAATCCCGCGTACTGGGGCACCCAACCGAAGCTCGAGCGCCTCGTGATTCGCCCCATTCTCGACGCGAACACCGGCGTCGTCGAACTCGAGACCGGAGGCGTCCACTACCTGATGCGCGCGAATCGGGACGACATCACGCGCCTCGAAAAGGATCCCCGCTTCGTCGTGTATCGCGTACCGACGTACCGGGCGCGGTTCATCGAGCTGAATGTCAGCCGGCCGCCCTTCAACGATCTGAAGGTCCGCCAGGCCGTGAATCATGCCCTGAACGTGCCCGAGATCATCAACGCCCTCGCGAGCGGCATGGCCGCGCCGGTCGATACCATCCTCCCGGTGAAGAGCCCGTTCCATCCCGCGCCGGGAACGTACACGACCTATCCGTTCAATCCCGAGCGCGCCCGCGCGCTCCTGGCCGAGGCCGGCTGGCAGCGCAGCGCCGGCGGTCTGCGCAAGGGCGACCAGACGCTGCGGGTTACCCTCCACTCACCGAACGGCCGGTACTTCGCCGACAAGGAGATCTCCGAGGTGATCTGCAACCGGCTGCAGACGCTGGGGATCGAGTGCCGCGTGCGCGTGATGGATTGGAGCGCGTTCCTCGACGACGTGCGGAGCGGGCGGTTCGAGGCGGCGTTTCTCGGGTGGAACCAGTCCAGTGGCGAGCCGTCGCTCTTCTTCGACGCGCTGGTGGCGACCGGCGGCCGCGGCAACTACGCGAAGTACAGCGATCCCGCGCTGGACCAGGTGCTGAAGGAAGGTCTGATCGCCTTCTCCGAGGGCCGGCGCAAGCTATTGTATGCCCGGGCGACGGACATCGTCAACCGCAACGCCTGGTACGTGCCGTTGTCCAACGAACTCAAGATCGCGATCACCTCGAGCCGCGTGCAGGGCTACGTGCACAGCGCGCCGCTCACAGATTTTGTGCCTGTCTGGATGAAGTAGCACGCCGGTCCGATGTGGCAGTACATTGTCCGCAAGGCCTTCGCGGCAATCCCTGTGCTGCTGGGTGCGAGCCTGCTCGCGTTCCTGATCCTGCAGCTCGCACCCGGCGACCCGGCGCGCCTGGTCGCCGGTGAGCAGGCCTCGGAGGACGACGTCGAGCTCATCCGGCAGCGGCTCGGGCTCGACCGGCCGCTGCACATCCAGTACCTGCGGTTCCTGCAGAGCGTCGCCGCCGGCGACCTGGGCCGCTCGATCCGCACCGGCCGCGCGGTGCGCGACGAGATCACAGCGCGCTTTCCGTACACCATGGAGCTCGCGATCGCGAGCCTGCTGCTCTCGGTGACCCTCGGCGTGATCGCCGGCGTGCTGGCCGCCGTGCGGCCCAACACCGTCTACGACTACGGCGCGACCCTGATCGCGCTCACCGGGATCTCGACGCCGACATTCTGGCTTGGGCTGCTGCTGATGCTGCTCTTCGCCTACTATCTGGGATGGCTGCCGGCGTCTGGCCGCGGAGGTCCGTTGTGGACGGTGGCCGGCCTCGCGTCGATCATCATGCCGGCGATCGCGCTGGGCACACCCTCGGCGGCGATCATCAGCCGGCTGACCCGCAGCAGTCTGCTCGAAGTGCTGCGCCAGGACTACGTGCGCACCGCCCGCTCGAAAGGCCTGGCTGAACGCGTGGTCGTGCTCCACCACTCGCTCCGCAACGCGCTCATCCCGGTGATCACCGTGGTGGGGCTCCGTCTGGGTGCGCTGTTGGGCGGAGCGGTGATCACCGAACAGGTCTTCTCCTGGCCGGGCATGGGAACGCTGATCGTCACGGCGATCTCGTCACGAGACTATCCGACCGTGCAGGGGGCGATGCTCGTGGTCGCGACGGTGTTCGTGCTGGTGAACCTCGCCGTGGACTTGATCTACGCGGCGGTTGATCCGCGCATTCGCTACGAATGACGACCGCCCGTGCCACGCCTCTCGACCTTCCGGTGCCGGCCGTGCCGCGTCGGGCCGGCACGTTCGTCCGGCGCCTGTTCCGGCGGCGTCTGGTGATCGTCGGCGCGGTGCTGCTCGGGACGTTCCTGCTGGTCAGTGCGGCGGCGCCGCTGCTGGCACCCCAGGGCTACGACGACCAGGACCTGCTGAGGCGGCTGCGGCCGCCGTCGGCGGACTTCCCCCTGGGCACCGACTCGCTCGGTCGCGATCTGCTGGCGCGCATTGTCTGGGGCGCGCGCGTCTCGCTCATGGTCGGCGTCCTGGCGATGAGCCTCGGGCTGACCGGCGGCTCGCTGCTGGGACTGGTTTCGGGGTTCTACGGTGGCCGCGTCGACCGTCTGGTCATGGGGCTGATGGACGTTCTCCTTTCGTTCCCCGGCATTCTGCTG
The DNA here is from genome assembly GCA_031458775.1 of Candidatus Fervidifonticultor quartus. Taxonomy (GTDB): domain Bacteria; phylum Sysuimicrobiota; class Sysuimicrobiia; order Sysuimicrobiales; family Humicultoraceae; genus Fervidifonticultor_A; species Fervidifonticultor_A quartus. Next base: position 17,908 of record JAVKJV010000014.1, on the reverse strand, counting down.
GCGCTGGCCGTAGTGGCGGCGCTCGGCCCGGGACTCTACCAGGTGATGGTGGCGGTCGGGATCCAGCAGATCCCGGCGTTTGCGCGTCTGGTGCGCGGCTCGGTCCTCACGGTGCGCAAGACCGAGTACGCGGAAGCCGCGCGCGTCGTGGGCGCGTCGGACACACGCATCATGGCCCGCCACATCGTGCCCAACGTGGTCTCCCCGGTCATCGTGCTGGCGTCGCTCGACATCGGGACCGCGATCCTGTCGTCGGCGGGACTCTCGTTCTTGGGACTGGGCGCGCAGCCGCCGCTGCCCGACTGGGGCGGGATGATCAACCAGGGCCGAGCGTTCCTGCGCACGGCGTGGTGGGTCGCAGTGTTTCCGGGGCTGGCGATCATGCTGACCGTGCTGGGATTCAACCTGTTTGGCGACGGGCTGCGGGACGCACTCGATCCGCGCCTGCGGCAGGCCTAGCCCGCCGCGCCTGGCCGGACGCTCACTGGGCCATCGTCACCTTGATCGCGCCGTGCCGACGCTTGTCCATCGCCACCTCCACGGCGCGCCGCCATTCGGCCAGACGGAACCGGTGGGTGACGAGCGGCCGGAGGTCGACCCGGCCTGATGCGAGCAAGTCCATGGCAAGTTCGATGGCGCGGACGCGGCGACCGTCCAGGTTCTCCACCGCATAGTATCCGCTGCCGCGCACCGCCACCTCACGGAGCCAGATCGGCGTCCAGTCGATACCGCGCGGGACTGAGGCCAGTCCCACCAGGACTACAACGCCACCGGCGCGGGTCAGTCGCAGTGCGTCGTCGATGCTGCGCGCCGAACCCACGCACTCCAGTGTGACGTCCACTCCGCCCGTCAGCACCGGCGGACCCAGGAGGGGACGCAGAACTCGGGCACCGGTGAGGTCGGCGATCCGCTGGTACGCGGAGCCTGCCGCGGGCGTCAGCACCGTTGCGGCGCCAAGCCGCTCGGCGAGGCGGGCCTGGTGGTCGTGCCGGGCCAGCGCCACGACGCGCGAGGCGGGCCGCAACGCGCGGAGCCCCGCGATCGACGTCAGGCCGATGGTGCCGGCGCCCAGCACGAGCACCGTACCGGCATCCGGCGGGACAAACCGCAGGATGGCGTGGATCGCCACCGCTAGCGGCTCCGCCATCACGGCCTGCTCGTCGGCGAGATGCGCCGGTACCTCGACGATGCGGGACCGGTGGGCCAGCATGATCGGACCCCAACTCCCGCCCACGTCGCGGCACGTGCCGTGTCCGATGCCCGGGGCCAGCGCGCCCTCGGCAAACCGGCTGCAGAGATTGTAGTCCCCGCGCGCACACGCGTCGCAGGGCTCGTCGAACCCGCGCGTCACACAGGGCAGTAGCGGCTCGACGACCACGCGCGTGCCGGTCGCGATGCCCGCGTCCGGGCCGGCTTCGACCACGGTGCCCGCGTTCTCGTGACCGACCACGAACGGCAGTGACGCGTAGACCGACGCCGACGGGCTCGCCTCAAGCGCAAGCAGGTGCAGGTCGCTCCCGCAGATGCCGGCCAAATCCACGCGCACCCGCACCCAGTCGGGGCCGGGAAGCCTGGGTTCGGGCACCTCGGCCATCCGGATGGGACTGAGCCGGCTCCAGAAGGCCGGCCGCCAGAGACGGCCGATTGCGCGCGTGACCAGATATCGCGGGACCGAGATGTCGGCGACCACGGCCTGCACGGACACGCAATTCCCGCCGCGCGCGGCAGGACCCTGCCGGCCCGGGCTCTCACTGGGAGAAGCGGGTAGCGCCTGAGCCGCGGATGCTCCGATCTCCTCGCACCGACGCCGCCCTGCGACGCCACACGGTCGTGAGCGGGCACCGCCCGGCCAGCGCCGTGGCGACGAGGTACAGGCTCAGCGCGACCACGGCCGCGGCGGCACAGGACGGCAGATCGATCCATCCGCTGCCGACGGTGCCGAGTCCCGCGTTGCCCAGGAGGAGCCCCACGACGAGGCGCAGGGCTTGTGCACCCGGATCGAGGGCCGCCCGCACGTGATCACCTCTCCGGATCCCGACTCACGTTACCTCCACGTCCCGGTCGAGCGTCACGACGATCACGCGCTCGCCGGTCCGCGTGCTGAGATCGGTGTGGAGACTCACGACGCGACACCCGGTCACCCGGACAATCGCATCCTCGATCGCCGCACGCGACGTCTCGAGCAGTTGGTTTCGCATCTCCTTGATCAGCCGCCGGCCCTCAGGCGTGGCGGCGAGCAGGCGCTCCGCAGGCGTCAGCACGTTGCGCAGCCGCACCACCACAAGGTCCCCGAGGATGAAGCACTTAGCCTCATCCGGCCCGCGCCCCATCTGCTCGCGCTGGAAGCGCGTCATCGTCTCGCTGATCTCGGCTTCGAGTTGCCCCTTGCTGCGCTCAGGCACCGTCGCCTCCGTGACGCGGCACCGGTCCGCGAGCTCGCTACGGCGTCGGGACGCCCTCGTGCACGGCGCGTGCATGCTCGCCGGCCCCGCGCCCGCGTCGCAGCGACGCGACGACGGCGCCGGCGAGGACCACCATGATGACCAGGAGTGAGAGGCCCGTGGGGATCTTGTAGAAGGACGACGCGACCATCTTCAGGCCCACGAACGTCAGCACGGCGCCGAGGCCGTGGCGGAGATAGTAGAAGAGGTCCATGACACCGGCGAGCAAGAAGTACAGCGCCCGCAGGCCGAGGATCGCAAAGACATTTGACGTGTACACGATGAACGGATCCTGGCTGATGGCCAGGACCGCGGGAATCGAGTCCACCGCAAAGACCAGATCGGTGCTCTCGATGACCGCCAGCACGACCAGCAGTGGCGTGCCGATGAAACGGCCGTCCCGTACGACGAAAAAGCGCTGCCCTTCGAAGTCGGGCGCCAGCGGGACCCGGCGACGGATGAGGCGCAGCACCGGGTTGCGCTCCGGGTGCACAGACTCGTCCTGCTTGGTGAGGAACTTGACGCCGGTCGCAATCAGGACGGCGCCGAACACATAGATGATCCAGTGGAAGGCGTGGAGCAACGTGATGCCGGCGGCGATGAACACCGCGCGCATCAGCAGCGCGCCCAGGATGCCCCAGAGCAGCACGCGCCGCTGGTAGGCCGCCGGCACCGCGAAGTATGAGAAGATCATCAGGAACACGAAGATGTTGTCGACGCTGAGCGACTTCTCGATCAGGTACGCGGTCAGGAACTCCAGGGCCGGCTCCGGCCCGCGCACCAGATAGACACCCAGGTTGAACACGAGGGCGAGCAGGATCCAGACCGCGGACCACACCGCCGCCTCCCTGAGGGAGAGCGCCTGGAGCCGTCGATGGGAGACGCCGAGGTCAATGGCGAGCATCCCCGCCACCACCACCCCAAACGCCGCCCACGGCACCCACGCGTTGAACACGTTCGTCCTCCCTCACCCGCCACCAGAATGACAACGGTCCGGACACCACGCAGGGTGCCGGACCGTTGCGCAACTGCCCGCCGGCCTTTGCGCGACCTTCCAGCGATCACCGTCGTGCGATGCTACTGTGGACTATACCACGAGTCCGCGGCGCCGCGCGCGAGCCCCGCTCCTATTCAGCGGGGCGCATCAAGCACCACCAGATAGCCGATCTGCGTGTCGTGGTCCGGAGAGCACTCGCCCGCCGCCGCGTTGTAGGGTACGTAGCACTTGAACCGGAAGACCCCCGCCTTGTCCGCGACAAACGTGACGGTTTCCTGTCCCGCGGGGCCGCCGGGAAGCGGCCGCGTCCGTACCCCGTAGCCCTCAAACTCGATGCCGTGCGTCGCAAACGTCAGGTTGGAGAACCGCACCCGCAGCGTATCGCCTCGGCGCGCGACGATCATCGACGGGTTGTAGTAGTGGTGGGCTGCGGGCTCGCCCGCTGCGCCGACGCCCGTGATCACGAGGTCCACGTCGAGCGTCGCGGGCGCGGCGCCGGGCGCCGCCGGCCGGCCGGTCGAGGGCAGCGACAATACGCTCAGCAGCAGGGCGGCCGCGCCGAGCACGATCGCCGCGAGCGCCGAATAGGCCGAGGTGTCGGTCCGCATGGGTGCCGGCCTCACCGGGTCACGATCAGGTAGCCGCGCATCTCGTCGTGGTCGGGCGTGCACTCCTTGCGCTCGGGGTTGTAGGGCAGCGCGCACCGGTACTCGAACACGCCGACCTTGTCGGCGACGAAGCGCACCCGGTCAGTCTCACCCTTGTCGAGCACCCGCGTCTTGATGTTGAACGCCGGCAACTCGAACTGGTGCTTGAAGTCGTCGGGGTTGGCGATCGCGAGGTCCACCGTGTCGCCCTCACGCACGACCATCATCGTGGGAAACCAGCGGTGCGCAAAGACCCCCTGACCCTGAAACGTCGCCACGACCATCGAGAGCGAGACGGTGGTGGGCGCGGGACGCGGCGCCGCGGCGTCGTCGCCCCGCCGGGACGTGTAGAGAACGATGCTGACCGCCAGCGCCACCACCGAGAGCGCGAGGGCGACGTAGCTCAGGATGCTCCCACGACCGTTCATCAAACGCGGTCCTCCTCCGTACGACGCGATCAGGGCGATCGCGCCGCGCGTGCTGTCTCGATTGTTCGTGTGTTCGTGATCGACGAACAGGCTTCCTTGTCGGGCCTACAACGGCCACCGCTCGAGCAGCGCGCGATAGTCGCTCTCGGTGTTGACATTCCACAGTGTGTCGAGATCGGGGTCGACGGCCGCGAGTTCCTCGGCCTCGACCTTTCGCACTCGCAGGGCCGCCAAGGTCCCGGCGAGCGTGAGCATGCCCTCGCGCACCCGCTGCTCGAACACCGGACGTGCCTTGGTGGCGTACACGGCATGAAGCGGGTGCCAGCGGCCGCCGACGTGCGGCACGACGGCATCGTACCCCGGCGCAAGCCCGGCGAGATAGCGCACCGCCGCGGTCGAGAGCCGGGGCAGGTCGCAGGCCGCAGCAAAGGCCCAGGGTGTGGCCACGGCGGCAAGCCCGGCGCGCAGGCCAATCAGCGGCGCCTGCGTCGGCTCGTCATCAATGACGACACGGGCGCGCAGGTCGTTGTACGCTCCGGGCGTCTTGGTCACGATGACGAGATCGCCGCAGACCGGCCTGAGGGCCTCGAGCACGCGCCGGATCATCGGGACGCCGCCCACATCGAGCAGCGCCTTGTCCCGGCCCATACGCCGGCTCTCCCCGCCGGCGAGCACGAGGCCCGTCAGTTCCATGGCGCATTCGCATAGTTCCGATGCGGCGGCGGCGTTCCTGCCGACCTGGGTCTGAAGCGCACGCGCCCGCGGTCTTCAAAGACCGCGGGCGCGCGGTCTGGACGACCGGTCAACGGCTACTTCACGACCGGAAAGTTCTGTGCGTACCACTCGCGCATACCGAGCGACATGGTCTTGACGTTGGTGTACCCTGCGAAGGTCAGGCCCATGGTCACGTACGCCGCCCGCAGACCGGACTGGCAGATCACGACAATCTCCGCACTCTTGTCGGCCGGGAGCTTGCTCATGTTCTGGGCCAGCGAGCGCACGGGGATGTGCACCGCACCCTGGATCATGCCAGCCGTGACCTCATTCGGCTCCCGGATGTCGAGCAAGAACGGCTTCTCTCCGGCGTCGAGCCGGGTCTTCAGCGCCGCGGGCGCGATGCTCTTGAAGTCGTTGGGCAGGTTGGTCAGGAACTGAAACGCCACATCCTGGGCCGCCGGGGTTTGCGCGACGGCCGCCGGCGCGGTCAGCGCGCCCACCAGCAGAACAACGAGTAACAGCTTCTTGATCATGTGTCTCACCCTCCTACCGCGGTGATGGTGGTAGAGGCCTGGGCGGCGCGGTGACCGTCCGGCCGTTCGCCTGCGAGTCCCTGGGATTCAGATCCTGGAGCCGCAGGAACAGATTCGGGTTGTTGTGACAGCCCTCGCACGTTCGGCTGCGGGCCGTGACCCGCTGGATGTTGTGCGGCGTGCTCGGTTTCCACGTCGGCACCTTGTCGAAGTTGACCAGCGTGTTTGACAGTTTCGTGAGCCGGTCGAGCATGTCGGGGGTCGTCGGCACGTGCCGCATCAGCGTGTACACGTTCGGGAGGTGCGGATCGAGGTTGCGACCGATCTTGAGCGCGGGCCGCGACTGGGCGCCCTCGCCGGCATGGCAGTTGTCGCAGCTCCGCGAGATGCCGCCGTGGCAGACCGCGCACTGCAGCTTGTTGCCGTGGATGTTGTGGGCCTGGAGCCGGCTCTTGCCCGGAATCGCGTTGGGATGGCACGCGGTGCACGACGGCTTGGCCGCGTTCGCGCGGCGGTTGGGCGGCGCGCTGCCGTCACCGTGCATCTGCGCCGTCGAGTGACACGACGTGCACGTCATCCTAGCCTTGGTGAAGTGGACGTCGGCCGGGAATCCTTCGTACGTGCCCATATACTCGGCGGCCACGCGTCCCGAGTGGCACCCCGCGCAGGTCTGTTCCATGGGCGGCTGCTTGACGAACTGATGGCCGTTGAGAAGTCCGCCCAGAATCGTGGGCGGCTGCGGCCGGTGCGGCGGCTTGCTGACATGGCAGTCGCCGCAGGTCGCGTGGCAACTTGCGCACGCGGCCTTGAACGGCTGACGGGCGGCGGACCATCGCACCTGGCCCACGAGCGTCCGCAGGCCGTTCTCCATGCCGCGCGCGGTGAAGTGCAGCGTCCTGGCGAACGTCTTCGTGATCTCTTGATGGCACGAGCCGCAGAACTTCTCAGGCTGCGCCGAGGGCCGCTGGACGAGGCCGGTGTGCGCGGCCTTCGGGTCCGTCGTCTGCGCCTGCCCGACGTGGCAGGTCGTGCAGCCGAGCTGGCCGTGCGTGCTCGTCAGGAAGGCCGGGCTCACGAGCTTTCGCTCATAGGGTGCCCCCGACGGGGGCAGCGGCGCGGCTCAGCCCTCGCCCCCGGCCGGCGCCTCAGGAAACGGCCGGACGAGCGGCTCCAGCATGGCACGATCGGTGTGACAGGCCACGCACCCGCTGCGCGCCGGCGCCGACGGCGCGGGCGGAGCACCGATGCCCAGAGGCAGCACGAGGAGGATGACCGCGGTCGCGGCCGGGACCAGCCCGCCCACGCGCGCCAGCGTTGTCCGCTGCCGCATCATCACGCCACCCGCTGCCGGAGCCGCGCCTCGCGCTCTTTCGCGCGGTTCATCACGCAGAGCATCGCCTGCAACCACTCCGGATCGATGCGGTCGCGCGGCACGCACGCGCAGGCGCCGGCGCTCCACGCCGCCTCGCGGTACTCGCGGCGCACATCGGGCAGCAACAGCAGCACACGCAACTCCGGCTGCTCAGCGACCAGCGCCCTGACGGCGGCCAGCGTCTGCTCCGGGACCAGGCTCCAGTCGGCCATGAGGGCGTCGGGCGCTGAATCGGCGAGCCGCCGGCGCGTCTCGTCCAGCGTGCGGGCTTCCACGACCTCGAGATTGATGGGCAGGAACGCCCGCGCGGCCTCGGTCAGCTCGCGGAGGCTCGCGAGGTAGTCGGGATTGCCGGCGGCGATCAAGATCCGGAAGGCCATGCAGCCGTCACCACGTCTCATGGTGGGGCCGAGCGCGGAATCAGTGAATCAGGAGATGTTGGAGAGTTGGGGCGGGATTTCCCCGACAGACGGGTCGGGCCGACGCCCGATGCGCTACACCTCGCCGGTCAGGAGCCCGCGGCGCAGCGCGTACCGAACGAGGTCGGCGCGCGTGGACAGGCTGAGCTTTTCCATGATGCGGGCCCGGTAGGTCTCAACGCTCTTGGGACTGAGGTTGAGCTGTTCGGCGACCTCACGGGCCGTGTACCCGGCGGCGACCAGCTTGAGCACCTCCCGCTCGCGCTCGCTCAGCCGATCGTAGCCGTCCTGCTGTTCGCCCGCCTGCGCGCGCACGACGAAGTCCTCGAGCAGGCGGCGCGTGTCCGTCGGGTGCAGGAACGCGCCTCCGGCGGCGACCGTGCGCACGGCTTCGACCAGCTCGGTGTCGGCCGCGGTCTTGTTGAGATAGCCCGCGGCGCCCGCGCGCAGCACCGGGAACAGGTACCGTTCTTGAGCGTGCACCGTCAGGATGAGCACGTGGGACGGCAGGCCGAGCGCCCGGATCTGCCGGGTGGCTTCCAGTCCGTCCAGCCCCGGCATGCTGATGTCCATGATGACCACGTCAGGCGAGAGACGCTGCGCCAGCGCCACCGCCTCGTCGCCCGACGACGCCTCGCCCACCACCGTCATGTCGGGCTCTTGCTCGAGCAGCGTGCGCAGCCCGGTGCGCAGGACCGGATGATCGTCGGCGAGCACGATGCGGATCGGGCCGGCCATCGCTACGCGTGCGGCACGACCCTGGCCACGACCGCCGTCCCCTGCCCGGGCGCGGACCGCACGGTGAGGTCGCCGCCGATCACCGCCATACGCTCGCGCATCCCGGCCAGCCCGAGCCCGCCGCCCGGCTGGCCGGCCTGGGAGTCAAAACCGACGCCGTCATCCTCGACCCGCAGCACCACCGCCGGTCCGTCGCGCCACAGCCGGACCGTTGCGCGCGACGCGCGCGCGTGCCGCCGCACGTTGGTCAGCGCCTCCTGCGCGACGCGGTACAGGGCGAGTTCGACGTCCGGCGGCAGGCGACCGTCGAGCCCGTCGGCCGCGAACGTCACCCGTACGCCGCCGGCCTTGTTGAGCGCATCCACGTAGGCATGCAGGGCGTCCACCAGCCCGAGGTCGTCGAGCACCGACGGCCGGAGTTCGACCGCGATGCGCCGCACGTCGTCGAGGGCCCGCATGGTGAGCTCGCGCAACTCGGCGACCCGCTGGCGTGCCGCGTCCGGGGTCTGGGTCTGCTCGAGCAACCGCAGCCGCACCAGCAGTGAGGTGATCGATTGCGCTGCCTCGTCGTGCAACTCGCGGGCGATGCGCCGGCGCTCCTCTTCCTGCGCGCGGAGGATCTGGCCGGGCAGCCGGCGCAGGTGCTCGGCGTGCTGCTCCTGGGTGGCGATCATGCGGTCGAACGTGTCGGCCAGGTGCTCGAAGCGTTCGTCCGTCAGGCCGTCCCTGGTCACCCGCACGCCCAGCGTGCCCGCGCGGACCGCGTCCACGGCCCGCTGCAGATGCTCGAGCGGCCGCAGGACGGCGCGCAGCACCAGGTAGTTTGCGATCAGGCTGACGGCCACGCCGCCCAGCGCGAACCACGCGATGAGGTCGTAGTGCGGTGCGCCCGGATGCCGGGCGCCGTGGTCCAGCGCCACCGCGGTGCCGACGACGGCGCCGGCGATCACGATGGCGGCGTTGGCCGCCAGGATCTTGTAGAACACGGGCACCCGCGCGAGCCGCCGGACCCATCGGGGGACTGGCCGCCCGGCGCTACGGTTCGGAGCCCCCGGCGCGATCTCGGCGGTCACCGCATCACCCGGACGCGGGCGTCGGCCACGGCCGCGCCCTGCCCTTGCGGATACACGAACATGGGATTCACGTCGAGTTCGGCGATCTCGGGACACTCGACCGCCAGTTGCGACAGCCGCAACAGGCACCCGACAAGCGCCTCAACGTCCGACGGCGGTTGGCCGCGCACACCCTTGAGGATCGCCGCGGCCCGGGTCTCCTCGACCATGCGGCGCACGCCGAACTCCCGCACCGGCGCCAGCCGGAACGTCACGTCTCTGAGCACCTCGACGTAGATGCCGCCGAGGCCGAACATCAGGACGGGCCCGAATTGCGGATCGCGGGTGAGCCCAAGGATCACCTCGCGGCCGCGGTGCGCCATCGCCTGCACGATTGCCCCGCGTAGATCCGCCTCGGGCCGGTGCGTGCGCACCGTCCGCATCATCTCGACGTAGGCGCGGCCAACCTCGTCCGGCGAACGCAGGTTGAGCCGGACACCGTCGACGTCCACCTTGTGAATGATCTGCGGGGACATAATCTTGAGCGCCACCGGGAGCCCGATGCCGACGGCGCGCTCCACGGCCTCGGCCGCGCTCGTGGCCATCGCCCAGGGCAGCAGCGGGAAGCCGTACGCCTCGAGCAGCTCGAACGCCGCGGACTCGACCAGGAATCCCTCGGGCGCGTCGTCGAGAATCTGCCGGGCGCGCGCCCGATCGACGTCGTCAAACGTCCGGTAGCCGGTCCGCGGCCGCGTCATCCATCGCCTGTACCGCACCATCGCCGCCAGGGTCCGCGCGACGGCCTCCGGGAACGAGTAGTGCGGGATGCCGCCTTCCTCGAGCCGTAAGACGCCGGCTTCAACCCCGAGCGCGCCGACGAACGACGCGAGCACCGGCTTGCCCGATGCGCGCGCGCGCCGGATCACCGCGTCGGCGGTAGCTTCCACGTCGATCGTGGCCTGCCGCGTCACGAGCACGATACCGGCGTCGACGCCCTCGTCCCCGAGCACGGCCTCCAGGGCGGCGTCGTACCGCCGGTCGTCGGCGGTGCCGATGATGTCTACGGGGTTCTCGATCGCGGCTTCCGGCGGCACCACCCGCCGCAGGGCGGCCGTGGTGGCCTCGGAGAAGCGGGCCAGCTCCAGCCCCTCGCGGACGCAGGCATCGGTCGCCAGGATGCCGGGACCGCCGGCGTTCGTCACGATCGCGACCCGGCCGCCGCGCGGGAGCGGCTGCTGCGAGAACGCGGCGGCGTAGTCGAACAGCTCCTCGATGCTCTCGGCGCGCAGCACGCCGGCCTGCGCGAAGATGGCCTCGTACACCTCGTCGCTCCCGGCCAGCGAGCCGGTATGGCTCGAGACGGCCCGCGCGCCGGCGGCCGTGCGGCCGGCCTTCAGTACGAGCACGGGCTTGGGCGGCTGCTGCTCGCTGATCGCCCGGGCGATCTCGATGAACCGTCGACCCTCGGACAGCTCCTCCACGTACAGCAGGATGACCGAGGTCGCCGGATCGCCGGCCAGCAACTCGAGCAGCTCGAGTTCCGTGACGTCGGCCTTGTTGCCGAGATTGTAGACCTTCGAGAACCCGATCCGCTTCCCGCGCGCGTAGTCGAGCGCCGCGGCGGTCAGCGCGCCGGACTGAGACAGGAAGCCGATGTTGCCCGCGTAGGGCATCTCCTTCGCGAACGTGGCGTTCAGCCTCACGTCCGCAGCTGTGTTGATCAGTCCGAGGCAGTTGGGCCCCACGAGCGCGAACCCCCAGCGCCGCACCCGTGCCCGTACCTCGTCCTCGCGTCGGCGGCCGTCTTCGCCCACCTCGCGAAACCCGCCGGAGATCACCACGACCCCCCGGACCCCGCGCTCGCCGCACGCATCGAGCACATCGGGCACGGTGGGCGCCGGCGTGATCACGATCGCCAGGTCCACCGGGTCGGGCACCTCGAGAATCGACGGGTACGCGCGCACGCCGCTGATCGAGCGCGCCGTCGGATTCACCGGATGGACCGCGCCGACATAGCCGCCTGCGAGGATGTTGCGGAAGATCGCGTGCCCGACCTTCGTCGGATCGCGTGACGCGCCGATCACGGCGACGGTCTGCGGGTTCACTAGGACGGCCAGGTCGCGGCCGGAGATCGCCATACGCCTGACTTCGATGACATCGGCGCCCGAACCTGTGGCCGCGCGACTGCGGCGCCGTGGACGCCCCGCCGGCCTCGAAAATCGGGTTCGCGCCCGATGGCGCCACCCCGGACGCTCGTCTAGCCTGTCGATGGATGCAGAAATATGCATGAAACTCCTCAGGAGGATCACGCGATGACCGCCACGCTGGAACGAGAGGCCGAGCTCTTTCGCACACTGGCGCACCCGGGCCGGCTCGCGATTCTCCACAGCCTTCGTCAGGGGCCGGCCTGCGTCTGTCACCTGACCGCGATGCTCCGGCGGCCGCAAGCGTACATCTCTCAGCAGCTGTCCCTCTTGAAAGAAGCCGGCCTCGTAGAAAGCTGGAAAGACGGCCAGTTTGTCTACTATCGTCTCCGGGACCTCGGCGCGCTCGGGTTGATCGATCTGGGCGCCAGGCTCGTCGACGACCCCCGCCCCTCCTGGCCGCCACCCGGCGTCGCCTCCGCGGCCTGCGACTGCCCGCAGTGCACATCATCGGCCCGGCCCGCGGCGGTGGTGGAACGATGATCATCCCCCTGATCCTCGCCGGGCTGCGCGCAGTTCATGAATATGTTGCGCTGCATGTATTGACCTGCCTGGTCCCCGCGTTTCTGCTCGCGGGCGCCATGGTGACCTTCGTCTCGAAGGACGCCATCATGGCCAGGCTGGGCGCCGCGGCTTCCAAACCCGCCGCGTTCGCGACGGCCGCCGGGGGGAGCTTCTTCGTGGCGGCCTGCTCCTGCACGGTCATCCCGGTCTCCAGCGGCATCTACTACAGCGGCGCCGGGATCGGGGCCGCATTCGTCCTGCTGTGGGTCGCACCCGCATCCAACCTGCTGTCGCTCATCTACACCGGGAGCATCCTCGGGGCGCAGATGGCCTGGGCGAGACTCCTCATGGCCCTGGCCATGGCCGCGGTTGTCGGCTTAGTGATGACAGTGGTCTTCCGGCGAGAGGAAGCCAACCGGGCGACCGATCCGCGGCCGGGTGTGCCGGCAACGCTACTGCAGAAGACGAGCGCCGTGTTGCTCGGACTGATTGTGCTCTCGCTACTGGCGCCAAACTACCTCGTCCAGCAGGGCCCCTACAGCCGGAAAGTGCTCGTATGGGCCGTCGCCACGCTCCTTGTCGCAGGATACGCCGTCTGGAAGATCCCCTCCGGCGAGATCCGGCGCTGGTTGGGAGAGACGTGGTGGTTCGTCCGCATCATCTTCCCGTTGCTGCTGCTCGGGGTGTTCATCGTCGGCGTCATCGGCGCGGCCTTGCCGCGGGCCTGGATCGAGTCCTATCTTGGAGGGTCGGGGCCGCTGGCTTCGTTCCTCGCCACCATGCTCGGCAGCGTCAGCTACTTCGCCACGCTGACCGAGGCGCCGTTCGTCCACAAGCTGCTGAGTCTGGGCATGGGCAAGGGGCCCGCACTGGCCCTGTTGCTCACCGGGCCCGGGCTGAGCCTGCCCAACTGGTTGGCCATTGGACGGCTATTTGGCGCACGAAAGGCCGCGGTGTACGTCGGCACGATCATCGTGCTGGGAACCCTGGGCGGCTGGTTCACCGGAACGGTCATCTTCAGGTAGGAGGACTGCCATGATCACCATCGAGGTGTACGGCCCCGGGTGTGCGAAGTGCCAGGCGACGGTGCGAACCGTCCAGCAGGCCGTACGCACCCTCGGAATTGACGCGAACCTCACCGAGGTCCACGATCCGCGCGAGATGGCCAAAGCCCGCGTGATGTTCACGCCGGCGGTTCGCATCAACGGAGAGCTCAAGTGCACGGGCCGCGTGCCGACTCTCCCCGAGGTGACGAACTGGCTGACGACGGCTGCCGCGGCCGAGTGATGGACCGCATGACCCGGTCTCTTGATCACGCTCGTCGTGACCTGGCTGGTCAAACCACTCTCCGTGGCCGCGTGTGGATGGGTCTACTTCCGCCTGGCTTTCTCGCCGTGGCTCGCGCCCGCCGAGGCCGCCCAAGACATCGCCGGGACCATCATCCTGGCCGCCGCGTCGTGCACGAGGTACCGGTCATGCTCTCCGTGTGTTCGGTCTGCAACCGCGCCCGGCACCGGCTCTCCCCGACCGAGGCGGCCGGGTGAGAGACGACTCCGCGTGCCTCAGCGCCCCGGCCAGCTGGACCACCAACGCCGCACCGCTGGACGCATCCTGACCCCCCCGGGCCTCGGTCGCCGACCCTAGGGCCATGGGCCGAGACCGCGTAGCGCAGCCGAGGCAGGCATGAGTACTTCGCCGACCAAGGATAGGGGCACCACCTTATTCTCAACCCCTGGTGAGAGGCGTGAAATATGAAGTAGACACAGGGAACGAGAAGGCTCTGCGGGGGGTCGGGGCCGTCCACGGTGATGGCACGTGTGAGCTCCGCGGGAGGCACCGCCATGGCAATGGGCGAGACGCAGGACGTCGCGCGGGGGGGCGATGCGCACGCTCAGCTCTTCTTCGGCTCGCAGCGCGACTGGCAACAGGCGTTCAATCCCTGCATCCAGTGTGGGATGTGCAGCGGCGCGTGCCCCCTGGCCTTCGCGATGGACTATACGCCACGGCGAGCCATCTACATGGCCAGGGAGGGACTGCTTGATCCCATCCTCCAGAGCAACACGCTCTGGCTCTGCGTCTCCTGCTACAACTGCACCGCCCGCTGCCCTACCGGCTTAAAGATCACCGATATCTTCTTCCCGGCGCTCCGCGACGCCGCCATCAACGCGGGCCTCAAGTTGCCGAGCGAGTTCAAGAGAGCCCTCGACAACACGTACCGCTACGGGAACTCACTGGGTGAAGGACCCAGAAAGCGGATCGAGTGGACCAAGGGCGCGGGAGTCCCTGTCCCGATTGCCTCGCAGCTTCGCCGTCCGTTCGACGTCCTGTGGCTGGTCGAGTGCTACCCTTCCTATCATCCTCGCAACATCGTGCAATCCCAGGCCATGGCGCGGGTCCTGCATGCGTTGGGTGTGGACTTCGCCATCCTGGGTCCCGAGGAGCGTTGCGTCGGCGACTGCGAGCGTCTGTCGGGAGAGAAGGGCCTGTTCGAGAGCCTCGTGGAGTACAACGCCTCCCTCTTCGACAAGTACGAGTACGGACAGATCATCACGAGCGATCCGCACGCCTATAACTCCCTGACGCGGGTCTACCCGGAGTTCGGCAAGTCGTATCCTGTGAAGCACTACGTGCAGTTCCTGGCCGAGCGCCTGGATGCGCTCAAGCCGCTCCTGCGACACCCCGTCGACGCGCGGGTGACCTACCACGACAACTGCTGCCTCGGCCGGATGTGCGGGCTGTACGCGGCGCCGCGAGACCTCCTGCGGGCCATTCCCGGCGTGAGTCTGGTCGAGATGGCCTTCGCCCGGGAGAACGCGATGTGCTGCGGCGGCGGTGGTGGCGGCATGTGGCTGGACACCGTGATCTCACAGGCCGCCGGCGAGCGACTGTCCGATCGCCGGGTCGGCCATGCTCTGGCCACCGGGGCGGGCATCCTCGCGGTGTCCTGCCCCTTTGAGACCTCCCGGTTTGAGGATTCGCTGAAGTCCACCGGCCACGAGAGCCAGATGGTCGTCCGGGACATCCTGGAACTGCTGGACGCGTCCATGCATGGACGGGAGGGAGCGGCGGTATGAACATCGCGGTGCTCCTGAACATGGTGCCAGACCTGGTGGAGGAACTGGAGATCGACGCCTCCGGAACCGCCCTGGACACGCAGTGGATGCGATACGTCCTGAACGAGAGTGACGAGCACGCGTTGGAGCAGGCCCTCTTGCTGAAGGATCGGCACGGCGCCAGGGTCACCGTGCTCGCCCTCGACTACGGTGAGGTGGAGGACACGCTGTTCTCTGCGCTCGCCAAAGGCGCGGACGAGGCGGTCAAGTTAGCGGGACTTTCGGAGGCTCCCAGTAAGCGCGCCGCCGCCGCGGCTTTCAAGACGGCGCTCTCTGGCATGGCCTGCGACCTTGTGCTCACCGGTGTCTATGCGATTGACGACCAGGATGGCCACACGGCGGGTCTGCTGGCCGGTCTGATGGACCTGCCGTTCGTGGGAGTCACCCGGTCCGTCGAGCCTGCGGACGGCAAGGTGCTCGTCCAGAAGGAGTACGCCGGGGGCCTTGCCGCGGAGATCGAAGTCAGCCTCCCGGCGGTCATCGGCGTCCTCTCCGCCCCACAGCCGCCCCGGTACGTTCCCGTGGCCAAGATCCGCGAGACACGCAAGACCCGCAAGCTGACCGAGCAGGACATTACCGGAGCCGAGAGCCTTCCGGGACCAACGATTCGAAGGATGTTCAAGCCTGAGGCCGCGGAACACGCCCAGATGCTCGAGGGCTCGCCCGAGGACGTGGCCAAGCAGATCGTCATGATTCTTGCTGAGCGGGGGTTGGTGCCATGAGCCCGTCGGGTCAGGACATCTGGGTCTACGCTGAGCACCAGCGTGGCGTGCTCTCCAGCGTGACCTACGAGTTGCTTGGCAAGGCTCGTGAGCTCGCCGGCGCGCTCGGGGGCCGTGCCGTCGCGGTCCTGCTGGGCGACGGCGTTCACCCTCTGACCGCGACGCTCGGAGCCGCAGACATCGTCATCGCCGTGGAGGCCCCCTCCCTGGCCGAGTTCACCCCCCAGGCCCACGCGGCGGTCCTCCGCGCACTCGCGCAGTCGCGGGC
The DNA here is from genome assembly GCA_031458775.1 of Candidatus Fervidifonticultor quartus. GTDB lineage: Bacteria > Sysuimicrobiota > Sysuimicrobiia > Sysuimicrobiales > Humicultoraceae > Fervidifonticultor_A > Fervidifonticultor_A quartus. The sequence continues at coordinate 1,753 of JAVKJV010000014.1, read as the reverse complement.
ACCCCGCCTGCTTCTGTTCGGAGCCACCTCGAGCGGGATGGACCTGGCATCGCTACTGGCTGGCAGCCTGCGCATCCCGCTCATTGTCAACTGCAAGACCCTGACTGCCGAGGGCGGCCGTGTCGTGGCGACCAGCCAACTGTGCGGCGGCAAGCTGTTGTGCGAGGCGGACACCGGGGACGGACCCGCCGTGGTGACCGTGATCTCCGGAGCGTTCCCGGCCGAGCAGGGCGTCTCCGACCGCACCCCGCAGGTCGAAGTCGTGCCGCTGCCGGTCGCACTCGATACCGTCCGGATGAGGGTCACGCGGCTGTTGGAGCCGGCGCCGGGAGATGTCGACATCGCCAAGGCGCCGGTGCTGGTCGCCGTCGGCCGGGGCATCCAGCGGGCCGATAACCTGCCGATGGCCGAGGAGCTCGCGGCAGCGCTCGGTGGCACGGTGTGCGGGTCCCGACCCGTCGTGGATCAGGGCTGGCTGCCGCTCTCGCGGCAAGTCGGCAAGTCCGGCATGATCGTCAAACCGCGGCTCTACTTCGCCCTGGGCATCAGCGGGGCCCCGGAGCACGTCGAGGGGATGAAGGACGCGGACCTGATCATCGCCGTGAACAGCGATGCGCAGGCTCCGATCTTCAGCGTGGCGGACTACGGGGTCGTGGTGGACATGTTCGAACTCCTCCCGGCGCTGACTCAGGAGCTCGGGAGTCGGAAGACGGCGGCGGCGTGATACCGTTTCGCGAGGCCTACTGGAACATCCCAGCGCACACGCTGATCTATCCTCTCTTCCTTCCGTTCCTCGTGGCGTTTGTGTGGGGCTGCGTGTCCGCGGTGCGGCGATGGCGGCGCGGTCGGCCCGACGTCCGCTGGGATCGACCGTGGACGCGCCTGGCGGGCCTGGTCAGCCAGGGGGCGGTGCAGCTCCGGATTCTTCGGGAGACGTATGCCGGCATGCTGCACGCCTCGCTCTTCTGGGGGTTTGTCGTCCTCTTTGGGGCGACGTGCATGGTGATGCTCGAGGAGTACCTGGGCATCCCCACGCTCCGCGGGCCGTTCTATCTGTACTTCATGTCGTTGATCGTCGATCTCTTCGGCCTCGCGGCCCTGATCGGCACGGCCATGGCCATCTTCCGCCGGTGGGTCCTGCGGCCGGCCCGGCTCCGCGAGCCACGGAAGTCTGACCGGTACTCCGTGCTGCTCGTCTTGACCTTCCTGATTCTGGTGACGGGCTTCATCGTGGAGGGCGCGCGTATCGTCGCCACCCGGGACCCGTGGGCGGCCTGGTCGCCCGGCGGGTGGCTGACGGCCGCGGCCTTGCAGGGCATGACGCTGGGGTCCGTCGAGACGCTCCACGCGTACGCGTGGTGGAGCCACGCGGTGCTGGCGTTCGCGTTCGTCGCCTACCTTCCGTTCTCCGGCATCCTGCACGTCCTCACCGCGCCGTTGAGCATCTTCTTCCGCTCCCTGCAGCCGCTCGGGAAGCTGATGGGCGCTACCGACGCCGCGACCGGCACCGTCGCCGGCACCCAGGACGACGGCGCCAGCGGGCTGGCGATCGAGCAGTTCACCTGGAAGCACCTGCTCGACCTCGACGCCTGCACCGAGTGCGGCCGGTGCCAGGCGGTCTGTCCGGCCTGGCAGTCCGGCGTCGCGCTAAGTCCCAAGGGACTCATCATGGATCTGCGCGACCACCTGCGGGAGCGCCGCAACGGCCGGAGCCAAGAGTCAGACCACTGGGTAATTCTCAAAGCCGGCCCGT
>JAVKJV010000137.1:0-2522 GCA_031458775.1 Candidatus Fervidifonticultor quartus | reverse complement strand
GCGACAACGAAACTGACCCCCTGCTGACGCATGTTCAGGTCCTGTGCGCCGAGGGAACGAGACCGGGGCGCTGCTTGTTGCGGAGTCTGTAGCTCTCGCCCTGGATGAGCAGGGTGTGGCTGGGGTGCAGCAGGCGTCGAGGATGGCCGCTGCGGTCATCTCGTCGCCGAAGACGGCGCCCCACTGGGTCACGGGCTGGTTGGTGGTCACCAGCAGGCTGCCCTTCTCGTAGCGACGGGCGACGAGCTGGGAGAGCAGGTGCGCGCTGCGCTCCTCGAAGGGGAGATAGCCGAGCTCGTCGATGAGCAGGAGCCTGGGCTTGCCGTAGGGCTCGTGCGGGAGCTGGCCACGGGGCGCTTCGTGGCCCAGGCGGAGAACATCTTGATCTTCGGTCCGCCCGGCGTCGGTAAGACCCCCCTGGCTATCGCGCTGGGCCGCGCCGCCGTCGAGGCCGGGCACTCGGTGCTCTTCGTCTCGGCCACGGCGCTGCTGGCGACGCTGGCCAGGGCCGAGGCCGAGGGCAAGCTCTCCGAGCAGCTCGCCTTCTAGCACTACTGAGTTGAATCGCGCCCCTCGACGCGCCTGAACGGGAACCGTGGCTTGATGCACCGGTTGACGAAGGCGCCGACCGACGCGGCGGTCATGAGCTCCTCGAAGGTCCGCCGGGGCACGGCGAAGTACTGGTAAATGCGGCCGCCGTGAAACTCCAGTTCCAGGAGGCTGCGCTCGGGGTCGTAGCCGACCGAGGAGAGGCTGGATGACTCGACCGGCGTCCGCCTCATGTAGCACCTCCGACGCGGGCGCGGTCGAAGACCGAGTGGCGGTGGTCGGAACGAGAGTCATTGCGCCGGTGGCACAGAGGACATCTGGGAAGCCACGTCGCGATGATCCTGAAGAACGCCGGGCGCGCGGTGATGAAGGACTCGGCGTAATGGCGTTCGGGCCGGGCGCGCGAGCGCGTCGTCTCCTTCTTGCGATCGCCACCGGGGGGAAAAGCGCCTCACCCTCTCTGCGACGATGAAGGCGAAGCAGGACAGCGCGACGGTGACGTGATGGTGCCAGCCGCCGAAGGTGCGAACCTCGAAGTGGTCCAGCCCGAGCTCGCCCTTGAGATCTTCGTACGCGCGTTCGGTTCGGTACCGCTCCTTGACGAGGCGAACCAGCCTCTTGCGGGTGATGTCCAGCGGCATCGTCGCGAGGAAGAACTTCGTCGCGGCGGGCTCGTTCGGTGGCCACTCCAGCAGGAGCCAGACCCCCTCACCCCCACCGTCGGGGCTCTCGTCGCGGACCGGCAGGACGCGGCACAGGGCGAAGCGCGACGAGAGCTTGCCCTTCGTTCCGTGGCGCCAGGTCACCCGGCGGAGCTTCTTGGTCGGGATGTGGTGGCCGACATCCGCCACGCTCATCGGCTTACCGTAAGGCCGCCCCGACTTGCCGAGCCGCCAGACCTTGGTCGGAGAGTGAACCTCGACCGCGTAGTCCAAGCCAAGCTTCCGCACCTCGTGGCGGAAGATGCTCGAGTCACCGTACGCCGAGTCGGCGAGGACCCCCCCTTGGGCACGCCATCGGCCACCGCCCGACGGATCATCGCCAGGGCAAGTTCGTGCTTGGTCCTGAACGGCACCTCGTCGGGGATGTGGGCCTTCTTGCGTCGTACGGGGTCCTCCGTCCAACTCTCCGGGAGGTACAACTCGAAATCGATCGGCAGGTGCTCGGACGCGTCGCGATCGACAGGCTCACGCCTATCTGGCCGTTGGTGATCTTGCCAGCCGAGCCGGTGTACTGCCGTTGGACACCGACGCAATGAGTCCCCTGCTTCAGGAATCCCGTGTCGTCGATGATCCAGGTCTCGACGCGCTCTCGCTTTGTCATCTCGGCCAAGGCGTAGCCGGCGCAGTACCGCCGGACATCGTGGTCGCTCCAGACCGACTCGCCCAGGAAGTAGGTCAGCCGCTGATGGTAGGCGTCGGCCTTCTTCGGATCGGGGCAGGCGCGGGCTGCGATCGGCTCGCAGCTCTTCCGCTCGCCGTCACCCATCAGCCCCATGGCGTACATCGCGAACGACTCACGTCGCCGCTTGTTCCCGAGGACGTCCCCGATCGCAGACAAGTACTCGGCCATCCGGCACTCCGTGCCGGCATCGACGGTGAATTTCATGTCCACCATAGGCCCCAGAACTCGTCCGAGTGCAAGTTTTCAACTCATGTAGTGCTAGGAGGCCGGTGTTCTTCGCCGACTCCGAGGGGTAAACGAGCGTTTCTCTCGACGGAGACGCACCGCGTGATTCCGCCGAAAAGGCCATTTCACAGCGGGCTCCTGGGAGCTACGCTCGCATCCCCAGGCGTGCCGAGCGCGCCTGCTCGCCCAGGTGGGCTTTGGCGTACTTCGATGGCAGCTCGTGGCCGACCCAGGTGGACACCTGGCGCGAGCACTCGACGAGCGCATCCAGGTCGATGCCGGTCTGCACGCCCATGCCGTGCAGCATGTAGACCACGTCCTCCGTCGCCACGTTGCCGCTGGCG
>JAVKJV010000136.1:0-2678 GCA_031458775.1 Candidatus Fervidifonticultor quartus | reverse complement strand
CCGCAGGGGTTGCCCCGGACCTGCTCCTCTTCCGGGAGGAGGACATGGGGGAGCAGTGATGACATGTTCACGCCGCCGCCTTCGTGGCCGCGGCTGTCGGACGAGGAGAGGCACGCCCCCTCCTCTCGCGGGCCCGGTCGATCGTAAGCATCCAGCGGATGCGAGCACCTTCGGCGTTGCGCCGACGCGGCCAAGCCGCGATCTCGGAGACCAGCGCGGCCTGGTCCGCAATCCGACGGTCAAGGCACGGGTCAACCATCACCCCGATCTCGATCTCGACCCTGTTGAGCCAACGCGCGTGCTTGGGGGTGAAGGGAAGCTCCAGGCCGGTGAGGATGCGACGCGCCTCGGCAGGCTCGAAGGTCTGGTAGAGGGCCGCGGCGCTGTGAGATGCGGGCGACGTGCTCGGCGTCGAGCCTGGGGACGCGCCACATCTTCTTCTGCCGTGGCTTGAGGTCCGCCTCGGCGAGCCGGCGGCGGATCGCCTCGTCGGAGCCTTCCTCGACGAACCGCTGCTTGGTGCGGTGCACGGCGGACGTCCCGACGCCGACGTTCGCCGCGATCGCCCCGTCCGGGGAGCCCGAGGCGGCGGCCCGCAGAAGCCGACTTCCAGCGCTCCTTGGGGGTGAGGGGACCCAGCGTCCACCAGATGATCGTTCCGCTCGAACGTCTCGGTTTCATCCGGCGCACGCCGCGCCAGGCCCGTTCGATTGAGTTGCTCGTCCCGCCCGACGAGCGATCCGCCCTTCAACCGATCAACACGCCTGTGGCGAGGTACCAGGGAGATGAGATCCGAGGGCCTGATGCTAAGGTTCGGAGCTCATGATCTGAGCCTCGGAGGTCATGATCTGAGGTCGGAAGGTCATGACGTGACCTCCGAACGTCACGGCGCGACCTCAGGACCTCAGCATCTGAGCCTCGGAGGTCATGATTTGAGGTCGGAAGGTCATGACGTGACCTCCGAACGTCACGGCGCGACCTCAGGACCTCAGCAGAGGTGTGATCGACAGCGATTCTTTCGGGTTCGCGGGTGAACGCCGACGAAACGATCGGGCGCAGGCGCCAGGAGGCCGCCGTTTACGCGGCGATCCGCCACGCTTGACTCATGTCTCCCCGTCGACATGTAGAATTTTGTCATAAAGAATACAGGATCTTTTGCGATCTGGGCAGCGGTGCTGCTGGGGGCTGTCCTACGGTGTTCCCACGACCGAGGTTGACAGTGGCTCGGTCTGAAAAAGGAACTTGGATCGGGCAGGAGGGCAGCGGACGTGAGACGACCGACACGCATGAAGGACATCGCGACCGCAGGACCGAGCGCCGGGAGGGTCACGCCCTCCGGCAGCAAGCAGGCGGCGGTGGCCCCGCGGGGGCCACCGCCGAGCCCGAGCCCGACGAGGCCGACGTGCGCGCGCGGCCCGGCCGGCGCACCGTCGAGGAGCGCCAGCAGGCCGTGCTCGACGTCCTCGCCGGCAAGGCGACCGTGACGCTCCTGTGCGCGACCTTCGCGCTGTCGCGGGCGGCGTACTACGCGGCGAAGAAGTCGCCGGCCCGGCGGCGGCCCGCCGACGTCGTGCCGCTGCCTTCCCGGCCGCGCCACCCGTCGGCGGAGGTCGTCCTGGCCGCCATCCGCGAGGTCATCGCGCGCGAGCCCGCCTGGGGCGTCCGCAAGGTCTGGGCGACGCTCAAGCGCGACGGGCTCAAGGTCTCGCGCAAGCGGGTCTGGGCGCTCATGCACGCGCACGGCCCGGTGCCCGCCCGGGACCGCGAGCCCGGCGACACGCCGCGCGGCCACGTCGCGGTCCCCGAGCGGAACCGCCCCTTCGCGACCGGCCTCACGACGACGTGGACCAAGCGCGACGGCGTCGCGGCCATCGTGCCGACCATCGACTGCGGCTGCCGCACCGTCGAGCTCGTGGGCACCAAGGAGCAGCACGGCCCGGCCGTGCTCGCCTCGGTGCGCAAGATGCTCGTCTGGGCGTTCGGCCGCCCCGAGAGCGTCCCCGCCGGCGTCGAGCTGCGCTCGGACCACGGGCCGCAGTACGCCGGCTCCGACTGCGCCGCGCTGTGCGACGAGTGGAACCTCGACCACACCTGCGCGCCGGTCGGGCGGCCCACTGGCAACGCTGTCGTCGAGCGCGTCATCCGCACGCGCAAGGAGGAGGTCGTCTGGCTGCGCGACGGGGAGAGCCTCGACGAGCTGCGCGCGGCGCTGGAGGCGTGGGTGAAGCGGCACAACGAGCAGCGCCCCCATCAGGCGCTCGGTTGGAAGACGCCCGCCGAGTACCGCGCGGAGCGGCTCGGCGCGATGCTGGCAAGGAGGCCGGCGGCGTGAGGTCGCATGCGCGATCACGCGATCGAACGACCCGAATCCCGATCGCGGCTTTGTCTTGACGCGAGGGGAACACTACAGATGGCCGTTGCCGTCTGCCACTGCCATGATCTTGGTGGCCAATCCACGGCGAGTTCTCGCAACGCACGGACCCCTTTTTTGCACCCGCGTGGGTGCCATCGATGAACGCCTCGTCCAGCTTCAGGCATCCACCTTTCTCAAGGTCGCGCGCCAAGGCTTGCACCACGCGAATCCACGTCCCGTCCTCGCTCCATTGCTGCAGAGAGAGGCCCGATGACGGTCCACTGCTTCTCGGTCAGGTCCATCCTCAACGTAGATCAGAACTGCG
>JAVKJV010000135.1:0-2698 GCA_031458775.1 Candidatus Fervidifonticultor quartus | reverse complement strand
CCGGGCTCTCGAGGACCAGCTCAAGCAGCGCCACGGGTTGACGCACGCGGTGGTCGTCAGGACGGCGGCCGGCCGTTCCCCTGAACACGTCAGGCGATCGGTCGGGTACTTCGCGGCGCCGGTCGCCTCGCAGTGGATCCGGAACGGTGAGGTGATCGGTGTGGCCGGCGGCCGGACGCTCGCCGAGCTGGTCCGCTTCATGGCGCCGCGGCCAGAGCCGGCGGCCCTCGCGGTCGTGCAGCTTATGGGCAACGTCGGCGCCAACGTGACGGCGATCGACGCCGTCGAACTCAGCCGCGTGCTCGCCCAGCGCCTCGGGGGCACGCTGTACACGGTGAGCGCGCCCGCCTTCGTCGCCGACGCGTCGTCGCGCGACGTCTTCCACCGCCACGAGCACGTGCGTTCGGTCTGGCGCCTCTTCGATCGCATGCACACGGCGTTCGTCGGGATCGGCACGCTGAGCACATCGGTGTTCATCGAACGGGGCGTCCTCGACCAAACGGCGCTGGCCGCACTCGGGTCACACGGCGCGGTCGGCGAGATCTGCGGCCGCTTCTTCGACGCGACCGGCACGGAGTGCGAGACCCCGTACCGGGACCGTGTCATCAGCATCGACCTCGACACACTTCGCCGAATGCACGAGGTCGTCGGCGTCACGAACGGACCGGACCGCGCGCGCGCCGTCCTCGCGGCGCTGCGCGGAGGCATCCTGAAGTCTCTGATCATTGACGAGGACGGCGCCGCCGCGGTGCTGGGACGCTGATGCCTCCAGTGGTCTATGTCGGCAGCGATGCCGTCGAGCACCTTCTTCGATTCTGTGAATCGCGTCGGTTCCCGCGCTATACGCTGGTGGCGGATCACAACACGTACGCCGCGATGGGAGCCAGGATCGCGGACGTCTGGGCGCATCGCGCCTGGACGACCGATGTCGCGCTGCTAAACGGCGGGGAGGTGATCGCCGACGAGCACCGCATCATGCAGCTCCTCATGCGGGCTGATCACGCCAACCGCGTGTACCTGGCCGTCGGATCGGGCACGATCACCGACATCGTCCGCTTTGTGAGTTTCGTGACCCGTGACCAGTTCATCTCCGTGCCAACGGCGCCGTCGGTCGACGGGTACACGTCCACCGGGGCCGCCCTGACGATCGGGAAGTCCAAGCACACGGTCCCGGCGCACGCGCCGCTCGCGGTCTTCGCCGATCTCGACACGCTGTGTGCCGCGCCGCCGGCGATGATCGCCGCCGGGTACGGCGACATGCTCGGCAAGTACACGTCGCTGGCCGACTGGGAGCTCGGACACGTAGTGTGGGGCGAGGCGTACAGCGAACCAATTGCCCGCCGCGTGCGGACGGCGCTGGAGACCTGCCGCGAGAGCCTCCGGCAGGGGGCGCCGTTCTCACGAGAGGCGATCCGCGGCTTGACCGCCAGCCTCATCGAGTCGGGCCAGTGCATCGCCGATTTCGGCAGTTCCGAGGCGGCATCGGGCTCTGAGCACCATCTGTCGCACTATTGGGAGATGCTGCTGCTGCGGGAGAACCGGCCGCCGCTGCTCCACGGCGCCAAGGTGGCGGTCGGTGCGGTGGTGGTCGCAGGGATCTACGACAGGCTTCGGCGTTTGACCCGGACCCAGGTGGCGACACGCCTGCGCGATGCCGCACCGCCTGCGCGCGATGAGGAGATCGCGGCCATTCGACGAGGGTTTGGCGATGACGCGGAGAGGATCATCGCGCGGCACTCGACGTTCCTGGACATGATGCCGTCAGACGTCGATCGGCTGAAGCACACGATCACCGATGTGTGGGCGCGCATTCAGGACATCGCCTCGACCGTGCCGGCGCCGGGCGCACTGGCCGAGATGTTGCGACGGGTCCATGCCCCGGTGACGCCGGATGAGCTCGGTCTGGATCGCCGGGACCTCTCCCGTGCGCTCACCTATGCGTCGTACATGCGTAACCGCTTCACGGTGCTCAAGCTGGCCCGGTGGCTCGGTGTTCCGACGGACGCCTTGATCGCACACTGATCTGGAGGGAGATGACAATGGCCGAAGATCCGATAGACGCGCAAGACCGGCACTTGACGCGGCGCGAGTTCCTGTACGGGACCGCTGCCCTCGCCGGCGGCGTGGCGGGCAGCAGACTCCTCTCGGCGTGGCCCGGCGTGCCGATCGTGGCAGCGGCACCCGCCAGTGCCGTGCCGCAACGAGTTCCGACCGGGAAACTTACGGTCTCACTGCCGAACCGCATCGTCGCGCTCGATCCCATGGGCGCCACCGCGGCCGAGCCTGCGGTGCGCACCGTGGCGGCCCACATCTTCGATCCGCTCGTGTCGCTCGATCTCCGTACCCGCAAGTACGCGCCGGGTCTCGCCGTGAAGTGGGAGACGCCTGAACCCACCACGTGGGTCTTCACCCTGCGTCCCGGCGCGCGCTTCCATGACGGCAGTGCCGTGACCGCCCGCGATGTGAAGGCGTCGCTGGAGCGGATCATGACAACGCCCGGGGCGTTCGTGCCGGTGTGGTCGCCGGTCACCGCGGTCGAGGCGCCCAACGACTCGACGGTGCGCGTGAGGACCCGGGTGCCCATGGGCACGATGCTCGCCGGCCTCTCGCTGCTTTCGATCCTCCCCGCCGACAAGGTGACCACTCCCGGGTTCTTCGACCGGCCGATCGGATCAGGGCCGTTCCGCGTCGTGTCGTA
>JAVKJV010000134.1:0-2725 GCA_031458775.1 Candidatus Fervidifonticultor quartus | reverse complement strand
TACTTCGACCTTGACGACACGTTCGCGTACTACCTGGAGGGACGCACGCCCCTCGAGGTGACCGTCGAGGTCTGGGGGGCCCGGACCGCCAGGCAACTCGGCTTCAACCTGCTGTACGACTCGACCGGGGGGTACCGGTTCACGCCCTGGCAGTGGGTAGACGTGCGCGATGGCTGGATGGCGTACACGGTGCGGCTGTCCGACGCCACCATGGCGAACACCTGGGGGTGGGACTTCGCGATCAACACCGCCGGGAACCGGAGCGAGGACCTGGTCGTCCGCGCGGTGACCGTCAGGAAGGTCGCTCCGTAGGTGCCGGTTGGTTCGCGGCAGGGAGGGCCCGGCCGCCCGGCGAACCCACGCCTTCAACCGTACTGGGGGGAGGGGGGCTCCTGATGAGAGGACGATTCCTCGGCGCGGCGCTTGTGCTCGTTGCCCTGCTCGTGGCCACGGTGGTCCCCGCGATCGCGCAGGCACCGCCGCCGATGCCCGCGAGCATCAAAGTCGGCGCGCTGTTCGACCTGACCGGACCGACCTCGGATGTGGGCGTGGACTACCACAAGGGGGTTCTGGACCACGTCCGGTACATCAACGAGGTCCAGGGCGGCATCAAGGGCCGCGTGAAGATCGACCTCGTGTGGGCGGACTACGCGTACCGCATCCCGGAGAGCCTGAACCTCTACCGCAAGTACCGGGACGTGGACCGCGTGCAGGCGATTGTCGGCTGGGGCACGAACGACACCGAGGCCTTGAAGGAGCAGATCGCGCAGGACCAGATTCCGTTCATCTCGGCGTCATACTCGTCGCACCTCAACGACCCGTCCAAGACGCCGTACAACTTCTACCCCGTGTCCTCCTACTCCGACCAGTTGCGCGCCGTGCTGAAGTTCGCCCGCGAGCTCGCGCGGAAGGAGCGCGTCGAGCGACCCAAGTTCGCCTTCGTTTACCCCGATCACCCGTACGGCCGCGCGCCGATCCCGGCCGGCAAGGACTACGCGAGGGAATTGGGCTTCGACGTGCTCCCCGACCAGTTCGTCGCCCTGACCGCGCTCGAGGCGCGCTCGCAGATCTCGGCGATCCGCTCGGCCGGCGCCGACTTCGCGTGGTTCGGTGGCACCACCAATTCAGCGTCGGTGACGGTACGCGACGCCAGCCAGGCCGGCCTGAAGACCCGCTGGTTCGTCAACGTGTGGGGCTACGACGAGAACATGATCAAGTTGATCGGGCAGGCCGCCGAGGGCGTGTACGGCTCGACCCCGCACGTCTACGTCGGCGAGAACACGCCGGGTATGCGCACGATCTACGACGCGTACAAGCGCTTCCAGGGCAAGGACATGCCGAAGTTCGAGGTCGGCACGCCGCAGACGCCGTATATCGCGTCATACATCCGCGGGTGGCTCAACGTCTACCTGCTGAAGCGCGGGCTCGAGCAGATCGTGGACGGCTGGCCGTCGTACGGTCGTCTGGGCGGATTCGCGGGGGTGAACGTACGGTCGGCGCTCGAGCTGCTGAAGAACTGGGACCCCGATGGCCTGGCGCCGCCGATCACGCTCGCGCGTGACGATCACCGGCCGTCGACGACGACGCGCATCATGCAGGTGCAGAAGGGCAAGATCGTGCCGGTCGAGACGGTCACGGTCGACCGGCGCAAGGACTGGCTCGGCTATTGATGTCCGGCGGGGGCGTGGGGCCGTCCGGGGTTGCCGCGCAGGCGGCGTCGGATGGCCCTCACCATCCTGCGACGCCTGCCGCGCCGATGCTCGCCCTCAACAACATCGAAGTCGTCTTCTGGGGCACGATCCTGGTGCTGAAGGGCGTGTCATTGAGCGTCTCCAGGGGTAGCATCACCGCGCTCATTGGCGCGAACGGCGCGGGCAAGACCACGACCCTCAAAGCGCTGTCAGGATTGATTCGCCTCGAGCGCGGCGAGCTCACGCGGGGCTCGGTGGAGTTCGACGGCTCGCGGATCGAGAACGCGCTGCCCGAGGACACTGCGCGGCGCGGGATCGTCATGGTGCGCGAAGGTCGCCGGCTCTTCGAGGAGCTGACCGCCGAGGAGAACCTGTTGGTCGGCGCGGCTCTGCACCGGCGTACCGACACCCGGCACGGGCTCGACCGTGTGTATGCGTACTTCCCGAGGCTCAGGGAGCGCCGGCGCGTGCGGGCCGGCTACCTGTCTGGCGGCGAGCAGCAGATGCTGGCCATCGGCTGTGCGCTCATGGCCAGGCCGCTGCTGCTGCTGCTCGATGAGCCGAGCCTCGGGCTGGCCCCGCTGGTGGCCCGCGAGATCTTCGACCTCGTCCGGCGGCTGAACAACAGCGAAGGTCTCACCATTCTGCTCGTGGAGCAGAACGCCAGGATGGCGCTCCAGGTCGCGTCGTACGGGTATGTCATGGAGAACGGCAAGATCGTACTGGACGGACCGGCCGAACGGCTGCGCGAGGACGCCGACGTCAAAGAGTTCTACCTGGGCATGAGCAAGACCGGCCGCCGCAGCTTCACCGAGGTCAAGAGCTACAAGCGGCGAAAGCGCTGGCTGGCCTAGTGCGGGAACGGCCAGAGATCGAGGTAGCGCTTGAGCTTCTTGAACAGCATGGCCAGCCCGCCAGGTTCCCAGATCAGGATCGCAATGAGAATCGCGCCGAAGACGATCTCGCGCAATGAGGTGGCGGCTTTGCCGAAGAGCGGTGAGATCGCAACCAGTGCGGGCAGCGCGAACCGCAGC
>JAVKJV010000133.1:0-2837 GCA_031458775.1 Candidatus Fervidifonticultor quartus | reverse complement strand
ACGGGCTTCCAGCAGCTCTCGGTCGAGGCGCACGCCAAGAGCGTGCTCATGAACAAGGTCGCGCGCTGCCGCACCTTCGAGAACAGAAAACGCTCGGACGTGGCGCGCGAGATCGCCCAGGAAAACGGCTACGGGCCGCAGCTCCAGGACATCGAGGACACCGAGGAGGTGCTGCCGCTCATCACGCAGGCGAGGATGACCGACGCGCAGTTCCTGCGGCGGCTCGCCGACCGCGAGGGGTTCGAGTTCTACGTGGACTTCGACGGCCTGCACTTCCACCAGCGCCGGCTCGGCCAGCGGCCCGTGCGCGTCTTCCACTGGTATGCGGCGCCCGAGGTTGGGGAGGTCATCTCGATCAACATCGAGAACGACGTGACAGCGAAGCCCGGCGCGGTGCGCGTGGCCGGCCGCGACCCGATCACGCGCCGCGACATCGACGAACGTGGCTCGAACGCGACCACGCCACGCGAGAGTCTCGCTCCGGTCATCGAGATCGTGGACCCGGAGACCGGCGCCACGCGGCTCGAGCGCCGCAACGTCTCCGAGGAGGTGCGGCCGAGCGCCGAGTCCTCGGCGGCCGCGGCGCGGCGTGAGGCGAACGGCCGCTACCGCCGCGCGCAGCAGACGACCGTGGAGCTGACCGCGACCGTGCTCGGCGACCCGAGCCTGCTCGCCAAGACCGTGGTCGAATTCCGCGGCATCGGCCAGCGCCTCTCGGGCAAGTACTACGTCAAGGAGGCCACCCACAAGATCGATGGCTCGGGCTACACGGTGGAGATCAAGTGCCTGAGCGACGGAACGGCCGATATCGGGGGCGCGCCGTCGCGCGGACGGCAGAACCGCGAGAGCGCGGCAAACGCCGATTCCGACGCGCTTCGGCCCGTCGAGGTGGTCGATCCCGAGACCGGCGAGACGCGCATCGAGTACCGGGACACGAGAGGCAGGAGCTGATGGCCCTCGACGACGACGAAGTCCGCTACCCCGGGCTCTACATGGGCGAGGTCGTGGATCGCGAAGACCCGGAAGGGCTTGGCCGGGTGCGCGTGTGCGTGCCGGGGCTGGTCGAGCCGGCGAGCGCCTGGGCCTTCCCGCTCGGCACTGTCGGCGGCGGCAGCGACCGTCGCGGCTTCTTCTCCGTACCCGAGAAGGGCGCCGAGGTCGGCGTGCTCTTCCACCAGGGCGATGTGGACCACCCGTACTACCTCTGCGGCCACTGGGGAAAGCCCGACGGTAAGAATGAGGTGCCCGAGCCCGTGCGCGGCCTCTCGAAGGAGGAGGCGCCCAAGGTCCGCGCCTTCGAGACCGGCCGGTTCCTGCTCGTGTTCGACGACCGCACGGGCAAGGAGGCGCTGGTCATCAAGGACAAGACCTCGGGCGACCAGATCGAGTTCGACGCCGTCGGCATGGGCATCACCATCAAGGCCACCTCGGCCCTGCTGCTCAAGGCCGACGGCCTCGTGAGCATCGAAGGCGCTGCGGTGCAGATCAACGGCCGGGTCGTCCTGCCCGGCGAGAAGCCGATCTGAGGAGAAACATGCCGCTGCCAAACCTCTCCGAGATGTGCATCGCGCTCAAGGTCAGCAGGCAGGAGCTCTGCGTGACCTTCCCGGGCGGTGCCGAGCTGTGCGTCCAGATCCCGGACGTGGTCCCGGACCCGACAGAGATGTCGAAGCAGCTCCTGGCGCAGGCCAACGCCGCGCTCGCGCCGCTCGTGCCGATCTTCAACATCATCGACGTGGTGATGGCGCTCTATGGCTGCGTGAAGGCCATCCCCGACAGCCTCGGCCCGCCGCCGGACCCCTCGAAGCTCGCGGAGTGCCTGCCGGACCTGGCCAAGAAGGCGAGCAAGCTGCTCAAACTCATCCCGCAGCTCTCGCTGCCGCTCCTGCTCGTTGGCCTCATCGACGTGCTGCTCTTCTACCTCGAGGGCCTGCGCGGCCAGCTCAAGGCGGTGATCGCCGCGCAGGTGCGGATCGCGGCCGCGGCCACGCGCGCCGCCGAGCTCGGCAACGTCCAGCTCCGGACCATCGTCGACTGCGCGTCCGCGAACCTCGACGCGCACCTGCAGAACCTGGGCGAGAGCGTGGCGCCGCTCAACCGCCTCGTCGGGGTCATCAACCTGTTCATGGAGCTGCTGGGACTGCCGAAGGTGCCCGACATCTCGAGCCTCGGCGACGACGCCGAGGCCGCGCTCGTGCCGCTCGACGCGGCCATCGACGGCCTCAAGGCGGCGCGCGCCGCCATCCCGGTGTGACCATGGAGAACGCGTTCCTCGGCTTTGGCCCGATCCGGCCCTTCAGGAGGGACCGCAAGTCTGACTTCGCCGCTGCCGGCGGCGAGGCGCTCGTGCGCAGCGCCGTGGGCCAGATCCTCGGCACCATGGCCGCGAGCGACTTCACCCAGGGCGAGCTACCCTGGCGGACAGAGTTCGGGAGCCTCGTCCACCTCCTACGCCACCAGAAGAACGACGCGGTCCTCCAGGAGCTCGCCCGCGTCCACGTCGTCGACGCCCTCAAGCGCTGGGAGCCGCGCGTCCAGGTGACCTCGGTCCAGGTCACCCGCGAGCGCGACCGCGGAGAGAACGTGCTCGCCATCCGGCTGCGCTACAACATCATCTCGACGAACACGCCGGGGAACAACGTGATCGTGGAGGGGGTGGAGCAGATGCTTGCCTTGTGAGGTGCCTGGAGGGCCACCGGCATCTCCTCGAAAGCAACTGCCACGGGCGGAACTGAGGCGGGATTTCACTCGCAGAAGTCAGCACGTATCGCTCACTTTCGCGAGTCATCTGCAAGCACGACGCGCAAGGTTGCCATGCATCCTGCTTGCAAAAGTTA
>JAVKJV010000132.1:0-2845 GCA_031458775.1 Candidatus Fervidifonticultor quartus | reverse complement strand
TGTAAAGATACACCGTGGACAGGCCCACGAGGTGGGCCGGCAACCGCAAGCGAGATGTGCCGTGCTGTCTAGCTGTGGGGTCGGGCGCCGCGGGGTCCTGACCGTAGCGCCCCGGCACCGCCGTGCGACGGGCGTATGCCCAATCGTAGATGTCGACGTTGCCGCTCATGTCACGCCCTCGTGCTGGCTGTGAGCCGGAAACCCCCTCGAGTTGCGGGGTCGCGGCTGCGGCGGCGCGAAGATCTCCTCGCGCCTCACCTCAGTACGGGCCTCCCTTCAGCGGGTCGATCGGCGGGTCGAACACGGTCGTCTCCCCGCACATCGTGATCGAGGTGATTCGTGCGCCCGGCGGCAGGCTTCGCAGCCACTTCTCGAACCGCCTCGTCGCGTGGGCGACGACGCGACCGCTCCCGTCCAAGATGTCGATCTCCCAGCACTCCAGACAGAAGTCGGCCCACTCCTCCTCGTGCCCCTGGGCCCGGTAGAGGATGCTCGTGCGTCCGCACAGCCGGCACTCGGGAAATGCGGCCTGCAGCCAGCGCCACTGCCGGCCATCGTCGTCGATGATGTTGACCTCCTCGAGCGCGGCCGTGCCGCGGCTGTTCCAGGTGGCGATGCAGGCATCGAGAAGGAGTGTCGCGAGGCCTTTTCTGGCTCGAACCTGATCGAGGGCGTTTCCGACCGCGTGGTTCAGCATCGAGGTCCACCTTTCGTCGAGCCGGGGCGGCCACCGCAACGAGAGGGCGGGACTCCTGCCAACGTGGGGAGCTCGCGAGTTGGCGACCCCGACACATAGTCATCATCAGCGACGATGCGGCAGACTACTTGCCGATTCGTAGCGGGCTGCCGCCTGCCGGTGTTCGCGGGCGATCTCGTCGCGCAGGGTCGGGGGCTCGATCACCTCGCACGCCGAACCCCATCCCAGCACCCACGGCACCAGCTCGACGGTGGAAGCGACGGCGAGGTGCATGTCCAAAAAGCCGTCAGGCCGGGGTTCGAGACGCTGGCTGGCGTGCCAGCGGGATTCGGCCACGGTACGGGCCACGCTCGGGGCAAAGCGGAGCTGCACGGCCACGCAGTCGCCGTCCGAGATCCACACCCCCCAGGACTTGTCGAGCTGCGACAAGATGGCAGGAGTGGGCGGGGGAGAAAACACGCCGCTCGTCAGTGCCGCCCGGCACATGCGCTCGAGCTTGAAGACGCGCAGCGCCCCCGGCGGCTCAGCCCGACCGATCGCATAGAAGGACAGGCCCCGCACCGAGGGCTCGATGAGGTAGGGATCGAAGCGGCAGTCGAAGGGGTCCCGGTTGCGCGGATGGTAGGTGAGCTCAAGGGTGCGGCGCAGGGCCCAGCCATACGCCAGGACGCGGAAGGTTTCGGCAAACCGATCCTCAGTTCCGGCGGGAACCCACTCGGCGAGGTGCTCCATGAAGGTGGCGAGGCTTTCCGGGACGACGCTGGCCAGGCGATGAATGGCGTTGCGGACGGCGGCGTTGGGCTCGTCGCTGTGGCGGACGAGGAGGCGGGCGGCGAGGTACACGGCAGCCGCTTCCTCGAGGGCAAATCGGACGGGCGGGACCTCGAAGCGGGCGTCGGGCGCGAGCCGCCACTCGCGGCCGTCGCGGTAGATTGGCAGGCGCCCCGTGCGCGAGAGCTCCGCCAGGTAGGCGCGCACGGTGCGCTCGGGGATGCCGAGCTGCCGCGCCAGATCGGCAGTGCGCCGGCCGCGGTTGGGGGAGCGGGCAAAGAGCAGCTGCAGTTCCACCAGGCGCCCGGCCTTGGTCATCGAGTTGGCAAACACCATACTGGGACCTCCTCGGCGGTGCCGGGCAGGGGAGTGCTCCCGCCGCGACGGTCGTGCGCGTCTATCATGGATATCCTAGCGCAGCAACGCCCCGGCACGATGCCCGCTGCCGGCAGCTACAATCTACCCATGGACGGCACGTCTACGGTCTGGGTGCTGGAAACGACCGGACAGGAGCGCTTCCCGTACCGCCTGTCGATCCGCCGGGGGGAGCGCACGCTCCTCGCCCTGCGCGTCCAGGACCGCTGGCCCGGCGGGAGCGGGAACGTCTTCTGCCTGCGCGAGCGCGACGATTCCTGGCCCGACCCGATCGAGGAGATCGAGCGGGTCGCGGTGATCTCGATCGGCAGGCTTGGCAAGCGCGTCTCCATCGTCCTCGACCGCCCGCGCCGCCGCCGCTGCGAGCTACTGTTCTTGAAGAAGCCGTACCGCAACCGAGAAGGGGAGTTCGAGCAGATCTTCTGGCAGACGGAGAAGGGCCTGCGGGAGCGGCGTCCGCGCGCCCGCTTCGTGGCGGCTCGCGCCTCGCCGGTCCTCGATGTCGCGGTTTCGTCGAACGAGAAGTTCGCGTGGAAGTTCCCGGGCTGCCGGGTGGTGCGCATGTCGTTACCGGTTGGAGACTACGCGCTCCTCGTGGACGGGTTGCCGGCCGCGGTGGTCGAGCGCAAGACGTTTGCGAACCTCGTGCGCGATCTCTCGGACCTGCGGGCGATCCATCACACCCTGGCTGAGCTCGCCACCTGTCCGGCCGCAGCGATAGTGGTGGAGGCCACCTACGCGGACTTCCTCAGGCCGGAGAAGGTGCGCCCCCTCACCGCGGCGTACACGAGCCGCGCCCTCGCCGAGATCGCCGCCCTCCACCCCGGCGTGCAGACGGTGTTCGCCGGCAACCGCAAGCTCGCCGTCGCGTGGACGAGGGCGTTCTTCCTCGCCGTCGCCACCCAGAGGAGGGACGAACCGCTGCCGGTGGTGCGGGAGGCGCTCGTCGAGTACGGCGCAGCGTCGCCGCAGCCGGCAACGGAGTTTCGCATCCGACGAGCG
>JAVKJV010000131.1:0-2905 GCA_031458775.1 Candidatus Fervidifonticultor quartus | reverse complement strand
AGCGGGCCGTCCGCTGCAACCGGTTGTTAGCTGGCACATCCTCACTCCAAGTTCTCCGTGTAACGACAGCGCGGGTAGTTGGTGCAGGCCAAAAAGCGACCGAACCTCCCATTGCGTTCGACGAGCCGCCCACCGCAGCCCGACTGCGGACACGGCTGGCCGGTATCGGTGCTTTCCCGCCGACTCCTTGGCCCGCGGCGTTGCCCGCCCGCACGGTCGCGTGCCGCCGTGCCGCTTCTTCTCTGACCCCGGGCTCTGCGCGGGTCCACCTTGCCTCCGCAGTCGGCGTCCTCGCACACGAAGTAGATCCCGAAACGCCCGTCGTTCCAGACGGTCGGCCCGCGGCAGTTCGGACACGCGGGGTTCTCGGGCGCCTCCAGGGATGGCGCGGCGTCCTCCTCGCGTCGGCCGGTCGGCGTGCTGACGAAGCGGCCGAGCTGCTGGCAGGCAGCCGGGCTCTCAAGGCGTAGCATGCTCTCGTGGGTGTCGCGGTGCGAGAGAATGTTCAGTGAGCCGTGCCAGAGGATGCGCCCATCGAGAATGGCGATCTTCTCGTGCATCCGCGCGCGCAGGTCGACGGTGATGCCAAGGTTGCGGAGCGACTGTACCAGTTCGACGACGTCGTCAGTCGAACCGCCGCCAAACTCCTCGGGGGGACGAGTGAGGATGCGTGCTCTGACGCCGCGGGCAAGCGCCGCACGAAGCGAGTCGATCCAACGTGCCGTGCCGCTTCCGGTCGCGAAAGGCGAGAAGATGACGATGGAGTCGCGCACGCGGGCGAGATCCTTGAGAAACGCCGGGTAGAAGGTCCCCTCCGTGAATGCGCCAGCTGCTCCCTCGGGGAGGTCGAAAGTCGCGGGCAGCACGCGGTGGAGGCCGTCGATCCAGTCGCGCTCGGCGAGCGGGAGAAGCGCGTCCAGGTCGAGCGCCTCGCCGTGCTCCTCGAAGTGGTCCACGAGCCGGCGTACGAAACCGTCGCGCGGTGCCTTGGCCCGCAGGTACTCGAAGTTGCCGAGGACGATCACGTGCCGCCGTGCACGGCTCGCTGCGACATTCAGCAGGCGCGCCCCATCCTCCTCGATGCGGGTCGCCTGGAGAAAGCGGCCCAGGCGCACGCCGAGAGAATCGGTGAGGTCGAGCACTATCGCGGCCTTCTCGTTGCCTTGGAAGCGGTGGGCCGTGGCGGCGACGCCGGCGGCGCGGATGCCGAGGCGGTCGTCAAGCAGGGCCTGGATCAGGCGCGCCTGCGAGGCGTACGGGGCGACGGCGCCCACAGCGTCGTTCGGCTCTCCTGCGCGCGGCAGGAAGCCCGTCTCGGCGAGGTGCAGGATGATATTCCGCACAAGGAGCGCGTGGAAAAGGTTGTAGCGGGAGTAGGTGCCGACGCGGAGCGCGGTCCACGGGTGGAATGGAGCCGTGTTCACGTAGAGGAGCGGTGCTTCGGAGAGGGGGAAGCGGCCGTTCCCGCGGTTCACGCTCGAGTCCGAGCGCAGGGGGTGGTCGGAGTAGAAGAGCTTGTTGATGACGGCACAGATTGGCTCGCGCATCCGGTACTGGGTGCCGAGCGCCACGAGGTGGGGCGTCGGCTGCCGCTGTGCGAGTTGCTCCGGGATGCTGGCCTTCTCGAAGACGTCGCACTTGAGCCACTCGGCGGCGAGCGGCTCGTCGGACATGACTATGGGCGGGAGTTGCCGGAAGTCGCCCGCGACCGTGACCGACTGAGTAGCGAGCCCTGCCGCGTAATAGATGAGCGGTGGCATGAGCATAGACGCCTCGTCAATCACGACGGCCTCGAACTGGCGCGGCCCGCTCTTCCCGAGGTAGGTGCGGTAGACCGTGGTCGCGAGGATCTTGCAGCGAGCGAGGACCTGCTGTTCGAGCTCGGCGAGCTCGCGGTCGACGGCCGCGATACGCTCGCGGATCTGACCGAGCCGGGTGCGCAGCGGCCCGAGGCGTGCATGGATCTGGGCTGCCGCCGGGTGCCTTCGGGTCTCCGCGATGAGCCGGTCAACCTCTCCGCGGAGCGACGCGATCTCGGCTTGGAGCTTGGTGAGGTCGGAGGCGAGCGCTCGGGCCGCTTCAGATGCCGCCTGCGCGGCGCGGTCGGCTGCAGCTGCGTCTCGCGTCAGGCGCTCGGGGTCGAGGCCCGAGAAGAAGCGCCGCACCGCGCCCATGGTTCGCGCGCGCTCCAGATCGGACCGCGCCTTCGCGGCGTGAGCGCGGTGACGCTCGGCCTCTTGCTCGCGCGCGGCGATGTTCCCTCTCGCTGCTTCCTGCGCCTTCTGGCGGGCGGCGAGGGTCTCCCGCGCGGAAGCGAGCCGCTCGAGGTCCTTCAGCGCCGCGACGAGCGAGCGCTCCTCTGCCTCGAGGGGCGCTGCCTCGTGGAGGAGGTTGCCCTTCTCTTGCTGCAGCCTCTCGCCGAGCCGCGCGACGATCTCCTCGAGGATCACCTGCGGCCCGAAGCGCCGGCGCAGTTCCTCCTTCACCACCGGGCCTTGTCGGATCACGAGTCCCTGGTGGAAGTCGGGCTCGCCCTTGAGCCGCTCCGCCACCCGTTCCAGCGCCGTGTCCACGGCGATGTTCGTGTTCGACACCAGCAGCACGGATCGGCCCGCCCGGTAGTGAGCTTCCACGATGCGGGCGAGGGTGGTGGTCTTGCCGGTTCCGGGCGGTCCCCAGACGAACGTCGTGTCGCTGCCGAGCGAGCGCCGCACGGCGCGGATCTGGTCCGCGTTGGCCATCCCGTCTCCGTTGACCGAGGGGTGCGGGTCCGCGTCGGCGGTCGAGGGCGGTACGAGGCCCAGAACGCGATCCGCCGCAGCCCGGCTGAACTGCGCCTCGCCGCCTCGCACCTTCTCGAGGCGCTCCTTCAGTCGTTCCACGAGGAAGGAGTCGTTCACCACCA
>JAVKJV010000130.1:0-3219 GCA_031458775.1 Candidatus Fervidifonticultor quartus | reverse complement strand
GGGATGACGGCGGCGAGCGGGATCTGGGTCTGGGCCACGCGCTGGCCGGAGCCTGGGAGAGCCAGGAGCGCGCTCGCCGCAGCGCCGAGATGAGCTGCGTGGCGCCGCTGGGCGCAGCTCCCACGACCAGGCATCCGTAGTTCCTCGAGGTCCTCGGACCGCGATCTCCCCGATGATGCCCCACCCGGGGCTAGCCACGATGAGGAGCGAATGAAGGTGCTGATCGTCCTCAACGACCCCCCGTACGGGAGCGAGCGCTCCTACAACGGGCTTCGCCTCGCCTCCGCCCTCGCGAAGCGGGAAGGCGTCGAGGTGCGGGTCTTCCTCCTCGCCGACGCGGTCGGCTGCGCCGCGGGCGGGCAGGTGACGCCGGAGGGCTACTACGGATGAAAGTCAAGTGCTGGACGCGACCTCCTCGGGGTGGGATCCTTCGTCGTGAGCGCGGGTGACCGCCGGCCGAAGGGCAGGAGCTTGGGGCTCGATCCTGCCGCGCGGGCTTGTCGCCTCTGGCTGACTCGAAGATGCGCGCCCCGTTGCGGCACCCGCGCTCGCTTTTGGCATGCGCGCGGTCCAGTCGGCGGTGAGCCGCTTGTACGCGGTCTCGGCCTGGGCGGCGAGCTCGCGCTCGAACTGGTGCTGGCGCCGGGGCGCGAAGACACGCTCGGGGTGGCGGCGGCCGCGGTTGCGGTCGGCACCGGTGAGCAGCTCGAGCCGGCGCAGCTTCTCGCGGGTCAGCGACGGACGAGCGAAGGCGTAGTCCTGCTCGTGGGTGAGCATGTGCCAGCAGATCACGGCCAGCTTGCGCGCGACGGCCACGGTGGCGACGTTGGCGCCACGGCGGGCGCGGATCCGTTGGTGGAAGGCGCGCATCGGGCCGATCGTGCGCGCGAGGTACCAGGCCGCCTCGACGAGCACGTGGCGGGCTTCGCCCGGCCCCTGTTTGGAGATCCGCCCGTGCCGGGCCGGCTCGTTGCCGGACTGGATCACGCGTGGGTCGAGGCCGAGGTAGCCGACGAGGTGCTGCGGCGTCGGGAAGCGGCGGATGTCGCCGATCGCGCCGATCAACGCGCAGGCGGTGACCGCGTTGACGCCCGGGATCGTGAGCAGCCGTCGCATCTCGGGCGAGGCGAGCGCGTCGACGGCGATCGCCTGCTCGACCAGCCCGATCTCCTCGTCGAGCATGTCGATGTGGCGCAGGCAGCCGTCCACGGTCAGCCGCTCGTCGGCGGGCAGCTCGAGCCGGGCGAGCCAGGCGCGGCCGCGAACACCGAACACGTCGCTCATCGGCGGCTTGCCGACCAGCCGGCGGATCAGCACCGCGTGCACCTGATTCTTCTCACGCGTGCGCTGCCGGACGAGCTGCGCGCGTCGGCTCACGAGCCGCCGGCGCGCTCGCGTCTGCTCGTCCGGTGTCCACACCTCGCCGAGAAAGCCGGCCGCCAGCAGACGGGCGAGCAGCCGCGCGTCGATCTTGTCGGTCTTGGCGCGAGCCTTGGCCACCGCACGCACCGCCTTCGCGTCGGCCAGCACGACCCGCTCGACGAACGGCTCCAGGATCCGCGCGATCCCGACCGCGTTACCCGTCGCCTCGAGCACGACCTGGTCGCTCGGCCGCAGGCTCTCCGCGAACTGGCGCAGCGCCTCAGGCGTCGTCGCGACCCTGCCCGCCAGCCGCACCCGACCCTGCTCGCTGATCGCGACCTCGCAGAAGTCGCGATGCGCGTCAAGCGCGATGCTTCGCATCACCACCACCTCGTAGTCGATGAACGCGAGGCGGAGCGGGCATGGCGACAGCTACGGATCCGTGCTCACAGCACACCCGGGCAAGTCGCAGGGGCTGGAGTGCCCCCGTTTGGAAAACGGGGGCACTCCAATCAGCCGTGTCTCGCACCTCTGTGGTCAGTACAGCTAGCCGACGCTGAAGCTGCCCTTCATCGAGCCCGCGTGCGGGTCGCAAACGAACCGGTAGGTGCCCTTCTTGAGCGTGAGCGTGACCGTCTTCCTGCCCGTGAAGGCGACCCCGGTGATCTCCTTGTTCACTCCCGGGCCGGTGAGGTGGAAGTTGTGGATCGAGGACTTGTCGGTGACGACGAAGGTGTACGAGCCCGGCTTCAGCTTCTTCACGGGCTTGCCGGTCGCCGTTTTGAGGGTGATCGTGAACCCTGGACCGACGGTGCCGACGAGCCTCGGCGCGGACCCTTTCGCGGCCAGCGGCGAGGCTGCGACCAGCGGGGCGAGAGCCCCGGCGGCGATGAGCGCGACAACGCGAACCTTCACCTGACCCTCCTTTTCCTGTCGTGTTCCTCCATGGGCGATACGCGGCGACCCCGCAGGCGGATTCGTGGCCGCCCTCAGGGGAGGATGGGATAGCGGTGCCTGCTCGAGCTTCCCTGGAAGCGCGTCTTCGCCAGGTAGGCTCGCACGCTCGCCTTCGTCACCAGGCGCGCCCCGGTGTCGGTGTCGGCCGGCGCGACGAGCCCGCCCGAGAGCTTGAAGAGGAACAGCTGGAGCACCGGCACGAACCCCTGGAGGTACGGCTGCTCGTCGACGGTGAAGTCGAGCCGCCCCTCGTCGATCAGCTCGAGGGCAGCCGGGAGCACCCCGTAGGCCCCGGCGCGGACGCCCTTCGCCCAGAGCGAGCGCTTCTGCATCGTGCGGACGACGCCGTCGGTCGCGGCGTTGTCGAGGGCGAAGAGGCCGCGGCGCGTCTTGTTGTCGAGCGCCCACTTGTCGATCTTCGCAGCCGCCTCGTAGGGGTCGCGCGTGGCCTCGACGATCTCGGCGCGGATCGGCGCGCGGGAGTTGCGGATCGCCGCGAGGACGCCGTCGAGCCGTTGGCGGACGACGGGCTCGTCGGCGCGAGGGACGATCAGCGCGACCTCGCGAGTGAGCCTGCAACGGCGAAGTCAGCCAAGTCGTCGCGAAGTAAACCCTAGTGATCGGAGTACGCCATCTCCTGAAGGTGTGTTTGAACGGCGCCCGAGGAAAGCTCGGAGGGTTTCATAGTCTTTGGCCGGAGGGCCTTCGCCATCATCGACCTCCTGAGCACGGGTCAGCGGCCCGACGCCCAACCAGGCAATTTCCTCGAAGAGAAGACGAACCGTATCGAGTTGAGTTCCGTTGCCTGCTTGACGCCCATGACGTCGTCAAACGACCGCTCGGCATGGGCCGGAACTCCGGCGGTAGGCGTCAGGGAGCTGTCGCCGGTGTACTGCAGAG
>JAVKJV010000013.1:38860-76852 GCA_031458775.1 Candidatus Fervidifonticultor quartus | reverse complement strand
GCCCTGCGGCGTGCCGTGACCGTGGATCATCGTGTGTGTGTGTCCTCGCCGGCCAGGATCTTGAGGTGGGAGGACACGCGGGTGTAGAGAGCGAGCGAGATCTCCAAGAGCTCGTGAACCCAGCCGGGGTCATCGATGAGATCGGTGAAGATGTCCTTGCCATAGAGGAGATGTGCCACGTCGAAGACCCCCTGGGTGTCAGGGAAGTAGGCGGCGACCTCATCGCCGCCGTGCGCGCGATGCAAGGCATAGAAGGCCGACGCGTGGCGCATGAGTTCCGCATCGGCCAGTGGACGCTGCCGGCTCGCCCGGATCTCGTCGCGGCCCAGCGGTGTTCCCGGCCAGGGCATCTGCCCGGGGCGGATGGTGTATCCCAGACCGGCGACCGACGGCACGAAGACGACACCCAGGTTCGGACGTACAGTGGGGATACCGTCCGTCGGCCAGCCCACCACGGGTCGGGCGCGCCGCATCTCGGCTTCCCACATCAGCGCCGGATCATGAAAGCGCCACTCGTAGTCCTCGGTGTCGTAGAGGTCCATCTGTGCCGTCGGAATCAGGATGAGACAGGGGGCGCTGCCGCTCCAGAAGCGTGTATGCTCCTGGATCTTCTGTGCCAGAGACACTGCCCGGTCCTCACATCCACGGGGTCGCCACACGATCCTGCCCCGTGGACGAGCACTTCGCCGACCCTGCGCTCGGTCCCCCCAACCTGAATCCGGACAACGCCGCCATGGGCACGAGAGGGTAGTGCGGCACACGTCAGGCGGTGTCTCGAGGTCCATGACCTTTGAAGGCGAGCGGTGTGTTAGCGTATTCTGGAATTCACATCGTATGGAGGCGCCTTCATGGGTCCGCGCCAGCGGTCGGTCAACCGTACCATCTCGACGGAAGAACTGCGGCGTGGGCTGAAGAGCCAATACCACGCGTGTCTGGCCATGCTGCGGGCGACCGTTCGGCTGTGTCCCGACGACCTCTGGTTCAACCAAGACGGCCACGCCAATCCGTTCTGGCGGATCGCGTATCACACCCTGTACTACACACACCTGTACCTGCAGCCGAACAACCGAGCCTTCAGGGCATGGGAGCATCACCAACGCGGCATCCAGCGCATGGACAGCCCCCTGGGGCCCAGGCGGCCGTACACGAGAGCCGAGGTGCTGGCCTACGGGAGCGTCTGCGACCGTATGGTTGACGACGCCGTTGACGCGCTCGATCTGGCCGCTCCGCAGAGCGGATTCAGGTGGTACAGGATGCCCAAGCTCGAGCACCAGATCGTCAACATCCGCCATGTTCAGTATCACCAGGCCCAGCTTGCCGATCGCCTGCGTGCGGCGACCGGTGCCGGCGTGGGGTGGGCGGACGCGCGGCGGACGTCGCGCGCGCGGCAGGCGGCGCGGCGGCCCCGAGCGTGATCGGGACGACGATCCGGCGATTGAACGGCCGTTCGGTCGTCTTGAACGCGTAGGGTTCGGACAATCCGCGCCCCGGGGAGGCGATCACGCATGCAGAGGATCGTACCGCACCTGTGGTTCGACACGGAGGCTCGGGAAGCAGCCGAGTTCTACACGTCGGTGTTCGGGGACTCACGAGTGACGAATGTCACCACCCTGCACGACACGCCCTCGGGCGATACCGACGTCGTCTCCTTCGAGCTGTCCGGCCAGAGGTTCATGGCGATCAGCGCCGGGCCCCTGTTCAGGTTCAACCCATCCGTATCATTCCTCGTTGCTTGTGGGGCGCCCGAAGAGGTCGACGCGCTCTGGACACGGCTCCTCCAGGGCGGTGCCGCCCTCATGCCGCTCGGTGCCTATCCCTTCAGTCGGCGATACGGCTGGCTTCAAGACCGATACAACCTCTCGTGGCAGATCATGGACATCGGCGGTCGCCCGATCAAGCAGAGGATCGTCCCGACGCTGATGTTCGTCGGCGCCGTCTGCGGCAGGGCCGAGGAGGCCGTCAGATTCTACGCGTCGGTGTTCAAGAATGCCAGGGTGGGCGACATCGTTCGCTACGGAGAGGGCGAGGCACCGGACAGGCCGGGAACCGTCAAGCACGCGGCCTTCACGCTCGAGGGACAGGAGTTCGCGGCCATGGACAGCGCGCGCGGACACGACTTCTCGTTCAACGAGGCCCTCTCCCTCATGGTGTACTGTGACACGCAAGAGGAGATCGATCATTACTGGGACCGTCTGTCCGCGGTCCCCGAGGCCGAACAGTGCGGATGGCTCAAGGACCGGTACGGCGTGTCCTGGCAGGTCGTGCCGCGAGGCATGGATGACATGCTACGTCACGGAGACCCGGAGCGAATGGCCCGCGTTACGGAGGCCTTCCTGCAGATGAAGAAGTTCGACATCGCGAAGCTGAAGGACGCCTACGAAGGGAGATCATGAGTGTCATGACGACGAAGATCTTCGTCAATCTGCCGGTGGAAGACCTGGAGCGGTCGAAGCGCTTCTTTGCGGGGTTCGGCTTCGGCTTCAACCCACAGTTCACCGACCGCCACGCCGCCTGTCTGGTCATCAGCGACGACATCTATGCTATGCTCCTGGTCAAGCCGTAGGACCACGGGTTCATGTACGGCCGGAGCTTCGAGGATCCGGACGGCCACCTCTGGGAGATCGTCTGGATGGATCCCGCGGCGGTACAGCAGTAGCGTCGACTCGAGGGGGGAGCGATGAGCGGAGTACGCGTGCTGGTCGGGACGCGCAAGGGCGCGTTCATTCTGACATCGGACGGCAAGCGCGATCGCTGGAGTGTCAGCGGTCCCCACTTTGCGGGCTGGGAGGTCTACCACCTCAAGGGCTCGCCCACGGACCCGAACCGCCTGTACGCGTCGCAATCCAGCGGCTGGTTCGGACAAATCATCCAGCGGTCCAGCGACGGTGGCAACTCGTGGGAGACCGTCGGCAATCAGTTTGCCTACGCCGGGGTGCCCGGCACGCACCAGTGGTACGACGGCACACCGCACCCCTGGGAGTTCAAGCGCGTCTGGCACCTGGAGCCCTCGTTGACCGATCCGGACACCGTCTACGCCGGGGTCGAAGACGCCGCCCTGTTTCGCTCGGCCGACGGCGGGCAGACCTGGCAGGAGCTGTCCGGGCTGCGCGGCCATGGATCAGGGCCGCACTGGCAGCCGGGCGCCGGCGGGATGTGTCTCCACAACATCCTCCTGGACCCCACCGATCCGCGGCGCATCTTCATTGCGATCTCGGCGGCAGGTGTGTTCCGCACCGACGACGGCGGCCGGACCTGGCGGCCGATCAATCGCGGGCTCAAATCCGAGGGCATTCCCGACCCGGACGCCGAGGTCGGGCACTGCGTGCACCACGTCGCGATGCACCGGTCGCGCCCGCAGGTGCTGTTCATGCAGAAACACTGGGACGTGATGCGCAGTGACGACGCCGGCGAGTCGTGGCGAGAGGTCAGCGGGAACCTGCCGAGTGACTTCGGGTTCGCGATCGATGTGCACGCCCACGAGCCGGAGACGGTCTACGTCGTGCCCATCAAGAGCGACTCCGAGCATTTCCCGCCGGAGGGGAAGCTGCGCGTCTACCGCAGCCGGACCGGTGGCGGGGAGTGGGAGGCGTTGACACAGGGCCTGCCGCAGCGCGACTGCTACGTGAACGTGCTGCGCGACGCCATGGCGGTCGATGCGCTCGACCCGTGCGGCGTCTACTTTGGGACGACCGGTGGACAGGTGTACGCGTCGGCTGACGCCGGCGACCGCTGGGTACCCATCGTGCGCGACCTGCCGGCGGTGCTGTCCGTCGAGGTGCAGACGCTGCCGTGATTCGGGTGGTGCTCCCGGCGCACCTGAGGCGGCTGGCGCGCGTTGACGGCGAGGTGACGCTGGAGGTCACCCGGCCGGTCACGCAACGGGCGGTCCTCGATGCATTGGAACACCGCTATCCTGCGCTGCGTGGAACAGTGCGCGACCATATCACGCTGGAGCGCCGTCCGTTCATCCGGTTCTTCGCCTGCGAGCAGGACCTGTCGCACGACCCGCCGGATGCTCCGTTGCCCGACGCGGTTGCCAGGGGCACGGAACCCCTGTTGATCGTGGGCGCGATGGCCGGCGGCTGAAGAGGAGGACGACATGCCCTGGAGCGCACTGCGACGTGTCGCGGCGGCGTTCGTCGCGTTGAGCGTGCCGGCCATTGCCCACGGCCAGGACCAGGCGCCACGGTCGCCGACGCCGGCGCCGGTGACCGGCGTCGTCCGCGCCGAGACCGCGGTCCGCGGGCTCGAGCATCCGTGGGGATTCGTGTTCCTCCCCGATGGGCGCATGCTCGTCACCGAGCGGGCCGGTCGTCTGCGGCTGGTCGATCGCGAGGGGCGCCTCTCCGAGCCGCTTGCCGGCGTGCCGCACGTGCTGGCCCAAGGACAGGGTGGGCTGCTGGACGTGGCGCTCAGCCCGGGATTCGCCCAGGATCGGCTGGTGTACGTCTCATTCGCCGAGCCGGGTGAGGGCGGCGCTGGCACCGCGGTGGCGCGGGGACGGTTGGGAGAGCGCGGGCTCGAGGGCACGCAGGTCATCTGGCGGCAGCAGCCCAAGGTGAGCGGCGCCAACCACTGGGGCTCCCGGATCGTGTTCCGCCCGGACGGGACGCTGTTCGTGACGCTCGGCGATCGGTTCGGGTATCGCGAGCGGGCGCAGGACCTCTCGACGACGATCGGCAAGATCGTACGGATCAACGCGGATGGTTCGGTGCCGCGCGACAACCCCTTCGTGGGCCGCGCCGGCGCGCGGCCGGAGATCTGGTCGTACGGGCATCGCAACGTGCAGGCTGCGGCGCTGCACCCGCAGACCCGCGAGCTCTGGACGGTCGAGCACGGGGCGCGCGGCGGCGATGAACTGAACAGGCCGGAGGCCGGCAAGAACTACGGCTGGCCGGTCATCACGTACGGCGTGGACTACTCGGGCGCGAGGATCGGTGAAGGCACGGCGAAGGCGGGCATGGAGCAACCGGTCTACTACTGGGATCCCGTGATTGCACCCTCGGGCGCGGTGTTCTACACCGGCGACGCGTATCCCGGGTGGCGGGGGAGCCTGCTCATCGGCGGGCTGCAGTCCAGGGTGCTCGTGCGGCTGTCACTCGAGGGCGGCCGTGTGACACGGGAGGAGCGGCACCTCGCTGACCTCCGCGAGCGCATCCGCGACGTGCGTCAGGGGCCGGACGGTCTGGTCTACGCAGCCACCGACAGTCCAGAGGGTCGCATCGTCCGGGTGGTGCCCGTCCGCTGAGCGCACCCCGAGTCCGGCACGACGGTGCTCACGAGCCGGCTAGCCTGCGTGCCAGGATCTGCTGGACCAGATGCGGATTGGCGCGGCCGCCGGTTTCGCGCATGATGTGACCCACGAAGAAGCCGGCCAGCGCTGTCTTGCCGGCCCGGTAGGCCTGGACCTTGTCCGGGTGTTCGGCGATCAGGCGATCGACGATCGGCTCGAGCGCCGACGCGTCGGCCATCTGACGCAGACCCCGGGCCTCGACGATTGCGGCGGGGTCCTGACCGCTGGCTTGCGCCTCGGCCAGCACGTCTTTGGCGATGCGGGTGTTGATCGCGCCTTCGTGGAGGAGCCGTACCAGCCCGGCGAGCTGGGCCGGCGTCACGGTCGCCCGGCCTTCACGGATTGGCGCCGCCATCTCGTTGACGATCCACCGCGCGAGCACGCCCGGCGAGCCGTACGCCCGCGCCTCGTCGAAGTAGGCGGCCAGCCGCGTGTCGCGCGCCAGCACCAGGGCCTCGGCGTCGGCGACGCCCATGTCGAGGAGGCGGGCGCGCACGGCTGCCTGGCTGACGGTCATCTCGTCGGTCAGGCGCTTTCGGGGTGCGGCCGGCGCCGGCTCCCTCGGCGGCTTTCCTGGCGTCACGACCCCCCGCAGTTCCGCCGTGCCGGCACGCGACGTGTCGCCGGTCTTCGCCCATGAGTCCCGCAGCGTGACGATCCGGTTGAACACCAGACGATCCTGTCGCGAGTCGCCGGGATCCTGCCAGAAGTAGCCCAGTCGCTCGAACTGGTAGTGCGCATCGGCAGGGTCGCCCCGCACGCTGGGTTCGACGTAGCCCTGTACGACCTCGAGCGATCTGGGGTTCAGGTGGGCGGTGAACTCGACATCACCGGCCTCGGGGTCGGGGATCGCGAAGAGCCGGTCGTAGAGGCGCATCTGCGCCGGGACGGCGTGCCGCGCGGACACCCAGTGGATCGTCCCTCTGGCCGGACCGGACGTGCCCGGACTCCCGAGCGTGTCCGGTTCGTACGTGCAGTGCAGCTCGACGATCTCCTGCCCGTTCTTGACGACCTCGTCGCACCGGATGATGTACGCGTGGCGCAACCGGACGCGGCCACCCGGAGACAGACGGTGGAAGCCCTTCGGCGGCGACTCCATGAAGTCGTCGCGCTCGATGTAGAGTTCGCGGGCGAATGGGACGGGCCGTGAACCGGTACGCGGAACGTCGTGGGGCCAGTATGGCGCGTCCAGATACTCGGTCTTTCCCGGTGGGTAGTTCGTCAGGACGACTCTCAGCGGGCGCAGCACGGCCAGCACTCGCGGCGCCCGCCGGTTCAAGTCGTCGCGGAGCGCCGCGTCGAACAGTGCCGGGTCCACCCGGCTGTTGGTCTTCGCGACGCCGATGCGGTTCGCGAACTCGCGAATGGCCTCAGGCGTGACCCCGCGGCGCCGGAGCCCCGAGATCGTCGGCATGCGCGGGTCGTCCCAGCCGGTGACGTACCCGCCCTCGACCAGCTTGATCAGCTTGCGCTTGGAGAGCACCGTGTAGTCGAGTTCGAGCCGGGCGAACTCGTACTGGTACGGTCTCGGCGAGGCCGGCAGCCCGCACTTCCCGCGGAGGTGCTCGACCAGCCAGTCGTAGATCGCGCGGTTGTTCTCGAACTCCAGGGTGCACAGGCTGTGCGAGATCCCTTCGATCGCGTCCGAGAGGCCATGCGCGAAATCGTACAGCGGGTAGATGCACCAGGCGTTGCCGGTGCGGTAGTGGGCGGCGTGCACGATCCGGTAGAGCACCGGATCGCGCATCTTCATGTTGCGGCTGGCCAGATCAATCTTGGCCCGCAGGACATGCGCGCCGTTGGGGAACTCGCCGGCCCGCATGCGCGCGAGCAGGTCAAGGTTCTCTTCGACGGACCGATCGCGGTACGGGCTGGGGCGTCCCGGTTCGGTCACGGTGCCGCGATAGGCGCTCATCTCGTCTTCGGAGAGGCTGTCCACGTACGCCAGGCCGTCCTTGACGAGCTGGACGGCCATCTCGTACAGACGCTCGAAGTAGTCGGACGCATACGCCTCGCGCGTCCACTGGAACCCCAGCCAGCGCACGTCGCGTTTGATGCTCTCGACGTACTCGACGCTCTCGGTTTCAGGGTTGGTGTCGTCGAAGCGGAGGTTGCACTCGCCGTCGTAGTCGAGGGCCAGCCCGAAGTTCAGACAGATCGACTTCGCGTGGCCGATGTGCAGATAGCCGTTGGGCTCCGGGGGAAAGCGTGTGCGGACCAGCGGGTAGCGGCCCTGCCGCAGGTCCTCGTCGATGATGTCCGTGATGAAGTTCGGACTGACGCGACGCCCTTTCGTTGGCATGGACGGGCGGGTGGCTATGTCGGCAGCTCCTGGAGCGCGGCACCCTGGGGGCCGCGTGCGGCTTCGGGCGCCGGGGTCTGGAGCGCCATGGCCAGGTACTTGACCGCCTCGTGCTCCGCACCCGCCTCGCGGAGCAGCAGGCCGAGCTCCCCCGCCGCTGTCGTTGCGCGATGCGCCACGCCGAGGCGGGCCAGCGACGACACAGCCCCGCGGAGCATCTCGATCGCCTCGCCGCGCCGGCCCTGCGCGCGGAGCACCCGCGCCAGCGTCACCTGGCACGCCGCCTCCCGCGCCTGGTCTCGGCCGGCCTGCGCTTCCTTGATCGCACGACGCACGGCCCGCGAGGCGTCGGCGTGACGGCCCAGGGCCAGATAGACCGCCGCGATTTCATCGAGCGTGGCGCTGCGGTCGCGCGGCGCGTCGAGGCGCTCCTGGATGCGCAGCGCCTGTTCCAGAGCTGCGAGCGCTTCGTCCGGGCGGCCCTGTTCGCGCCGTACCAGTCCCAGGTTGGTGAGCACGCGGCTGGCCTCGTGGAGGTCCTCGACGCGCGCAAACGCCTCCTGCGCCTGCGTGAGGAACGTGACGGCCGCATCGAGCTGGCGTCGGGTCCAGGCGACCAGCCCGAGGCCGGTCAGCGCCTTGCCGCGCAGCGCGTCGAGCCGCAGCCGGGTGGACAGCTCCAGCGCGCGTTTGAACGCCCGCTGCGCCCGGTCCACCTGACCGAGCTGCGCGCGTGTGGTGCCCAATGAAATCAGGGCCCGCACGTTCTCGTCGGTGCGCGCGCTCTTGCTGCGCTGCATAACCGCGGCGGCCTCTTCGAGCAGCGGCAGTGCCGCGGCGAACTTGCGGTTACGGACCTCGACTTCACCGCGCAGGGCGAGCGCCATGCCCAGCAGATTCGCGAAGCGGTGTCGCTTGGCCAGCGCCTGGGCCTCGTCCGCCCACCGCGCGGCCTCGTCGTACTGCATGGCGTGAATCGCCACCCGCGACCGGACCAGGGCCGCCCGGATGCGGAGGTCGGCGGGCATGTCGGGCAGCAGCGCCTGCGCTGCGTCGACGAGCTTGGCGGCCTCGGCGCCCTGCGCGTGAGGATCCATCTGGCTCGCGAGGTGCAACAGGTTGAGCGTCGTCTCCAGCCGCAGGCCCGACGAGTCGAGGAGCAGGGCGCCGACCGAACTGTTGACGCGCCGCGCCAGCGAGAGCACGGTCTCCACCGACGGGTGTGAACGCCCACTCTCGAGCAGGCTGATGAAGCTCTTGCTCAGGTCGGGGGCGCCGAGCGCTTGCTGTGTGAGACCCGCGCGGCCCCGCGCGAGGAGGAGCCGGCGTCCGAACTGCGCGAGCCAGTCCGGTCGTGTAGCCGGGGGGGACGCGGTGCGACTCTGAGCCGTTGTGGTTCTCGCCATAATAAGTTCACACTAACACTGGAATGGGGAGATGACAATGCGGGGGTCTCATCAGGCGGAAGGGAGCCTGGGCACGGTAGGGAATCCTGTCGCGGGGCGGCGCGCCCCGAATCAGGAGGGCCTATGGCCAGATCCCGGCTGTCGCCCGTCAACCCACGCCTGCGTGACCGCCACGTCGATCGTCTCTGCAGGGCACTGCTCACCCTCGAGAGCACCGAGGAGTGCTACCGGTTTCTCGAGGACCTGTGCACGATCAACGAGATCAAGGCCCTCGCCACCCGCCTCGAGGTCGCCCGGCTGCTGCACGCCGGGAAGACCTACGAGGAGGTCGCCCGGCGCACCGGCGCCAGCAGCGCCACCATCAGCCGCGTGCGGCGGTTCCTCGAGTACGGCGCCGACGGGTACCGGTTGGTGCTCGAGCGGCTACGGCGCGCTTGACGACGCGGCGTCCGCATGCTATGGTAGCCCTGTTTTTCTCTCTGATGCTTTAGCGCGATAAAGGAGTAAAGTCTTGCGGATCCGCAGCGCGGCGCGGGCGCGGTGGCGGCAAGTTCCGGTGGGGATGCGCGACCAGACAGCCGAGGAGGTCGCGGCGCGGCGCCGGCTGGAGCGCCGGCTGCTTGAAGTGTTCCAGCAGTGGGGGTACGAGGAGGTGGCGACCCCGACCCTCGAGTACCTTGACACCCTGCTGCATGGGGCCGGCCCGGGGGTGAGCGACCGTCTGCTCAAGTTCGTGGACACCGGCGGCGAGGTCCTCGCGCTGCGACCCGAGATGACCGTGCCCTTGGCGCGTTTCGCGGCGACGCGCCTGCTGCCCGCGGGCCGTCGGCCGCTGCGCCTTGCGTACGCGTCGACGGTGTTTCGCGCGCAGGAGCGCGGATCGGGACGGCCACGCGAGTTCACGCAGGCCGGTGTCGAGTTGATCGGCGACGGGGGCGTGCACGCCGACGTCGAGGTCATCGCACTCGCCGGCGAAGCGCTGGGCGCCGCCGGGGTGCGGGGCGCGGCGATGAGCCTGGGGCACGCCGGTTTCCTCCGCGGCGTGCTGGCCACCCTGGCCGCCGACGAGGCGGATGCGGCCCGAGACCTGCTCTACCGTCGCGCATTCGCCGAGCTCGGCCGCGTGGTTCCGGCCGGCCCTGCGCTCGACGTCCTGCGGCTGTTGCCGGCGCTGCGCGGGCCCGATGCGCTGGATCGGGCGCGGCCGCTGGCGGTGGCGCGCGAGAGCCGCGAGGCCCTGGACGTGCTGGCCGCAGTCCTCGACGGTGTGGCCGCGCACGACCTGCCGGTGCGGATCGAGGTAGACCTCGGGTTGATCCGCGACTTCGACTACTATAGCGGCGTCGTGTTCGAAGCGTACGGCGCGCGTGCCGGCATGGCCCTGCTCGGCGGCGGCCGCTACGATGACCTGCTCGCGCGGTTCGGCCAGCCGGCGCCTGCCACGGGCTTTGCCATCGGTGTCGAGCCCGTGCTGGACGCCGCGGTCCCGCAGGACGGGCCGCGCCGGCCGATCGCGGTGTTCTTCGCCAAGGGCAACTATGCGGCGGCGGTGCCGGTGGCCGCGCGCCTGCGCAGATCGGGATTCGCGGCGGTGCTCTGGCCTGCCGGCGCCGCCGGGGGCGAGGTTGCCGGCGCGGTCTGCGTGACACGCGACGGCCTGCTGGTCCGTGTCGGCGAGCGCGAGGTCCCGGCGAGTTTGGCCGACGTCGCCGAGGTCGTGAGCACCGGGGTGGGCCGAGCATGACCGGCCGGCTGAGCGTCGCGGTGCCGACCGGCCGGCTGCTCGGCGACGCAGTGGCACTGCTCTCGCGTCTCGGCCTGGCCGCAGACGGGGTCGGCGACGATCGGCGGCTGCTCATTGATCTCCCGGGTGATGTGCGCGTCCTCAAGGCCAAGCCGACCGACCTGCTGACATACGTGGAGCGCGGCGCGGCCGACGTCGGGATCAGCGGCCGTGACATGCTTCTGGAGCAGGGCCGCGACGTCTACGAGCTCCTCGATCTCGGGTTCGGCGCCTGTCGTGCGGTGGTGGCGTTTCCCGAGGAGCGCGCGGACGAGTTGTGGCAGCCCGGGCACGCACTGCGCATCGCGACGAAGTACCCGCGTCTGACCGCGCGGTTCTTCGAGCAGGAAGCGCGATCGGTGGAGGTCATCGTGCTGTATGGCTCGGTCGAGTTGGCGCCGCTGGTGGATCTGGCCGACGGCATCGTGGATCTCGTGATGTCCGGGCGCACGCTGCGCGAAAATGGGTTGCGCCAGGTCGCGGTGATCGCCGAGTCCACCGCGCGGCTGGTGGTGAACCGCGCCAGCCTGACGCGCTCGGGCCGCGTGACCGAGTTCGTGGCCCGCGTGGAAACGCATCTTACCGGACCGGACCGACGCGTCCATGTCTGACCCCGGGTTCGTCGTGCGGTCCCTGGCCGATCTGCCGCCGGTTGAGGCGCGGCGGCGACTCGATCGCTCGGCGCCGGCGATCTTCAGTGACGCGATGCGCACGTACGCGCACCAGGTGCTCGAGGACGTCGCGCGCGACGGCGATGACGCGGTTGCCGCGTACACCGCGCGCTGGGACAGGGTCGTCGTGCGGCCCGAAGAGCTCGCGGTGCCGGCCGCTGCGATGGCGCACGCACACCGCCAGGTCGATGCCGATCTCCGGCGTGCACTGGAGGCATCGATCCTGCGGGCCCGGCGCTACAATGAGTGGCTCCGACCGCCGGCGATGATGCTCGAGGAGATCGAGCCTGGTGTCACGGTCGGCATTCGCTACACCCCGTGCCGCTCGGCCGGGCTGTACGTGCCGTCGCGGAAGGGGACATTCCCGTCAACGCTGATCACGCTCGCGGTGCCGGCGGCGGTGGCCGGGGTCGAGGAGCTTG
Source organism: Candidatus Fervidifonticultor quartus (assembly GCA_031458775.1). GTDB lineage: Bacteria > Sysuimicrobiota > Sysuimicrobiia > Sysuimicrobiales > Humicultoraceae > Fervidifonticultor_A > Fervidifonticultor_A quartus. Next base: position 64,975 of record JAVKJV010000013.1, on the reverse strand, counting down.
TGGGGGTGGTGCCGCCGCGGTCAGACGGGAGCGTTGACCCGGCGGTGCTCGTGGCCGCCGACCTGGTCGGGCTTCGCCGGGTGTTCCGATGCAACGGGCCCGCGGGTGTTGCCGCGCTCGCGGTGGGCACCGCGCACATCCCGAAGACCGACGTGGTGGTCGGCCCGGGCAACCCGGTGGTCGCAGCAGTGCAGGCCGCCGCCGCATCGTACGGAGTCAGGTCACTGGTGACGCTGGGACCCACGGAGTCCATCGTTCTGGCCGACGACTCCGCCGACCCCGACCGGCTGGCCCTCGACCTGTTGAACGAGGCCGAGCACGGCGGCGACTCCGCGGTCATCCTGCTAGTCACCGACAGATCGGTGGCGGAACGCACGGCCCGCCGGCTCGATGCCCGCCTCGCCGAACTGCCGGAGCCACGGCGGACGTACGCGCGTCAGGCCCTGACCGACCTCGGAGGGCTGTTCTTGGTGCAGGACCTCGACGAAGGCCTCGCGTGGATCAACCGTTACGCGCCTGAGCACCTCCAGCTCGCCGTGCGCGACCCTCTCGGGGTTGCGGCGCGCGTTCACCACGCCGGCGAGATCCTGGTAGGGCAGCACACGCCGTTCTCGCTTGCCAACTATGCGATCGGCGTGCCTGCGGCGCTGCCGACCGGCGGCGCGGGATTCGCGGCCTCGGGCGTCACGGTGCTGTCGTTCCTCAAGACCATTTCGGTCGCATCGCTGTCGGCCGAGGGGCTGCGCGCGCTCGGACCGGTCGCGGTGCGGCTTGGTCAGCATGAGGACTTCCCGGCGCATGTTCTCGCAGTGACCGGGCGGGAGGGTCTGCCGGGATGAACGCGGTGGACCAGCCGACGGCGAATGCGGCGAGGCTCACCGTGCGGCCCGAGGTTCGGGCGCTGCGCGCGTATGGGCTGCCGGCGGGGCCGCGAGCGGCAGCCGGCGCGGTGCGCCTCCACCAGAATGAAGCGCCTGAAGACTGGCCCGAGGTCGTCAAGCAGGAAGTCGCAGCGATTCTCCTCTCGCGGCCATGGCACCAGTATCCCGGCATGCACGCCGGCGCCGTCGCCGACGCGATCGCAACCCTGCAGGGGACGCCCGCACCCATGATCGCGCCGACCTCCGGATCGAACGACGCCTTGCGCGCGGTGTTCGCCGCGTGCGCGGCCGGCGGCACGGTGGTCATGCCGTCGCCGACGTACTCGATGGCCAAACCCCTTGCCGTGGTCGCAGGCGCACGTGTGGTCGAAGTGCCGCTCCGTCCCGAGTTCGTGCTGGACGTGGCCGCGCTGCTCGCCGCCGCGCACGCACACCGAGCCGAGGCGATCTACCTGGCCTGTCCCAACAACCCGACGGGCAACGCGTTCCCGCGCGCGGCCGTTCAGGCCGTGATTGACGGCGCGCCTGGCGCGGTCGTGCTGGACGAGGCCTACTGGGAATTCGCACGCGAGACCTGGCTTGAGGCGGTCTCGCGGCATCCGCATGTCGTGCTCATCAGGACGTTCAGCAAGGCGATGGGCGCCGCCGGTCTGCGTCTAGGGTGGATCACCGCGCAGCCGGCGGTCATTGAAGAGCTGGCGAAGGTCATCCCGCCTTACAGTCTCAATATCTTTGTGCAGGCCGCGGCGCCGGTCCTGGTCGCGCACCGTGACATCGCGGCGACGCGGGTTGCCGTGGTGGTGGCCGAACGCGACCGCATGGCCGCGGCGCTTGCGGCAATGGGTTGTCGCGTGTATCCGAGCGAGACCAACTTCCTGCTCTTTGAGCCCGGGTACCCGCCGACCGTGGTTTGGGAGGGCCTGGCCGCGCGCGGGGTGCTGGTGCGCGATGTGTCGGCCGCCCCGTCGCTTGGCACGTGCCTGCGCGTCTCGGTCGGCTCACGAAGGGCGAACGACCGGTTCCTCGAGGCGCTCGCGTCGGTGCGCGAGGCGGTTGCAGGAGAACGGCGATGAGCCGCACGGCGTCGGTGACGCGCACGACACGCGAGACCGATATCACGATCCGCCTCGACCTCGACGGCACCGGCCGCGCCGACGTTGAGACCGGTGTGCCGTTCTTCGATCACGTGCTGACCGCGTTCGCGCGTCACGGAGCCTTCGATCTCACGGTGCGGGCGACGGGTGACCTTGCGGTGGACGCGCACCACACGGTTGAGGACGTCGGGATCGTCCTCGGCCAGGCGTGCCGGGAAGCGGTCGGCGTGGGTGAGGGCATCGCGCGGTTCGCGTCGGTCCACCTGCCGATGGACGACGCGCTCGTGCTGGTGGCGCTCGACGTGTCCGGCCGCGCGTTCCTGCACTTCGACGTGAGGTTTCCCGTGGATCGCATCGGGACGTTTGCCGTGGATCTGGTCGAAGAGCACCTGCGCGCGTTCGTCACGCACGCCGGGGTGACACTTCACGTGGTCGGGGTCCACGGCCACAACAGCCATCATCTGGCCGAGGCGGTCTTCAAGGGGCTCGGGGTCGCGATGGGCCGCGCGGTGGCTGTCGTGGGTCGAGGGGTCCCCTCGACGAAGGGCGTGCTGTGATGCGCGTCGCGCTGATCGACTACGGCGCGGGTAACCTGCGCAGCGCGTCGCGGGCGCTTGCGGCCGCGGGCGTGGACCCAATCATCGTAAGCCAGCCCGCGGGTCTGGCCGCCACCGACACGATCGTGGTGCCCGGCGTGGGCGCGTTCGCGCCGGCGATGCGGCGTCTGGCGGCCGCCGGGTTGGTCGACGCGATCCAATCCGCCGCGCAGCGCGGTGTGCCGCTCGTCGGGATCTGTCTCGGGATGCAGTTGCTGTTCGACCGGAGCGAAGAGGGCGAGCCTGTGCCCGGGCTGTCGCTACTGCCCGGGATCGTGCGGCGATTGCCGGAGTCGGTGAAGGTGCCGCACATGGGCTGGAACACGCTGGAGCCGCGCGGGGCATCGCCGCTCTTCGCCGGGTTGCCGTTGCGGCCGTTCGCCTACTTCGTGCACTCCTATATCGTCCGGCCGGCCGACCCCGCGTGTGTGGCCGCGGAGACCGAATACGGCACACGGTTCGCCAGCATTGTGCACAGCGGCCGGATCTGGGGCCTGCAGTTCCATCCCGAGAAGAGCAGCGCCGTCGGTGCGCGGCTGCTTCGAAACCTGCTGGCGCAAATTGCCGGTGAGCGCCGGGTGGCGCCGCGCGGCACGATCTGATGCCCACGGCATTCGTCGTCTACCCGGCTATCGACCTCATGGCACGCCGCGCGGTGCGGCTCCGTCAGGGCGATATGACACAGGCGACCGTGTTCGACGACGATCCCGTGGCCCTGGCGCGGCGCTGGGAGGCCGAGGGCGCGCGGTGGTTGCACGTCGTGGATCTCGACGGCGCCGCGCGCGGGACGCCGCAGCACCTCGACTTGACCTCGCGCATCTGTCGCGCGGTGCGCGCACCGGTCCAGGTGGGAGGCGGGCTGCGCACCCTTGACGCGCTGCGCGGCGCCTTCGATGCGGGCGCGGCGCGCGCGATCATCGGCACCGCTGCGCTGGGGCGGACGTTGCTGTTCGAGGCGATGCGCGAGTTCGGGGATCGCATCGCCGTGGCGCTGGACGCGCGGGACGGCGTGGTCGCCGTCGAAGGCTGGCAGCGCACGTCGGCCGTGCACGTGGTTGAAGCCGCGCGGCGCCTGGCCGATGCGGGTGTGGCACGGGTGATCTACACCGACATCGCCCGGGACGGCATGCTGACCGGCCCAGATCTCGATGGCCTCCGACGGCTGCGCGAGGCGGCCGAGATTCCGGTCATCGCGTCGGGAGGGATCGCGACGCTCGACAGCCTGCGCGGCGTCATGGCCGTGGGCGCCGAGGGTGCGATCATCGGCCGCGCGCTGTATGACGGCCGGCTGCGGCTCGCCGACGCGTTGGCTGTGGCCGGGGAGGCGGCGACGTGCTCGCGCGGCGTGTGATCCCGTGCCTGGACGTGCGATCGGGCCGGGTCGTGAAGGGCACGACGTTCGTGAACCTGCGCGACGCCGGCGATCCCGTGGAACTCGCCGCACGCTATGACCGTGACGGCGCGGACGAACTCGTCTATCTGGACATCACGGCGTCGGTTGAGGGTCGGGGTGCGCTCCTCGACGTCGTGCGGCGGACGGCCGAGCACGTGTTCATTCCCTTGACGGTGGGAGGGGGCGTACGAACGGTGGCCGACGTGCGCGAACTGTTGCTGGCCGGTGCCGACAAGGTCGCGATCAACACCGCGGCGATCGCCAGGCCGGCGCTCATCGCTGAGGCCGCGGACCGCTTCGGCAGTCAGTGCATCGTCGTGGCGATCGACGCCCGGCGTCGCGGCGACGCGGCGTCGCCGTGGTTCGAGGTCGTGACGCACGGCGGTCGCACGCCGACGGGCCGCGATGCCGTGCAGTGGGCGGCGGAGTCGGCGCGCCTGGGTGCTGGCGAGATCCTGGTCACCAGCATTGACCGCGACGGCACCGCCGACGGCTACGACCTGGAATTGACGCGCCGCGTGGCCGAGGCGGTGCGGGTGCCGGTGATCGCGTCGGGCGGCGCGGGCTCGCCGCGGCACCTCATTGAGGTGCTGACCGAGGGCGGCGCCGACGCGGCGCTCGCAGCGTCGATCTTCCACTTCGACACGTATCCCATTCCGGTGGTCAAGGCGGCGCTGGCGGCGGCAGGCGTGCCCGTCCGCCAGGACACGCAGGAGGCGGTGTCGTGAGCGACGGGGCATTGCCCGACTGGAGCCAGGGACTCCTGCCGGTTGTCGTGCAGGATGCCCGATCGGGTGCGGTGTTGATGCTCGGGTGGATGAATGAGCAGGCGTTCGAACGCACGCGAGCGACCGGGGAGATGTGGTTGTGGAGCCGGGCGCGCCAGACGCTGTGGCGCAAGGGTGAGACGTCCGGGCACTTCCAGCGTGTGACCGACTTGCGCGTGGACTGCGACGGCGACGCGATCGCCGCGCAGGTCGTCCCTGCCGGGCCGGCGTGCCACACAGGGCACATCTCGTGCTTCTACCGCACGCCGGACGGCGAAGAGCAGCTCGCGCATGGTCCGGTCCTGTCCCGGTTGGAAGGCGTGGTCGCGGAGCGCCGGCGCGCGATGCCCGAAGACTCGTATACCGCATCCCTCCTGCGCGGCGGGCTCCAGGCCATCGGCCCGAAGATCGCGGAGGAGGCCGACGAGGTCGTGCGCGCGGCCCGTCACGAAACGGACGAGCGTGTCGCGGAGGAGGCGGCGGACCTGCTTTATCACCTGCTCGTGCTGCTCGCGCACCGCGGCGTCCCGTTGACCCGGGTGCTGGACGTGCTGGCGTCTCGTGGCGCGTGACGCCGGCCGCGCGTCCGGCACGTGATGTCGCGACGGGCCCCCGGCCCCCGGGGGCCCGTCGGGCGCGGAAAGCCGGTCGCGCGTCTTGTTATGGCTCCCGCTTACGGCTCCCGCGGCCACGGGCCGACGATGCCCGGCGCCGCCCACTCCATGCTGGTGAGTTCACCCACGGTCATGGTCTTGCCGGCAGGCACGCGGAGCACGCCCTTCCGGTCGCGGATCGGGCCGGTGAAGGGGTCGAATGCCACCGGCTTGCGCGACATCTGCTCCAGCCGCCGCATGACTAGGTCGTAGACATTCATGCGGCCGAGGCCGGGCGTGTTCACGGTGACTGCCTGCAACCGGGCCCTCCACGCGGGGGTCACCGGCACACCCATATCGCCGCCCAACTCGACGGCCTTCTCCGCCAGCAACCACCAGTAGTCCACGTTGGACAGGTTCTCCGCGTTGTAGCGGCCCGAGTAGACCTTGCCCAGGAAGTCGATGTAAATCGTATCCCAGTGCACGAGCTGGCCCGAGACCACGTGCTGCGGTGCGAACTTCAGCATCGGCGAGTAGTGCGCAAAGCTCGGCAGGTTCCTCTTCGCGGCGACCTGCACGACGGTGGGCGAGTCCTCGGTGAACGCGAAGACGTCGGCGCCTTCAGCAATCAAGGCTTCGGTCGCCTCCTTGGCCGCGGTCGGGCTGAACCACTCCATGATCCAGCGCACGTGGATCGTGGCCCGCGGGTTGACCGCGCGCACGCCGAGCGCGAACGCGCCCAGGTGCCGCTTCACCTCGGGGATGGGGAACGCGCCCACGTACGCGACCTTGTTGGACTTCGTGAGCGCACCGGCCATCAGACCGTTCAGGTAGTAGACTTGATAGAAGTCCGCCATGTACGTGGCCATGTTGGGATTGCGCTTGAAGCCCGACGCGTGGGCAAAGATGATGTTCGGATAGCGCTTGGCCGCGGCGAGCGTGCCGTCCATGAAGCCGAAGCTCGTCGTGAAGATGACCCGGGCGCCCTGCTGGATCATCTTGTCAATGAAGGGCTCGACCTGTCCCTCGGGGACGCTCTCGGTGTAGATCGTCTCCAGCCAGGGGAACTTGGCCATGGCCTTCTTGCGGCCCACGTCGTGCGCGTGCGTCCACCCGTAGTCGCCGATGGGGCCGACGTAGATGAATCCTGCCTTGAGCTTCTGCTGGGCGCCGCTGGGCAGTACGAGGATGCCCACCAGCGCCACGACCATGAACAGCGTGAGCCAGCGCATGGCTTCCCTCCTTGTGTCGCGCGTCTCGTTCCGTGCTGCTGTCATCCAGATTCGACCCCGGCAGCCTTTCCTACTTCTCGCCGCTCGTGTACGGTAACCCCAGGGCTTCCGGCACGCCCTGGCCGCGCCGGCCGCGCGCCGTGACGGCCAGGACCAAAATGGTGAACGCGAACGGGAGCATGCGCAGTGCCTCCGGCGCGACGAGGGCCTGCAACCGAAATGAGAGGTGGAAGAGGGCGCCGAACAGCAGCGCGCCCCATACGGCTCTCAGGGGATCCCAGGCCGAGAAGATCGCGATGGCGATGGCGATCCACCCCAGCCCCGCGGTCATGCCTTCCGTCCAGGACGGCCGGTAGGCGACCGACAGGAACCCGCCGGCCACCCCGGCCAGCAGGCCGCCGAAGACGACGGCCAGGTAGCGCACGAGGTACACATTGACGCCGAGGGCATCGGCGGCCGCCGGCGACTCACCGGTCGAACGGATCACGATGCCCGCCCGCGTGTGATAGAGCACGAACCACAGAAGCACCGCGAGCGCGAACCCCAGGTACGTCAGACCCGAGATCTCCGGCAGGGTATTCACCAGCGGCGTGCCCTCGTACCCGCGGCCGAGCACGCCGGAGAGACCCAGGCCAAGCATGGCCAGGGCCAGACCCGACACGTACTGATTGGCGCGCAGCGTCACGGCCACGAATGCGTGCAGCAGCGCCGCGGTGCCACCGACGACGGCAGCAGCCGACAGGCCAAGGACCGGATTGCCCGACGTCTGCGCGACCGCGAAGGCGAAGAACGCGCCGAGGATCATCATGCCCTCGACGCCGAGGTTGACGACGCCAGTGCGCTCGGCGTAGATCTCGCCAAGCGCCGCCCAAAGGAGCGGCGTGCTCACGGCCACCGCCCGGCTGACGGTCGTCAGGAGCCACTCCGGCATCAGTCGCCTCCGGCCGTGACCTCGGCCGCCGGCTGTCCGGCGCGCGCCGGCGCCCAGCGGACGCGGTAGCGCAGCAACCGCTCGCTGCCGATCAGGAAGAAGAGGATGAGTCCGTTGAACACGTCGGTCACGCGGAATGGCATCTGCAGCGTCACCTTCATGGTATCGCCCGCGCTAAAGATCAACCCGAGGAAGAGCGCGGTCAGGACCGATGCGAGCGGACTGCCACGTGCCAGCCAGGCGACGATGATGGCCGCGTACCCGTATCCGAGCGAGACCTGCGTGGGAAACAGCAGGCGGTGGTGAATGCCCGCCACCTCGCCGACCCCTGCGAGGCCGGCGGCGCCGGCAGAGATCAGCATGGCCGCGATGACGGTGCGCAGCGGGTCGATGCCGGCGTAGCGCGCCGCAGTGGGATTCTCACCCTCGACGCGGATCTCGAAGCCCAGGCGGGTGCGCGCGAGGAAGAACGCCAGGGCCGCGGCCAGCGCCAAGCCTAGGAGGAGCGTTGGCCAGTGAACGCGCGTGCCCGGCAGCAGCGGCAGCCACGCCGCGTCGCGGAACGTGTCGGTGTATGCGAACCCGAACGCGGTGGGACCTTTCCAGGGCCCGTGGACCAGCCAGTCCACGAAGAACAGGGCGATGTAGTTCATCATCAGCGTCGAGATGACTTCGTTCACGTCCAGCTTCATCCGCAGCAGAGTCGGCAGCAATCCCCACAGGGCGCCGGCGAGCGCACCGGCCAGGAACATCGCGGGCAGTACCAACGGGTCCGGCAGGGGCGCGAACAATGCCACGCCCGTGGCCCCGGCCGCGCCGGCCAGCAGCTGGCCTTCGGCGCCGATGTTCCAGAACCGCGCGCGAAAGGCCAGCACCAGGCCCACCCCACACAGGAGCAGCGGAATCGCCTGCCGGAAGATTTCCGGTGCAGCCCGCCGGTCGGCGAGCGTGCCGGCGAAGATCGTGGCATACGCGGTCAGCGGGTTGAGGCCAAATGCCCAGAACAGGCCGGCGGCGGCGATCAGGGCGGCGACGACCGCGGCCACCGATACGCCGAGCGTCCAGGCGCCGGTCGGCACCAGGGCCGGCTCGATCAGGAAGGGACCGAGCCGCCTCACCTGTGACCCTCCGCCCTCCGGCGTCCAGGATCGGTCATCCGCGCTGCCCCATCATCATCAGGCCGATCCGCTCGCGGTCGGCGGTGGCCTCGTCAAGCACACCGATGATTTCCCCGGAGAACAGCACGGCAATCCGATCCGACAGCGCGAGCACCTCGTCAAGATCCTCCGACACCAGGAGGATGGCGGTGCCGTCCTGCCGGCGGCGCAGGAGCAGTGTGTGGATCTGCTCCGTCGCGCTGACGTCGAGCCCGGAGGTCGGATGCGCCGCGACGATGACCGACGGCCGTGCGGATAGTTCGCGGCTGAGGATGAGCTTCTGGATGTTGCCGCCGGACAACAGACGCGCCGGTGTCTGCGGGCCGGGCGTCACGATCTCGTATTCGGCGATCATCCGCCGGGCGAACCGATCGATGGCCGTCCGATCGATGATCGGCCCGCGGGAGAAGGGCGGCTGCCGGTAGGTCTTGAGGACCAGATTCTCGGCGACCGACAACGACGGCACGATTCCCATCCGCAGCCGGTCCTCCGGGACGTGTGCCACCCCGGCCTCGAAGACCGCCCGCGCCGACCGGTTGGTGATCTCATGGTCGAGCACCCGAATCCGTCCACGCGTCGCGCGGCGCAGCCCGGTCACCGCCTCCACGAGTTCGCGCTGACCGTTGCCCGCCACGCCGGCGATGCCTACGATCTCGCCGCGGCGCACGGCGAGCGACAGGCCTCTCAGCGCCGGGAGCCCTCGGTCGTTGAGCACGACGAGATCCTCAATGAGCAGGCCCTCGCCGGTTGTGTGGGGAGAAGTCTTCGGCAGCCGGAACTCGATGTCGCGGCCGACCATCAGCCGTGCTAGCGCGCGCTTGTCCGTGCCGGCCAGCGCCTGCGTCGCGACGACCCGGCCCTTGCGCAAGACCGTGACGCGGTCAGCGATCGCCATGACCTCGTCGAGCTTGTGCGAGATGAAGATGACCGCGTGGCCGTCCTGCTTCATGCGGCGCAGCACGTCGAACAGGCCGCGCGTCTCCTGCGGGGTGAGCACGCTGGTCGGCTCGTCGAGCACCAGGATCCGGGCGCCGCGGATCAGCGCCTTGAGAATCTCGACGCGCTGCTGCTCGCTTGGCGACAGTTCAAAGATGCGTGCGCCGGGATCGACCGCCAGGCCGTAGCGCGCACCCAACTCCTCGATGCGCGCGCCGATCCCCCTGACCGGGAACACAAACGACTCGCCGGGCAGCCCCAGCGCGATGTTCTCCGCGACCGTGTGGCGCCGAACGAGCAGGAAGTGTTGCGGCACCATGCCGATCCCGAGGGCGATCGCGTCGCGCGGCGAGCGAATGCGCGCCCGCGTCCCGCGCACCCAGATCTCCCCGGCGTCGGGCGGGTAGATGCCGTAAAGCACATTCATCAGGGTCGTCTTGCCCGCGCCGTTCTCGCCGAGGAGCGCGTGGACCTCGCCGCGACGCACGTCCAGGGTGACACGGTCGTTGGCGACCACGCCGGGGAACGTCTTCGTGATGTCCCGCAGCAGGAGCATCTCGGAGGCGTCGCGGGGCGCGGGAGGGGAAGAGTGCGTGCCCGCCTGTGCGACCGTCATGCGCGCCAGTCCCCGGTCCTCCGCTGATCGTGGGCTGAACGTGTGGCTGTCCTCTTCATTCGCCGATGGCCGGGTCCACCCTCCAGGGCGACCGCCGTCGCGAGGAGCGCTGCGCGGGCGCGAAGAACCTTCGGGACGAGATGGGACGGGGCGCAGGAAGCGTCGGCCCGCCAGGCGGCACGGACCGCCGCGCGCTTATCCGCGGCGCCACCGTGGTCACCGCATCGGAGACCTACCGGGCCGACGTGCTGATCGCGGGCGAGCGCATCGCCGCGATCGGCGCGGATCTCGCGCGTGACGGCGCGCGCGTGGTTGATGCCGGCGGTCTGCACCTGCTGCCCGGCGGCATTGACGTGCACACCCACCTCGACATGCCGCTGGGTGACATCGCCGCGTCCGACGACTTCGAGTCCGGGCAGGTTGCCGCGGCCTTCGGCGGCACGACGTCACACCTCGATTTCGTCATCCAGCCGAGAGGCGCGAGTCTGCACGAGGCGCTCGACCAGTGGCACGCCAGGGCGCGGGACAAGGCCTGCATCGATTACGGATTCCACATGACCATCACCGATCCCAGGCCCGAGGTGCTCGATGAGGTCGCGCACCTGCCGGCCCGGGGCGTGCCCACGGTCAAGGTGCTCATGGCGTACCGAGGCCGCGTCATGGTTGAGGATGCCGACATCCTGCGGATCATGCGCCGGGCCGCGGCGGCCGGCATGCTCACCATGGTGCACTGCGAGCACGGCGACGCCATTGACGTGCTGATCGGTGACGCGCTGGCCGCCGGACGCCGCGCGCCGCGCGATCACGGCCTGACGCGGCCGGCCGTGCTCGAGGCCGAGGCCACCGGCCGCGCGATCGCCCTGGCCGAAGTGGCGGGCGCGCCGCTGTACGTCGTGCACGTCACGTGCGCGGGCGCCGTCGCGCAGATCCGGGCGGCGCGGGCGCGCGGGTTGCCGGTGTGGGGCGAGACCTGCCCGCAGTACCTGTGCTTCACCGCGGACGATCTGGACCGGCCGGGGTTCGAGGGCGCGAAGTATGTCTGCTCGCCGCCGCTCCGGACCGTGGCCGACCAGCAGGCGCTGTGGCGAGCCTTGCGCGACGGCGCGCTGGCGGTCGTGTCCACCGACCATTGCCCGTTCCACTTCGCGACGCAGAAGCGTCTCGGGATGAACGACTTCACCAAGATCCCGAACGGGCTGCCGGTGATCGAGCACCGGCTGCAGGTCCTGCACCATCTGGGCGTCTGTCAGGGACGGGTCTCACTGAATCGCCTGGTCGAGATTGGCGCGACCAACCCGGCTCGCCTCTTCGGGCTCTATCCTCGCAAGGGCACGATCACCGTCGGCGCCGACGCCGACCTCGCACTCTGGGACCTTGGCACTGCGCGGACGATCAGCGCGCACACGCACCACATGCGAGTGGACTACAGCCTGTTCGAGGGCATGACGATGCGCGGCGCGCCGGTGGCGGTGTGGTCTCGCGGGGAGCAGATTGTCGACGGGGCGCAGTTCGTCGGCGCCCGCGGCCGCGGGCGCTATCTCCCTCGCGCGCAGTTCTCTCGGACGTAGACGCCGCTCTTTGACGGTGTGCGGGCCGTCGCGCTGTGACGCTCGAGCCTCGAAGTGCCCGTCCGCGCTCGGCGCGGTCGCAGATGCCTTCGATCGTTAGGTCGCCGTATCGACGAACAGCGGCACCAGGTCGAACCTGGTGACGTCCAGCAGACCCCGGTCGGTCAACTTCAACTCCGGAACCACCGACAGCGCCATGAACGACAGCGTCATGAACGGGTCTTCCAGCGTCGTGCCCATGCGCCGGGCGGTGCGCTGCAGCGCGCGCATGCGGTCGGCCACCACGGTCGCCGGCTCGTCCGCCATCAACCCGGCGATCGGCAGGGGCAGCGTCACGACCTCGCGGCCGGCGACCGCGACCATCCCGCCCTGCATTTCAAGGATGAGCTCGACCGCCGTGCGCATCGCGTCGTCGGTCACGCCGACCACCACGATATTGTGCGCGTCGTGGGCGACGCTCGAGGCCAGCGCGCCGAGCTTGAGCCCGAAGCCCCTGATGAAGCCCAGGCCGATCCGGCCTCTGCCGCTGTGCCGCTCGATGAGCGCGATCTTGAGCAGGTCGCGGTTGGGATCGGCGACCGCCTCGCCGTTGGCAATCGCCGCCTCGGTCTCCGCCGCGCCGGTGATGATCTGGTTGGGAATGACCTCGATCACACGGATGCGGCGCCCCCGGGCGGGGACGCGGAAGTGCAGGGTGCTGCGGGGGACGTTGATCGAGCCGCGCAGCGCCGGCAGGCGTTCGGGCCGGTCGTAAGGGAGCAATTCGCCATGCCGTGCGGCCAGCCGGCCGTGCCGGTACACGAGTCGAGGCTGCGGCGCGCGCAGATCGTCGAAGACGACCAGGTCGGCCATCCGGCCCGGCGCCACGGCCCCACGGTCGTGGAGCCCAAAGTACTCGGCGGCGTTCAGGCTCGCGATCTGCAGGGCGAGCAGGGGGTCGAGCCCGCGCGTGATCGCCTGCCGGACCATTGAGTCGATGTGCCCGTCGGCCAGCAGGTGCAGCGGTGTGCGGTCATCGGTGCAAAAGACGACCCGCCGCGCATTCTTCGGCGCGATCAGCGGCAGCAGGTCGTTCAGGTTGCGCGCGCCGGTGGCCTCGCGCAGCATGATGGTCATCCCCCGCTGGAGCTTCTCGGCGGCCTCGGCCGCCGTCGTACACTCGTGGTCCGAACGCACGCCGGCGGCCACGTACGCGTTGAGATCGGGACCGGTCATGCCGGGTGCGTGCCCATCGATCGGCCGGCGGCCGGCCGCCGCCAGTTTGGCCAGCACCTCGGGGTCGGCGGCCAGCACCCCCGGCGTGTTCATCATCTCCGCCAGGCCCAGGACCCACTTGTCCTGCATCAGCGTTTCGAGGTCGTAGGCGGTGATTTCGGCGCCCGCGCTCTCCATCGGGCTCGCCGGCACGCACGACGACGCCATGATGAACACGCTCAGGGGGTTGTACTTCGCGGCCTGGAGCATGTAGCGGATGCCGCTGATGCCGAGCACGTTGGCGATCTCGTGCGGGTCGGCGATCACGGTCGTCGTGCCGCGGGGCACGACCACCCGCGCGAACTCCGGCACGCTGACCATCGAACTCTCGATGTGCACGTGCCCGTCGATGAACCCGGGCGCGAGGAACGCGCGCCGCAGATCGACCACCTCGCGTGCCTGATAGACCCCGCGGTGACGGCCGGTCGCGACGCCGGCGATGCGGGTGCCGGCCACGGCGACATCGGCCTCGACGATCTCCAGGTTGAACACGTCGACCACGCGGGCGTTGGCGAGCAGCACGTCGGCGGGCGCCTGAGCGCGCGCCACCTGAATGAGCCGCGGAAGGTCCATCGCCGGCGTGTTCCCCGGATACCGGTCGGGTTCCTCTGCCGGCCGCCAGGAGGCATCGCGCGCGACGGCCGAGAACTGCTCAGTGGTGGTTGACGAGCACGTGAGGTCTCGATGTCCCACGTCCTTCCGTACCACGGTCAGGCGACGTTCGACCTCGAGGTGGCCGGCGTCACCCGCACCCTGCCGCTGATTCAGGTCGCACCGGACACCTGGATCGCGTACTACTACAGCCTGGGTGACACCGAGGTCATCGACCGCGCGGCGCGCCTGCTCGCACCCGGCCTGGAACAGTGCGACCTGTTCGTGACCACCGAGACAAAGGGCATCCCGCTGACCCACGCGATCGCCACGCTTGCCGGCCTGAAGCCGTACGTGGTATGTCGCCGCCAGATCCGGCCGTTCATGCTCTCGCCGTTGATGGTGCGCTACCGGCCGATCACCGCGCGGACCGAGGAGGAGCTGTACATGGACGGCCGCGACGCGCAGAAGGTGCGCGGCCGGCGCGTGGGCGTGATCGACGACATCGTCAGCACCGGCGAGACCCTGCAGGCGATGACCGCCCTGGTCACGCAGGCCGGTGGCACGGTCATCGCGACCGCGGTGTTGCTACTCGAGGGCGCGGCGCGCGAGGACGTGCGGCACCTGGGCGTCCTGCCGATCTTCAAGCGCGACCCTGCCGCCAGGTGACCGATGGACGTCGCCCTCCCGCGCACCCTGGACGAAGCCCTCGCGACGAAGGCTGACCGGCCCGAGGCGGTGCCGATCGCGGGCGGCACGGATCTCATGGTGGACCTCAACTTCGACCGCAGGCGTCCAATGGCGATGCTGGACATCAGCCGGCTGCCGGAGTTGCGGGAGTGGCGCCGCGAGAACGGCGCGATCTTTCTCGGTGCCGGGGTGACGTATGCCCGCATCGTACGCGAATTGCGGGAGTTCACGCCGCTGGTCCAGGCGTCGCGATCGGTGGGGTCGCCGCAAATCCGCAACCGGGGAACCGTCGGCGGCAACCTGGGCACCGCGTCGCCGGCGGGCGACGCCCTGCCTGTGCTGGCGGCCTACGAGGCCGAGATTGTGCTTGGGAGGGCCGGCGGGGTCACGCGGACGCTGCCGTTTGAGCGGTTCATGGTCGGGCCGAAGAAGACCGCGCTGGCCCCGGACGAGTTGATTCTCGGCGCGCGGTGGCGCGTGCCCCGCGGGCCGGGTTCGTACTCGAAGGTCGGCCCGCGGAACGCCATGGTCATCGCGGTGGCCAGTCTGTGTCTTGTGCTCGACGAGGACCGCCGCGCGGTGCGGGTCGCCCTCGGCTCGGTCGGGCCCACCATCCTGCGGGCGCCCGAGGCCGAGGCGTTTGCGGCGCGGGCCCTTGCCGAAGCCGGTGTGTGGGATGACCGCGAGGCGCCGCTGCCGCAGCACGTCATCGACGCGTTCGGAGAGCGCGTCGCCGCCGCGGCGCGACCGATCGACGATGTCCGCGGCACCGCGGCCTACCGCCGGCATGCGTGCGCGGTGCTGGCGCGGCGGGCGCTCGCGTGGGCGCTGGAGGACCGGCGGTGATCGTGCGGGCGAACGTCAACGGCGAGTGGCGTTCGGCCGACGTCTGGGCCGGCGCCAGCTTGCTGCACCTGCTGCGCGACCACCTCGGGTTGCCGGGCGCGAAGAACGCGTGCGAGCAGGGCGAGTGCGGGTCGTGTTCGGTATGGCTCGACGGCGAACTGGTGTGTGCGTGCCTGGTGCTGGCCGCACAGGCCCACGAGCGCGAGGTGCGCACGGTCGAGGCCCTTGCGCGCCCGGACGGTCTGCATCCGGTACAGGAAGCCTTCATCGAGGCGGGCGCGGTGCAGTGCGGGTTCTGCACCCCGGGGTTGGTCGTGGCCGCCGCGGACCTGCTGGCACGCAACCAGGCCCCCGACGAGACTTCGATCCGCGAGGCGCTGTCGGGTAACCTGTGCCGTTGCACCGGGTACGCCAAGATCCTTGACGCGGTGCAGATGGCTGCGCGCCGCATGCGGGGTGAGCCGGTGTGACGACCGTCATCGACCGCTGCGACGTCGTGGTCACGATGGACGATGCCGGGACCGAGATCTCCGGCGGGTCGCTCGTGATCGACGGTGGCGCCATCGCGTGGGTCGGCGCCGGCGCACCACCCGAGACCCTGGCCACCGGGCGGCCCGAACACGTGGACGGCTGTGGCCTGATTGCGGTCCCCGGGCTCGTCAACAGTCACCACCATCTGTACCAGACGATGACGCGCGTGCGCGCGCAGGCCCACGGGCTGTTCGAATGGCTGCGTGAGCTGTATCCCGTCTGGGCCTCGGTTGACGACGAGTGGGTCCACGTCGGCGCGCTGGTCGGCCTGGCGGAACTGGCTCTGTCCGGGTGCGCGACGTCTACCGATCATCACTACGTGTTTCCCCGGGATCGCGCGGCCGCCGGCGTCGGTCTGCTCCAGGCGGAGATCGACGCCGCCCGCCGCCTCGGGCTGCGGTTCCATCCATGCCGCGGTTCGATGGATCTCGGCGAGTCCTCCGGCGGCCTGCCTCCGGACTCGATCGCGCAGGACGCCGACACCGTGCTCGCGCAGACCGAAGAGGCCGTGCGCCGCTTCCACGATCCCTCGGCGGGATCGATGCTACGCATCGCCATCGCGCCGTGCTCGCCGTTCTCCGTGACCGACCGCCTGATGCGCGAGTCCGCAAGCCTGGCGAGGCGGTTGGACGTCCGGCTCCACACGCACATCGCCGAGACGCTCGACGAGGACGCGTACTGCCGCGCCCGATACGGCAAGCGGCCGCTCGAACTCCTCGACGACCTCGGCTGGATCGGCGACGACGTGTGGCTGGCCCACTGTGTCCATCTGGACGAGCAGGGTGTGCGCCGCGTCGCGGCGAGCCGGACCGGCGTTGCGTGGTGCCCGTCGTCCAACCTGCGCTTGGGATCGGGCATCGCACCGGTGCGGGCGCTGCTCGACGCTGGCGCGCGCGTCGGCCTGGGCGTGGATGGCTCGGCGTCGAACGACTCCGGGCACCTGCTCGCAGAGGCGCGCACGGGGCTGCTGGCAGCGCGCGCGCGCGGCGCGGCCGGGATGACTGCGCGCGAGGCGTTGCGCGCCGCCACACGGGGCGGCGCGGCGTGTCTGGGACGGAACGACATCGGGTCGCTCGAGGCGGGCAAGCGTGCCGACGTCGCATTGTTCGATGTCAGCGGTCTGGAGCACGCCGGCGCGGCCAGCGATCCGGTGGCCGCCCTCGTGTTCTGCACGCCCGGCCGCGTGCGGCACCTGTGGGTCGAGGGCCGGCCCGTAGTGCGTGAGCGCCGGCTGGTGGGCGTGGACGAGGACGAGGTCGCAGCCGCCGGGCGCCGTGTGGCGCAGCGGATTGCCGGGTCGCGTCAGGCCGGGAGCGTGAGCCGATGAGCCTCGGCACGATGCGGCGCACCCGGGGCGGCGTCGGCGAGAGCGCGCGCCGGCTCGACGGTGTGCCCAAAGTGAAGGGCACGTTCGCGTTCGGGAGCGATCTCTGGGCGGAGGGCATGCTGTGGGGCTACACCCTGCGCAGCCCGCACCCGCACGCCCGTATCCGCGCGGTCGATATCTCGAAGGCCGTCGCCAGTCCCGGGGTGCACGCGGTGCTGCTTGCCGACGACGTGCCGGGTAAGAAGACCTATGGTCTGGAGTTCGCCGACCAGCCGGTGCTCGCATGGGACCGCGTCCGGTTCGCCGGCGAGCCGGTGGCAGTGCTCGCGGCGGTCGACCTCGAAGTGGCGCGGCGTGCCGCGGAGCGCATCGTCGTGGACTACGAGGTGCTGCCTGCGGTCACCGACATGGAGCAGGCGCTGCGGCCGGACGCGCCGAGGATCCACGACTTCGGCAATGTCCTCCGGCACCTGCGTATCGAGCATGGGGACCCGAACGCGCCGGCCGAGGTCTGGGTGGAAGGCTACTACGAGACCGCGATGCAGGACCAGGCGTTTCTCGGGCCGGAGTCCGGGCTGGCCGTTCCGGCCGACGACGGCGGCGTCGATCTCTACGTGGCCACGCAGTGGCTGCACGTCGACCGGCAACAGATGGCGCCATGCCTAGGTCTGCCGGTGGAGAAGATCCGGCTCACGCTGGCGGGTGTGGGCGGCGCGTTCGGCGCGCGCGAGGACGTGAGCATGCACATCCACGCGTGTATGCTCGCGCTGCGCACCGGCAAGCCCGTGAAGATGGTCTACGGCCGCGAGGAGTCGTTCTACGGGCACGTGCACCGGCATCCCTCGCGCATCTGGATGCGGCATGGCGCGACCCGCGACGGCCGGCTGGCCAACATGTATGCGCGCGTGCTGCTCGACGGCGGCGCGTTCGCGTCGTCGTCGTCCGCGGTGATCGGCAACGCGGCCACCTTCGCGGCCGGTCCGTATGACGTCCCCAACGCACTGGTCGAGGCGACCTGTGTGTACACGAACAACCCGCCGTGCGGCGCGATGCGCGGGTTCGGGGTGCCACAGGTGTGTTTCGCCTACGAGGCGCAGATGGATAAACTCGCCCGCGCCCTCGGCCTCGACCCGATCGCAATTAGGCTCAAGAATGCCCTGACAGTGGGGTCGACAACGATCACCGGACAGGTCGTGCGCAGCAGCGCGCCGGTCCGCGAGCTGATCGAGCGCTGCGCGGCCATGCCGATGCCTCCGGAGCCGTCTTGCCGGCGTGATGCCCTGTCACTCCCCGGCGGGGCCGGCAACGTGTCGCGCGGCGAGGCGTTGCGCCGCGGCGTGGGGTTCGCGGTGGGCCACAAGAACATTGCCTACAGCGGAGGGTTCGACGACTCCTCCGAGGCGCGGGTCCGGTTGTTCAGAGGAGCACACGGCGCGGCAGTTGAGGTGCACAGCGCGGCCGCCGAAGTCGGCGAGGGGATTCATACCGTGCTGGCGCAGATCGCGCGCACTGAGCTTGGCGTGGAGCACGTGGTGCTGCATCCGTCCGACACACAGGTCGGGTCGGCGGGGTCGACGTCGGCGTCGCGACAGACGATGATGTCCGGCGGCGCGGTGCAGCTGGCCTGTCAGGCCGTGCGCGACGCGCTGTTCGAACGGGTCAGGGAGCGGGCCGGCCGCGCCGGAACGGTGGTATCTGGCGCGCTGAGTCTGGAAGACGGACAGGTGCTCGCAGACGGGAAACACGTCGGCGCGATCGACGACTACCTCGACGAGCCGATCGAGCAGACCCGGACCTACCATCACCGGCCGACCCAGCCGCTCGACGCGAGGGGCCAGGGCGACGTGCACGTCACCCTGGCGTTCGCTGCGCAGCGCGCGGTCGTCGAGGTGGACGCGGAGTTGGGTCTGGTCAAGGTGGTGCACGTAGCCTCGGTGCACGACGTCGGCCGCGCGATGAACCCGCAGGGCCTTGAGGGGCAGGTCGAAGGCGGCACGGCAATGGGTCTCGGCCTGGCGCTCATGGAAGAGATCCAGGTGAAGGACGGGCACATCCGCAATGCGTCCTTCACCGACTACCTGATCCCGACGATCCTCGACATGCCGGCGGTTTCCACGGCGGTCATTGAGGACCCCGAACCAGGTGTGCCGTACGGCGCCAAGGGCATGGGCGAGCTGCCGACGATCGTGTCCACCCCCGCGATCGTAGCGGCTCTGCGTCACGCGACGGGCCGGGAGTTGAACCGTGTGCCGATCAGGCCCGATGATCTTCTTGGGTTGAGCCCGCCGGTGCGCTCGGCCGGACCGCCGCCGGTGCCGGAGGTGCCCGGCCCTGAACCTGTGCCGCATTACTTCGGGCTGGGTGCCGGTCAGCAAGAGCTGATGGCGTCGGGTTCGGGCCGCAAGGACTGAGCCCAGGACGCGAGGAGGGCACCGTCATGGGGGGCGTGACGATGCAGTTCGTCCTGAACGGCCGGCCCGTCACAGTGGAGGCCCGGGAAGGTGCCAGCCTGCTGGAAGTCCTCCGCGAGCACTGCGGCGTCACCTCGGTCAAAGATGGGTGTGCGCCCGAGGGCTCGTGCGGCGCCTGTACGGTCATCGCCGACGGCCGCGCCGTGGTCTCGTGCGCGCAGCCCGCCGCGCGCTTCGCCGGCAAGCGGGTCACCACACAGGACGGGCTCTCCGCTCGGGCGCGCGACCTCTGGGCACACTGCTTTGTCGCCGCGGGCGCCTCGCAGTGCGGGTTCTGTTCCCCGGGCATCGTCATGAAGGCGGAGGCCCTGCTCGCGCGCAACACCCAGCCCACGCGCGATGAGGTCAGCAAGGCGCTGGCCGGCAACCTGTGCCGGTGCACCGGGTACATCAAGATCGTGGACGCGATCATGATGGCCGCCGCGGCGAAGCGCGGGGAACCGCTGCCGGTGCTGGAACGTAGCGGCCGTGTCGGCTCGCGCACCATCCGGTACCAGGGCAGGGAACTGGTTCTGGGCGACAAGCCCTACGTGAACGACATGCGTGTGCCCGGGATGCTGCACGGCGCCATCCGCTGGTCCGACCACCCCCGCGCGCGGGTCCTGCGGATCGATACGTCCGCGGCCGAGGCGCATCCCGGCGTGGTCGCGGTCGTGACGTGGAAGGACGTGCCGGGCGAGCGGACCCAGGGCCTGATCACCCGCGACTGGCGGCAGTTCGTTGCCGAGGGCGAGACGACGGCGTACGTCGGCGATGTGCTGGCCGCGGTGGCGGCGGAGTCGCGCCACGCCGCCCGCGAGGCAGCGGCGTTGATCCGCGTCGAATACGAGGTGCTGGAGCCGGTGACCGATCCACGTGCGGCGCTTGCGCCAGGCGCACCGGAGATCCACCCGGGCGGCAACGTCCTCTCGGTGTCGGTTATCAAGCGCGGGGACGTGGACGCGGGTCTGGCGTCGGCCGCGCACGTCGCGACCGAGACGTTCACGACACAGTTCATCGAGCACGCGTTCCTCGAACCCGAGGCCGCGCTCGCGGCACCCGGCGACGGTCGCCGCGTCCACGTGTACTCCCAGGGGCAGGGCGTCTGGGAGGACCGGCGGCAGATCGCGTCGTTCCTGGGGGTGCCCACAGAGCACGTGCGCGTGACCCAGGTGGCCAACGGCGGCGCGTTCGGCGCCAAGGAAGACCTGAACGTGCAGGCCCACGCCGCGCTGCTCGCACTGCGGACTCGCCGCCCGGTGCTGCTGACCCTGTCTCGCGCCGAGAGCATACGGTTCCACCCCAAGCGACACCCCATGACCTTGGAGTACACGGTCGGGTGCGACGCGGACGGCCGCCTGGTGGCACTGCGGGCGCGCATCACCGGCGACACCGGCGCCTACGCCAGCGTCGGGGACAAGGTGTTGGAGCGCGCGGCCGGGCACGCCTGCGGCGCCTACAGGATTCCCAACGTCGACATCGAGGCGCGGGCCGTGTACACTAATAACCCGCCCTGCGGTGCCATGCGCGGGTTCGGCTCACACCAGGCGCAGTTCGCCATGGAAGGCATGATGGACATCCTGGCCGAGCGCGTGGGGCTCGACGGCTGGGAGATGCGCTGGCGGAACGCCCTCGACGTCGGCGATGCGTTCGGCACCGGGCAGACGCTCGGTCCGGGTGTCGGCATCAAGAAGACGCTGCTCGCGGTCAAGGACGCGTTCTACGCGGCGAAGTACGCGGGTATCGCCTGCGGCGTCAAGAACACCGGGGTGGGCAACGGGCTCAAGGAGTACGGCAAGGCCATCCTCCGGCCGGAGGCCGACGACACGGTGACCCTGTTCCACTCGTGGACCGAGATGGGCCAGGGCGTCCACACTGTCCTCCAGCAGGTCGCGTGCGAGGAGCTCGGACTGACGCCTGACCGCGTGCACGTGGTGGTGGACACGACGCGGGAGCTCGACACCGGCCAGACGACCGCGTCGCGCTCCACCGTGCTCGGCGGCCGGGCGGTGATCGAGGCCGCCCGCAAGCTCAAGGCCGAGCTCGACGGCCGGCGGCTGCGCGAACTCGAGGGCCGCGAGTTCTACGGTGAGGTCGTGGTGGACTGGACCTTCAAACCCGGCACAGGCCCTGAGGGCGCGGCCACGCACTTCGCCTACGGCTGGGCGACCCAGGTCGTCGTCCTCGACGACGGCGGCAGGATCGCCAGGGTGATCGCGGCGCATGACGTCGGCAAGGTGATCAACCCCACGCTGCTCGAGGGACAGATCGAGGGCGGGGTGCACATGGGTCTGGGGCACTCGCTGTCCGAGGAGTTCCTGGTCGAGGGTGGGGTTCCGGTGACCACGACGCTCAAGTCCCTGAACATCATCCCTGCGGCGGGCATGCCGCCGGTCGAGTGCCGCTTCGTCGAGGAGTACCAGCCCGAAGGGCCGTACGGGGCGAAGGGCGTCGGCGAGATCGCGCTGGTCCCCACCGCCGGCGCGGTGGCCGGCGCGCTCTACACGTACGACGGTCGCCGCCGCACCCGGCTGCCCATGAAGGACTCGCCGGCGGCCCGCGCCGCCGCGCCCAGGGTTGGTGTCGCCGTGCGCGCGCGGTCGGATCGCGAGGCCGACCGTCGCCCGGGGGTGTCCGCATAGACCGTCTCGCGCTGGCCGGCGGCACGGTCGTCACCTCGTGGCATCCGCCGCGGGTCGTGACCGCGGACGTCGTGCTGCGCGGCGGGCGCGTCGACGCCGTGGGCGCGGCGCCGGAAGGGGTACCGCGACACGACTGCTCCGGCTGCTTGATCGTCCCTGGCAACGTGTGCGCGCACACCCACCTCTACTCGACCCTGGCGCGCGGCATGCCGTACGCGTTGGCGCCGCCGGCCAACTTCACCCAGATCCTCCAGCGGGTCTGGTGGCGGCTGGACCGCGCGCTCGACCTGGAGAGCGTCCGCGCCTCGGCGCTCGCGGGCGGGATGGCCGCCCTGCTGGCCGGGACCACGACGCTGGTCGATCACCACGCGTCGCCGAACGCGATCGACGGCTCGCTCGATGTCATGGCGGAGGCCTTGGAGGAGCTGGGGGTCCGGTCGGTACTGTGCTATGAGGTCACGGACCGCGACGGTCCAGAACGGGCGTCGGCCGGCGTGCGCGAGAACGAGCGCTTTCTCGCGACCCGGCGCCCGTTGACCCGCGGGTTGTTCGGCGCGCACGCCTCGTTCACGCTCTCGGCCGGCACGCTGGAGGCCTGTGTGGCTGGCGCGCGCCGCGCCGACGTGGGTGTGCACATCCACGTAGCCGAAGACCAGGCCGACCAGCGCGACTGCCGCGCGCGGTTCGGCACGCCGGTGGTGCCGCGACTCGCACGCGCGGGCGTGCTGACCGAAGACGCCGTGCTCGCACACTGCATCCATCTGGATGAGGTGGAGATCGCGATGCTCGTCGCTTCCGGCGCGGCCATCGCGCACAACCCCTCGTCGAACATGAACAACGGCGTGGGACACACACCGGTGGGACGGCTCGGCGACCGCGTGGTCGTGGGGACGGATGGCCTCGGCGGTGACATGTTTGGCGAGGTGAGGACCGCCTATTTCCGCGCACGTGACGAGGATGTGTTCCTCGGCATGGGATGGCCGTTGGCGCGGCTGGCCGAGGCGGCGCAGCTTGCGGGACGGATCTTCGGCGAGCCGCGCCTGGGTACGATCGCACCGTACGCGCCGGCCGACCTGGTGGTTCTGGAGTACCCGGCGGTCACACCCCTCGCCGAAGACAACCTGGCCGGTCACTGGATCTTTGGATGCGCCGCGGCGCAGGTGCGAGACGTGATTGTCGCCGGCGAGCGCATCGTCCAGCACCGTCGGCTCACACGGGTTGACCAGGACCGCCTGGTCGCCCAGGCCGCCGTGGCGGCGCAGCACCTCTGGCGGCGGCTCGAGGAGATCGGGCCGCACCCGTTCGCACCCACGGGAGGGTCGTAGGATGCCGGTGACCGAGCGGGGACGGGTGGCGTTGTACCTGCAGGACAAACACGCGATCCGCGAAGGCATGGACTATGTGCGCTACGCCGAGGAACGGGGCTTCGAGGCGGTGTGGCAGGCGGAGAGCCGGTTGGTGCGGGAGGCGACCGTGCCGCTGGCGGCCTTCGCGGCGGTGACCTCGCGCATCAAGATCGGCTCCGGGGTCGTGAACTGTTGGACCCGCAACGTCGGGCTGCTGGCGGCGACCTTCTCAACGCTCGACGACTTGGCGCCGGGCCGGGTCTTGTTGGGGATCGGCGCCTGGTGGGACCCCCTGGCGTCGAAGGTGGGGATCGCGCGACGGCGGCCCCTCCAGGCGATGCGGGAGGTCATCGAGGTCACCCGCCGCCTGCTGGCGATGGAGCGCGTGACGTTCCACGGCGAGCACGTCCGCGTCACGGATATCCAGATCGACATCGTGCACGGTGACCGATCGCCCAAACGCGTGCCGATCTACATCGGCGCGACCGGCATGAAGATGATGGAACTAGCCGGCGAGATCGCCGACGGGGTGCTCCTGAACTACATGGTCTCGCCAGCCTACAACCGGGAGGCCATGGCGGCGCTGGCGGCCGGCGCCGTGCGCGCCGGCCGCCGGGTCGAGGATCTCGACCGCCCGCAGCTCGTGGTGTGCTCGCTCGACCGCGACCGCAAGGTCGCGCTCGACCGGGCCCGCGAGTTGCTCACACAGTACCTGGGACAGCAGCCACACATCATGAAGGCCAGCGGCGTCGACCCGGGCCTGATCGAGCAGATCAACAAGGTACTCACCTGGCCGGCGGGCCTGGAGGAGATTCGCGAGGCCATGCACCTCGTGCCCGACGAGGCCGTGCAGATGATTTCGGCCTCCGGCACGCCGGACGAGTGCCGCGCCAAGGTTCGGGAGTACGTCGCGGCCGGCTGCACGTGCCCGGTGCTCTATCCGCTGGGTGACGACGTGCGCCTGATGATCGACACGTTCGCCGGGGGCGCGTTGTAGCGCGCGAGTCGGGCCATCAACCGATTGCGGCCGGCACGTGCCCGTCGCTAGCCTGATGGCGACGCCCCGGCACGCCCCGTTGCCGGGTTCCGTCACCGATGCTGGACGCACTGGAGGCATGCCATGGGACGCATCCGGTTGCTCATCGTCCTCGTCCTGGTGGCCGCGCTCGGCGGGGCGGCCACCGGCTCCGCGGCCGCGCCGTCGCCAACCCGCGGCGGTACGCTGACCGTAGCGCTGTCGGCGGATCCGCCGGCCCTCGACATCCACTCCACCACGGCCTACCTGACCGAGATCACCGCCTGGCACGTATTCGAGCCGCTGTTCACCTACGACAAGAACTTCCGCATCATCCCGATGCTGGCCGAGGGCTTCACCGTGGCCGGCGGCGGCCGCGAGTACACGATCACCCTGCGCGCCGGCGTGAAGTTCCACAACGGGCAGGAGATGACCGCGCGCGACGTGGTGGCGTCGCTACAGCGCTGGGTGAAGATGGCCGCGGTGGCCGTGCCATTCTTCCGCGACGACATCGAGGCGATCGAAGCCCGTGGGCCGCGGACGGTGACGATCCGCCTGCGGCAGCCCTCCGGGGTGCTCATCGCGTCGCTCGCGCAGCCGATTCAGCTCGCGGGCATCTACCCCCAGGCCGTCGCGGAGAAGGCGGGCGTCAACCGGATTACCGACCCGACGAACCTGATCGGCACCGGGCCGTTCAAGCTGACGCGCTGGCAGCCGGGCCAGGTGATCGAGATGGAGCGGTTCGACGGGTACGCCGCGCGGCCAGGCGCGCCGGACGGCTACGGCGGGCAGAAAGTGGCGTATGTGGATCGGCTGCGCTTCGTGATTGTGCCGGACGTCCAGACGCGCATCAACGGCGTGCTCACCGGCCAGTACGACTACGCCGAGAGCATCACGCCCGACGCGTACGGACAGCTCCGCAACGACGCGCGCGTGCGCACCCTGATTCTCAAACCGTACGGGCAGCCCATGGCGGTGTTCAACAAGCGCCGCGGCCTGTTCACCGACCGGCGGATGCGGCAGGCGTTCCTCGCCGCGCTTGACATGAGCAAGATCATGGCGGGCACGTTCGGCAACCCGCTGATGTTCCGCGTGGACGGCAGTCTGATGTTCAAGGAGTCGCCGTGGTACTCGCGCGAAGGGCTCGGGCCGTACAACCGCCGCGACCTGGCGACCGCGCGCCGGCTCATGGCCGAGGCGGGCTATCGGGGCCAGCCGGTCCGGTGGATCACCAGCCAGGCGTTCGACTGGGCCTACAAGCCCGCGCTCATCGCCTCGCAGCAGCTGGAAGAGGCCGGGTTCGCCATGGACCTGCAGGTGCTCGACTGGGCGACGGTGCTGTCGCGGCGCGCCAATCCCGATCTCTACGAGGTGTTCAGTACATCGTTCATCTTCAGCCCTGGGATCGACCCGCCGATCCAGCCCGTGATCCTCGGCCCGACGTGGCCCGGGTGGTGGACGACGCCCGAGAAGGACCAGCTCATCGGCCGTCTGATCCGCGAGCCGGACGCGCAGGCGCGCAAGAAGATCTGGGAAGAGGTGCAGAAGCTCTACTGGGAGGACGTGCCCGGGATCAAGTTCGGCGATTTCTTCAACCTGGCGATCGCGAAACCGGGCGTCCAGGGCCTGTCGACCCGCCCGGACCTCTTCTTCTGGAAC